>NZ_JBBPEU010000008.1:0-194405 GCF_040225985.1 Shimia fortis
GTGACAATCTCTTCCGGCTTGTGTCGTTTGATTCCCATGTTTGATCCTCCGTTTCCCAACTATAGGGGCGGACCACTTCAGTGGGGGAGGATCACCGCATAGAAAGAGGGAACATCTTTCCAGTGCATGGCCTTGTGGTGCTGCACCTTCTGCTTAACTTGCGGCAGAACACGAGCATCGCGGATCGTGGTCACAGGATTTTCTCCGTCACGAAATCCCTTTGACTTCGCCACGTCGAGAACGGCCTTTATCCGCTGTGCAAGCCGCTTTGCAGTTTCATGTTTCTCAGTCCAGATTGGCAATAGCACCTGCAGGACTTCGGGTTGACCGATCTCAGAAACAGGCAGACGGCCTATTTTGGGGAATGCATAGTCGGCTAGAGTATTGATCCACTGCTGGCCGTGTTTAGGATTCTTCCACGTCGGCAAGCGTTCAATATGAACTTGCCGCGCAATCTCTTCAAAGCAAGGTATCTCCTGTCGCCCGTTGTAGCGCGGATTGATGCCCTGCTTTGCGAGGCGGCGATATTCTAGAGCTCGGTCACGCGCTTCATTCAGTGTCACAACATCCGCGCCACCAAGGCCAAAATCAGTTCGCAACGGCTTGCCTTCACGATTGCGCTGACCCTTCACTGTGACGCGAACAATCCAGCGCCGAGCGCCGGATGGATCAACAACAAGGTACAACCCGCTCCCGTCGCCATGGCGACCAGGGCCGAGTGTTCGCACCAGATTCTTCGTCAACTTTCCGCTCAGAGCAGCCATAAAATACCACAATTCCTACCACGCAATGAACAGAAATGAGTCTAATCGAAGAAAGTTCAATAGCAACAGCGAATGCAGATAAACCAACAAGAACAGCCCCGTAAGGGGCTGAATGAGCATCAACAGAATTGAATGAAAATGGTGGGTGGCGGAGACGAAGGGATTCGAACCCTCGATACCGTTTCCGGTATACTCCCTTAGCAGGGGAGCGCCTTCGACCACTCGGCCACGTCTCCGCTGACCGCTATACAGGCCCTGCCGTGCGGAGAACAAGGGCAAAAATCGGGAATAGAGGCAAAATCTTGAGAGGTGTTTTGGTTTTTTCCCGAAGGTCATGACGGGCGGCGTCAGATGGCTTGCGATTAACCTGCGTATTTCTCAGTCACACCAACCGGATCGCGGGTGCTGGAAGCCTGCAGCTTTGTGGAAGTAGGCTTTGACTTGACAGGGGTACGTCGAGAGGCGTCCTTGGGGAAGAAACTCTCTCGTGACACGTCAAGAACGACACACCAGCACCGCGGACACCTGACCATGATTCAAGACACCCCAAACCTTATTTCCGCCATTCGCGACCGCTTTGCCCATGTGGACGCCTGTCCATTCCAGGGGCCGCGTGTCTTTTTCGAGAATGCGGGTGGGGCGCTAACCTTGAAATCCGTGGTCGAGACCTCGGCGCGGTTTGCCGCCATCCCTGACAACCAGGGGCGGGATAACCCGGCGTCCCATGCGCTGGTGGACATCATCCAAAAGGCCAAGGCCGATATGGGGGTCTTGATGAACGCCTCGACAGGCCAGTTTTTTGCAGGTGAGAGCGGTACCGAATTGTTGTTCCGCCTGATCCGCACGGCCTGTGTCAACGCGCCGAAAGGCAACAAGGTGATCGGGTCCACGCTGGAACATCCCGCCAGCCGGTCTGCCGCGCGGCGCTGGGCCGGGATTGCAGGGCTCGACTATGTCAGCGTGCCCCACGATGACGCGACCGGCACCGTGACCGCGGCAGATTACGCGGCCTTGGTCACACCGGATGTGGCGGTGGCCACGATCCTGCATGCTTCGCCCGTGACCGGCATGGGCATGGATGTGGCGGCCATTGCGGCGGCCATCCGCGCGGTGGCGCCCGATTGCATGATCCTTGTGGACGGAATCCAGCACGCCGCGCACGGGCAGCTCGACATCGACGCCTATGATATCGATGGCTATGTGATTTCGCTTTACAAGGTGTTTGCCCGCCATGGGTACGGCATGGCGTGGATTTCGGAGCGTCTGAGCGCGCTGCCCCATGATCAGCTGATCGACGCCCCCGCAACGGGCTGGGAATTCGGCACGCGCGATACCGGTGCCTATGCCACGATGTCGGATGTGGTGGCCTATTTCGACTGGTTGGGTGGCGAGGTCTCGCAAGAAACGGATCCCCGCCAGCGGATCGAGGCCGCGGGCCGGGCGATCCATGCCTATGAAACCCATCTGACCAATGCCATGATCAACGGCACGGGCAATCTTCCGGGTCTGCGCGATATGGAACATGTCACGATCCTTGGCGGGGTTGACAACCCGGCCCGAGAGGGGCTGGTGTCGATCGTGGTGAACGGACTGGCCTCGCCCGATGTGGTCAACCTTTTGAACGAGCAGGGCATCCGCACCCATACCCGCAAGGCCGATCATTACAGCGGCAATGTCCTTGGGCCGCTGGGGCTTGAGGATTGTATCCGTATCTCGCTGTGCCATTACAATACCGAGGCCGAGATTGCCCAGTTGCTCGGGGTGCTCAAGACACTGGAAACCGCCGTGTAGCGGCGGTGTGATGCGGGCGCTTCTGGCGGATATCGGCGGTACGCACAGCCGCTTTGCCCTTGCGGACGGGCAGGGGGTGCGGGCCGACACGCTCATGCGGCTTGAGAACGCCGCCTTCCCCGATTTCCGCGCGGCGCTTGCCCATTACATCGAGGGCACCAATCCAGCGGCACTGACCGGCGCGTGTTTGGCCGTGGCCGGGCCGGTCGAGAGCAGTGGCGCCCAGTTGACCAACCGGAACTGGACAGTTGATCGCGCCGCGTTGTCCGAAATGTTGGCCGTGAAACGGGTTGCCTTGCTCAATGATCTCGAGGCGATGGCGCTGGCCTTGCCCTTCGTGACTCCGGCTCCCGTCACCGACGGCGCTGCGGGCTTGGGCATGGGGTGGGGGCTTGTCGTCGGCATCGGGACAGGGGCCAATATCTGCGCGGCAGCGATTGGAGCACAGGGCGTTACGCATGTCATGGCGTGTGAGGCGGGCCACGCCAGCCTGCCGGCCTCGGTTCTCCGGGTTCTGACCCCGGTCATGGCCGACGCGGAGCGGATGTTCCCCACAATCGAGTCCCTGTTCAGCGGCAGAGGGCTGGCCCGGCTTGAAACGTTATTACACGCCCCACCTGCGGATGCTGCGAAGGCACCAAAGGCCAGATGCGTTTTCGCGCGGGCGCTGGGCGCATGGGCGCGGGATCTGCGATACCTTTACCTGCCGCGCGCGGGTCTGGTCTTTTGCGGGGCCGTGGCGCGTATTGCTTTGGAAACCGAACGCGGCGCGTTTCTTGACGGGTTCAATGCCCCTGTTGCGCCGGATGCGCCCGCAGTGGCATGTGACGCCTATCTCGTGACTGACGACGCGGCCGCCTTGTGGGGGTGTTATGCGCATCTTAAGGTTGCCGGGGCCTGATACCCCCACAAAGCCTGCGCCATTCCGCCGTCTTCCCAGCCTTGGAAAACAGAGGTACCCCCCGCCACAAGACTCGTTCTTTCGCCTGTTTGCCTGCAAAGACCCCGTCCGACGCCGCTTGACCGCGCGCTGCGAAATACAGACTGGGGCATCATGCCACGATGGGGCGTTTGCCGAAATTCTTGCAACGCCATACGCTTTGGTATACAGCGGCATACAAGTGAGCTTGACCCGACTCGGAAAGTGATTTTTGCGCGCCGGTATCCAGGCATTTTCTAACATCAAATCGTAGGGATCGTCATGAGCTTGTACACAGACTACCTAACCGAGATCGAGACCCGCAAAGAGCAAGGCCTGCACGCCAAGCCCATCGACGACGGGGCTCTGGTTGCGGAACTGATCGACCAGATCAAGGACACCGGCAACGAACACCGCGAAGCCTCGCTGAATTTCTTCATCTACAACACGCTGCCCGGCACCACGAGCGCCGCAGGCGTGAAAGCGGCCTTCCTCAAGGACATCATCCTTGGCCAGGCCAGTGTTGAAGAAATCTCGCCGGACTTTGCCTTTGAACTGCTGTCGCACATGAAAGGCGGACCGTCGGTTCGCGTGCTGCTGGATCTGGCTCTGGGCGAGGATGCTGCGATTGCTGCGCAGGCCGCCGAAGTTCTGAAGACCCAGGTGTTCCTGTATGAAGCCGACACCGAGCGTCTGGAAGAGGCCTACAAGGCCGGCAACGCTGTCGCCAAAGACCTGCTGGAAAGCTATGCCAAGGCCGAGTTCTTCACCAAGCTTCCCGAGGTTGAAGAAGAAATCAAGGTTGTCACCTATATCGCCGGCGTCGGCGACATTTCGACCGACCTTCTGTCGCCCGGCGCCGAGGCACACAGCCGCGCGGACCGCGAACTGCACGGCAAATGCATGTGTACCCCCGAGGATCAGGTTGCCATTCAGGAGCTGCAGAAGCAGCACCCCGATGCACGCGTTATGCTGATCGCCGAAAAAGGCACCATGGGCGTGGGGTCGTCGCGTATGTCTGGCGTGAACAACGTGGCGCTCTGGACCGGCAAGAAAGCCAGCCCCTATGTGCCTTTCGTTAACATCGCACCGGTCGTGGCGGGCACCAACGGCATTTCGCCGATCTTCCTGACCACCGTGGGCGTGACCGGCGGTATCGGCATTGATCTGGACAACTGGGTCAAGAAGACCGACGCCGACGGCAATGTCGTGCTGGACGAAGATGGCGAACCTGTTCTGGAAGAGGCCTACTCGGTCGCAACCGGCACCGTGCTGACCATCAACACCAAAGACAAAACCCTGCGGGATGCGGACGGCAATGTTCTGAAAGACGTATCGGCCGCCTTTACTCCGCAAAAAGTCGAATTCATGAAGGCAGGCGGCTCTTACGCCGTGGTCTTCGGCAAGAAGCTGCAGACATTTGCCGCCGAGACCCTCGGTCAGGAACTCAAGTCGGCCTATGCTCCCTCGAAAGAGGTCTCGGTCGAAGGTCAGGGTCTGACCGCCGTTGAAAAGATCTTCAACCGCAACGCACGCGGCACCACGCCGGGTGTCACGCTGCACGCCGGTTCGGACGTGCGCGTGAAGGTCAACGTCGTGGGCTCGCAAGACACCACCGGCCCGATGACCGCGCAAGAACTCGAAGCGATGGCCGCCACCGTGATCTCGCCGTCGGTTGACGTGGGCTATCAGTCGGGCTGTCACACCGCGTCGGTCTGGGATGCCAAGGCACAGGCCAACATCCCCAAGCTGATGAAGTTCATGAACGACTTCGGCCTGATCACCGCGCGTGACCCCAAGGGCGAATACCACGCGATGACCGACGTGATCCACAAGGTGCTTAACGATATCACCGTGGATGACTGGGACATCATCATCGGCGGCGACAGCCACACCCGTATGTCCAAAGGCGTGGCCTTTGGTGCGGACTCGGGCACCGTGGCGCTGGCGCTGGCGACCGGCGAAGCCTCGATGCCGATCCCGGAATCGGTCAAGGTCACCTTCAAAGGTAAAATGGCCGACCACCTCGATTTCCGTGACGTCGTGCACGCCACCCAGGCGCAGATGCTCAAGCAGCATGGCGACAACGTGTTCCAGGGCCGGGTGATCGAAGTGCATATTGGTACGCTGCTGGCGGACCAGGCCTTCACCTTCACCGACTGGACCGCCGAGATGAAAGCCAAGGCGTCGGTCTGTATCTCGAATGACGAGACCCTGATCGGCTCGCTGGAACTGGCCAAGTCGCGCATCCAGATCATGATCGACAAGGGCATGGACAACAAAGCCCAGCTCTTGCAGGGCCTGATCGACAAGGCAGACAAGCGCATTGCCGAGATCAAGTCGGGCGAAAATCCCGCCCTGACCCCGGACGACAACGCCAAGTACTTCGCCGAAGTTGTGGTTGATCTCGACGCCATCAACGAACCGATGATTGCCGACCCCGACGTCAACAACGAAGACGTGTCCAAGCGTTACACCCACGACACCATTCGCCCCGTCTCCTACTATGGTGGCGACAAGAAGGTGGACCTGGGCTTTGTCGGGTCGTGCATGGTGCACAAGGGCGACATGAAGATCGTGGCCCAGATGCTCAAGAACCTCGAAAAGCTCAATGGCAAGGTCGAATTCAACGCGCCGCTGGTCGTTGCGGCCCCGACCTACAACATCATCGACGAGCTGAAAGAAGAAGGCGACTGGGACATCCTCGAGAAATACTCGGGCTTCGAGTTCGACGACATGTTCCCGAAAACCAAGGCACGGACCGAGTACGAGAACATCATGTATCTCGAACGCCCCGGCTGTAACCTCTGCATGGGCAACCAGGAAAAGGCCGCCAAGGGCGACACCGTTCTGGCCACCTCGACCCGCCTGTTCCAGGGCCGTGTCGTGGGCGATACACCCGAGAAGAAAGGTGAATCTCTGTTGGCCTCGACTCCGGTCGTGGTATTGGCCGCGATCCTCGGTCGGACCCCGACCATGGAAGAATACAAGTCTGCCGTGGAAGGTATCGACCTGACCAAGTTCGCGCCGCCGCTTGAAAAACCCGCCGGTGCCCGCTCGGCCCACTTCTAAGCCCCTTTTGTCCCGCGCATCACCTGCGCGGGACAACAGAAAATCCAAGGCCGGAGGCACGCAGTTGCCTCCGGTTTTATTTTGTGGTCCCCAAAAAGATCCGTTTGTCGAGTTCGCGTAGACAAAAAGCTATTGCTTGACCGCAGATCACAAATTTTTGGCGACCATTCTCAATTTTTCCAGTTTCTTCATTGCTAACATTTTGTGGAAACAGAATTTCGTCGCAAACTTTGGCTGCGCAGCGAATGCGCCGCAAGAAAACACGGATGTAGGTGTTGCTCGGGGGGCATTCCTAAGTTGTGTGTGGCGAAGCGAGGTACGAGGCGCGTGAATTGCTGAAAATCATAATCAGAGCGTTGTTCGGCGTTAATGCGCCGAAGCAAAAAAAAGCGAAGTCTGTATATAGCCCAACGCCATACGTACGACGTGCCCCTCGGAAAGATAGCTCGACAAAAGCCGTCCCGCCTCAAAAAACGGCGTCTCATACGTCAGCAAAGTCGGAGCCTGCGCTCGAAACCACACTGACTGGCAAGTGTTATGTCGTCGATGGAGATACGATTCGGATAGGTAAGGTAAGTCTGAGACTGGCCGGTATTGATGCGCCAGAACTTGAACACCCTTGGGGTAAAAAAGCCAAATGGGAATTGGTTCATCTCTGCAAGGGGAAAACCATCACGGCTGAAATCGAGCCGGAACTTTCCTACGACAGGGTTGTCGCAACTTGCTACTTGCCCGATGGTACGGATCTTAGCGCAGAAATGGTGCGGCGGGGGATGGCGCTTGACTGGCCAAAATTCTCGGGCGGAAAATATGCCAACCTAGAACCGGATGGCATGCGCAAGAAACACTGGAAAGCAGCCGCCAGACAGCGTGGTCATATGCATGTTTTCAATAAATGAGCTGGTGATGCCCCGCGCTCCAAAGCGTATTCTGAGTCGGACATAGGATCGCGTTAGGATATGGGATCGCGCAAGACCACCGACGAAATGCCCGCCTTTTCGTTAAGTTAGCAGGATACATAGATTTGCAATCTGCCGCCCGTTACAGCAGGTTGAGGGCATGAAGATTGCCGCTCTCACAATGGTTTACCGCGACTACTGGGCGCTTGGGCAATGGTATCGGCACTACGCAAAACACCTTGGCCCCGAACGTCTTTATGTTGTGGCGCACGGGCCGGATCCGAACATTGCCCAAATCTGCCCCGGCAGCAGCGTGATCACCATTCCCCGCGATGATCTTGAAGGGTTCGACCGCAAACGCGGCGACATGCTGAACCTGTTTCAGGCGGCCTTGCTCAAAACCCATGACTGGGTGATCCGCACTGACGCGGACGAGCTGATCTGCTGGCACCCGCGACGTTACAACAGCCTCGAAGATGTCTTTGTCCAGAACGCCGATGCCCCGGTTCTGACCGCGCTGGGCATGGACATTGCGGACCTGTCCGAGACAGGCGGGGGCGTGCCGTTCCGCGATGTGCGCGATGCGGCCTTTTCGGGCCACTACAGCAAGGCCTTTGCCGCCCGCATCCCTGCCGACCTTCATCTGCACGGAGTCCGGGTGCCGCCTTCAGAATTGCAGAGCTTTCCGTTTCTCATGCCGCGCGGGGTGTACCTGATGCACCTCAAATATGCCAATCGCGCGGTGCTGAGCGACACCAACGCCGCCCGCCGCGCCGTCGCCACAGGTGAGGGCAAGGGGCTGCCGGGCAAGGCATGGCGCAACCCCGACAAGGCGACCGAGGATTTCTTTCTTGCGTTCCAAGACAAGGAGTTGGTGCCGTGGAAATACGCCGAGCGTGTGGCCTTTGATTTCTTCTCGAAACGGCCCAGCCGCGTCGAACGCTATAGCCTGGTGAAAACACGTTTGCGGCGCTGGCCCATTCGCACGGTGTTGCCCGACTGGTTCGCCGATCTCTAGCCTGTATCGGCGGCAGCAGCAGCGTCACAAGGGCAAAACCATATTCCGCGCTGCAAAGGCGAAACCCTACCAGCCCGCGGCCTGAATGGCGCTGGTGTCAATGCCCCTGAGGGCCTGCCGGGCATCGATCCCGTCCGCCCCATGCGAGGAGGATGACATCGCCGCCGCTGCTACGATGCCCACGGCCGTGGCGACCTGCAAATCACGGATTTCCTGTTCGCGGCAGGTCACAAAAGCATAATCCCACCCGTGCTTGTAGTCTTGATCCGATCCATAGGCCGCGCCATCCCGGTTGCGCTGGGCAAAGCTGTCACCGCCGTCATGTTTGCCGCTTTCGCACCCATCGTGATAGCCGCGCACATAGGGATCCGAATAGCCATGGTCGCGCAATACGGTTTCGGAACTCGGGGCGTCCGAACAGGCCGCCAGAAGCGCCAGACAAGGCGCAAGAAAAACAAATGGTTTCAACATGTGTGGTGCCTTTCTACGGTCACGCGGTCACGCGGTCAGGGGGTGCGGGGCGCCATAGTCGTTGCTGCCGTCTTCGCTGGGCTGGATGTAGAAATACAGGATGATCAGGGTTCCAAGGATCGGGATCAGCGCCAGCAACAGCCACCATCCGCTACGCCCCGTATCGTGCAAGCGGCGCACCGCAACCGCGATATTGGGGATAATCAGCAGTAGCGCAAAGATCATCGACAGAGGCTGGCCACCATCTTCTTGAAACGCCTCGAATCCAAGTATCGGCAGGATAACTGCGCCATCAATGATCTGTACGACCGCGAAAAACAAAAAGGTCGCCAGCACCCACCACCAGAACTCGGATCGGGATGCCCGCCCGCCAAACGTGGCATATTTGGATAGAACTGATTTCACTGCAGTCGTGATCATCATGTCGTTTCCTTTCTGCCTGCACCTGATGTGCTAGGCATTTATCCGCTGCGTGACACTTTACGGTAGGCGTTTCGCTAAAAAAGGCCAGCTAAACATCGGTGAGCGAAGGGGGGACTTGCATCTTCATACGGCGGTGTCTGCTGATGCCGGTATGATGACCCACCTGACGCAGGAACACGCATAGCGGCATGGCCACGGCGCAAGAAGAAAACTTTTTGACAAACACTCAGCCGCCTTCCAGCCGACACAGGCTATGCCAAGGGGGGCGATTGGGGGGAAGCTGAAACCGGCCTCCGAAGGTCAACCTTCCTCGTTCCTTGTTGCGGCCCTCAAGGATCTGCTGTCGGGCAATCTTGATCGGATCCAGATCGTCAAAGGTTGGCTGGACGGCACGGGCGCGTTGCAGGATCCTGAATCCGCCCCCGCTCTCAGCGCCTTCTACGACGCCCGTGTGAGTGAAATTCCCACGCCACGCTGGACCGCTTACAAGGCCAAGCGTTTCAACATCGTGATGAATCCGGACGTGCCGAGGACCAGGACAGAACGCGCCTATACGTCGCCCATCTGGGACACGCCGGGCTGATCGCGATACCAAGGCTTGAAAGGGACGGCCTGTCGGGTCGCCCTTTTTCGTGTCGGTTGAGGCTTTGGGCCAGTCTGCGCAAGGGGGTTTGAACCGTCATCACCGGTGCTTTGCCTTCCTGTCTTTCCTGAAACGTTGCCGGTTGTCACATTCATCAGATTTTCTTCTGGCGGAAACGGTCCCGATGGCGCATGTCTTGCGAAGCGGGCGCGATGCCGGGTCACGACGGGTTAATCCCGTCACTCTGCTCACCCATAAGATACAGGCCAGACATCCGGTCCGCGACGGGACCATGGCACAGGCAAGGGGGATTCTGATGGCTCAAAAACGTTTGCTCACCGAATTCGGCATGGGGTCGTCCCTGCGCCGTCAGGATTATACCGAGGCTGCCCGCCGCGCCGTGAAAGACGCGCTCTGGCACAACTCAATCAACCTCGCCGAGCTGTTCGGCAAGGACAAATCCGAGATGCAGATCACGGTCGAGGTCGCCGTGCAGCAGCCCGAACGGATCGACACAGATACGATTGCCGCGATTTTTCCTTATGGGCAGGTCACGGTACTGCCGGTCAGGGGCGGGCTGGACGTGCCCCGCAGCGATGGCGGCAACCCGATCGTGATCGCCAATGTCGCGATCTCGGTGGCGCTGGATCTCGGGGGGGCGGCATGAGCGATCAACGGTTCATCATCGCAATGGGCATGGGCAATGACCAGTACGGGCAGGACTATACCAAGGCTGCCGCCCGCGCGATCGAAGACGCCATTCGCCACTCCTCGATCCCGATGTTCGACGCGCTGGGTTTGGACGCCGCACAGATGCGGGTCTCTGTGACCGTGGGCGTTCAGGAACCGGACAAGGTCGATTGTGCCGCGCTTGCCCAAACCCTGCCACGGGGGCAGGCCAGTGTGCGCGCCGTATTCGGCGGCCTGAATGTGACCAACCCCGATACGGGGAATGTGCTGGTCATCGCATCCGCCGCAGTCGAGGCATTTCTGCCGAAACAAGCCTGAAATTATTTGTACAAAACGGACATTCGCCGTCCTGCACACGTACAAACCCCACAAATCTGAGGTCACTGCCATGTCACGCGCGCTTATGATCCAGGGCACAGGCTCCAACGTCGGCAAGTCGCTGCTGGTGGCGGGCCTCTGCCGTGCCGCCGTCCGACGCGGTCAATCTGTGGCCCCGTTCAAGCCCCAGAATATGTCCAACAACGCGGCAGTGACCCGCGATGGCGGTGAGATCGGACGTGCCCAGGCGTTGCAAGCGCTGGCCTGTGGCAAGCCTTTGACAACAGACATGAATCCGGTGTTGCTCAAACCCGAAACCGAGACGGGCGCACAGGTCATCGTGCAGGGAAAGCGCCTTACCTCGACGCGGGCCGATGCCTATGCCGGGCTGAAACCTCAATTGATGGCGCCTGTACTGGAAAGCTTCAATCGTCTGAAATCAAACAATGATCTGGTGATCGTCGAGGGCGCCGGCAGCCCGGCCGAGGTCAATCTGCGGGCGCGCGACATTGCCAATATGGGCTTTGCTTGCGCAGCGGATGTTCCGGTCATTCTGGCCGGTGACATCGACCGCGGCGGCGTGATCGCCCAGATTGTCGGCACACAGGCGGTGCTGGATACGGGTGATGCGGCCATGATCGCGGGGTTTCTCGTCAACAAATTTCGCGGCGACCCTAGGCTGTTCGACGAGGGCTATGACTATATTTCCCAGAAAACTGAGTGGCGGGGCTTTGGCGTATTGCCATATTTTTCAGAGGCTTGGAAGCTGCCTGCCGAAGACGGGCTCGACATCGCGGACGGGCGCGGCACAGGGGATTTCAAGGTCGCATGTCTTGCCTTGTCCCGGATCGCCAACTTTGATGATCTCGATCCGCTGGCACAGGAACCGGGCCTCAGCCTGACCATGGTGCAGGCCGGACAATCCATTCCTGGGGATGCGGACCTTGTGATCCTGCCGGGCAGCAAATCCACCCGTGGCGACCTTGCCTTCTTGCGGGCACAGGGGTGGGATATTGACCTCTGGGCGCATGCGCGGCGCGGCGGGCGGGTGCTCGGGATTTGCGGGGGATATCAGATGCTTGGTGCTATCGTACGCGATCCTCAAGGCATCGAAGGGCCGGCAGGAGAGACCGAAGGGCTGGGCCTTTTGAATGTCGAAACCGAGATGACCCCGGACAAACGCCTGACCGAAACACGCGCGACGCACGCGGCAACGGGGCGGGGGTGTCACGGCTATGAAATCCATATTGGCCGGACGACAGGCCCCGACCGCGACCGCCCGTTTGCCCATGTCGACGGACGCCCCGAAGGTGCGGTTAGCGCCGACGGCCGCATCTGCGGCAGCTACCTGCACGGTATGTTCCGCGATGACGGGTTCCGCGCTGCATGGCTTGGCGGTCTGGGGGCAGAGGTGTCGGCAACGGGTTATGATGCGACGGTCGAGGCCACGCTCGACGCACTGGCCGACCACATGGAACACCATCTTGACCTTGACGGCATCTTTGCCATTGCGCGTTAGGGTCGTGTCGGCCGGATGGTTGGGGCGTTACCCTGCCCGGATTTCCCGCACCGAATGCCCGAACGCCTTGCGAAAGGCGCGTGCGAAACTGGCTTGCGAGGAAAACCCCGTCGCCATGGCGATGGTCTGCACCGGTTGGCTGGTGTCGGTGGCCAGACGATAAGCTTCGTCCAGCCGCAATTGCAGGTACCACGCATGGGGGGATTGGTTCAAATGGGTGCGGAATCTCTGCTCCAGACTGCGCTGGGACAGTCCCATGCGGGCTGCAACCTCTTGAATGGAAAGCGTATCTTCCAGATGGGCCTCCATGAGTTCAAGCGCGGGCGCGATTCGCGGATTGCGGCGGATTTTGCGTGAGGTGGCGCTGATGCTCTGGCCCTGAGTGCCAAGCGGCACAGGATCATAGAGAAAGGCAGAGGCCACCCTGCGCGCCAGGTTGTCGCCAAAGCGGATCGCGATGAGGTGCAACATCATGTCGATCCCCGGCGCCGCGCCGCCCGAGGTGGCAAAGGGCGGGCTGATGACGAAGCGGTCGCGCAGCGTGGTGACCTGCGGAAAACGGGTCGCGAATTCTTCGAGGTCTTCCCAGTGGGTGGTGGCCGTCTGGTTGTCCAGCAGCCCCGCCCGCGCCAATATCCACGGCCCGCCATCAATCGCCGCGATACTTGCGCCGGTGCGGTGCAGACGGCGCAAGCTTGACAGCAGGGCGGGGGTGGAATGCCGTTCTAGGTTGAAGCCGGCCACCACGATCAAGAAATCCACGCCATGTGCCTCGGACAAGGGTGGGGCGGTGATGGAAAGGCCGCTGGTCAGTTTGGCTGGGGATCCGTTTGCAGTGAAGAACTGCCATCGGAACAGCGTTTTTCCGGCCCTGCGATTGGTGGCGCGCATCGGATCGACAGCCGCGGCAAAGCTCAACGTGTTGCAGTCATCCAGCACCAGAACTGCCGTGTTCAGGGCCCTATCGCTGTGCTGGAAGATGTTTGTTGCGCTTACCATCAAATTTACTTCGTAAAATGGAAAGTGATGCGGCGCAATCCTGATCATGCTTGCGGGCAACGACAGAAAGGAATTGCCATGCCCCTTCACATGAACCGAGAGGTCTTTATCACCTGCGCCGTGACCGGATCGGGCGGCACGCAGGATCGCAGCCCGCATGTGCCACGCTCGCCCGCGCAGATCGCAGAAAGCGCGATTGCCGCCGCCAAAGCGGGGGCTGCGGTGGTGCATTGCCACGTGCGTGATCCTGAAACAGGCGCGCCGAGCCGCGATTTGGGCCTCTATCGCGAGGTCACGGACAGGATTCGCGACAGCGACACGGATGTGGTGCTGAACCTGACCGCGGGGATGGGCGGCGACATCGTGTTTGGCGATGTCGAAAACCCGCTGCCAGTGAACGAGACGGGCACCGATATGATCGGCGCGACCGCGCGCATGGCCCATATCGCGGAATGCCTGCCCGAGATCTGCACGCTGGATTGCGGCACGATGAACTTTGCCGAGGCTGACTACGTGATGACCAACACCCCCGGCATGTTGCGTGCCATGGGACAGATGATGACCGATCTGGGCGTCAAACCCGAGATCGAGGCGTTTGATACAGGCCACCTGTGGTTCGCGACGCAACTGGTCAGGGAAGGCATCCTGACCTCGCCCGCTTTGGTGCAGCTCTGCATGGGCGTACCCTGGGGCGCGCCGAATGATCTCAATACCTTTATGGCGATGGTCAACAACGTGCCGTCGGATTGGGACTGGTCGGCGTTTTCGCTAGGACGGGACCAGATGGCCTATGTGGCCGCCGCTATCTTGGCGGGGGGCAATGTGCGGGTTGGGCTTGAGGACAACCTGTGGCTCGACAAGGGCGTGCTGGCCGAGAACTATCAACTGGTTGAACGCGCCGTGGGCATCATCGAAGGCATGGGGGCCAAGGTGATCGGCCCCGAAGCCGTGCGCGAGAGACTGGGGTTGGTGAAACGCGCGCCGGTGGCAAAGTGAGAGTGTCACGGGGCGGAGTGGGGGCCAGCCCCCACACCCCCGGAGTATTTTTGGCAAGATGAAACCAGTACGTGGGTTGAAGAAAATAGGGGGGCTATAGACGTGTTTCATGACATTCGTATTCTTCCTATCCCTGCTATTCGCTTTCGTTTTGTCGATGGCGGCCTGTCTTCAGTCCGACGCAGCGTGGTGGAAAGGGTCGCTGGCCGCGATTGCCTTGGGCGTTGTGACGACGCTGCTTTTTCTCTTCGTTGCCGTCGAAGTGCCGCAAGGCGGCAACCTTCCGCCTTCGTCCGGGATGGTCGTCGCGGCGTTTTTGGGAAATGTTCTGATCGGGGCCGGGTCTGGCTTGGCCCTGATGCTACGGAAAATGTGGAGCCCTGGCAAAATTGCCAAGGTGGTGTTTCTAGGCGGGTGGATGCACAGCTTCATGGGGATGATGACGCTCGCCTTTTCATGAACGAGAGAGGTGTGCGATGCTACGCGTAGCGGCAATTATCGGTGGTGGTGTGATCGGTGGCGGATGGGCCGCGCGGTTCCTGTTGAACGGCTGGAATGTAAGGGTGTTTGACCCCGACCCCGAAGCCGGGCGCAAGATCGGAGAGGTGCTGGACAATGCGCGCCGCTCGATGCCGGGCCTGAGTGATGCGGCGATGCCCGCAGAGGGGGCGTTGAGCTTTCATGAGACCATTGCCGAGGCAGTGGAAGGTGCCGCGTGGATACAGGAAAGCGTGCCGGAACGGCTGGACCTGAAACAGAAGATCTATGCGGAGTTGCAAGCAGCCTGTTCCGAAGATGCCGTGATCGGGTCCTCCACCAGCGGGTTCAAACCCAGTGAGTTGCAAGAGGTCGCCCCGCGCCCTGCGCAGATCATGGTGACCCATCCATTCAACCCCGTGTACCTGATGCCGCTGGTCGAAGTCGTCCCCAGCGCGCAAACCGACCCGGCCCTTGTGGCGCGCGCAAAAGAAGTACTGTCGGGTGTGGGTATGTATCCGCTGCATGTGCGCAAGGAAATCGACGCACATATTGCGGACCGGTTCCTTGAGGCGGTCTGGCGCGAGGCGCTGTGGCTGGTCAAGGACGGAGTGGCCACCACGGAAGAGATCGACGAGTCGATCCGCATGGGGTTTGGCATTCGCTGGGCGCAAATGGGGCTGTTTGACACCTATCGCGTGGCCGGTGGCGAGGCAGGCATGAAGCATTTCATGGCGCAGTTTGGTCCGGCGCTGAAATGGCCCTGGACCAAGCTGATGGACGTGCCCGAATTCAATGACGAGTTGGTCGATTTGATCGCAGGGCAATCGGACGCGCAGTCGGGCCACCTGGATATCCGCGAGATGGAACGCATCCGCGACAATAACCTTGTGGCGATGATGCGCGCGCTTAAGGCGCAAAACTGGGCCTCTGGGGCTATTCTGAACCAGCATGACGTCAAACTGGCCGCAGAGGCCGGGATGGTGCGCAAGGCGGCGGATATTGCCGACCCCTCGCAACCCCTCGTAACAGTGTCGCGCGCGGTGCCGATCGACTGGCTGGACTATAATGGCCATATGACCGAGAGCCGCTATCTGCATGCCTTCGCCGATGCCTCGGACCGGTTGATGGAAATCATCGGCTGTGATCAGGACTATATCGCGACCGGCGGTAGTTTCTTTACCGCCGAGACGCATATCCGCCATATCGACGAGACCCATCTGGGCGCGCGGATCGAGGTGCGCACCCGCGTCTTGATGGCGGAAGGCAAGAAGATGCACCTTTGGCACGAGATGTACGCGGGCGACAAACTGTTGGCGACGGGCGAGCATATCCTGATCCATGTCAGCCTTGAAACGCGGCGGCCCGCACCGTTCAGCCCCGAGATTGCCGCCAACCTAGCGATGATTTCGACCGCGCAAGCCAGTCTGCCGGCCCCTGAAGGAGTCGGGCGCTATGTGGGGCAGCCCCGGTGACGTTGGCGGACAGGCGACGCGTCCTGATCACGGCAGGGGCGTCGGGGATCGGGCGCGCGATGGGCGACGCCTTTGATATGGCGGGCTATGACGTCTGGGTCAGTGATCTGAACCCGGCGGCTCTCTCCTCTGTGCCGGTTCATTGGCGGCGCAGTCATGTGGACGTGGCCGATGAGGCGCAGATGGCGGCGATGTTTGCCGAGGTGGGGCGCGTCTGGGGCGGGTTGGATGTGCTTTGTGCCAATGCGGGCGTGGCCGGACCGACGGCGGCGGTCGAGGACATCACCCTTGAGGACTGGCGGTCCTGCGTGGCGGTCAATCTGGAGGGCGCGTTTCTGGCAACGAAACACGCGGTGCCGATGATGAAGGCGGCGCGGTGCGGGTCGATCATTGTCACCTCTTCCACGGCGGGGCAGCACGGGTATCCGTACCGGTCTCCTTATGCGGCGGCGAAATGGGCGGTGATCGGGCTGGCCAAGACGCTGGCGATGGAACTGGGCAATTTTGACATTCGGTGCAACGTGATTTGCCCGGGGTCGGTAGAGGGTGAGCGTATGGAAGGTGTTCTGGAGCGCGAGGCCGCGGCCAAAGGCATGACGCGCGATGCGGTCTATCAGGGCTATGCCAGCGGGACGTCGCTGGGTCGGTTCGTGCAGGCGCGCGAAATTGCGGATATGGCGGTGTTTCTAGGATCGGACGCATCAGCCGCCGTGTCCGGGCAGGTGATCGCTGTGGACGGGCATACCGTCAATCCCGACCCGAAGGTCTGAGACCGGAAAGGGCGGGGGGGCTGCCCCTCTTGGCTCCGCAAGGGGCCAATTCACCCCGAGGTATTTTTTCCCAAGAAAAAAGTCGCTTGGTCGGGTCTCAGATGCGGGTTTGCAGATCCGCGATATGTTCGGGCAGTTTGCGGGCCGTGATCGTGGCGCTGCGGACAAGGTTGTCGAAATGGGCGGTGAAGCTCTGGATGCGTTCGACATCACGGAAGGCCAGGTAGTTGCGACCAATGTAAAGCACCGCAAGCAGCGGGCCGAACACGGTGATCGGGGCCGAGAACAGCTGGCGGGCATCGAACAGGTAGAGGCGCAGGCGCGGATAGAGTTGGGTGCAGAGGTCCGACATGTGGCGTAATTGGGCCTGCCGCAGAGGGAGGGGCAGGCCGGTGTAATAGCCGCTCCCTGTTGCGAAAGAGTAGAGTTCGTGCAGGGGAACGGCGATCTCGTAATCCGACTGGCTTGCCCGCATCCAGTTGAGCCGGTCCTCGGAGGCGCCGATCGCCTGTCGGGTGGTGCGCCCGAGATGGGGGGAGTATTCCCATTCGAGCACGTCGCGGGTTTTGAGCATGTCGGGCAGACCGGCAGGGACGTGGCGGATCTTGTAACCCGCGGCCTCGAGGTGCCATTCAAAGATCTGTTCATCGACAAGGGCGCGGGGAGCTTCGGTCAGGGTCAGCGAATTGGCAAGGATGTCGGCCGCGCTTTCCGGCCGGTCAGTGAGCGACAGCAACCAGTCCGCAGAGACGCCAAGCGCAGCGGCGCACTCCCCGACCACCTGTGCATTCGGCAGGCGTGCGCCTTTGTCTTTCAGAAGTTGCGAGATGGTCGACCGGTCGACCCCGATCTGGCGGGCAAGGGCGCTCTGGCTGACAGATTTATCGCGCATGGCGCTGTCGAGCCGTTGCCGGAACCGCATTGCCCGCAGGCGCTTGTCGATATTATTGCTCATATGTTCAATTTTATCACCAAACGGGGATTTTGTGAATTACATTCCGACTGCCGCGCGGACCGCATGTCAGGTAACGGTTTTGTGAAGTTAACAAAAACGGACATGGCATGGACAGTCGGAAGAGATCTCTGACCAAGGCGGTTATCTGGAACCTGTTGGGTCTTATAACGATGAGCCTTGTGGGGTTTGTCGCCACGGGCTCGGGGGCGCTTGGCGGCAAGCTGGCCCTTGTGAACACCGCGTTGGGGTTTGCGCTTTACGTGATTTACGAACGGGTCTGGTCCGCTATTGGCTGGGGGCGTCATGTCTGATCCGCGCCGCAGCCGCCCAGCTATTGAGTGGCCGACCTTGGCTATGCTGGTTTTGTGTTATGGCACCTATGTCCTTGGTACGCTCTGGGCGGCGGCGTTTTTTCTGCCGCTCGGGATGGTGCTGACCACGCTTGCAATCGCGCTGCATTCTTCGTTGACGCACGAGGTTCTGCACGGGCATCCGTTCCGGAACCAGCGGCTCAATGATGCGCTGGTTTTTCCGGCCCTTGGCCTGGTCATCCCCTATTACCGGTTTCGCGACACCCATCTGGCGCATCATCAGGATTCGATCCTGACCGACCCTTATGACGACCCCGAGACCAATTATCTGGATCCGGAGGTTTGGGCGGCACTGCCGGGCTGGCGCAAGGCGTTGCACAATTTCAACAATACCCTGCTTGGCCGGTTGCTGATCGGACCAGCGATGGGGCAGGTGGCCTTTATTGCTTGTGACTGGCAGGCCATTCAGTCCGGTGACCGCGCCGCCCTGCGCGGGTGGCTGTGGCATGTGCCGGCGGTCGCCGTGGTGCTGTGGTGGATGTTTGCGGTGATGCAGATGCCGGTCTGGAGCTACCTGGTCAGCGCCTATGCCGCGCTGTCGATTCTGAAGATCAGGACATTTCTGGAACATCAGGCGCACGAGCGGGCCCGTGGGCGCACCGTGATCATTGAGGATAACGGGCCGCTGGCGTGGATTTTCCTGTTCAACAGCCTGCACGTGGTGCACCACATGCACCCCAAGGTGGCCTGGTACAACATGCCAAAGCTGTTCCGCCAGAACCGAGACCGGTATCTGAAGCAGAACGACGCCTATTATTACAGGTCTTACCGAGAGATTTTCGCCAAGTATTTCTTGGCGGCAAAAGATCCCGTGCCGCATCCACTCTGGCCGTGGAAGTAGCCACGTGATCTAAGGGCGGCATGGAACTTTGGGTTGCCGTCTCGATTGCCGCCGCGCTGTTTCAGACGGTGCGCTTCATGCTTCAGAAATACCTGTCGCAGGTGTCACTGTCGGCTGCGGGGGCCACCTTTGCCCGATTTCTTTATTCGGCCCCGGTGGCGCTGGCATTGCTGGCGCTTTATCCGGTTCAGGGCGGCGCACAATTGGGAGTGCGGGGCGCAGAGTTCTGGGCCTATGGCGCTACGGGCGGGTTGGCCCAGATCGTGGCGACCGTGTTGACCGTGATGCTGTTCAAGCGGCGCAATTTTGCCGTGGGGGTGACCTTTATCAAAGTCGAGGTTCTTTTGACGGCCCTGATCGGTCTTGTTGTGCTTGGAGATACGGTTTCGGTCTTGGGACTTGGGGCAATTCTTGTCGGCGTCGCGGGAGTTCTGGTGTTGTCCGGTCCTGCTGCGGGCGCTGCGGCAGGCGGGTGGGCGCGCCTATTGAGCCCCTCGGCAGGGCTGGGGCTGGCTGCGGGGGCATTGTTCGGTGTTTCGGCGGTCTGTTATCGCGGAGCGTCTTTGCAGGTGGCGGGCGAAGATCCTTTCCTGCGCGCGCTGGTCACTCTTGCGGCGGTGACCACCATGCAGACGCTGGCGATGGTGCTTTGGTTGCGTCTAAGAGAAGCGGGCGAGATCAGGCGCGTCGCCGCTGCCTGGCGCAGTGCCATGTGGATTGGTGTGACCAGCATGGCGGGGTCATTCTGTTGGTTCACGGGGTTCACCTTGCAGAACGCGGCCTATGTCAAAGCCGTGGGGCAGGTCGAGTTGATTTTTGCGGTGCTTGGTTCGGTCCTGTTTTTCAAGGAAAGCATTTCGGGCCGGGAATGGTTGGGGATGGGGCTGTTGAGCTGCAGCATCCTCGCGCTGGTTCTGGTGTCCTAGGGCGGGCAGGGGCGTTGCCCCTCTGGGCGCCGGGGCGCCCATTCACCCCAGAGTACTTTCCGAAGGTGAAGGCCGGGTGGGTTTATCTGTGGCGGGTTTCGCGCCACGCCAAAATCGCGGCGCTGGTCAGGATCAACACCGCCCCAAGAATGGAAACCGTGTCAGGCAGCACCTTGAAAATCAGCGCATCATAAAGCGTGGCAAAGGCAAGCGTGGTGTAGAAAAACGGCGACACGAAACTGGCATCGGCGAGGCGCATCGCGTTGATGAAACAGGTTTGGGCCGCAGCCATCAAGAGGCCCACCCCGGCGAGGGCCAGCCATTGCTGCGGGGTTGGGGACAGCCAGACAAAAGCCGCCACCGTGGTCGAGATGGTCAGGCCGATGGCATTGTTGATCAACAGGATCTGGAACGGTCGTTCGCGTCCCGACAGAAGCTTGATAAAGATCATTTCGCCACCCATGGCCAGTGCTGCGCAAAGCGCCAGAAGTGCGCCGAACTGTAGCGCGCCCATGCCGGGGCGGGTCAGGATCATTGCCCCCAGAAAGGCCAGCGCCGCCGACCCGGCGCGCCAGGGCCCGATCCGTTCCCCGAGGAAGGGGATGGCAAGGATCATGGCAAAGACCGGATTCAGAAAACTTATGGCGGTCGCGTCGGTCAGTGGGATGAAGCTGGCGGCGGCAAACATGAGTGTAACGCCCCCCCATCCAAAGGCAGAACGCCCCACATGGATGCCCAGATGCGGACGGGTAAAGCTTGGGCGCAGAAGCACCGCGGCGAGCGAGAACGCGAGAAAGGCGAAAAGGAAACGCCCCTGGCTGATCTGTAACGGTGAAAGCGCGGGGCCGAGCGCGCCCGTGCCCAACGCTTTCGCCAGAAGCGTGGTGCCCGCCACGAAAGCCGAAGCCGCGACGGTCAGGAGGGCCGCCAGGGCCGGGCGTTGGGGCGCATCTGTCATGGACCTGCTTTGACCGAGCGGTCAGGCCTTGGCAAGAAGAATTGCCGCATCTGCGGATTGGGGCTTCTCAAACCCCGTTCTTGTCGCTAGAGAGCGGCCATGGATAAGACCTTTGCACTGACCGGCCTTCGACGCCTGCGACGCACCCGACGCGGATAAATTCCGCGCTGCTTTGTTGCGCGAAAAGCGCATCCCCTTATCCGAAATTGCGTCACAGATACGCAACACTTTCCGACAATGTTGACTTGACCGCCCGCGTGGGGCAACCACGGGGCTTCTGAATGAAGGACAGGACCATGATCCCATCTGTTTTGCCAACCTATAACCGGGCGCCGCTGAGCTTTGTCAAAGGCGAGGGAAGCTGGATGATCGAGGCGGATGGCCGACGTTTTCTTGATCTCGGGGCCGGGATCGCGGTCAATGTTCTGGGCCATGCCAACCCGGCGCTGGTGGCAGCGCTGACCGATCAGGCCAACAAGATCTGGCATGTGTCGAACCTCTACCAGATCCCCGAACAGCAGGCGCTGGCGGACAAGCTGGTGGAGCACAGCTTTGCCGACACCGTGTTCTTTACCAATTCCGGCACCGAGGCCTGTGAACTGGCCGTCAAGATGGCGCGGAAATACTGGTACGAGAAAGGACATCCCGAAAAGGTCGAGATCATCGGCTTTGAAGGGGCGTTCCATGGCCGGTCTTCGGCGGGCATCGCGGCCGCAGGCAGCGAAAAGATGACCAAGGGGTTCGGGCCGTTGCTGCCGGGATTCAGGCACCTGACCTGGGGGGATATCGCCGCTGTGAATGACGCGATTGATGCCCGCACCGCAGCCGTCATCATTGAACCTGTGCAGGGCGAGGGCGGTATCCGTCCGATCGCGGACGAGGATCTGCGCGAGCTGGCCCACATCTGCAAGGAAAACGACGTCCTGTTGATCCTTGACGAGGTGCAGTGCGGCGTGGCGCGGACCGGTCGCCTGTTTGCCCATGAATGGGCGGGCATCACCCCCGACATCATGATGGTGGCCAAGGGTATTGGCGGCGGATTTCCATTGGGTGCGGTGCTAGCCACAGAAGAGGCCGCCAGCGGCATGGTTGCGGGCACGCATGGGTCGACCTATGGCGGCAACCCGCTGGGCTGTGCCGTGGGCAACGCGGTGATGGACGTGGTGGCAACGCCCGCGTTTCTGGACGATGTAAACCGCAAGGCGGGTCTGTTCCGGCAGAAGCTTGAGGGGCTGGTTGCGGCCCATCCGCATGTGTTTGAAGAGGTGCGCGGCACCGGGCTCATGCTGGGGCTCAAGTGCTATACCCCCAATGTCGACGTGGTCAGGGCCGGGTATGATCAGGAAATCGCCACCGTGCCCGCCGCCGACAACGTGGTGCGCCTGTTGCCGCCGCTGACCATCACTGACGAAGAAATTTCCGAGGCGGTTGCGCGTCTCGACAAGGCTGCGGCGCAGGTCGCGGCGCAAAAGGACTAGGATCATGAACCATTTTCTGGATATCCACAAAACGGATGCGGCCGAGCTGCGCGGCATTATCGAAAGTGCCAAGGCGATAAAGGGCGCGCGCAACGGCAAGCCCAAAGGCGCGCCGGACGAGGACCAGCCGCTCAAGGATCACATGGTCGCCCTGATCTTCGAAAAACCATCGACCCGGACCCGCGTGTCCTTTGACGTGGGCGTGCGTCAGATGGGCGGTGAAACCATGGTGCTGTCGGGCAAGGAAATGCAGTTGGGGCATGGTGAAACTATTGCCGACACGGCCCGCGTTCTGAGCCGATATGTCGACATGATCATGATCCGGACCTTTGAAGAACAGGTTCTGCTGGAACTGGCGGAATATGCGGATGTGCCTGTCATCAATGGTCTTACAGACCGCACCCACCCCTGCCAGATCATGGCCGATATCCTGACCTACGAAGAACATCGCGGCCCGATCAAGGGCAAAAAGGTCGTCTGGTCCGGCGATGGTAACAATGTCTGTGCGTCGTTCATTCACGCGGCGGGCCAGTTCGGGTTCGACCTGACCTTTACCGGCCCCGAAGTTCTGGATCCCGAGCAGGCTTTTGTCGACCTTGCCCGCGCTCAAGGGTCCAAGATCGAAATCACGCGCGATCCGATCGAGGCCGTGCAGGGCGCAGATCTTGTTGTGACGGACACCTGGGTGTCGATGCATGATGCACAATCCGCACGCGAGCGCCGCCACAACCAGCTGCGCCCCTATCAGGTGAACGAAGAGCTGATGCGCCATGCCAATCCAGATGCGCTGTTCATGCATTGCCTACCCGCGCACCGCAATGAAGAGGCCACAAACGGTGTCATGGACGGGCCAAACTCGGTGATCTTTGACGAGGCCGAGAACCGTCTGCACGCGCAAAAAGCCGTGATGCGCTGGTGCGTGGGAAAATAACGGTTTGAGCCAACTCCAAGCAAAACGCCCCGTCCTCTGGCGGGGCTTTTTGTTTTGCCGGGACAGTGACTTTCGGCTTGGCCCTCTCTGCGGATGCGCTAGGCTTGTGTGTGCGGCGGGCATCATAATCCTGCCGCAAAGAACCGCTATGGCTGGGCAGGCCTGAAAACCTGCCGGAAAGGAGCTTTGGATGTCTTCGGCGCCGAAAGATTCGCGACCTCATGTTGTGATCGCAGGGGCGGGCAGCGTGGGCTGTTTCGTGGGTGGCTTGCTGGTGCGCGGGGCGCATCGCGTGACCTTGCTGATGCGTGCGCGCCTTGCGGATGAGATCCTGCGCCAGGGGCTGACCATCACCGATTTTCAGGACCTCGATGAAGAACTGTCGCCTGATTTCTTCACCATCTCGACGACGTCAGAATGCCTGAAAACCGCCGACTACATTCTGGTCACGGTTAAAAGCGGGGCAACCGAAACCATCGCGCGGGAAATTCGCACCCATGCCCCGAAAGAGGCGGTTGTCATCAGCCTGCAAAACGGTGTGGGCAATGCCGAGGTGTTGCAAAAGATGTTGCCGGATCACGATGTGCGCGCCGGCATGGTGCCGTTCAATGTCATGTCCAAGGGGGGCGGGTGTTTTCATCGCGGGACAAGTGGCGACATCCAGATCAGCCGCGGTCCCGGCCACGTCGCACGGTTTCTGAGCGTGCCGGATCTGGCCTTTTATGAGCGTCGGAACATGGCGCCGGTGCAATGGGGTAAGTTGCTGATCAATCTCAACAATGCGCTCAATGCCCTGTCGGGTCTGACCCTGCGCGAACAACTGACCAGCATGGGATGGCGGCGGATCATGTCGGACCAACTGGCCGAGGCTGTCAGGGTGTTGGAAAAGGCGGGGATTGCTGCCGAAACCCCGATGTCGCGCCGTGTTCCGATCCGCTTTGTGCCCAAGATTCTGCGCCTGCCGTCGCCGCTGTTCAAGCGGGTCGCCCGCACGATGTTGACGATTGATCCCTATGCCCGCAGCTCGATGTGGGAGGATCTCGAGCGCGGACGCCTGACAGAGATTGAAGAATTGCAGGGGGTGATTGTAGCGCTGGCCAAGGAACACGGCCTGAAAGCCCCGATCAACGCGCGTGTGGCGGCCCTCATCCGCGATGCGGAAAAGGCCGGGCGCGGGTCTCCCAAGCTGGTGCCCAAGGAAATCCGCGCCTGAGGTCCCCGCGATATCGCGTCGCGCCCCTTGCAGAGCGGGGTTTTCCGGCGCAGTGTTAGCGAAAACAATACGGCGGAATATTCTTGATGCGACAGGCGGATATCGGTGTCTATGGTTTGGGAACGATGGGCAGTGCCATTGCACTGAACATGGCTGAAAAGGGCATTCCCGTTGCTGTTGCCAACCGCGAGTCTGAATGGGTCGCGGATTTCGTTACCGAGGCCGGACCGCTCTCAAGCCAGATCATCGCGTGTGAAGACCTCAAAGCATTTGTCGCGGCCCTGTCCAGTCCGCGCGTTGTGCTGTTCATGATCCCGTCAGGCGTCCCGGTGGACGACATGATATCGCAGGTGCTTCCGCTGCTTGAAGCAGGGGACATGATCGTGGATGCGGGCAATGCCGATTTTCATGACACCCGGCGGCGCTCCAAAGACCTGCAGGCGCATGGGGTGCATTTTGTCGGGATGGGGGTCTCTGGCGGCGAAGAGGGCGCGCGGCACGGGCCGTCGATGATGGTGGGTGGAAGCGCCGAAAGTTGGGCGCGTCTGCATCCCGTTTTGAACGCTATCGCGGCGGACTTCAAAGGTAACCCCTGCGTTGCCCATGTCGGACCGGATGGTGCGGGCCATTTCGTGAAAACCGTGCATAACGGCATCGAATATGCGGATATGCAGGTCATTGCCGAGCTTTACGGTATCATGCGCGATGCTAGCGCCCGCCAGGCTTCAGAGATCGGGCAAGTGTTCGCGGCGTGGAACACCGGTCCGCTGCAAAGTTTCCTGACCGAGATCACCGCCACGATCCTTCAAGCCGAGGACCCCCAAACAGGGTGGCCCGTGGTCGACGTGATCCGGGATCAGGCAGGCCAGAAAGGCACCGGGCGCTGGACGGTGATCGAGGCGTTGAAACTCGGCCAGTCGCCCAGCGGGATCGAGGCCGCCGTCGGTGCCCGAAGTTGGTCTTCTCAAAAAGACCTGCGTGCCGAGATCGCCGAGTCCCTGACCGAGACCCTTTCGGCAGAGGTGCCGCAGGACGATGTGCTTGGCGCGGCGTTCGAGGCGGCCCGTCTGCTCTTGCATTTGCAGGGATTTGCGGTGCTGCAAGCCGCGTCCCAAACATATGACTGGGCGCTTGACCTGTCGCGGATTGCCGAGATCTGGCGGGCGGGTTGTATCATCCGATCGGTACTTTTGAATGATCTGGCGGATATTCTGAAAGACACGGAAGACGACAGCGCGCTGTTGCGCTATCCGGCGATCCAGACACGTTTGCGCGTTACCGTGCCGGCCCTGCGCGCGGTTGTTGCGGCTTCGATACAGGCGGGTGTGCCTGTGCCGGCCATGTCAGCGCTGTTGGCGTGGTTCGACACGATGCGGCAGGCGCGCGGCACCACCAATCTGATTCAGGCGCAGCGGGATTTTTTCGGGTACCATGGGTACGAACGGATTGATGCCGACGGCCCCCAGCACGGGCCCTGGTGGTCTCGCTGAATGAAAAACAGCCGGGCGTGCTGCCCGGCTGCCAAGGTGTTGTGTTTATCGGTTCAGTTCACGACCGCGTTCAGGATCAGGAAAATCACCCCCGAAAGCAGCGCGGCGGCGGGCACTGTGATCACCCATGCTGCTACGATTGTCATGAAATGACTGCGACGTACCAGTTTGCGACGGCGGCGTTCTTCGGGCGCGATGCGCTTGGCTTCGGGGCGTTGAGCGGCAGAATTGCGCAAACGGCGCTCGGCGTGCCATTCGCGATAGAAACCGACCCCGAACACACCGCCAACCGCGATGTGGGTTGAGGACACGGGCAGTCCCAGCCACGACGCCACAATCACTGTTATGGCTGCCGACAGCGCCACGCAATAGGCCCGCATCGGGTTCAGCTTGGTGATCTGGCTGCCAACCATGCGGATCAGTTTCGGGCCAAACAGGAACAGGCCGAATGAAATCCCGAAGGCCCCGATCACCATCACCCATGTCGGAATCGCGACCTTTGCGGCGAAATCCCCGAACTCCGAGGCATGCACGATGGCCGCCAGCGGACCGACCGCATTGGCCACGTCATTGGCGCCATGGGCAAAGGACAGAAGCGCTGCCGAGAAGACCAAAGGCAGGCCGAACAGCACCTTGAGCGATTTGTTGCGGTTTTCCATACCTTCGGATTGCTTGCGGATCAGCGGGGCGGTGATCACATAGGTCAGCGCCCCGACCACCAAGCCGATGGTCAGCGCCGTCATGAGGTCAATCTTGACGATGCGTTTCAGGCCCTTGAGCGCCAAGTACGAGGCAAAGGCGGCCGCCATGATCCCCACCAGCACCGGCACCCAGCGACGGGCGGCGGCGATCTTGTCTTCCTGGTAGATGATCTTGGTCTTGATAAAGGCCAGGAACGCGGCGGCAATCACCCCGCCCAGAACCGGCGAAATGACCCAGGACGCGGCAATCTTGCCCATGGTGGGCCAGTTGACTGCGGCAAAGCCCGCAGCCGCAATGCCTGCCCCCATCACGCCGCCCACAACCGAGTGCGTGGTCGACACCGGCGCACCGACATAGGTGGCAAGATTGACCCACATGGCCGAAGAAATCAGCGCGGCCATCATGGCCCAGATGAAAATCTGCGCGTTGGCGATCCCTGCCGGATCAATGATCCCTTTCGAGATGGTCGAAACCACGTCACCGCCCGCTAGAAGGGCCCCCGCGCTTTCACACAAAGCCGCGATGACAATTGCGCCGCCCATGGTCAGGGCGTTTGCGCCGACTGCGGGCCCCATGTTGTTGGCCACGTCATTGGCCCCGATGTTGATCGCCATATAGGCCCCAAAACCGGCTGCCGCGATCACGACGAGATTTGACGGGTAATCCCCAAAGAAAAATCCGGCCACGAGTCCTGCGACCACGATAAAGATTAGGGCAATGCCCAGCCCCACCATCGGGCGGGCCACATATTGCGTCGCGGTTTCAAGATGTGAAAAACGGTCGAGGTCGCGGTCAAGCGTTTCCAGATGATCGGCGTCGTTCGATGGTGTGGTCACGGAATTTTCCCCCAAGCAGCTTTACGCCGCCCTAGGGCAGGTGCACCCTCATTTCAAGGATATTGTCGCAGTTCCGTTACAAAAGTTTTACAATTGGCGCAAAATAGCTTTCAACTCGGGTTCGCGCACGAGGTTTGCAGCCTCGGAGGGGCTGACCCATTTGCGTTTGCGCTGGTGCGCCTCGGGGTAGCTGTCGGTCAGGCGTTCTACACGGATTGGGTAAACCAAAGTTTCCACGGTGACGGGCAGGCCTGTCTTGAGCTCTTTCTCGTAATCATAGGTGCCGATCATCTTGTCCGACACATTCCCCGACTTGACGCCAGCCTCTTCCCAGGCTTCCTGCATGGCCGCTTCGTGGGCGTGTTTGCCATCAATCGGCCATCCCTTGGGGATGATCCAGCGTCCTGTGTCGCGGCTGCTGATCAACAGAACCTTTTTGGATGCACCCTCCTCACGGTAGCAGAGCGCCCCCACCTGGAGGCGTTTGGGTCGTTGCAAGATAGGGCCAACCACATTGGTCAGCGCCTTTTTGAAGGCGTCTGTCATAGAACTGCTCTGGTATTGCGCGTTTTTTGTCTGTGCAATGTATATACATTTGGGTGCGTAAGTTTCAACCCTTATGCAAAATTTTCTTTATTTTGTTGGTTTTCGGCGTTTGGCGCGCAGGGTCGGATCGGCCTGAGTCGGGTCTTCTGGCCAAGGGTGTTTGGGATAGCGCCCGCGCATGTCCTTGCGCACATCGGCATAGGACGTGGCCCAGAACCCCGGAATATCCATGGTGGTCTGGACGGGGCGTCCCGCCGGCGACAGCAAGGTGACACGCAGGGGCGTGCGCCCGACCATCGGGTGCGTGGTTTGTCCGAACAGTTCTTGCAGGCGCAACGAGATTTCAGGGTGTTCACCGGAATAATCAATCGGTATCTTTCGATCCAGTGGGGTCGTGAAATGTGCGGGCGCCAGTCGGTCCAGGGTCTGCATCTGCGACCAGTCCAGCCGCGCGCGCAGGGCGTCAAGCAGATCGAATTTCTTCCACTGCTCGGCGGTCCGGATGCCCGAGATATGCGGCAGCAGCCAGTCCTCAAGCCTGTCCATCAACACCTCTTGGGACATGTCCGGCAGGTCGTGCCCTGCCTCGCGGAGCAGGGCCACGCGGGCCAGAAACCGGCGGGCGGCATCGGAAAAGGTCAGGCCAAGGTCCCGCACACCGTCCATCATGGCCCGTGCCGTCACATCATCAGGCACATCTTTCCAGATCCGGTCGTCCAGGGCTATGGCCCCGAACATTTCCTGTCGCCGGGCAATCACCCGACGCTCGCGCCGGGACCACTCACAGGTCTCGACCCATGTGATCTGCTCGGCGAACAGGGCGCGGATTTCGGACTCGGTGATGGCGACGGCCTGTCGGATACGGGCTTCGCGGGGGTTCCCGTCCGTGTCGGTGACCACGATCAGCCGCGTGCCCGCCAAGGGATCGGCATCGTCCAGCACGGCCCCTTTGCCACCTGACAGCACAAAACGCGGCGTGTCCCCCTTGCGGCGCAGCCCGATCCGGTCGGGATAGGCCAGCGCGGCCATTTCCGCAGCACTTCTCTCGACCTTGCTCAGGTCGCGGGTCGCGGCGGACAGGCGCTTGGTCTCGTCGCGCACCGTGTGCAAGGCGGCGCGGTTCACGCCATAGGGGCGCCGCTCGGTAAAGGACCTGAGATCCTGCAGGGCCTCTAGACGCAGGTGTAGATCAACCGGGGCACCGCGCGACAAGGGATCGCGTGCGGCCAGCAACGCGGCAAGGGGGGCGGCCTGCGGACCTGAAAGAATCATCATATGGGCCAACCGGGGATGAAGCGGCAAGGCGGCCAGATCGCGCCCATGCGCCGTGATCTGGTTACGCGCATTCAGTGCTCCCAGCAACCGCAACAGGGCCTGGGCCTCGGCATAAACGCCCGCGTTGGGCGGCGTCAGAAAGGCAAGATCGTCTGGCGTCGCCCCCCACACGGCCAGTTCCAGTGCCAACCCCGTCAGGTCGGCGGACTCGATTTCGGCAGGGGGAAAAGGCAAAAGCCCGCCTTCCTCGCCCTTGGTCCAAAGCCGATAACACACCCCTTCGGCCACCCGGCCCGCGCGGCCCTGCCTTTGGGTGGCCTCGGCCCGGGTGATCCGTTCGGTGACAAGGCGCGACATACCCGATCCGGGATCAAACCGCGCGCGCCTTGCCCGTCCTGCATCGACCACGACGCGTATATCCTGAATGGTCAGCGACGTTTCCGCGATGGACGTGGCCAGCACCACCTTGCGCCCGGTCTTGGCCGGTTGGATCGCAGCCTGCTGGTCCTTGAAGGGCATCGCCCCGAACAAAGGGCGCACATCGCATTCTGCAGGCAGGGAAAGCTTTGACTGTACCCGCCGGATTTCACCTTCGCCCGGCAAAAAAACCAACACGCCCCCCGACGTCTCGGCCACGGCCTGTGTGATCAGGCGCGCGGTCGCGTCCTCAAGCCGCTCAGCCTTGGCAAGCGGGCGGTCCAGCCAGCGCGTTTCCACCGGAAAGCTGCGCCCTTCAGAGGTGATAACCGGGACTTGCCCCATCAAGCTGGCCACGGGGGCGGCATCCAATGTGGCCGACATCGCCAGCAGGATCAGATCGTCGCGCAGGGCCTCGCCAATCTCAAGACACAGCGCCAGCCCCAGATCCGCATTCAGAGACCGTTCGTGAAATTCGTCAAAAATGACTGCGCCAATCCCCGCAAGTTCGGGGTCCGTCTGGATCATGCGGGTCAGGATCCCTTCGGTCACCACTTCGATCCGGGTGTCTGGGCAAATCTTGCTTTCGCCGCGGATACGATATCCCACCGTCCGGCCCACGGGTTCGCCCAAGGTCTGCGCCATCCGTTCGGCCGCGGCGCGCGCGGCAAGGCGGCGCGGCTCCAGCATCAGGATGCGGCCCTTGGTCAGATCGGCGGCCAGTATTTCCAGCGGCACAACCGTCGTTTTGCCCGCACCGGGCGGGGCTTGCAGCACAGCACGCCCGGCGCCACGCAGGGCGTCGATCAGCGGGGCAATGGCGTCATGGATGGGCAGGCGGGACATGCGCCTCTTATCAACCAAGCGGGAGGGCGGGTCCAGAGGGGGCACCCTAACGTCGTCGCACAAGCGTGGCAGGCCCATGGCGCGAGCTCAGCCGGACCTTGCTGGCGCGCCACGTCCCGTCCTCAAGTCGGTATGTGACCGAGGTGGGCGAGCGTGACATCTCGGCCAGTTCTTCGGACGTATATCCGCCAAGTCGGTCATAACTACCCGCGCAAGTGATCTCGGCCCCGTCTTCAATCCGTTCGGTCAGTCGCAACCGCGCCAGTCGCGTCCCATCGAATTGTTTTTCGTCCTGTGTGCAGGCGGGCGGCGCGGGCAGGTCTCGCAGGGTCATCCACATCAGGGTCATGGGATCCAGCGCGCCGGCAAGGTCGGTGGGCTGGATCGGCACGGCCGGATCCTGTTTGCCACTGACCTCTTTCGGTGTGCCGCCAGAGAACAAAAGCTCGGTTTCCGAAACACGCTTACCGGTGTTGATATGGCCTTCATAGCGGCTGGGCACATAACCATCCGGCCCGATGCGCCCGTTTGAGGCGGCGTCAAACCGGATGCTGGCAACAATGCCGACAAGACCCGTGGTCTCGAACTTGCCCGCGCCTTGATAGGTCGATCCGGTTTCCTGCATCTTGACCCTCAACTCGCCGACCTTCACCCCGAAGGCGTGTACCGACCAAAGCTGTTCAGAAGTGGCGGGACCGGCAAGGCTGACGACAACTGCGGCGGTTGGAAGCGCAGACCGGAAAAATCGGGGCAGGGCAGGGATCGAGACTGGACAAGCGCGCAAGCGACAAGGCATGTAAACACCCCAAGCGAAAGGCGCGGGCAGCGCCGGAAAAACAGGTACGGCCATGGATATTGCACAGCTGCATGACAAGATATTGAAACAGGACCGGCGGGCTCTGGCAAGGGCGATCACGCTTGTGGAAAGCGGTCGTGCCGATCACCGCGCCATGGCTGGCGCATTGCTGGAAAAACTGCGGGGTTCGGGCCGTCAGGCGCTGCGCATCGGCCTGTCCGGTACGCCCGGTGTGGGCAAATCCACCTTTATCGAAAGCTTTGGTATGATGCTGACGGCCAAGGGGCTGAAAGTGGCAGTTCTGGCGGTCGATCCGTCCTCGGCGCGGTCTGGCGGCTCCATCCTTGGCGACAAAACCCGGATGGAGCGGCTGTCGCGCGATCCGAATGCCTTTATCCGCCCGTCGCCCAGCCAGTCACATCTTGGCGGGGTTGCCCGCCGCACCCGCGAGGCCGTGGCCTTGTGCGAAGCTGCCGGGTTTGATGTGGTGCTGATCGAAACCGTCGGTGTAGGTCAGTCGGAAACCGTTGTGGCGGAAATGTCGGACCTGTTCCTGTTGCTGCTGGCCCCTGCCGGCGGCGACGAGTTGCAGGGCGTGAAGCGCGGGATCATGGAGATTGCCGACATCATCCTTGTCAACAAGGCCGACGGGGACCTGAAACATGCTGCGATGCGGACCTGTGCCGACTATGCCGGGGCGCTGCGTCTTCTGCGCAAACGTCCGCAGGATCCCGAGGGATATCCCAAGGCGATGACCGTGTCCGCATTGCAAGAGAACGGGCTTGAAACTGCTTGGGACGAAATGCAGACCCTGATTCAATGGCGGCGGGAACACAGCCATTGGGACATGCGCCGCGCGGCGCAGGCGCGGTTCTGGTTCGAGGAAGAGGTGCGGCAGGGGCTGCTGGCACGGCTTCTGCAATCCCCCGCGCGCGAGGCGATGGCGGATCTGGCGCTGGACGTGGAAAATGGAAAGGCCACCCCGAGCGGGGCCGCGCAACGGATGCTGGAAGACTATCTCGCATCATGAAGGCCGAGGGCGATATCGTGTTCGGCGGGGACAGGCTGCGGGCCACCCTGTTCAATGCCGATGCGCCCAAGCTGATCGTGACTTTTCGCCAACGGGTCAGTCCGGACGGTGCTTTTGATACGGCCCGTCCCGTGCGGCGTTTCGTGAAACGGAACTATGCCCACCTGCATCTGCAGTCGCGGTTCAATGACTGGTATATCAATTCCGAAACTGCCGATTTTGAGGCGCACCTCGGTGCCTTGGTCCGCCCCTATCGTCGGATTGTCGGCACCGGGTTTTCCATGGGCGGCTATGGCATATTGCGCTTTGCCGAGGTGCTTGGGTTGCAACACGCCTTGCTGGTATCTCCACAGATTTCGATCGCGCCCGAAGTGGTGCCGTGGGACCGGCGCTACCGTGATTGCGCCGACGGCTTTGACGCCGCGATGGGGGATGTGGCCAGCCGGGCCAAGCGGGGCCTCAAAGGGGTGATCCTGATGGATCCGTTCCGCCCGCTGGATCATCGCCACGCCGATCTGATCCAGACCAGTTTCCCAAACTTGGTCATTTGCCGACTTGGCTGCGGAGGCCATCCGGCCACGCGGGTTCTGGGCGAGGCAGGTGGTTTCGGACGGGTGCAGTCCCAGCTTTTATCCGGGCAGGTCGATGTGGAGGAAATCCGCCAGAAACACCGTAAAAGCCGACGGAAGTCGCCCACTTATTGGCGGCATCTGGGGGAAAACGCGGCACGGCGCGAACACATGACACTTGCCCGCATCGCCTTTACCCGCCATGCAGAACTGGCCCCCCCGGCCAAGTGAGTGCCTTGTCTGTTTTGGCTGGTGGTTTGTCATGGGATGGCATAAATCACTGCTTGTCTGAAGATTCCTTCACCTGAATCACTTGACGCCCCAATCAATTCGGCCTAATGACGCCGAACGAATTTCCGGGCGCGGCCTTTGCGGCGCCCATTTGCTTTGACGGGGGCCACTCCCCGTGGACCGAAAAACGAGGATGTACCCATGTCGCGCCGTTGCGAACTGACCGGAAAAGGCCCGATGACTGGCAACAATGTCAGCCACGCCAACAACAAAACAAAGCGTCGCTTCCTGCCCAACCTGAACGACGTGACCCTGCAATCCGAAGCTCTGGGCCGTGGCGTCAAGCTGCGCATTTCGGCGGCAGCCCTGCGTTCGGTAGACCACCGTGGCGGTCTGGACGCGTTCCTGGCAAAAGCCAAGGACGGCGACCTGTCGGCCAACGCGCTGAAAGTCAAAAAAGAGATCGCAAAGGCACAGGCCGCAAACGCCTAAGTCTTTTGAAGATCGGACAGTGAAGAAGCCCCTGCCTGACGCATCAGGCGGGGGTTTTCCTGTTTGTTCAGGGGAATACGGTCCACACTTCAAGTTGGGGCGCAATCGTTTCAGCGGGAAGCGGCCAGTGGGCCGGCGCGCGTGTGATACGGCGTTTTGTCGCTATACACTCCGGCGCTGGAAGGTTTAGATACAACCTATGGTCAGGTTGCGCCAACATATCGCGATTCTGTTGGTTGCTGTGCTCGTTCTGACGGGGCACAGCATGGCGATTGCGCGTGGAATGCCCACTGCGTCCGGCTTCATGGAGCTATGCATCGGCACTGGACCGGTGATGGTGCCCGTAGATGCCGAGGGCAATCCAACCGGCCCTTCCCATATCTGCCCAGAGTTCAGTCTTTCGCTAATGGATGCCGTTGCGCCTGTCCCTGCGCTGGCGGCCCCTGACGAAAGCCGCGGGCGGAAGATCGGAGAAGCCTATGCGGTTTCGTTCCGGGTGATTCGACCGGTCGAGACTTCGGCGCGCGCCCCCCCTCTCCGGGTCTGACGCCTTTTGGCGCATGTTTTTGCACGTCCCCAAAACAAGACCCATCTCGGAAATCTATTGAGACAGGAGAGACCCATGTCCTTCAAAACCATCACCATGGCCGCCGTGGCCGCTTTTGCCCTTGCTGCCCCCGCCTTTGCCGAAGGCATGATCGTTATCACCGATCCCTATGCCCGCGTTTCGGCCAAGATGTCGAAATCCGGTGCCGCCTTCATGCAAATCGAAAACCACGGCGACGAAGACGATCAACTGATCGACGCGCGTTCGGATGTTTCCAAGAAAGTCGAACTGCACACCCACAAGGAAAACGCCGATGGTGTGATGCAGATGCTGCACATCCCCGAAGGATTTACCATTCCGGCCCATGGCAAACACATGCTGATGCGTGGTGGCGACCACGTGATGTTTATGGGGCTGAACGAAACACTTGAACATGGCGACGTTGTGAATGTCGTTCTGGTGTTCGAAAAAGCGGGCGAAGTCCCGGTGGAAATCCCCGTCGACCTCGAACGCAAGCCGATGCATGGCGGTGGTCACATGAACCACGGCAACATGAAAAAGAACTAATGGCAGGCCGCGCCTTTGGCGTGGCGACTGTGCCTGAATGATCGGTCAAGGGTCGCCCTGAGGGGCGGCCCTTTTTCATGCTCAGGCTAGCGAGACAGCTCTTGTGCGACCCATTCCGGCACGATCTGCGACGCTGGCCCGAAACATGTTTCTGCAAAATCCGACACGCGCGACGACGGTGCTAGGTTCAGCTCGATCGTGTGGGCGCCCCCGCGGTCGGCCTCTTGCACAAAGGCCGCCGCCGGATAGACCTCGCCCGAGGTGCCGATGGCGACAAAGGTATCGGCACTGGCCAGGTGGCTCCATATTTCGTCCATGTAGTAAGGCATCTCACCGAACCAGACGATGTCGGGTCGGGTCGCGGCGTGGCCGCAGGCAGGGCAGGTGTCAGACTTCGACATCTCCAGCGGCGCGGGCCATCGATGGTCGCAGCTGGCACATAGCGCGCCTGCCAGAAAGCCGTGCATGTGCAGCACGTTGCGCGACCCCGCCTTTTCATGCAGCCCATCGACATTCTGGGTCACGACGAGGACCTCTCCGGGATGTTCCCGTTCCAGTCGTGCCAGCGCATGATGGGCCGCGTTCGGCTCGGCCTCGGCGGCCTGCGCGCGGCGGGCGTTATAGAAGGCATGCACAAGATCGGGGTTGCGGTGAAACCCCTCGGGGGTCGCCACGTCTTCGATCCGGTGTTGAGCCCAGAGCCCGCCTTCGTCGCGAAACGTGCCAAGCCCGCTTTCGGCAGAAATCCCTGCACCGGTGAGGATCACAATCTTATCGCTGCTCATGAAACGGGCCTCGTATGTTGACAATCGGTTGTGCGTAGCATGGCAATGCGCAGGAAGCGCGGCAAGGGAGAGTTGACCTTTGCCGCAGGTTTGGGGAAACCGAACGGAAAGGAGACACGTATGAGCCATTGGACACTTGCCGAACGCCGCAAATCCGGCATCGCGCTTTGGGATATGCCGGGGCGTCAGCCGGTCGCCGATCCGGGCGGCCCCATCGTCATGGTCGGGGGCGGCGGGCAGGGCCGCAACCTGCCATGCAAGGCCGTCCCCGAGGCGCTTTTGCCCGGCGAAGGCGGCGGCTGGCTGTTTCCGCCGCTCACCTGGGATGGCCAGAACAGCGATGGGGCCGAGGCCGCGATCGCGGGCTATGCTACAGCGCATCCGAACTGGGACGGGGTGCTGTGCATTCTGGGGGACAGTACCGTCTGGGCGCATGTCAGCGCCGGAGAAGTGATCAGTTTTCAACGGTTCGTGACCGCGCAACTGGCCGCGGCGCTTGAGGTCTCGGCCGATTGGGACGAGGCACGTCAGCGCGCGGCGCTGGCCGATGCGATGGCCCGGCCCGAACGGCTGGCGGCCTATATTGCGCGGGCAGGCGATGCCGGAACGCTTTGGGGGGCGTTGCTTGGAGCTGAACTCGCGGCGGCGCGGCCCTACTGGCTTGGCCAGCAGGTGGTTGTTGTCGGAGAAGGGCGCGTTGCTGACGCGCTGGAAAGCGCCCTGCAAGAGCAAGGGGTGCCGGTCACGCGAGGTGATCGCATGGAGCTGATGCTGGACGGGGTCGCAGCGGCTGTGTCTGCGCACGGAGGTGTGTGATGCGGGTTCTGTTTGTCTGCCTTGGCAATATCTGCCGGTCGCCCGCCGCAGAAGGCGTATTCCGCCAGATGGTTTCGGGCGTCCAGACCGACAGCGCGGGTACAGGCAGTTGGCATGTCGGCGAGCCCCCTTATGGCCCGATGCAGGCGGCGGCCCGCGCGCGTGGCTATGACTTTTCGGATTTGCGCGCGCGCCAGTTCGAGGCGGCGGATTTCGACCGGTTCGACCTTATCCTCGGAATGGATGCATCGAACATCGCCAATATGGAACGCCTGCGCCCCGCTGGAAGCACCACCCCCCTGCGCCTGTTCACCGACTATGCGCCCGAGCGGGGAATGGATGAGGTGCCCGACCCCTATTACACCCGCGATTTTGACAGTGTTCTGGACCTGATTGAAGATTGCGCGCGCGGGCTGGCCACGAAACTGGCGGACTAAGCCGCACGCATGCCTGCGATCTCAGGATCGTGGCTTTACCCCTTCGGGATCATATCGCACTGGGTCCACACTCTCTGCCGTAACGGGCTGCCCGAGAATGTCCACGGTCAAAGGCGCCTCTGTCGCCATGAGAAACCCCATGGCCAGGTTTTCCCCGACCCGGTGCCCCCAGTCGGCAGAGGTAACAGTGCCCACAACCTCGCCATCTGCGCGGATCGAACTGCCGGGTTGGGCAGGGGCAATATCGGTGTCAAGGCGCAGTGTTGCGAACCGCTTGTCTGACGGGGTTTTCTGGCGTTTCAAAAGCGCCTCTTTACCCAGGAAATCGGGCTTGTCCAGTTTGACAAACCGTCCGAGGCCGGCCTCGAATGGATCGAATTCGGTGATCAGGTCCGTCTTCCAGTGACGATAGCCTTTTTCGATCCGCATGGATTCAACCGCGCGTGCGCCAAACAGGGTCATCCCATGCGCCTCGCCCGCCGCGCGCAACGCTGTGTAGGCCGCAAAAAGCGAGGCATTCGGCACATGAATTTCGTAAGCCAGTTCACCGGAAAAGCTGACCGACATGACGGTTGCGGGGGCAATCCCGATAAAAGCCGGGCGCACAGACAGCCACGGAAACGCCTCGGCAGACCAATCGCCGCGCGCCACCGCCGACAAGACATCCCGTGCTTTCGGTCCGGCAAGGACGAGAATGGTCAGGTCGTTGGTCAGGCTGGTGATGGTCACGCCCTCGGGGGCATGGGCGGTCAGCCAGTCCATGTCGTGAAATTCCGACGCGGCCGCCGAGCCGTACCAGATGCGCCCGTCCGGCAGATTGGCAATGGTGGCCTCGGATTTGATACAGCCATGGTGGTTCAGCAAATAGCCCAACCCCACGCGCCCTGCCTTGCGGGTGACACGCCCGCAGAACATCCGGTCCAGCCAGTTGCGCGCCCCGTCGCCCGCGATTTCGAACCGGTTGAACCCGTTGACCTCGGTCAGGCCCACGGCGGTCTGCACGGCCTGTACTTCGGCGGCGACCACATCGAAGACCTCATTAAAACGATAGCCGTGGGTCTCGGCAAAGTCGGGCGCAGGTTTGAAAAAATCCGCGCGTTCCCAGCCATTGACAGGGGTGAACGCAGCCCCTTCTGCCTGAAGCACGGGGGTCAGGGGCGTGGTTTTGGCAAAGCGCCCTGCAGGGCGGTGTTCGTGCGGAAAGTGAAAGCGGAACTCGTTCTGGTATTCCTCGATCGCCTTCAAGGCAGTCAGCTCCACATTGGCGTGGCCGGTAAAGCGGCGCGGATCGAGGCACCACGTGTCATAGCAGGCCTCGCCATGTACGATCTGCTGCGCCAGAAGCCAGCCATGCCCGCCGCCTTCGCCTAATCCGGCGCGCAGGCCGATGATGCAGAAAGCGTTACGTTTACCGGGGATCGGACCAACCAGCGGCGCGCCGTCGATCGTATAGGTGATGGGGCCGTTGACCACGGCCCTGATGCCGGTATCGCGCAGCGCAGGCATGCGGGCAAAGGCCCCTTCCAGCACGTTCATGACGCGCTCAAGATCATCCGGGCAGAGGGCGTTCACGAAATTCGGGTCGATCCCGTCCATGCCCCATGTCTTGCAGTCCTGTTCATAGAACCCGATCAGCAGCCCGCCTTTTTCCTGCCGGCAGTAATAGTCGCTGATCGGGCAGCGCAGTAGGGGCATCCGGTGGCCTGCCTCGGCAATGGCGGGGATGTTTTCGGTTAGGAAATACTGGTGCTCCATCGACATCACCGGATGATGCACGCCCATCATAGCCCCCACTTCGTTCACTCGATATCCGCAGGCGTTCACGACGATCTCGCAATCAATATCGCCCTTCTCGGTGTGCACGGTCCAGCTGTCATCCTTGTGCTGGGTCAAGCCGGTCACGGGGGTGTTGCGATAGACTTCGGCTCCTGCTTTTCGTGCATGAGAAGCAAGCGCCTGACAGAGTTGCGCCGGGTCGATATCGCCGTCATGCGGATCCCACAGCCCGCCGACAAGGTTGTCGGTCGAGATCAGCGGATGGCGCCGCGCGCATTCGTCGGCGTCGATGACCTCGAACTCCACACCCATCCCGGCGGCCTGCGAGGCAAAGTGATGATAGCCCTCCATCTGCACCTCAGTATTGGCCAGCCGGATCCCCCCGTCGCCATAGTGGTAACCGACAGGATAGTCGGGGTTGGCGGCAAGCTTGCGGTACAGTTTGATGGAGTGCGATTTCAGCCCTAACATGGTCTGGTTCATGCCGAAATTTGTTACTTGCGCCGCCGAATGCCAGGTCGTGCCACTGGTCAATTCGTTGCGTTCCACCAGAACCACATCGGACCAGCCTTCCTGTGTCAGGTGATAAAGGGTTGAACAGCCTGCGATGCCGCCGCCAATGACAACGACGCGTGTGGTGGATTTCATGGGGCAACCTCGTGCGCGATGGAATTTTGCGAAGCATGCCGACAGCACGGATGCTGGGCAAAGGGCAATTTCCAGATTAAGAAATCTGAAATGTAAGAATTTCCGTTCCCGAAACTCGAAATCTACGCTTGCCAGATCCGCCGCAACGCTCTGATCTGGATGTTGAGAGCGGCTTTCAAGGTCCCATGAACACTATTCCTGCATCCCCACGGCGCCGATCCGGGCGTCGCGAAAAACTGGCGCAGCGCGCTGCACCCCCTACGGTCAATCCCTGTCAGCCGGGCCAGATCGGTGGACAGTACAGACCCTTGACCGAGGCCGAATGCCGCGCGATCTATGCGACCGCCTTGCGCCTGCTTGAGGGCCTTGGCATGGGCGAGGTGCCCGAGCCCCTGTTTTCCCAGATGCGTCAACATGGGGCGCGCAAGGTCGGCGACAGGGTTCAAATTCCGGCCTCACTGGTTGAGGCCGCCATCGCCGCCGCGCCGACCGAGTTTCAATTACACGGGCGCGACCCGGCCCGCACGATCACGGTGGGCGGGGATCGGGTGCATTTCGGCACTGGCGGGGCCGCGGTGCAGGTGCTGGACTTGGAAAGCGGAGATTACCGCCCGTCCACATTGCAGGATCTCTATGATTTCACGCGGTTGCAGGATGGTCTTGAAAACGTCAGTTGGTTTACACGCTGTGTCGTCGCGAGCGACATGACCGACGAATGGAGCCTTGACCTGAACACCGCCTACGCCCTGTTGCGGGGCACGACGCGCCCCGTCGCCACGTCTTTTACCTTGGCCGAGCATGTGGCGCCGATCATCGAGATGGTCGAGATTGCGGACGGCGCGGGCAGTTTCGGGCGCAACCCATGGATCAAGGCTCACATCTCTCCGGTGATTTCGCCGATGCGGTTCGGTGCGGATGCGGTTGAGGTGATGATGGCTTGTTTGCACCACGGTATCCCCATGAGCTGCATCACCGCGGCCCAGTCAGGGGCAACTGCGCCGGCCACTCTTGCGGGGTTTCTGGCGCAGTCGCTTGCGGAAACGCTGGCCAGCCTAGTCGCCGTTCACGTGTTTGAACCGGGATATCCGATGGTCTTTTCGAACTGGCCCCTGGTGATCGACCTGCGGACAGGCGCGTTCTGTGGCGGTGGTGGCGAAATCAGCGTGATGAACGCCGCCTCGGCGCAAGTGTCAAACTGGCTGGGGTTGGTGTCGGGCGTGGCCAGTTCGATGACTGATGCCAAGGCGGTAGATGCGCAATTTGGCATGGAAAAGGGCATCTCGGCTATGGCCGCGGGGCTGGCGGGGGGCAACCTGATCTATGAAAGCGCAGGCATGTCAGCCTCGCTCCTGGGGGCGTCGTTCGAGGCGTTCCTGCTAGACAATGACATGCTGGGACATATTTACCGAACCCTGCGCGGGGTCGAGGTGAATGAGGACACGCTGGGCTATGACGCGATTGTCGAGGCCGTTCTGGGCGAGGGACATTTCCTTGGCGGAATGCAGACCATGGGCGCGATGGAGCGCGACTATTTCTATCCGGCCTTCGCGGACCGTGACGCGCCGGTGACTTGGTCGGAAAAGGGGCGGCCCGATGCGTGGATGCGGGCAAGTGCGCGGGCGCGCGAGATCCTTGCCCAGCCGGATCCGGGACACCTGGACACCGCATCCGACAAGGCGATCCGCGAGAGGTTCTCAATCCGGTTGGGGGCCACATGACAATGACATATGTGCAGTACGTTCCCCAAACCAAATGGACAGGCGGGGCAGGGGGGCTGTCAGGCCTCCAGCACCCGCAACTCGCCGTCCAGCCAGGGCAGGGACCGCAACGCGGGATCAATGATCTGCCCCTGCACCAGACGACGCATGGTCTGGGCCACGTCACGCGGCACGCGGTCCGCCCAGTCGGCGCTTGCGAACAGGGAAATGTTACGGCTGAATGGTTTGAAGGGCAGCGGATGCGCGTCGACCAGATCGTGAAAACGCGCCGCGCGCATATAGCCCAGCGGCGTTGTCACTGCCCAGCCAATCCCCCGCGACACCAGCGCCATCAGCGACAGGTGGCTGCCAATTTCAAACCGCTCGGGAAAGGTCAGTTTCTGGCGCGCAAGATGCGCCTCAATTTGGCGGCTGATCAGCTGTTCCCGCTCATAGCGCAGCATGGGCAGGCCCTGCAGTGCCTGCATCCGGTCGCCGCTGGCGGGCAGTTTGCCACGCGGGGCCACCAGCACGAACGGGTCGCGCACCAAGGGGTATTCCGTGACACCGTCCAGCACCTCTCCGGTGCTGGCCGAGACACCGATATGCAGGCGCCGGTCTTTCATCGCGGCGGTAATTTCATGGCTGGGCGCAGTGATCAGTTTGAACCGGCAGCGTGTCAGGCTTTCTGCCAGAACCGTGACAAGGCGCGGGGTCAGGTCGTTGTCGAAATCGTCGATGATCCCCATGTTCAGCGTGCTGAGATGGGTCAGGTCCATCACAGTCAGTTCCGACTGAGCAAGCCGCAGTTCCGACAGAATGCTCTCGGTGCGCGCCAGAAAACTGCGCCCCGCCGGGGTCAGTTGCATCGGGCGTTTGCCGTGATCGACCAGATCCGTGCCAAGGGCCTTTTCAAGGTTTCGGACCTGCTGACTGACGGCGGGTTGCGACAGGCCCGTGACCTCGGCAGCCTGCGCGACCGAGCCGGACGCGGCCAAGGCTTCGAACACTTCCAGACCCCGCAGGGTGACGCCTTTCATCAGCATGGTCTGTCTCCCGATAGATTTGTCTTTTGTGAAACTATGGAGGTTGGGCGTCAAGTCCTACCGCCCTTTTCCCGCCCCGAGGATCCCGTGACATGACCATCCAATACCTGAAATCCGCACCGGGCCTTACGCCCGAAAATACCTCGGATACGGCTGACATCGTTCAGATCATGCTGGCCCGTATTCGCAGCGGCGGCGAAGATGTCGTGCGGGACTATGCGCGCAAGCTGGACGGCTGGACCGGAGAGATCGCCGTGGGCCGTGACCAGATGGAGGCCGCGGCAGGGCAGGTGCCCCAAGAGCTACGCGACGACATCCGTTATGCCCACGATAACATCCGCGGCTTTGCCGAAGCGCAGCTGGCCAGCATTTCAGAGTTTGAGACCGAATTGCGGCCGGGGCTTTGGGCCGGACAACGGTTGATCCCGTTGGGGGCGGCGGGGTGCTATGTGCCGGGCGGACGCTATAGCCATATCGCCAGCGCGTTGATGAGCATCACCACCGCCAAGGTCGCGGGCGTCGCGGATATCACCGCCTGTTCGCCGCCGCGCCCGGATGTGGGGATTCCTTCGGCAATCCTTTATGCGATGGGGGTGGCCGGGGCGGATCGTGCGCTTGCCTTGGGCGGGGTACAAGGTGTGGCCGCAATGGCGGGGGGCATGTTTGGGGCCCGGCCTGCCGACATTCTGGTGGGGCCGGGCAACCAGTTCGTGGCCGAGGCCAAACGCCAGATGTTCGGTGAGGTGGGGATCGACATGTTCGCGGGGCCGACGGATTCCATGATCCTTGCGGACAGTACCGCAGATGCCGAGTTCGTGGCCTGCGATCTGGTGGGGCAGGCAGAACACGGATTCAATTCGCCGGTCTGGCTGGCAACGACCGATCCAAACCTGGCTGGGGACGTCATGACACTGGTGCCCGTGATGATCGCGGATTTGCCGGACCCCAACCGCCAGAATGCCCAAAGCGCCTGGGCCGCGCTGGGCGAGATCATTCTGTGCTCGGACCGTGAAGAGATGGCGCAGCTTGCCGACCAGTATGGTCCCGAGCACCTGCATGTGCAGGCGGCGGATCTGGAGTGGTGGAGGGGCAGGTTGCGCAGCTATGGATCGCTGTTTCTGGGCGAGGACACCACGGTGCCCTTCGGGGACAAGGCGGCAGGTCCGAATCATGTACTGCCCACGTCGGGGGCCGCGCGCTATACCGGTGGGCTGTCGGTGCACAAGTTCCTGAAAACCGTGACGTGGCAGCGGGTCGCGCCCGAAGCCCTGTCTGACCTGGCACGCGTCAGTGCCGCGATTTCACGGCATGAGGGTATGGAAGGTCACGCCCGCAGCGCCGAAATCCGGCTCGGGAAAATGACGCCTGTGGTTAAGCGTTCGGTCAATGGTGCGTCCTGACGGGCGCACCACTTTGCGAGAAGGATTACTTCTTCAAATGGCTGCAGCTGGCCGCGACAACCCCGCCGAACTCTCTGTAACGTTTCCAGAAATCTTCATGACTGCTGTTGTCGGATTGGCGGATTTGCTGTGCCTTGTGCGGGTCCTTGAAGAAGGACGCGGCCAGTTTCTGGTCTCGGCGTGACAGGTTCTGGTCGGCGACACTCTGGATGCAGCGACACAGGCTGCGCGACACGCCTTTACGATCCGATTGCATACAGGCGCTGGTCAGGCGCCCGGCATCAGCCGTGTTGACAAAGACGGGAGTGATCACTGCTGCGATCAGGGCGGTTTTCAAAACAGTTTTCATGGTCTGCCTCAGTCCGTTAAGAATGCCATGCCCCATGTATTCATGATGTCCATGGCCGGATTCTGGCGACACTATGTGCCAAAAAGGGTAAATATTCAATTCACCTTGATTTGCGCCGTGAAAATTCATGCCAGAAACCCACCTTCAAAACGGGCGAAGCTGCGTGATCTTTCGCGATGACGCCGGTCAACAGGTGCAGCCCGGGCCTGAGGCGCACCGCGCCTGCCAGTCCGACACTGTGAAACGCGCCGCCGAACGAGGTTTGTTCGGCCGTGGCCTGCAGCAACAGCTTTGTGCGATCTGTCAGGTCTAGGCCGGCGGTCACTTCGGCCTTGCTCCACCAGACAGCGTGTTCCGGGGCCAAGGTGTAGTAAAGGTCTAACGTCGCCCAACCGTCTCTCTGAAACCAGCGCGTTCCTCTCCCAAAGCTGAGGCCGGAGCGGACGGTCAGGGCGGATTGGTTGAACAGCTGCGCCGCGCCAACGGCGGCCTCCCATGACAGTTTGTAGGGGCCATCAGCCCGCTGGATCGGGCGTTTCAGAAACAGAAACGCAAACCTCGTGTCCCGGAGGTCCGATCCGGCGTCCAGCCCCAGTGTCCAAACATCGTCTAGCCCGCGTTCGATATAAAGCGACGCATAGCCCGTATCTGCTGGGGTCTTGAACGGTGTTTCATAGCTAAGCGACACAAAGCTGTTGCCCGCCCCGCGTGACCACGGCCCCGCATTCAGCGGGACCGCGCAGACACAGAGAAAGAGAAACAGCCTTACCATGGTCACCTCACTTTAACCATTTGTGTGGCATGGTGAATTTTCGGTTAATTTCTGGCGAGCCGTTCCGGATCAGGTGGTGGTGCCTATCTTTTGATCCCTGCAGGAAACCCCTAGCCAGTTTCGATCCGGCTGCGCTAAGGTCGGGACAAGAGAAGGAGAGTCAGATGCCACATATTACCAAAGATGCCGACCTTCAGACCGTCATTACGACCTTTGAAATGACCCCCGGCACCTGTCAGGATCTTCTGGATGCCCTGCAGGACGCCTATGACAACTTCATTTCCAAACAGCCGGGTTTCATTGCCGCCGGATTGCACGTGAATGATGCGCAGACCCGCATTGCGAATTATTCCCAGTGGCGGCGCCGCGAGGATTTTCAGGCGATGTTGCGCAGCGACGAGATGCGCAAGCGTAACCGCGAAATCAACAACCTCTGCCGCAGTTTCGAACCCGTCATGTATGACGTGGTGAAGAACTTCGGTTGATCCGGCCTGACCTGTATCAAGGCTTCTGCACGGTGCGCGGTCTAGAGTCGCCTAAAACGCCAAAGGTGCTACATGTATAAAAAAATCTTGGTGCCCGTTTCCTTTGACGACGATCGCAACATCGAAGGCGCGTTGAAGGTTGCAAGGGCCTTGTCCGAGGCGGGTACCATGGTCGTGCTGTTGCACGTCATGGAAACACCGCCGCCCTATGCGGTGAACTATATTCCCGAGGGCTTTCACGAAGAGGCGCGATTTGCGATCCTGAAATCGCTCTCTGAATTTGCTGCCGATCTACCCTCGGCCCGGGCAGAGGTGATCGAAGGTCATTCGGGGCGCGCGATCCTAGATTGGGCCGGGGACAACGGGGTGGATTGCATCGTGATTGCCTCGCACCGGCCCGGCATGCAGGATATTTTTCTTGGCTCCACCGCCGCCCGCGTGGTGCGCCATGCAAAATGCGCGGTGCATGTCCTGCGTTGATGGCGGGATACGTCGCAGAAAGGAAAGACCATGTACAAGAATATTCTCGTTCCCATCGCATCGGATCATGATCCGTCATCTCCAAAGGCCATTGCCGCAGCACGCTTGCTGTCCGACGGCGATGCCCAGATCACGGTGCTTACCGTGATGGAGGCCGTGCCAGAGTACATCGCCCAGCAACTGCCCAAGGGTCAGATTGCTCATAACGCTGCCGATATCTCGAAGGGGCTGCGCGACGAACTGGCGGGGCAGGACGATATCACGATCGAAGTGGTCGAAGGCCATTCCGGGCGCACCATTCTTGAATGGGCGGAAGAGCACGGTGTAGACTGTATCGTGATGGCGTCGCACCGTCCGGGTTTGAGCGATTATTTCCTCGGCTCAACGGCGGCGCGCGTGGTGCGCCACGCCCAATGCGCGGTGCATGTGCTGCGATAATAGGAGGTCCGGCTTGAAACGATTGTCACGACATCTGGCCGCCGCATCTGTTGCCTGCGCTGCTTTTGCGGCGCAACCGGCCTTGGCGCAAGGGGCCGACGGGTCCGGTTTGTCCCACGACCAGACAAACCGTGTTGTGACGATCCTCGACACCGGGTTCAGAACCTGCCTCAAGGTGGAGCCGGTCTATCGGATCGACTGTTTCAGCCAGGTCTATCGCAACGGGTCCAAGCTCTTGGCGAACAATGCCAGCTATTGGGAGGCTGAGGTGGCCCTGACACGAGTCGGGCGGAACCTCTACTCCTTTCAGCGGGCCAATACGGATTCGTCCAAAGGGCGGGTCCGCACGGATGGATACCGGCTCAAGGCCGTGACGCCCGCGTCCATGCCCGAGGCAGAGGCGCTCTATGCGACCAACGTGTCCCGTGCCGAAGAGCTTTTGCGCAGCGGCAACAAGGCAGAGCAAACCTTTTTTGGCCCCATCGCCGACGAGGTGGCCAAGTTCCCGGAACTCGTGCCCTGAAAAAATCCGGTGGTGCGGGCAGCCCCAAAGGAGACTTGAGATGAAGAAATTTTTATGCGTTCTGGCCGCATCGCTCGCGGCTGTGCCTGTGTTCGCCGAAGAAGGAGAGGTGGGCATTCGCCCCGATATCCTGTCCGTGACGGTGGAAACAGTAAGCGGCCCGGTCGAGATTGCGCGCATTCAGGACACGGAAAACAAGCTGGAAGGCGATTGGGCCAAGACGTCGCGCAGTTGCCCGAACTTCTGTGTGCAACCCATGACACCGGCGCCGGGCGTTACCACGATCGGCGAACTGGAATTGCTCGAACTATTGCAGGACCCCGAGGCGATTGTCGTCGACAGCCGTGTGGGCCACTGGTTCGAGGATGGCGCCATCCCCGGCGCGGTCAACATCCCATATACTGAAGCTGCCGATCGTCTGGATGAACTGGGCTGCGAAATTGATTTTGACGGGTTCGATTGCGAAGGGGCCAAACCGGTGGCGCTGTATTGCAACGGCAACTGGTGTGGGCAATCCCCGACCGCGATCCGGCGCATGATAGAAGCGGGCTATCCGGCCGAGAAAATCCATTACTATCGCGGTGGCATGCAGGCCTGGCGTCTGCTGGGCCTGACCGTCAGCAAGTAACGCGCCCGCGCGGTTATTCTGCGCGCTGCAAATCGGCGGCGGTGAGGCGGAATGCCTTGCCAAAGCCGCCGTTCAGCATCGCGGTCTGCAATTCAAGCCGCACAAACCGGAAATCCCCGAAATCCACGTAAAGCTTCGCCTTGGGACGCTGGGCAAGATAGTGCGCGCGCAGGTTTGTGTGCCCGGGCGTGCCGCGATCGAGGAAAACGGCGCGGCAGTCCAGCGTGATACGGGGATGCGTCAGGGGGTCACCCTTGTCCTCGGGCTCCCCGAGCAGCAGCGAACAGCGTGGATCGACCAGCAGCGCGGGCGTATGTGTCGACAGCGTCGAGATCAGCGTGACAGGCGTGCCGTCCTTGTCGGTGGCCACGGCAATGCGCGTGACCGAGGGCGTGCCTTCGGGTGTCAGCACGGCCAGCGCGCCGTAGGTGGCGTCATCAATCAGACGCCGCGCAAGGGCGCGCGCCGCGTCGTCCGGTGTCTGGAAAGGGTCAATCTCTGGCATGGTAAAACTGTTGGCACGGCGCGCGCCCAAGGTCTAGGGGCAACCCGCCTGACCGCCTCCTGCAAGACGTTCCGGCACACGGCTACGCAGTATTACGGATGACATTCCACCCCCGCGCCATATCTCACTGTCATGAGCCTTGAGCAAAAGGAGACGCGCATGAAATGTCCCATAGACGGAACCCCACTGGTCATTACCGATCGCAGCGGGGTCGAGATCGACTATTGTCCCCAATGCCGCGGGGTCTGGCTGGATCGGGGAGAACTGGACAAGATCATCGAACGCTCTGCCGATTTCGCCGCACCGCCCCCGCCGCCGCGCGAACATCGTGAGCCGGCCCGCGAGGCGTATCGCGACGACTACCGTGACAGTTACAAGGGCAAGTCCCGCAAGAAGAAAAAGATGGGCGGGTTTCTGGAAGATATCTTCGATTTCTGACCCAGCGTCCTGCCTAAGACAGCGCCGCGCCCGCGCAATCGCGAAACTTGCGAACCTCGGGCGCGGCCCCGTCCAGCGGGATATCGACCCGCTGGGTATCGGTAAAGGCCGTGGCCGTCTGGCCGAACTCCAACCCGTTCAGCACATTGCCGAACCCCCTGTCTGTCACGTTCAGCGTCTGGCCGTTTTCCGAGAGCGCATGGCGCTCGGTCGAGATCGTCAGATCCCGCGCGCCCCTGAACGCCATCGCAAACCACGATGCCTCTTGCCACGGCGCATCCTTGCGGGTGATGGCAAGGGTGTAGAGCGGCTTGGACGGGTCATAGGTGAGGTGAATACGCGCCGCACCGGTCTCGTGGCTCAGGGTGCAGACCGCGCCCATGGTCGCCTCCCAAGCATGGGCGGGGGCGGCGAGGGTGAGAGCGAGGATCAGGGGGCGCATAGGGAGGGAGGATAGGGTGGTGCGGAGGAATGGCAAAGGGTATCCCGGGCTAAAGCCCGGTCTACGGAAGATGGTAGGGCGGGCTTCAGTCCGCCGTTTGGATTTGTATTGGTGAGGCAGGGTGAACCTCGCGCCACGGATGACCAATGCATGATTGTATGTGCGCGACCCGCCCCCACCCATCGGGTCGGGCGCGACCTAAATTGTGGCGACCTGTGAAATCAATAGTGATTTGGCTTGAGGTATTGTTCAGCGGTTGAAACAGAGATTCCTGCAATCGCCCAGCGCGCAAAAGTGTCATCGCCCCAACTCCAATTCGGCGGCATCTTGCTGGCCAAACCTGATTTGCGAAGCCTTTCGTCTTCCGACTTCGTAACCACGGCGACAAAGTAGGCATCGATAACCTCTTGTAGTTTGGGGTCGCTGTTTGCTGCCCAAAAGGCGTCAAAAAGAACGGCAATTGGAACGGCATGCTCAACTGTGACCGTAAACCCTGACCACTCCTCGCGAGCTATCTTCAACGCTTCGGTAGATGCCGGGTGAGCAAGATTTGTCTTTGCCAGTGAAATAGACCAAACACCGCCAAACTTAGCTTTTCCTATTCTCCGATCCCAATTGTCGCGTATCGCCTTTGAAAGGGCGCGGCGATCGACGTGAGGGTCTTCCGATTTCCAGGCCAAAAGCCCATTTCGTAGAGAACTCGCAAGTTCCAGCGCAGGTGTGGTGCTCATTTTTTACCGCCTCCGTCGCTTCACATTCCCGCCACGCTGCCCTGCGCGGCCAGCCGATGACCGTCCGCGTGACTTGACGGCTTGTTCGCTCGCCGCCTCGACCGCATACTGCCTTGCCATGGGGTCGTCCGCGACGGCCAGATCCACCGCCTCAAGCCGCTTGATTTCATCCCGCAGGCGGGCGGCCTCTTCGAATTCAAGGTTTTCGGCCGCCTTGCGCATGTCGGTGCGCATCCCGTCCAGCACGGCTTCGAGGTTGCCGCCGTGCAGGGGCTTGTCGATCTGGGCGGTGACGCGGTTCATGTCGACATTGCCGTCATACAGACCGGCCAGCACGTCCTCGACGTTTTTCTTGACCGTTTCCGGCGTGATGCCGTGCTCCTCGTTATAGGCGATCTGGCGGGCGCGGCGGCGGTTGGTCTCACCCAGCGCACGTTCCATCGATCCGGTGATGCGGTCGGCATACATGATGACGCGCCCCTCGGCGTTGCGCGCGGCCCTGCCAATGGTCTGGATCAGCGAGGTTTCAGAGCGCAGGAAGCCCTCTTTGTCGGCGTCCAGAATGGCGACGAGACCACATTCCGGAATATCCAGCCCCTCACGCAACAGGTTGATCCCCACCAGCACGTCAAATGCCCCAAGACGCAGGTCGCGCAGAATCTCGATCCGCTCCAGCGTGTCGATGTCGCTGTGCATATAGCGCACCTTGATGCCCTGTTCGTGCAGATATTCGGTCAGGTCTTCGGCCATGCGTTTGGTCAGCGTGGTGACCAGTGTGCGGAACCCCTGATCGGCCATCTTGCGCACCTCGTCCAGCAGGTCGTCGACCTGCATCTCGACTGGGCGTATCTCGACCTCGGGGTCCAGAAGGCCGGTGGGCCGGATCACCTGCTCGGTGAACACACCACCGGCCTGCTCCAGCTCCCATGCGGCCGGGGTGGCGCTGACAAAGACGGACTGGGGCCGCATGGCGTCCCATTCCTCAAACTTGAGCGGGCGGTTGTCCATGCACGAGGGCAGGCGGAACCCATGTTCTGCCAGCGTGAATTTGCGCCGGTGGTCGCCTTTGTACATGCCGCCGATCTGGGGCACCGAGACGTGGGATTCATCGGCAAACACTATGGCGGTGTCGGGGATGAATTCGAACAGGGTGGGGGGCGGCTCGCCCGGCGCGCGACCGGTGAGATAGCGCGAATAGTTCTCGATCCCGTTGCAGTGGCCGGTCGCCTCAAGCATCTCGATGTCGAAATTCGTGCGCTGTTCCAGACGCTGCGCCTCGAGCAGCTTGCCATCAGCCACCAGCGCATCCAGACGCTGGCGCAGTTCTTCCTTGATCGAGATCACCGCCTGTTTCAGCGTCGGTTTGGGCGTCACATAGTGCGAATTGGCGTAGACGCGGATCTTTTCCATCGTGCCGGTGCGTTCGCCGGTCAGCGGATCGAATTCCGTGATCGCTTCAAGCTCTTCGCCGAAGAAAGACAGTTTCCAGGCGCGATCCTCAAGGTGGGCGGGGAAGATCTCAAGGCTGTCGCCCCGCACGCGGAACGACCCGCGTTGGAACGCCTGATCATTGCGGCGGTATTGCTGGGCGACAAGCTCGGCCATCACGGCGCGCTGATCGTACTCTTTGCCGACCTCAAGATCCTGCGTCATCGCCGAATAGGTCTCGACCGAGCCGATGCCGTAGATACAAGAGACCGAGGCGACGATGATCACGTCATCCCGTTCCAACAGCGCCCGGGTGGCCGAATGGCGCATGCGGTCAATCTGCTCGTTGATCTGGCTTTCTTTTTCTATGTAGGTGTCGCTGCGCGGCACATATGCCTCGGGCTGGTAATAGTCGTAGAAAGACACGAAATATTCCACGGCGTTGTCCGGGAAGAACCCCTTCATCTCGCCATAAAGCTGCGCCGCGAGTGTCTTGTTCGGGGCAAGGATGATCGCCGGGCGCTGGGTCTCTTCGATCACCTTGGCCATGGTAAAGGTCTTGCCGGTGCCCGTCGCCCCCAACAGCACCTGATTGCGTTCACCTTCATTGATCGCCTGCGAAATCTCGGCAATGGCGGTGGGCTGGTCTCCTGCGGGTTCGAACTCGCTCGCCATGACAAAGCGCTTGCCGCCTTCGAGCTTTTCGAGAACGGGAATGGGCTGGCTCACGGGAACGGATTTGTCGGAATGGGCATAGGGCATTGAGGATTCCTCTGGTTAAGAGGTATTTTGGTCTCTTTTTGTTCTCTTTCAACCCCCGTTCTGATGCGGGCGTGCGAACAGGTTCGACGTTTTGCGGGATACGGAACTCACCGCTGGTCACGTGCCGTGTGCTGGCTCAGCTTTTGCCATCCATGTTGTCCTTGCGGACAGGCTTGTCAAAGCCGATCAGCGACCGTGCGAATTGCGAAAACAGCGCCACAAAAACGCCCACGCCGACGAAGATATAGAGCACAGTAAACGTCTTGCCTAAATCCGTCTGGGGCGACAGATCGCCAAGGCCTACGGTGGAAATCGTGGTCGCGCTGAAATAGAGCGAGTCAATCCAGCCCCAGCCTTCAACGCTGCGATAGAACAGGGTGCCGGACAACAGAATCATGATGGAAAGAGTCAGTGCCGCGCGAAACTCGGGCAACTCCCAGGATCGGGCAATTGCGACCAGAAGCCGCCAGACGGTGATGGCAAGGCTGAACATGAAAAAGGTCTCCTGTTGGTGTCGATGAATGTGATTTTCCCTGCGACCCATCGCGGACGCGTCATTCGCCAAACCTACCACGTCATATTGACCAGTGGCATAGCCGTTCCCTTGCAGCGGACAGAAATGGCCCATGTGGGGACGAAAATGGCGATCCCTGAAGGAGGGGTTGTTGTTAGCCCTATTTTTCTTTTAAGTGTATGAAGTAAAACAATAAAATTCACTTTAGTGTGGTGTAAGTTGTGTGTGGTATAAGATACACTACCCAGTCTCTTTTTCGCTACCAATTGGAAGCAGCGAAAGTCATACGCCACCGTGCTACGGGCGAACAGGCTAATCCTTGCCTGCTTTCAGTGCGTTGAATAATCCGAATATTGAGATCAGGACGACAAATAAGATAGGAAGCTCCAATCCGTAGACGCTCGGAAATACTATCATGAAAAGACCGACTAGGATGTGGACAAAAAATAGAAAGATCGCCCATTTCCTAGCTTTGTTCGATCCTCGCTTTACGGAAAGACCACACCAAAGAGTCAACGAAAGCCACAACACCGTCGCAAATAGGTTTTGAATCTGTCCAATACTGACGCTGACGTATAGCAAAAAAGCTAGTAGGGCCGCATAGACACCCGACAACGCCAATAGGCTAAGTGCGGTTCTTCGATAATACTGTGTCATATTTTCTCCTACATTCTAGGATAGTAGTTGGTCATCTGCAAAAATTGGTAATTTTCGAGTGGCTGTACTTGCTATCCGCTCATAGCCTGCCTCTGCGCCCTCTTGAAGAAGTGACGAGTCGCCTGTTCTCGGGCTTCCTTGTCGGTCATCACCACGTTGCGCATCTCGTTGTCCTGCTGGAACATCTTCACCATTCCTTGAAAGAACGCTTGCGAGAATGCGTTGTAGACCACATCAGCCGGATTGTTGCGCATCATGTCCAGCATGTTGTCATCAAGAACCTCTCGATTCACGCGCTCAAACCGCAGAAAGTCCTCCCGCGAGAAATTCGTGCCATGGCGCTCGTTGAATGAGTCGATGATCTCGGAAAGGGATTTCTCTTCTTCCACGGTATATGGGTTCACGCCGAACTCGCTGATAGGTGATAGCGTGGCAGTTTCGCCAGCATTCAGTGATGCGCTGCCTTCCGCTTCTTTTTGTAGCCGGAAAGCGGACAGTTCGAGCATATCGTCGCTGACGTCGATGTCCGGTGGCACATCCCGTGACGGGAGCAAGCGCGATAGCCACGAGCAGTAAGCATAGAGCTTCTCAAGCCATGGGTCGCTCAGCTTCACCACTTGCGCAACAAAGCTGTAGAACCGAGCAAAACTCTTTAGTAGCTGCCGGAACTCTTCCTTTTGCGCGTCATCTTCATCCAGATCGAACCGCGCGACGGCCAACCGAACCGTACCTTCCAGTTCGAGCCGATCTTGGTCCCCAAGCTCACCCTTGAAGAAACGATTGGCGAACCGCTCGACCTCGTCGCTGACCACGTAGGAGGAGCCAGAGATGCGTTGTTCGAGATCGTAAATTTGGTTCAGGTCGGTGCGTTCTTCCAACTCTGAAACCTCAAAGAAGGGCGCGAACGCCTCTTTGATTTCGTCCATCGAGTTCTGAAAGTCGAAGACGAAGGTTCTTTTTTTGTCAGAGTGGGTTCGGTTGAGCCTTGCCAGTGTTTGAACCGCCTGCAGCCCCGCCAGCTTCTTATCAACATACATCGCAACGAGTTTGGGTTGGTCGAACCCCGTCTGATACTTCTCAGCGACGACAAGTATCTGGAACTCATCCCCATCAAAGCGTTTGGGCAACTCCGTTTCCGGGAAGCCGTTTGCTATTGCCTCGGTCCAAGTTTGACCGTCCACGTCCTTGTCACCGGAAAAGGCCACGAGCGCCTTCAAATCAGGATAGCCCTTGTCCTCGATATAGGCGTTGATTTGTAGCCAGTAGCGTAACGCGTGTTCGCGGCTTTGGGTGACCACCATGGCCTTGGCTTTGCCGCCCAACTCTTTGGATACATGGCGTCGGAAGTGCTCGACAATCACCTCAACCTTCTGGTCTATAGCGCTCGGATGCAGCGAGGCGTAGCGGGCCACCCGTGCCTGTGCCTTCCGGCCTCGGAACTCTGGGTCATCCTCTATGGCCTTCTCCAACTGGTAGTAGGCTTTGTAGGTTGTGTAATTCTGCAGGACGTCGAGGATAAACCCTTCCTCAATCGCTTGCCGCATCGAGTAGAGATGGAACGGGTGTGGCTTCCCGTCTTCACCAAGCCGCCCGAACCGTTCCAGCGTGACGTTTCTTGGGGTAGCTGTGAAAGCAAGGAACGAGATGTTCTTCTGCGGACCTCTGGCCTTCTGATGGGCAAGGATAAGGTCTTCGATGTCATCCGAACTCGCGGCTTCGCGGGTCAACGCATTTGCCATTGCTTGCGCCGCCTTCCCGGATTGCGAAGAGTGCGCCTCGTCGATGATCACCGCAAAGTTCTTTGAGGACTGCCCCGAGATCGCCGCGAGGTGTTCCGTTCCGAATTTCTGAATGGTCGTGATGATGATGCGGGCACCGTCCTCAATGGCTTTCTTAAGGTCGCGGGAGGTTCCGTCGATCTTCCTCACCACGCCATCGGTTTGGGCAAAGCCGCCGATCACGTTCTGCAGTTGCCTATCCAGCACCAGACGGTCAGTCACGATGATGGCGGTATCGAACAAGGGCCTGTCGTCATCGTCATGCAGGTTGATGATCTGGTGCGCGGTCCACGCGATGGTGTTTGATTTGCCAGACCCGGCACTGTGCTGGATGAGGTAATTCTGCCCAGCGCCATGCGCCCTCGCATCGGCCAGAAGTTTCCGCACCGCATCCAATTGTTGAAAACGGGGGAAGATCAGCACTTCCTTGCCACCACCGCGTTCAAGATGAATAAAGCGGCCTATAAGGTCCAGCAGCACCTCGCGCGACAGCACCGCTTTGCCATCCGGCAGGTCTTTGTAAAGGTAAGCCGTCCGGTTCTCTCCGGGCACATCTGGGTTGCCTGCACCGCCATCACGGCCCCTATTTAGGGGCAGGAAACGGGTCTTCCCATTCATAAGGCGGGTCGTCATCGAGACGTTGTCTTGGTCCACCGCAAGGTGCACGATAGCGCCCCGCTTGAAGGTCAACAGAGGTTCCCCTGCGGGCGAGCGGTCTTTGCGATACTGGCGTTCGGCATGTTTGAAGGTCTGCTGGGTCAGCAGGTTCTTTACCTCAAGTGTCGTGACGGGAATTCCGTTCACGAAGGTCACGAGGTCAATCGCGTTCTTGTTCCTTGCAGAATAGGCCACCTGCCGCATCACCGAAAGGATGTTCGCCTCATACAGGCGGGTCAGGTCGGGGTTCAGGTTCGAGGCGGGTTTGAAGAAGCACAAGGAAAAGCGGATGTTCGGCACCAGTTTGATGCCTTCGCGCAGCACGACATGGGTCGGGTTCTGCTTTAGCGCCTGTTCAAGACGCTTCAACACCTCCGACTCTGCCTGCGCGCTGTAGTGATCTTCCAGCGTCTGCCATGCCTCAGGTTGGGTCTCCCTGAGAAAGCGGAACAGCAGCGCCGTATCAAGCGCATGGGCGATGTCATAGTGCGATGGGCAATTGCGCTCGATGTAACCTTGCTCGGAGGTCAGGCAGGCGACAATGTGAGCCTCAAAGACCTTTTCCTGATGGATGTCGACAGTGGTGTGGGTGTCGGTCATGAATGCTGATCTCTGAGTTCGGCAATGCGATTTGAAATGAGTGTGCGTAGGCGTATCAGATTTCGCACTTGTTCGGGCAACTGCATCACATCCGGGAACGGCGCGCCATGGGCAATGTTGTTACGGAATATCCTTATTTCGTGGCGTTCTTGTATCACCCACGACCTGTGCTGCGTCCCGTCGAAGCAATGGGTGAGCAGATCGAGCTTCACGCCGAACCCCACAGAGAGGATTGCATGACCAGAACTTTCAGCACCACGAGCACGCGCCAAGCCTTTTTGCAACTCGTCGCGCAGGTTCGGGGAGATTAACCTTTCCCACTCATCCGTATCAGGAAAGCTTTCCCTTATCAGATCACCGATCAGCCGCTCTACATCGATGATCTGAGCGAAAAGCGCGGTTCTCACAGGAAGGCGCTCAAGGTCATATGGCGTTACCAGCCCGACGACCTGACCCTCTTCTTGAACGAACTCCACCGGATGCCCTGTCAGTCCGTGAATGTATACCAAGAGGTTCCGATTCGACGGATGCGCTTGTGTGATTGCAGAACCATCAAGACAATCGGAGGCACGAATAGTCTTGTTTCTGAATGGGACTTTCTCGCGATGAAGAAGGCCGATGATTGGGGCAGATGTATCTGCCGCGTTCGCGGAATCGATAACGGGAACCGCATCAAAGACCGTTGGAACGCGTTCCATAACGCTTTGCGCGGGTTCGTTGGCGGTGCAGCAGATGAACTCGTGGCGCGGCGTCATTATGTTGGAAAGGGTTAACTGAGCTTGAACGTTTTTCAGATCGTTCAAGTGGCGTTCGTCCGAGAACTCAACCATTGTCGCACTCACGCGCCCATCTCCTCTTGAATGGCGTCGAGGTGGCGGTCGGGGGTGCCGGATTTGGCGTAGGTCGTCACGTCGATCTGACCCGTGACAGCGGCGGTGATCAGGGCAGAGCGGTATTCTTTGAGGTGGTCGATGGAGGAGTTGGTTTTTTCTTGCAGGCTTTTGTTGTGATCTCGCATTGCTAGATAATTTCGGATGATTCCAGCTTGGACATCCAACGGTGGCACCGGAAATTTCATATTGAACAGTTGATCTGACCGCAGCTTTTTTGTTCCGTGAGCCGCTTCCTCAACGAACGTCATCAAGACAGATGAGAAGCCCTGAAGCATCAATTGCAAATACTCACTGCTTGCCACTCGATTGTCGGAAATAAGTGCCTTCATATCCTGATTGATTGTGCCCTCACATCCCAGCCGACACACTGGAACGTATCGCGCAAGTATCATCCCTCTGACAACGATCAAAACCGCACCCTCTGGAATCAGCGACAAAGCAGAACCCTTAACCGCTGCTTCTGACACGTGATCTGGAACATCCTCAATAACGTCCACTTTCATATCCTTTGGAGACACCCAAGGAATTTCCCCGACCCAAAAGTCATCGCGGTCTTTCGATGGAGTTGCCCCCCCTTTGGAAGAGACGAAATGCTTGAGCGGAATGAAGCGCCACCCCTGCGCCAAATCGGATAACCACTCACCGCCATTGCCTCTCTGCACGTTGGCCCCGCCAAGGACGGCAGCCTCTAAGGCTTCCACCTGTCGTTCTGCGAGCAACGCCACCAACCGCTGCTTTTTCTCGATCAGCAGGTCTATTCTTGCGGTCTCACGGTCCAGAAAGTCGGCAATCTGGCGTTGGGTCGCGAGGTCAAACAACGGAACGGGAATCTGCCCCAGCATTGACTGATTTAGACCATCGCGCGTCTCCTGACTCGAAAGATTTCGAATCTCGCGATACAGAGAAGTCAGCCACCAGTATAGAAACCTGCTTTCCCCCGAGTAGTCAGAGATACACCCCAAAGACTGATTGCCGTATGCGTCTATCCCCATGCGCGCAACTGTGCCTTTCGTCTTTCCCTGTCCTGCTAACGCCATTATCAGCGAATCTTTCGGAAAGAGTTTGGTCGCGGACCTCTCTACTGCCTGTCGTGTGATGTGGGCGGTAGGGTTCTGCACAATTCCCTGGTTCACCTCTCCAGAACCGATCCAAGGAATGTCGCCGCCTTCCCAGTAATCGAGATTTCCTTTGTCTGGTGTGCCGCCAGAGAATATGCGGGACACCAGACCGAGACGAACATAATTGCCCTTCAAATGGTTAGTCTGCGGGAAGAAGTCGATGATCGCGCCACTCACTCAACCACCTCCGCCAACAAACCAGCAATCTCTGCTTCCAGCGCCTTCAACTCGGTGTCGATGTCTTCCAGCGGACGGGGTGGCACGTATTTGTAGAAGTAGCGGTTGAAGTTAATCTCATACCCGACACGCCCGACGCCGCCATCCTGCGCGTCGGTGTGACTCTCATCCACCCAAGCATCGGGGACGAAGGGCAGAACCTCGCGCGCGACATAGGCACGCCAGTCCTCGTTCAGCGGCACCAGTTCGTGATCGCGCAGATCGGTGTCGGGTTCGGGGTTGCCCTTCTTGTCGATGCAGACCTCGGCATCCTCATCGCGTTCCGACAGCGCGGACAGGATGGATTTCTTCACAGGTGCGCCCACCTTGACGTCAAACGCCTTCAGAGCCGCGGAAAGTGCCCTGTCAAAGTCCTCTCGGTCAATCCATCGCTCATCCGCTGGCAATGCCTCCAGCGCTTCTAGAACGCGGCTTTGGACACCTTCATCCAGCCTGAGGAAAGGCTTCGCCTCACGCAATGTTTCGAGTGCTTCAGGCGTGACAGCAAAGGCCAGCTTCAGAGGGCGCTCTACGCGGATTTCCCGATAGCCAAAGTCGGTCGTGTCGAAGATTTTCGAGAACTCACCCCAGCCGGAACTGCCGTTCAGCATCTTGGCATAGATGTCGGCGATCTCGTTACAGGCATCCTCCGGGATTTCCCTCCGCTTGGACCCAAGGGATTTACGCATGGATTTCCAGAAGCGTTCCCCACTGGCATCGATCAGTTGCACCTTGCCGCGTCTCACGGCGTCCTTGCGGTTGGTCAGCAGCCAGACATAAGTCTGAATGCCAGTGTTGTAGAAGAGGTCGGTGGGCAGGGCGATGATCGCCTCGACCCAATCGTTTTCGAGCATCCAGCGGCGGATTTCGCTTTCGCCCGACCCGGCTCCTCCGGTGAACAAGGGCGACCCGTTCATAACGATGCCAATGCGAGACCCCTGTTCGTCTTGGCGCATCTTCGAAATCATGTGCTGCAGGAACAGAAGTTGCCCATCCGAGATACGCGGGAGACCTGCCCCAAAGCGCCCCTCAAGGCCCAACTCAGCGGCCTCTTCCTTGATCGGGTCTGCGTATTTCTTCCAGTCCACGCCATAAGGCGGGTTGGAAAGCATATAGTGAAAGGATTTGCCCTTGTGCGCGTCCTGCGTGAGCGTGTTGCCAAAGGCGATGTTCTCGGGGTTATGACCCGTCACCAGCATGTCGGACTTACAGATTGCGAAGGACTCGGGGTTCAGTTCCTGCCCGAAGAGTTCGACGCGAATGCGGTCGTTCAGCGTCTGCATCTCCATTTCGGCAATCGACAACATGCCCCCCGTGCCCGCTGCCGGGTCATACACTTGGCGAATGACGCCAGAGCCGGTGAGCGCATCCGTGTCGTTGGCCAGCAGAAGCGAGACAATCAGACGGATGACTTCACGGGGCGTGTAATGTTCCCCTGCGGTCTCATTCGAGATTTCCGAAAACTGGCGGATAAGGTCTTCGAACAGATAACCCATTTCTAGGTTCGAAACTCTATCTGGGTGTAAATCCTGTTGAGATACGATATCAAATACTTGGTACAGAAGCCCGGCATCATTCAGGCGCTTGAGCTGGTCGGTGAACAAGAACTTGTCGAGGAAGATGTCGCGCACAGCGCTCGAGAACTTGGTGATGTAATCAATCAGGTTCTTGTGGATGTCCTTTGCGTCTTGCCCTTTAAGCGATGCAAAGGTGAATCGGGACAGGTTGTACAGCTGGATGTTCTGTCCAACCACGCCTGACAGCAGTGTATCCCGCGCTTCATCATCCATCTCATTCGGCAGGGAATCCGCCATTCTGAGAACATCCTGTTTGGTCGCTTCGAGGATACAGTCAAGGCGGCGCAGCACGACGAAGGGTAAAATCACTCGACCATATTCGGACTGCCTGAAGTCCCCCCGAAGCAGTTCAGCAATGGACCAAACGAACGACCCAAGCGACTTGATGTCAGTTGAACTCATGACTCACCTTCTCAAATGACTTTTGAATACGATTGCTGAATCAGCCGGGGGTTGCAAGTCAATGGGTACGACGACTCAAAGTTGGTTTTGTTTTGCCGAAAAAATTTGAGAGCCGGAGATTGATAGGGCAGCCCTCGCTGTCACCCCCGTAGGGTATCATTCTTCGCTGCCCCAGATCAAATTTCCAAGGTACTCCAACCGTTGACCAGCATAAATGAGGGCGCGCTCTGAGCGACCAGAAATGTCAATAGCAGGTAGGTCTTCGATATAGCCTGAGGCAGCTGACCATGCTTTTCCCGGTGCAGACAGCATTCCAGCCCATAGTTCTTTTGTGGTCGGCAAATCTTCGACATCAGGTATCAAGTCAGCACAGTTGAAACTCTGCATTGCTTGTCTTTGCCCTGCTGCCGGGTCATCGGGGTTATCCAAAGCCCCTTCCAAGCCCGCCATATCGCGCGCTGTGTCACAAGCATCTTGAACCTCCAAAGCCAAGCCGCCTGCAATAACCGCTACGCCCACAAGCGGAATTGCCTCGCCAACCGACGTGGCAACATTTCTTGCCCCGGATTTCGCCATTCTTGATGAAACTCGCTTTGACGTTTTACGCACAACTTCCCGAGAGGCTTTTCTGGACGCGATCTTCTGACTGGCTTCCCTAGCGGCGACGGTACTTAATCCGACTGCAGATGCAGCAGAAGACACAGCCGTGTACACGCCACTTATGGTGACCGTCGCAATGTTCAGGGTAAGCGACGCCAGCAGAAGCAACGTCAAGAGAGATTTTGAAGTCCAACGAAAAATGCGAAACATCTGAATCCTTTTCTTTGCTGGCCCCAACATAGCAAAGAAGGCGCTCGCTTTCTTGTCATCGTAAGACAGGAACTTGGGAAGTTCGGACAATCTATTTCTCGCGAGGGCCGTCCGATTTGGGCAAGGTCTTTCGGACGCTTCTGGAAACCCTCGAGGGGCGTCCCTTTTAAATGGTGTTGACAATTATCGTACGCTTTCCGATAAGAGCCTTTAAGTCAATTCGGACAGGATGAAGCATCACCATGACATGTACCGTCGGATATGCCCGCACATCGACAGTAGACCAGACAGCAGGCTATGAGGCTCAGCAGCGAGACCTTGAAGCAGCAGGATGCACTCGCATCTTTAAGGAACAGACCTCTGGTGCTGATGCCGACAGGCCCGAGCTTGCCAAGGCTCTGGACTACCTCAGAGACGGTGACGTCTTTGTGGTGACCAAGATCGACAGGCTAGCCCGCAATACGAAGCATCTGTTGGAGATCACGGAGACCGTTGAGGCCCGTGGGGCAAGCCTTCGCGTCCTCGATATGGGCCTCGATACGGGCACGCCCAACGGCAAGCTGATGCTCACCATGCTCGGAGCCATTGGCGAGTTTGAGCGGGCCATGATGCTGGAACGTCAGCGGGAGGGAATTGCTAAGGCCAAAGCGGCTGGCCTCTACAAAGGCAGGAAGCCTATGGAAGCCGAGAAGGTGAACCGGATTGTGTCCCTTAAGGCTGATGGTATGGCACCCGCGAAGATCGCCCGTGAGGTGGGCGTGGCAAGATCGACGGTCTACCGGATACTGGAACAGCAGGTGGGGTGAAGGGCAAACCCCGCTAATCCGCCCTCCGCATACGTAGTAGTAGCCTTCAAGTGACCCCGAGGGCTGAACCCAAAGTGGACTTGCTCCAATTAACCCCCACCCTTGCCCTATAGGAACCGACCAGACGTCCATTCGTTGTTTGTGCAGATCAACCCATCGACCTCAACCCAAGTGTGTGTGTCGGCGGCTGGTTCACCTCGGGGCACCCCATCCGTTTCCTTTCTGTTGGTTCACGCTGCCCGTTCCGGTGACCTTCCGGTTGCTGGGCGGGTTACCTTGTGCTTGTCCGAGTGGCAGGGCGGAGACAGTTCATTTCACAAGTTGGAGCAGAACATCAAGCAGACCGGACCGGACCCGATAATCCGCCCTCCGCATACGTAGTAGTAACACCTTAATGAGACCCTGAGGGCTGAACCTTAAAGTTGGACCCTAGGGTGGATGACTTCGTCGTGGTCTTCCCAGCGGAAGCCACGCCTAACGCTGCACCTGATTATCACCTGATCGCGTCCCTGCATCCTGCAGGCTTACCATCAGACACACCTTCACGGGCACCTCCACACGGCTATCGCCTGAGAGAGACCCACGGAGGAGATGATCACCCTAATACCCCCCCCAGAAAACCCACCCTTACCCTTATAGTATTAATAGGAACCGCCCCATGATCATGGACGCCCTAAACAAACCGCTATTCGGTGATGACCATCGACATGAAGTCTTGACCTTCAATGGAAAGGACATCGACATCATCAAAACCGCAAACAACATCTGGCTGTATGGTCCTTCCGCAATGGAAGCTGCAGGTGTGCCGCCCAGAAAGAAGGATGGGTATTCTAGGCCCCTTGGTCGGATAGCCCACCCCGACAAGATCAAGATCACCGACACCCCCTTCAGGTTCCCCTCAGGCAACCTCAATCGCAATCGCTCCGTGTTGGTTTCTCCCCAAGCTGTCTTCGATTTGCTCAACAAGACGCACCGAGGGCGCAACCCGATCATGACCATTCAGTTCACCGATTGGCTGACCGAAAATGTGCTTGAGGGTCTGCCTCCATCGTCATGGTCTCCCGCTCGAAAGGAAAAAACCAAGCTGGAGCCTGTCTTCCGAGAAACCATCACCGAGAAAGACCAGAGCGAGACAGGCGAAGAGCTAGACCCACTCAGGCCCGTTGGTCTTTATCCACCGATGCACATTCACACGCCAATAGCGCAAGACGAAGTCGAGTTCTGCCTATGTGCAGATGAGCGCGCGGGTCTCGGGAAGTGTTGGTGCCGTTCCGGGGTGAACATCCGTGGTGCGTTGCCTGCAGAACCGTACACGGGTGATCTCGTCATTGATGATGGCGACCTCCCGTTCTGAACACTGCCCCCACCACAACCAAATCCACATGTTCGCTCTCTCAGGTCCACCTGCAGGGAGCTTTTCTATGTCCGAAAGGAAACCCCATGTTCGAGCAGAACTACACCCGCCCATCGGGCACCAAAGCCACCGCAGTGGGACGAGACAACCGTTATGGCTGGTCGCGTCTTCTCCGCCGACAGGCCTTTGCCACGCTGACACCCGCCGAGGTGATCGCGGCTGAAACTTCCATCGCTGACAAGGTCCGCTCTCGGAAGGAACAGGACAAGGCAGCATGGACGAACATCCGCGCCCGCTTCGAGCATCTGGCCGTGATTGAGGTTCTCCAGAAGCGGCACCTTGAGGTGACCGGAAAAGAAATCTCCCGCGCCGAAGTTCTCGCTGCCCTCATGTTTGCTGGTCTCCGCACTGTCGCCCGAGACCAAGATTTCTTCATCACACGCGACTGACACAGCCGCATTCCTCTACCACTCAAATCTCCAACAGAATGGAACATATCATGTCCGAATGGATTACCGCCGCAGGCACCCCCCAGGCATCCACCAGCAACCTCGCCCAAGAAGACCAGCGAGGCAAACCCCAGCACGTCGTCGGTGGCATGGGCTTTGAAACCCGAAGCAACGGAGATGGGTCTGCCTCCATCGTCACCACGCAGGGGGCCTCCTACACCGCAGGCCAAGACGAAGGCTCCTCAGGCTCTGTTCTCGCCACGGCAAAGACCGAGGGCGGGAGCGTAATCGTCAACCGTGCAGTCAAAGGCTCAGACCAAGTCATGCTACCCGAGGGCATTCCCACAGCCGCTGAGGTCGCCGCCCAGCTTGGTTATCTGGTACGAAACCCCGACGGTACTTTCTCGGATGCCCAGCGCCCTAAGGCCCTCAAGGACCCCGCTCAAGAAGCCTTGAAGGGAACCCCTCAGGGAGACGCTGAGGAGGCCCCTGAGGCTGACACCTCGGAAGGTGGCTTCCACATCGGGGATGAAGGAGAAGCAGCCATGACGGCTCTCATTGACTCTGTGATGCCCTCCGACTTGATCAGGGCGTCGGATGAGATCATCCAGCTTGGCGAGGTCTCCGAGAATACCCTGTCACGCATGGCTTCAATGGCTCAGGTTGAACCTGACCAAATGCTTGAGCAGATCATCGCCGCGCATCAGGGCTTCTATGACAGCGCAATGGACCACATGGCCAACCTCGGGGTGACCAACGATGACGCCTTCGAGGCCTTCCTCGCGGCCAACCCTCACGAGGCCCAGAAGATGCCTGAGGTTGCCCGTGCACTGTTCTTGAACAACGACACCTCTGGTCTTGATGATCTCGCCGCCTCCTTCTTGGAACAGGCCGACAAGTACAACACGGCGGAGGTGAAGGACGCCTTGCGGGAGGCTGGATATGCCTTTCAGGATGGTTCTAATGGTCGCCTTTTGGTGAACATCGACGGGGCGATGGTCTCATGGCATGTGGCCGTGCGTCAGAAGCTCATTCGGTTCATCTGAGGGGCTGGCCATGACGTTCAATCCAAAGTGCAACCAATCAACGGGCACCGTGAAGCTGACTTCAGGGGTGCCCTCGTGTGCCGAGGTTGCCGCCAAAGCGATGGCCGAACATGCAGCCTACCGAGCGCAGCAGGTTGAGTATGAGAAAGCAAAGGCCGCTCAGGCCAATGCAGACCAAACCCAGCCCACACGCTGGCTCAAAGAGAGTGACCTTGAGTAGGTGACCACCTATCCCCTTGCTGCCTTCGTGGTGGTGAGGGGATTTTTCGGGGGCAAGTGCCTCAGCCGCTAAACGAGGACGAGAAGACCATGAGAGGTCGAACCTCACTAGGCTTGGGGGTAGCACGTCCCGTCAACCTCATCTCCGAAAGCGGCCTCGGCAAAGATGAACGGAAAGTGCTGCGGAAGTCTAATGCGCAAAGTACTAGACTTGCTCAACTGTTTGGAAAGAAACAACCTTCCCTCTCCCTTTCCTCAGAAAGCGGCCTCTACAAGTTGGCCCTGCGAAGCGACGAGTCTCAGTTTTATCGGATTGAACCGAAGGTCGGGGGTCGTACCTCACTGGATTTGAGTGACAGCGAACCTCCCTCAGAACCCTTCAAGGTGTCCGTCAATAGCCAACAGGGAGGCTACCCGCTCCTGTGCTTCAGCAAGCTGCTCGAGGTTCAATCCGTGGTCATAGGGGTTTGATGTCCTTCCCACACTGGCCCAGCCGCCTAGGTCATGTGTATCATCAATGGTCAGGCCTGCACGTCTGGCCGTAGTTCTCCAAGTGTGACGAAGGCAGTGAAAGTCCAGTTGACCATCTGTCGCCGCACCGAGAACCTCACGCCGGAACCTCGTGAACCGCTTTGACAGTGCGCTGGCATTCCCTGTCTGAGGTGCAAGCGGCGTCATGTAGAACAGACGGTCTTCGCCTGCATCTTTCGCGGCCTTCCTCAAGCGTTGAATGAGCGGTTGCGCGACCTCCGGCACAGGGACAACCCTTCTAGCATTCTTGGTCTTACCCTCGCCAATGAAGAAAACAGACCCATCGTCTTTGGTGTCACCCACCTTTACTTTGGCAACCTCGGAGGCCCTCGCACCTGTGACCAGAGCGACCCTGAAGATATCCCCAAGGAGTTCACCTGAGGGGGCGTTGGAAAGTACCTTCCTCGTTTCTGAGGGTTCAAACGGTCGTCGCTTGTTCTTTGGCTGGGGGCGCTCCCTGCGGATGCCTTTGGGCAAGTCGAATGGAGTAACACCTGTTGGCAGGCCTCGGTGTTCTTGTGCCCAGTGCCATAGATTGCGAAGGACAGTCATCATTTTTTCGATTGTGGCGGGGGCCAACCCTTCACCCGTACGTTTGCTAATTTGCTTGGGGAGATGTTCGCCCCTGAACACCAGCATGTTGTCCCTGTTCAGGTCACCCATGTAAATCTCCTCAAGGGGCACCCCTAGGAAGCGTGACAGGTGACCTAAGGCTGCCTTGAGGTCAGCAATGGTGGACTTGGCAAGTGGGGCATAGCCGTAAGGGTTACCCTCCGAACGGGCGGCGATGTAGTCAGGAACCGCTTCTTTGAGTAGTGGGCTGGAAGCAAGCGCTGCCTTAGAAAAAGCTTCCCGTTTGTCTTTAGGGGCCTTTTGGATTTCTTCATAAATGAGGTCTCGGACGAGTTCCTTGTCCTTATCTGTTCGAGATGCCTCGTTCCATAGCTTGGCGCGTTCCGGCGAATATCTTTCAGCAGCTTGATATTCAGCTTCAAGCCTTATCACGTCTGCATGGTAGACCTTTGCCAACCGCTCCGCTGACGGCCTGTGCCTCTCTCCATTCATGCTCCGAATAATCCATGTTCCGAAAGGTTTGTTGGTCCAAGGGTTGTGTCGGCCTTGGAGACTTCGCGGCGTCTTCATGCGGAATCGGTAGGCGGTGCCTTCTCCGCGAGGTTGGTCCAGATGGCTCATGGGAACTCCTGCGTGGTGTACCTGTGTGGTGTAAGTTTCGCCACATGTGATGGTAACCACATGCTTTATGTCAATGTTTTTGTTGATTATTTTTTGACTGGCGATCCCTGAAGGACTCGAACCCTCAACCTGCTGATTAGAAGTCAGCTGCTCTATCCAGTTGAGCTAAGGGACCGCTTGCCCGTTACCTAATCCAAGCTGCGCGCTTTGCCCAGAGGGATTCTGTCCCTGGTTTGGGGCGCTGGGGGCGTCTGGTAGGATGCGGACCCGGATCAGCCGCGCCTCGTGGCTGCGCAGGCTCATCCGGGCGAGGCGGCCATAACTATGCGGCAGGGTCGCCAGGTCGGGGAACAGGCGAAATAGCTCTCGCAACTGGGCCTGCTCCAGCCGGTCAAGATCAACCGTGCCCGGATAAAAACTCTCGGTGAAACACCCGTGGCTGGCGACGATCTGGTGGGTGTCAAACAGCAGATGAAAATAGGTGACGGATGGGGCGGGTTCCCGGGTGATCGTCACCCCGTTTCAAAAGATGCGCTGGGGCGCAAAATACTTCGCTTTCGCCAAACAGCAACGCTGTATCCGTCTGCGAGATCAAAATGCGGTGTTGCGGCGATACAAAAAGATCTTGCGCGGGGATACCGGGGCCGATGGCATGGGGGCGGATGCGCACTGGACTAAGATTTGCGACCAGATCAGGGTCCCGCAAGGCCACCGTAGCGCCGCCGATCCAACGCAGCATTTGCGGGCCATCGTCACGTGTCAGAACCAGATCACCTGCGCGCAAATCCTGGACAGGACGCGGGCCCTGCGGGATGGTCGTTCAGCGCAGTGTAATTCCAGTTGCCGTCCGCGTCGATCTCTAGCGCACTGCCATAGGCCCCTGAAATCGTCTCTGCCGTCCATTCGCCAGTGTCATCCCCAAGGAAATAGTCGATATCGCCGCTGGAGGTCAGAAGGCCGCCAACGACATCGACGTCTTCGGTTACTGCGTCGGGAGTACCCATTAGAACATAGTCTCGGGCAGTCCATGCCAGGTGGTGACCCGCCCTTTGACAACGGTGTCATCGCCCCGGACGATTTTGCGAAATTTTCCCGATGTATTGAGGCGGGCGAAATAGAACGGTTCTTCCGGCGGCGTGCGTGCGATGTGGCGCGCGATATCTTTGCCGTGACCAAACGGGGCAACCAGATCAAGAAGCCAAAGGGTGTTGCCCGCGGTCCATTCGGCCTCGGTTGGCGGGATCCTGTCCTGCAACAGGCGCTTGGTGACACTATGGTCAAGCCGCGCCCAGATCAGAGCCGCTGCCATCTTGCCGTCGGAATTTGTGAAGAACCGCACGCACCCACGGTTCAGGGCCGGATAGTGTATCCGCGCCAGGGTGGCTGCTGGCAGCTGGCCATGCACGGAGCAAAACTGTCGAGACAATGCAGTTTTCCGATGAAAAGCAGATCATCGTCGGTGGGTCCGACGGCGCGCCCGGACGCGCCGGGGGTGTGGTTGCTCATTTGCCTGCCTGCCCCTTTTTAGGGGCTTGCGACAAGGAATAAACCACCGCGAATCACGTGCCGAAAACCCTGCGTAGCAACGCGGGCCTTTGTGGCGTAATCAGAAAAGGTTTTGTGGCCCTTAGTGGGTCCAAGGGCCCTTGCGGTTGGTCGCGAAGTTTTCGCCATAACCGCCGGGGCGGATGTTGGGCTTGCGCTTGTGGGGGTCTGTCACCTGCGCGTCGATGCCGTGCTCGCGTGCATATTCAAGCGCCGCTTCCTTGGTGGGGAAACGCAATTTGACCTGTGCTTGGGTGTCGCCGCTGCCGGTCCAGCCCATCAAGGGGTCAATGTTCTTGGCTTCAGAGGCCGAATATTCCAGGATCCAGGTCTTGGTTTTCGCGGTGCCCGAGGTCATGGCGTTCCGGGCCGGCTGATAGATGCGCGCAAACATGGCAAATCTCCTTGATTGGCCCCGTTATCGGGTATTCACGCGCGCAGGGCAAGCTTCGAAAGCGTCGCAGTTTTCAGTCATTTGGGAGAAACCGCAAGCAGCCTTGGCCACCGATCAAACCACGGGGAGCGAGGGGTGTAAGTGCAGCCTGTTCTGTCGCCAAGTTATGCTGCTTGCAAATACGAGAATACAGATCATCTTTTACGAATGGCAAGTGATGTGACGCATTTATTTCGCACTTGCCGCATTTTCTTTTCGAAAATTACTCAACCGGACAAATTGCTTTACCAATTCACATTGCTGAATGCACCGGGCATGATGGAAATAGCAGGGGAAAAGGGGATGTTTACGTCAACGGCAATGCGGCTTGGGCGGGAATCAGGGCGCGCCACTTTGGCCTTGTGCTGGACATTTGCGGCTTCTGATGCTGTTTTCCGCATAACATGTTACACAAGAGGCCAAGTTCATGCCCGTTTCGTTACCTCAAAAATCGTTGTTCGATCTGCCGGAGGGTGTGATCTATCTGGACGGAAATTCCCTCGGCGTTCTGCCGAAAGGGGCTGTTGAGGCGGCCCAGAAGGTCATCCAAGATGACTGGGGCGGGCAGTTGATCCGGGCGTGGAACAGTGCCGGTTGGATGGACCTGCCGCGTGTGGTCGGCGACCGGATCGCTGGGTTGATCGGGGCGCCTGCAGGATCGGTGGCAACCGGTGACACATTGTCTATCAAGGTTTATCAGGCGCTTGCTGCTGCCCTTGATCTGCGCCCTGAACGCAAGGTGGTTCTGTCTGACGCGGGTAACTTTCCAAGCGATCTATATATAGCGCAGGGTCTGCTGGATACGATGGGTCGGGGCCATGTGCTGAAAACCCCGAACCCCGAGGATGTGGTCGCGGCTATTTCCGACGATGTGGCCGTCGTGATGCTGACCCAAGTCGACTACCGGACGGGTCGAATGCATGACATGCAGGCGATCACAGCGCGCGCGCACGAGGTCGGGGCGGTGGTAATTTGGGATTTGGCGCATTCCGCCGGGGCTGTGCCCGTGGACCTGACAGGATGCAACGCGGAATTTGCGGTCGGATGCACCTATAAATACCTCAACGGCGGCCCTGGCGCGCCTGCCTTTATCTATGTGCGCCCCGATCTGGTGCAGGTCATTCGTCCGGCGCTTGCCGGGTGGCTGGGCCATGATGCGCCTTTCGCGATGGAGCCAAACTATCGCCCCGCCATGTCGACAGAGAGGATGCGCGTGGGTACGCCCGCCATCCTGCAACTGGCCGTGCTGCAACAGGCGCTGACCGTCTGGAATGATATGGACATGGCCGACCTGCGCGCCGCGTCAATCCGCCTGTCGGAACTGTTCATCACCGAGGTCGAGCGCCGCTGCCCCGATCTGACGCTGGTCAGTCCGCGTGATCCGAAAAACCGCGGGTCGCAGGTGTCCTTTGCGTTTGAGCATGGATACGCGGCGATGCAGGCGCTGATTGACCTCGGTGTGATCGGGGACTTTCGCGCACCGAATATCATGCGGTTCGGGTTTACCCCGCTTTACGTCGATGAGGACGATGTCGTTGCGGCGGCAGAGAGGCTGGAAGAGGTTATGCGCGAAAACCTGTGGCAAAACCCCAAGTATCAGACAGTCTCGCGGGTGACCTGACCCGACAGAAGACCAGCGAGCGCCGTGGCGCAGGCCGAGACCTTCTCGATAGCGCGCGGTGCATCTATGTCTTCCATTGCGACCACCCCGACGCTGGCCTCTAATGTGCCGCCCGCGATCGGGCAAGCGACGCCAACCGCGCCTTTCTGCAAGGCTCCGCGCGTCAGGGAATAGCCTTGCGCGCGGGCCTCGATGATTTCGGGGGGGTCATCTGGCGCCGCTGGACGCCCAGCCAGAATCGCAAGTCCGGCTGCCCCTTGGGTAATAGGGTGCGTGCTGCCGACGCGGTACCCGACCCGGATCAGCACGTCTTCGGGTTCGGCGACAAGGATCGCCGCGCATTTGTCCTGTTGTGCGACCGAGATGAATGCAGTTGCCTGCGTGTCAAATGCCAACCTGTCCAGAAACGGCCGCGCGCGATGACGGAATTGCGGTTCGAACCTGCGCTCCAGTCCCAGAATACCTGCCCCCAGCACCAGGCGCCCCTCGGGCAGGCGTAGCACCATGCCGTGCTGTTCCAGCGTGGTCACGATCCGGTAGGCAATCGCACGATCCACCTCTAACGCGGCAGCCAGATCGGCGATCGAAATGCCTTCGGGCCAGCGCGCCACGACTTCAAGCGCCTTCAAGCCGCGATCCAGAGTTTTGAGCGTGCTCATCGGTCCCCTCCTTGACTTTGCAAAAAGAGTCACCGATTGTGCGATAAAAGTAAAGGTTCGCGCGATAAAAAACTGGAGGAGACATGTCGCACCCATCCTGCCCCGTGGATAACGGTCTTTCGCCGACCGGATGTCCAATTTCGACACAGGCCGCTGCGTTTAACCCGTTTGAGGGCCCTTATCAGGTTGATCCCGCCGAGGCATTGCGCTGGGCGCGCGAGGAAGAACCCGTGTTCTACAGCCCCGAGCTCGGCTATTGGGTGGTCACGCGGTACGAGGACGTGAAGGCGGTGTTTCGCGACAACATCCTGTTCTCGCCGGCCAATGCGCTTGAGAAAATCACGCCGGCCCCGCCAAAGGCGCTGGATATTCTGGCGCGCTATGGCTTCAACATGCAGCGCACCATGGTGAACGAGGATGAGCCCGATCACATGGCGCGGCGCCGTTTGTTGCTCGAGGATTTTCTGCCCGAAAACCTTGCCAGGCATGAACCGGCGGTCCGGCAGCTAACACGCCAGTATATGGACCGCTTCATTGATCGCGGTCATGCCGATCTGGTGGCGGACATGTTCTTTGAAATCCCGCTAACCGTGGCCATGCATTTCCTTGGGGTGCCGAACGAAGGGGCAGAGGAGCTCAAGAAATTTGCCGTCGCCCACACGTTGAACACATGGGGTCGTCCGACCGAAGAAGAGCAGCTTGAAATCTCTGAAAACGTGGGGCGATTCTGGCAGGTTGCGAACCGGATTCTGGATGACATGTGGGCCGATCCCACGGGCGAGGGGTGGATGTATGAAACCATCCGCCAGCACATGAAGCACCCGGAGATTGTCACCGAGAGCTATATGCGGTCGATGATGATGGCCATTCTTGCGGCGGCGCACGAAACCACCTCGAATGCCACGGCCAATGCATTTTTGACCCTTCTGTCGAACCGAGATGCCTGGGAAGACATCTGCGAAAATCCGGCCCTGATCCCCAGCGCGGTCGAGGAATGCCTGCGCGTGGCGGGATCAATCGTGGCCTGGCGGCGCGTGGCCACGGCCCCCGCACAGGTGGGCGGGGTGGATATTCCTGAAGGCGGTAAGCTATTGATCGTGATGGCCAGCGCCAACAAGGACCCGCGCCATTGGGAAAACCCCGACCAGATTGATATTTATCGCGACAACGCTGCCGAACACCTGACCTTTGGTTATGGCGCGCATCAATGCATGGGCAAGAATATCGGTCGCATGGAGATGCGGGTGTTTCTCGAAGAATTCAGCCGCCGCCTGCCGCATATGCGCCTGAAAGAGGGGCAAGAGTTCAGCTATCTTCCCAACACCTCGTTCCGCGGCCCGGAAAAGCTGTTGGTGGAATGGGACCCGGCGCAGAACCCCGAACGGCGCGATCCGGGTGTTCTTCAGGGGGGACAGAGTTTCCGCATAGGGGCGCCGGTCAAGGATGATATCCTGCGGCAGGTGCGGGTGGTGGGTGTGACCCATATCGCCATAGATGTGATGCGGGTCGACCTGCAGGATCCGCGCGGGCGTGATCTGCCGCGCTGGACAGCGGGGGCGCATATCGACCTCGTGTCAGGAACCATGCGCCGGAAATATTCCCTCTGCGGATCGCAGGACGATACCAGCACCTATAGCGTCTGTATCCTGCGCGAAGATGAGGGGCGCGGTGGGTCCGTGCATTTTCACGAAGCCCTGAAAGCGGGCGATATGGTTCATATTGCGGGGCCGCGCAATCATTTCCGGCTGGATGAAGCCGCATCCGGGCATGTGCTCGTGGCAGGTGGTATCGGGATCACGCCGATCCTTGCCATGGCGGACCGGCTGCGTGCGCTGGGTAAACCTTATGAGATTCACTATTGCGGCACATCCCGAGACCGGATGGCGTTGTTGGACCGGGTGGTGGCTGATCATGGCAGCGCGTTGCAATTGCATATCAAAGAGGAAGGCGGGCGCCTTGACCTCGCGGCCCTTGGGGCGGGCCTTGCAGGGCGACAGCTTTGGTGTTGCGGGCCCGAACGGATGCTCGACCATCTCGAAACCCTTGCAAACGATTGGCCAGAGGGCAGCTTGCATGTGGAACATTTCTCGGGTGTGTCTTCCGGTCTGGACCCGGACAAGGAACATGCCTTCGAAGTCGCCCTCAAGGACAGTGGCCTGACCTTGAGCGTCGGCAATGACCAGACGCTGCTGGATGCCCTCACGGCTGCGGGCGTGGATGTGCCCTGTGATTGCAACGAGGGCTTGTGCGGTACCTGCGAAGTGGCCGTTCTCGAAGGCGAGATTGACCACCGCGACAAGGTGCTGAGTTCCGAAGAACGTGACGGGCAGGATCGCATGATGGCCTGTTGTTCGCGCGCCAAGGGGGGCAAGCTGGTGCTTGGGCTATAGGGTTTTCAGCTGGGCGACCGCAGCTTCCAACCGTGTGATCGCGTCGTCCAGCGCCCCATGTTTTGCTTCGCCGCCCCCGCCATAGGTGGCACGAAACACCGTCATCAGATTCGCGATACAGTCCTCGGCGGACTTTCCGGGATCAAGGAAAACCGACCGCGAGGAATGTTCCAGCGTGCCAAAGAACAGGTCCCGCGCGACCCAAGGTGACGCGGCGCTGGTGATCTCGCCACGATCCAGCGCCCGTGCGAACATTTCGTCAAAGACCCGCACATAGCCCCGGATCATGTCCACGGGCGCCACAAAGCCAAGGTGCTGCACCCGCATGGCAAGGTTCAGGTCGATATAGTCGATATCTTCGTGAAATGAGGTCATGTGAAAGCGGGCAAACTGTTCCAGTTGCGCAAAGAAGGGTAGAGATGTGTCCACAGTATCGCGCGCGCGCTTGGTCAGGTCTGACCAATAGGCGTTGATGACAGCGCGCACCAGATCCTGCTTGGTCTTGTAGTACAGATAGATCGTGCCCTCGGCGACGCCCGCCTTGCGCGCGATTTCCGCGATGCGCCCTTTTTCATACCCGACCGAGGTAAACACCTCGCGCGCGGCGTCGAGAATGGCTGCCTCGCGTTGTTCCAGTTTCTCGCGTTTGGTGGCCATGCTCAAAGCCCCATCTGGCGCACGGCAAGATCGCGCATGATCTCTTCCGACCCGCCTCCGATGGCCATGACCTTGACCTCTCGATAGATGCGCTCGACCGAATGCCCCCGCAAATAGGCCGCGCCCCCGATAATCTGTATGGCCTCGCTGGCGCAGTATTCCAGCGCCTTGGTCGTGTGAAACTTAGCCTTACTTATCTCAGCCACGGGCATGGCGTCGTTCTCGATGGCCCAGCAAATCTGGTTCAGGTAGGTCTCGCAGGTATCAATCCGCACGGACATCTCCGCGATCTTGTGACGGATCACCTGCGACCGGATCAATTTACGCCCAAATGTTTCGCGATCCTGCGCCCAGGCAATCGCTTCGGCCAGACAGGTTTTCATCATGCCGAGGCATTGCGCCACCAGCGCGAGACGCTCGAAGTTGAAGTTGTTCATGATTGCGAGGAACCCGCGGTTTTCCTCACCCAGCATATGCGTAGCGGGCACGCGGCATTCATCAAAGAACAGGCTGGCCTGATCCGACGCCCACCAGCCCATCTTGCGATCCAGCTCACTGCGCGAGAACCCCTCGGCACCCGCATCCACTAGGAACAGGGAAATCCCCTCAAGGCCCGGGCCACCGGTGCGCGCGCCAATCACGAAATGGCTGGCCGTCATACCGCCGGTGATAAAGGTCTTGGACCCGTTCAGCACGTAATGGTTGCCGTCCTTGCGCGCGGTGGTCTTCAGGTTTGCCACGTCCGATCCGCCTGATGGCTCGGTGATCCCAAGCGCAGATCCTTTGCGCCCCAGCACGATATCGGCAAGGATTTCGGACTTGATTTCTTCATTGGCCAGATCGTGGATCGGCCCGATCGAAATCATGCGCCCGCCAAGCGCCGCAGGTACGCCCCCTGCGCCGATCTTGCCCATCTCTTCGTTGAACGCGGCGCGCATGAAGGCGTTTTCCATGCCAAGGCCACCGTAAGCCTCGTCAATACCGAACCCGAAAACCCCCAGCGCCCCGATCTTTTCGTGCAACTCCCACGGAATGGCGCCGGCTTCGTCCCACGCATCCGCAAAGGGGCGGATTTCACTGTCGATAAAACGCCGGATCATATCCCGGAAGTCCCGGATTTCGTCGGTCTCAAAGGGGTTTTTCATCTGTGTGTTCCTTCCGCCAAACGCGACAAAGGGCAAAGTTCCGGTGCGTCACATCTTGTTCTGTGAGCTTGACTCATAAATGATGAGTGGTGTTCACTCAAGCCCGTTGCCAAGTGACGCAGCGACGGAGGAGAGCATGACAAAGCGTGACATGATCCGCATCGGCGGGGCTGCCGGTTTCTGGGGAGAGTCGGATATGGCCTTGCCCCAACTGCTGCGCGCAGGCGGGCTCGACTTTATCGTGTTCGACTATCTGGCCGAGGTGACCCTGTCGATCATGGCGCGCCAGCGCGCCAAGGATCCGGCGGCCGGATATGCCACGGATTTTGTGACCCATGTCATGACACCCAACCTTGAAGATATCGCGGGTCAGGGGGTGCGCATCATTTCGAATGCGGGCGGCATGAACCCAAGTGCCTGCGCCGAGGCCCTGCGCAAAGAGATCGCGGCCCGCGGCCTGTCGCTATCGGTGGCCGTGGTCACGGGCGATGATCTGCTGCATCGACGGGCCGATTTTGCCCGGATGCGCGAGATGTTTTCGGGCGCGGACTTTCCGGAGAACCCCGCCAGCATCAACGCCTATCTGGGGGCTTTTCCCATTGCCCGTGCACTGGACGAAGGGGCTGACATCGTCATCACGGGGCGTTGCGTGGACAGTGCCGTCACCCTTGGGGCCTGCATCCATGCCTTTGGTTGGGGGCGACAGGACCATGACCTTCTGAGCGCCGGATCCCTGGCGGGGCATATCCTTGAGTGCGGCCCTCAAGCGACTGGTGGCAATTTCACCGACTGGCGCGACGTGGCCGGGGATATTGTCAACATCGGCTATCCGGTGGCTGAAATGCATCGCGACGGCACCTTTGTCTGCACCAAGCCCGAGGGCACCGGCGGACAGGTCAGCGTGGCCACGGTCGGCGAACAGATGCTTTACGAGATCGGGAACCCCGCAGCCTATATTCTGCCGGACGTGGTGTGTGATTTCACTCAGGTTTCGTTAGAGCAGGAAGGGCCCGACCGCGTTCGTGTGACCGGGGCGCGGGGGCGTGCGGCACCCGCGACCTACAAGGTCAGTACGACCTATGCGGACGGGTTCCGGGCGGGCACGATCGTGTTTTTTCAGGGGCAGGATGCGGCGGATAAGGCCCGACTTTTTGCCGAGGCCACATTCGTCCGCGCGCGCCGGAAACTTCGGGCGCTCAATGCCCCGGATTTCACCGAAACTCTTGTCGAGATCACGGGTGACGAAAGTTGTTACGGCGCAAGTGCTCGCGAAACTGATGCGCGCGACGTGGCACTTAAAATCGCGGCGCGGCATCCCGATGCGCGCGCGGCGGGGCTGCTGATCAAGGAAATGACGGGGCTTGCCCTGGCGACGCCTCCGGGGCTGAGCCTGTTCGCGGGCGGGCAATCGCGCCCGTCCCCCGTGGTGCGCCTATTTTCCTTCCTGACGCCAAAAGACATGCTCACCATTACGGTCGAGATTGACGGGCGCAAAATCGCGCTGCCGCCGGAAACGGGCGCGCCAGTTGACGACATTGCCCCTCAAATCCCTATGCCGCCGCAGGGGCAGGCCGACATGACGTGCCCCCTTTCCGACCTCGCGGTTGCACGCTCGGGAGACAAGGGCGATAAGGCAAATATCGGCATCCTGCCACGTGATCCGGCCTATGCGCCATGGATCTGGGCCGCGCTGGACGAGGCTGAAATCACACGACGGTTCGCCCATTTCCTGCAAGGGGATGTGGAACGGTTTTTCCTGCCCGGCACGGGCGCGATCAACATCCTGTTGCACGATGTTCTGGGCGGTGGCGGCATGGCGTCCTTGCGCAACGACCCGCAGGGCAAGACCTATGCCCAGATCCTGCTCGACACGCCGATTCCCATTCCAGCCGCACTGACGGAGACCGACTAATGGCTGTTTTCCAATCACGCATCCAGCCGAACTCGGACGGCTTTTTTAAAAACCGAGACAACATGCTGGCGCTGATCTCAGAGTTGCGTGCGCTTGAAGCGCGCGCGCCCGCATTGTCTGCCAAGCGCAACGCGACCTTTGCCAGGCGCGGGCAGATCAATCCGCATGAACGGGTGGCGCGGCTGTTGGATCCCGGCATGCCCTTCCTACAATTACACAGTCTGGCCAACTATCTGGTCGAGGACCAGAACCCGGATACATCCGTGCCGGGGGCAAGTATCATTTGCGGGATCGGTTTTGTGAACGGGGTGCGGGCGTTGGTCTGGGCCGATGACAGCGGCATCCGCGCGGGATCTCTGGTCGAGGCGTCGCTCGATGTGATCCTGAGCCTGCAATCCATCGCCAAGCGCCAGAAACTGCCACTGATCCACCTTGTCGAAAGCGCAGGCGCAAATCTTATGGGTTATAAGGTCGAATTCTTCGTGCAGGGCGGGGCGATGTTCCGCAATCTGGCCCAGATGAGTGCCGCTGGCGTACCCACAGTGGCGGTGCTGCACGGCCCTTCGACGGCAGGCGGGGCCTATATGCCGGGCATGTCGGATTACGTGATCGGGGTGCGCGAAAACGGGCTTGCGGCGCTTGCGGGGGCGGCACTTTTGCATGCGGCCACGGGCGAACAGGCGGATGAACGCGAACTGGGCGGCGCAGAGATGCATGCCTCGACCTCGGGATTGGTGGAATATCTGGCAGATGACGACGCGCACGCCCTGTCGCTGGCGCGCGATGTGGTGGACCGGTTGAATTGGAATGCGGGTCAGCCCGACTTGCCGCGCCGGGACTATGTGCCGCCAATTTATGATGCCGACGAACTGGCGGGCGTCGTGCCGACCGACCATCGCACGCCTTACGATGTGCGCGAAGTGCTGGCACGGGTGGTCGACGGTTCGGATTTCGAGGATTTCAAACCGCTCTACGGGGGCAGCGTGGTCTGCGCACAGGCCACGATCATGGGGCTGGGTGTGGGGATCATCGGCAACAACGGCCCGATTGATCCGGCAGGGGCCACCAAGGCCGCGCAGTTCATCCAGCTCTGCGATCAGGCGGGCGTGCCGCTTGTCTTCCTGAACAATATCACCGGCTACATGGTCGGCACCGACTATGAACAGGCCGGCATGATCAAGCACGGGGCCAAGATGATCCAGGCCGTGACCAACGCAAGGGTGCCCAAAATATCGATGTATATCGGGGCCAGCTTCGGGGCGGGCAACTATGGCATGTGTGGCTATGCCTACGAGCCGGATTTTCTCTTTTCATGGCCGAACGCAGCGATTGGCGTGATGGGCGGCGCACAGGCCGCCAAAACCATGAGCACCGTCGCCCGCGTCGGGGCCATGCGCAAAGGCGTCGCGGTGGATGAAGACAGGCTCAAGGCGCAGGAAGAAGCGATTTCGGCCCATTTCACCGCGCAGGAAAGCGCATTCTACGGCTCGGGGCGCTGTCTGGATCACGGAGTGATTGACCCGCGCGACACGCGCAAGGTTCTGGGCTTTGCCCTTGAAACGGTGCTGGAGGGGCGGGCGCGGTCGCTCAACCCCAACAGCTTTGGCGTGGCACGGATGTGAGGAGAGACTAATGGCCCCTTTTGACACTGTTCTGATCGCCAATCGCGGCGAAATTGCCCTGCGGATCATGGCATCCGCCCGCAAGGCGGGCTTTCGCACGGTCGCGGTTTATTCCGAAGCCGACCGGACCGCCCCCCATGTGCGCATGGCAGATGTAGCTGTCTGCATCGGCCCCGCAACTGCAGCCGAGTCCTATCTGCGAACCGACCGCATTCTTGCCGCCGCGCGCGACACAGGGGCCGGGGCGATCCATCCCGGCTATGGGTTTCTGTCCGAAAACGCGGACTTTGCCCGCGCCGTGACCAAGGCGGGGCTTGTGTTCATCGGGCCCTCGGCTGAAGCCATTGATGTCATGGGCGACAAGGCGCGCGCCAAACGCCTGATGATCGACGCGGGCGTGCCCTGCGTGCCCGGTTATCAGGGCGAGGATCAGTCCGAGGCCCGCTTGCTGTCTGCCGCTGCCGACATCGGTTTTCCCGTCATGGTCAAGGCCGCCGGCGGCGGCGGGGGTAAGGGGATGCGCCTTGTGGCCGAGGCTGCTGACCTGCCCGCCGCCCTGGCCCTTGCGCGATCCGAGGCGCAAAACGCCTTTGGTTCGGACCACCTGATCCTGGAAAAGGCCGTGATCGAACCGCGCCACGTGGAAATTCAGGTGTTCGGCGATACCCTCGGCAATATCATCCATCTCGGCGAACGGGACTGTTCCGTCCAGCGGCGCCATCAGAAGGTCATCGAGGAAGCCCCGTCACCCGCCGTGGACCAAGACCTGCGCGACCGCATGGGCGCCGCCGCCATCGCGGCAGCACGTGCCGTGAACTATTTCGGGGCCGGCACGGTGGAATTTCTGCTCGATACCTCTGGAGAATTCTATTTCCTTGAAATGAACACGCGGCTGCAGGTTGAACATCCGGTGACGGAAATGGTCACAGGGATCGACCTTGTCGCGCTGCAATTGCGTGTGGCTGCCGGCCTGCCGCTGGGCCTGTCGCAAGACGACGTAACGTCCGTCGGGCACGCCATCGAGCTGCGCCTCTACGCCGAAGACCCCGCCGAGGGGTTTCTGCCTTCGGCGGGACCAGTCGCGCTCTGGCTGCCGCCAGAAGGTGCGGGGATCCGTGTCGATGCGGGGATTGAAACTGGCGGAGAGGTGTCGCCATTCTATGATCCGATGGTGGCCAAGGTTGTCGCCCATGGCGCGACGCGGGAAGAGGCCCGCCTGCGCCTGCTGCGCGCAATGCGGGGTGCTGCGCTTTTCGGGCCGGCTAACAACCGCGACTTCCTGATTGATGCCCTGGGGCAGCCGGAATTCGCGGAAGGGGAGGCCACCACCGGATTCATCGCGCGCACCTATGGCGAAAGCTTTTCGGGGGCAGACCGCAGCAGCCTTGGCTATGCCCTTGCCGCGCTTGTGCATCATGGAGTGCGCGCCGAGGTATCCCGCCGCGCCGCACCACGGGTCGCACCCGAATTGCTGAACTGGTCCAGTGCCCAACCGATCCCGGGTGTCGTGACCTATGACCATGACGACGCTCCGCTGACCTGCCGGGTCTTGCCCTTGGGCACGGGGTACGAGGTGCATGTCGGCGACGACCTGCACATGATCGAAACCCTTGATCTGGCTCCCCCGCGTTTTGCCGTAAATGTGAACAGTCAGCGTATCGAGGGCGTGTTCCTGAACACCGGCGCAAGGGGCCTCTGGATCGCTCTGCCGAACCAGAGTTTCTCCGTCACAGACATATCCGGCGCGCCGCGCATGGACGAGGGCGGCGGGCTTGGGTATGTCACCGCACCGATGCACGGTCGCCTGATCGATCTGACCGTGGCCGTCGGAGACCGCGTCGAAAAAGGGCAAAAGCTCGCCGTGTTGGAAGCCATGAAAATGCAACACGAGATTCTGGCCGCCGTTTCGGGCACAGTCACAGAAATTGCCGCCGCAACGGAAATGCAACTGGCTGCGGGCGCCATGATTTTGGAAATTTCGGGGAACACGGAATAAATGCAACAGGCACATGATTTTCTCGACGAAAGCAACGCGCTTCTGTCTCTGGTCGAAACGCTCGACAGTGACGGTCTTGCCGAGGTGACCGCCTTCAAGGGGTGGACGATCGAAAACGTGATCGGGCATCTGCATATCTGGAACCACGCGGCGGACCTGTCCCTGCGCGACGAGGCGGGGTTCTTTGACTTTTTCGCCCCGATTGCTCCCATCCTGAAATCGGGGGGCAGCCTGCGCGATTTTGAAAAGGGCTGGCTGGCCGATCGCGGCCTCGCGGGCCCGGAACTTGTACAGACTTGGGCGGATCTCTTTCGCGCGCTCGCCGCGCGGTTTGCCGAGGCTGATCCATCGGCGCGCGTGAAATGGGCGGGACCGGATATGAGTGTACGGTCTTCCGCTACGGCCCGGCTGATGGAAACCTGGGCGCACGGGCAAGAAATTTATGACGTGCTGGGTCTGGTACGCCAGAACACCGACCGGATCGGCAATATCGTGATGCTGGGGGTCAATACCTTTGGTTGGAGCTTCCGCGTCCATGGGCAGCCCGTGCCCGAAATGATGCCCCATCTGCGCCTGACCGCACCGTCCGGGGCTGTCTGGACCTATGGCGACCCCAGCGACACCGAGGTGATCAAAGGACCCGCCGAGGAATTTTGTCAGGTGGTCACGCAAACCCGTAATGTCGCCGACACCCGCCTTTCGGTCATCGGCCCCGTCGCCACTGCATGGATGGCGCGAGCACAATGCTTTGCCGGGGGTGCCGAAACGCCCCCCGCGCCGGGGACAAGAGGTCTCAAAAGCTGAATGTGACCTGACACAGATCAAGGACGTTGGGGTGAGTCGCCGATAAAGCTATGTTGGAAATACATCAATAAGAGGCCCAATATGTTCCGGCTCGCATTTATTCTGCATCTCTTTATCGGTTCCACCATCGCCGGCAGCGCCATCGTTGTCGCCCTGACCATGGGATATGATACCATGGCACCGATCCTGTGGGCGGCCTTGATCGGGTTCATCGCATCCTTCCCGGTCACCTATCTGGTGACCAAGGCGCTTTACGAACGCGTCTGACCTAGCGGTCAAGCCACGCCTGAACCGACGCAATGAAAGCGCGCGGTTGTTCCGCGTGCAGCCAATGGCCTGCATCGTTCAGCTTTGCAAAGCGCGCCTGCGGAAAGAATTTGCGTATAGTAGGGCGGTACTCGGATTTCATGTAATCCGAGTTCGCCCCCGACAGGAACAGCGTCGGCCCCTCGTATTGGCCGGTGATGTCGGGGAAGCCGATGATCTTGGGCATTTCCGCTTCCAGCACGTCAAGGTTCAGCTTCCATCGTTTCCTCGCCACGTCGAGTGATTGCGTGAAAAAGCTGCGCAAGGCCGGATCATCAACGCTCTCGGCCAGTTGCGCCACCGCGTCCGACCGTTTCTCGACCTGTGACAGGTCCAAATCTCGCATCGACTGGATGTGCCGTGTCTGGTCATGTGCATAAGCAACGGGGGCGATATCAGCGACGATCAGACGGTTCACCAGCTCGGGACGGGTCAGGGCCAGCACCATCGCAGCCTTGCCTCCCATCGAATGGCCCAGCACGTCTATCGGACCGTCCTGCGCTGCGATCACCTCGGCCAGATCACCGGCCATGTCTTCGTAGCTATGGGTGTCAAATCGTGGGCTGTCGCCGTGGTTGCGCTGGTCCACGCTGATCACGCGACGCTCCAATCCCAGCCGTTTGCCTATCGCGCTCCAGTTGCGGCCCGACCCGTAAAGGCCGTGCACGATCATCAGGTCCGGTTTCTCGCTGCGGGTGCCGTATTCGATGTAGTTCAACATGTGGCCCTGATACCCGCCCCCGCGCGCCCTGACTAGACCTGTTGAGCCTTTCTCCGCCGCCGATTAGGGTGGGGGCAGGATGATTGATGCACGCGACATTCAAAAGAAAAATGCCCTCCTGTGCGACCTCGCACGGGAAAAGTTTTCTGTGAAAAGCAGGGATCTTGGGCGCGCCATGCGCAAGATCGGACGACGCATGCCCAAACACATGCACGGCCATGCCGCCATTCTGGTCGAGGCCGAACAGTTCGCGGGCCACCCCAAGCTGCGCATGGCGGTCGACCCGGCCAAGGTCGACAAGGCCTATGCCGCGCTGCACGCCCATTTCGAGACAGTTGATGTCTGGGACCGCCGGAAAGGCACGATCCTGAGCGTGCTGGGCTCAATCTCTCTCGGGCTTCTGACCCTTGCCGCCGCAATCGTCATCGTCCTGCGCTGGCGCGGCTTTATCTGACTGGGCGTCTGCTGTCCGGCCACATCTTTTTCTTGGGAAAAATACCTTGGGGTGAATTGGCCCCGGACCCTGTCCGGGGCCAAGAGGGGCAAGGCCCCTGTCTCCCCTTCCCAAAAAAGAACCGCCGCCCCGGCAAGGGACGGCGGTGAAACTTACAAACCAAAGGGACTTAGAGGTCCGGATAAAGCGGGAAGCGGGCGCAAAGCGCGGCGACCTTGGCCTTGACCGCTTCTTCGACGTCACCGTTGCCTTCTTCACCATTGGCGGCGAGCCCGTCCACAACCTCGACGATCATGTCGGCGATCTGGCGGAATTCTTCCTCTCCAAAGCCGCGTGTGGTGCCGGCGGGTGTACCCAGACGGATGCCCGAGGTGACCATGGGTTTTTCCGGGTCAAACGGAATGCCGTTCTTGTTGCAGGTGATATGCGCACGTCCCAGTGCCTTTTCAGTGGCGTTGCCCTTCACGCCCTTGGGGCGCAGGTCGACCAGCATCACATGGGTGTCGGTGCCACCGGTGACCATGTCGAGACCGCCCTTCATCAACTGGTCCGCCAGCGCCACGGCATTGGCGCGCACCTGTTTCTGATACTCTTTGAACTCAGGACGCAGGGCTTCGCCAAAAGCGACAGCCTTGGCCGCGATCACGTGCATCAGCGGGCCGCCCTGGATGCCGGGGAAGATGGCCGAGTTGACCTTCTTGGCAATCGCCTCGTCATTGGTGAGGATCATGCCGCCGCGCGGGCCGCGCAGGGTCTTGTGCGTGGTGGTGGTGGCCACATCCGCATAGGGGAAGGGCGAGGGGTGTTCGCCTGCAGCGACCAGACCGGCAAAGTGGGCCATGTCCACCATCAGGTAGGCACCCACGCTGTCGGCAATCTCGCGGAACTTGGCAAAGTCGATCTGGCGTGGAATGGCCGAACCGCCGGCGATGATCAGCTTGGGCTGATGTTCGGTCGCAAGCGCCTGCACCTGGTCATAGTCCAGAAGACTGTCCTGCTGGCGCACGCCGTACTGGATGGCATTGAACCATTTTCCCGACTGGTTCGGCTTGGCGCCGTGGGTCAGGTGCCCGCCGGCATCCAGCGACATGCCAAGGATGGTGTCGCCCGGTTGCAGCAGCGCTGTGAACACGCCTTGGTTGGCCTGGCTACCCGAGTTGGGCTGCACATTGGCAAACCCGCAACCGAACAGATCCTTGGCACGGTCGATGGCAAGGTTTTCGGCCACGTCGACATACTGACAGCCGCCATAATAGCGACGCCCAGGATACCCTTCGGCGTATTTGTTGGTCATGACAGACCCCTGCGCTTCCATCACGGCGGCAGAGACGATGTTCTCGGATGCGATCAGTTCGATCTCGTCGCGCTGGCGCCCCAGCTCATCGGTGATCGACCCGAACAGTTCGGGGTCACGGGTGGCGAGGGACTCGGTAAAGAAACCCGGATCGCGTACAGTGGTCATGCTAGATGCTCCAGTCAGAAGGATTGTTGGCCGATTTCCTAAAGGAAACATGTCCGGGGTGAAAGACCAGAAAGCGACGTGACGTCTTGTCATTGCGGCGATGATGACGCAGAGGGTGGACAAGTGTTTCAATAGGAAACACGGTTTAGGGGATTGGAAACAGGAATTCGAGGCGACCCATGCCAGAAAGAATCGCTTTTCTTGCCAGCGATGCGCCTGTGGCGCAAACCGCGCGGGCAGCTTTGGTCAGCCGTTACGGCAATTGTGCCCCGGAAGACTCTGACGTGATCGTGGCGCTGGGGGGGGATGGGTTCATGTTGCAGACCCTGCACGGGACCCAGAGCCTTGATACCCCGGTCTATGGCATGAACCGGGGCACGGTCGGATTCCTGATGAACGCTTACAGCGAAAGCGACCTGCGCGAACGGCTGAACGCGGCCGAGGAAGAGGTTATCAACCCCCTGTCGATGCGGGCGACCTGTCTGGACGACACCGTGCACGAAGCATTGGCGATCAACGAGGTCTCGGTGTTGCGGGCGGGGCCTCAGGCCGCGAAACTGCGGATCACCATTGATGGCCGTCTGCGTCTGGATGAACTGGTCTGTGACGGCGCCCTGATCGCGACGCCTGCCGGGTCAACCGCCTATAACTATTCGGCCCATGGTCCGATCCTGCCGATCGGGTCGGATGTTCTGGCGCTCACGGCGATTGCACCGTTTCGCCCGCGCCGCTGGCGGGGTGCCCTGGTGCCGAAATCCGCCGTGGTCCGCTTCGAGGTGCAAGACCCCGAAAAACGCCCTGTGATGGCGGATGCCGACAGCCGTTCGGTGAACAATGTCGCGGTGGTGGAAATCCGCTCGGAACCGGCGATCAACCACCGCATCCTTTTTGACCCGGGCCACGGCCTGGAAGAGCGCCTGATCCGCGAACAGTTTGTCTGACCCTGCTGCGCCTAATCCAGCGTAAACAGCTCCAGCCGCTCGGCCACGCCGCGCAGACGGTATTGGCCCAGCGACACCAGAGCGGGGCGCGCCAGCAGATGCGGGGCCGCGACGCGGGCTGAGATCACGATGGGCTGGTCCACATGGGCGCACATGCCCGAGAGGCGCGCAGTCGTGTTGACGGCGGGCCCGATCACGGTGAAATCCAGACGGTTGCGCCCGCCGATATTACCATAAGACACATCCCCCGCATGCAGCGCCATGGTGCATCCCGTGACGGGCAGCCCGTCGGCCTTGCGGCGGGTGTTGACCTCTTCCATGCCGGAGCGGATCGCCTCGATCACATCCAGCGCATCGGCCCCGGCCTCGGTCTCGTTCTCGCCTGAAAACACTGCGAGCAGGCCGTCGCCCATGAACTTGAGCACATTGCCGCCCCGCGCCTCGATCCGTTCGACCACCATGCCATAATAATCATTCAGCATCGTAACAAGATCATCGCCCTGCATCGTTTCCGACAGGCGGGTAAAGCCAGAGAGATCGAACATCAGGATCACCGCGCTCATCCGGTCGGTCGTGCCGCGCAGGATCTCGCCGGACATAACGCGTTTGCTGGCATCACTGCCGAGATACGCGCCCAACAGATCCCGCGCCATACGGTAGTTGGCATTCGACTTGAGCGCGAGGCCCAGTGTGGGCAACACCGCGCGCAAGTCTTGAATGTCCTGTTCAAGAAAACCCTCGGGGCGGTCGGTGGTCCAGGACGCCAAGAGACCCATCGTGCCAGCCGTGGGATCCTGAATATTGTTATAGTCATTGCGGGAAAGGTCGGCAAAGCTCAGCTGTTGGGCGAAATAGTCCGTCGCCCCCTGTTGCATCAATTCCTCCATCACGGGAAACCGAAACGGTTGCCGATCGGGCGTGATACGATAGCGGAACTCGGTCTCGTCGCTTTCGACCAGCACCTTCAGGGGGCTGGTATCCCAGCCGTAATGCACATTGGAATCCCGGACATATTCCTCGTGCAGCAGCCCGCTCTGACGTTTCCAGCGATAGGCGAAGCCGCCCACCGTCGGATGTTGCGCGCGCATGCTGAAGTTCACCCGCAACAGCGGCAGGCCCGAAGACACCAGTTTTTCGCAAAACGTCTCGATCAGCGCATCAAAAGGCGTGCCCACCACGCCGGCATGGGTGACCCAGTTGCACAGGGCCGCGATCTCGTCTCTGGGTCTGCTATATGCCACGTGACCTCCCTTGGTGCCCATGTGGATGGCGCATTGTGACATGGTGTGCTGTCGCGCGCCGCCCCGTCAAGGCGTGCCTAGTAAATGCCGATCCAGCGCGCGGACAGATCGGCCTCATGGTCGCGTCCGTAGGCCACAAAACCGACGCTTTCAATGCTCTGCGCTTTTGGGGTGCCGCGTAACAGGCGCCCCGAGGGTTCAAAGGCGCTTAGCGGGATGCGGATCTCTTGCCAGCTTTCGGTCACGTCAAACCCCGCCTGATAATACTGCCACGGCAGCATCGTGCCCGAGGTACGCAGGTGCACGAAATAGCGGGTCGCGTTGCCGCGCACCCGCAGGATCAGACCCGATGTGGTCTCGGGCAGGGGCGTGGTCAGCGGGGTGCGGACCTGGATGAATCCGCCCCTGTTTTCCGTGCTGACATCACCCGTGAGGTGAACAAAGGCTGCGTCGCCTTGACCTTCGACGCGAAAACTGCCGGTGCTGACGCCACCCATGACCTGATCGCTCAGATACTCCCACTGGGATGGCGGCGGGGGGGTGTAGTCTTGCATCGGAGTCTCCGCAGTCGCGGGCAGGGTGAGGGCGGTCAGGACGAAGGCGGCAACAAGTTTACGTATCATGGCCTGAATATATGGCGCCGGACACGCGGGAAAAGGGGCGACCTCAAACCTCGGGCTTGGCCAAACGAAAAAGCCCCGCCAGAAAGCGGGGCTTTTGCAGTCTTGCATCAGGGGAGCTTAGCCTTTGGCATAACCAATTCTTTGCAGCGCCTCGGTGATCTCGTCGAGAATGGCCGGATCGTCGATGGTGGCGGGCATCTTCCACTCGGTGCCATCCGCGATGTTGACCATGGTGCCGCGCAGAATCTTGCCCGAGCGGGTCTTGGGCAGGCGATCCACGACAACGGCCAGTTTGAAGGCGGCGACGGGGCCGATCTTGTCACGCACCAGTTTCACGACTTCCTTGACCACTTCGTCATGGTCGCGGTCGACACCAGCGTTCAGGCAGAGGAAGCCCACGGGCATCTGGCCTTTCAGACTGTCGGCAACCCCGATCACGGCGCATTCTGCGACCTCAGGGTGACCGGCCAGCACCTCTTCCATGGCGCCGGTCGACAGGCGGTGGCCCGCGACGTTGATGACGTCATCGGTCCGCGCCATGATATAGACATAGCCGTCTTCATCCATCATGCCCGCATCGCCGGTTTCATAGTAGCCGGGGAAGGTCGACAGGTAAGATTTCTTGAACCGCTCTTCCGCGTTCCACAGGTTCGGCAACGTGCCCGGGGGCAGGGGCAGCTTGATGGCGATGGCGCCCAGCGTGCCTGCCTCAACCGGATGGCCCGCGTCGTCCAGAATGGTCACTTCGTAGCCGGGCATCGGCACGGTAGGCGAACCGAGCTTGGTTTCCAGCTCTTCAATTCCGATCGGGTTGGCGGCAATTGCCCAGCCGGTTTCCGTCTGCCACCAGTGGTCGACCACCGGCACCTGCAGCTGATCCTGCGCCCAGACGATGGTGTCGGGGTCGGCGCGCTCGCCGGCCAGATAGACCTGCTTCAGGCAGGAGAGATCGTATTTTTTGACGTATTCGCCGGTCGGGTCTTCGCGCTTCACGGCGCGAAAGGCTGTCGGCGCGGTAAAGAACGATTTGACGTTGTGTTCCGAAATCACGCGCCAGAAGGTGCCTGCGTCTGGCGTGCCGACAGGTTTGCCTTCGAACACGATGGTGGTGTTGCCGTGGATCAGCGGACCATAGCAGATATAGGAATGCCCCACGACCCAACCAACGTCCGACGCGGCCCAGAACACATCGCCGGGATCGACGTTGTAGAGGTTTTTCATGGTCCAGTTCAGCGCGACCAACTGACCGGCGGTGTGCCGGATCACGCCCTTGGGTTGGCCCGTCGTGCCCGAGGTATAGAGGATATAGGCGGGGTGGTTGCCTTCGACCGGGACGCATTCCGCCGGTTCCACACCGTACTGGAACCCGTGCCAGTTATAGTCGCGGCCTTCCTCCAGATGCGCGACTTCCTGTTCGCGCTGGAAGATGACGCAAAAGTCGGGCTTGTGTTCGGCCAGATCAATTGCGCCGTCCAGCAGCGGTTTGTAGTGCACCACACGACCGGGTTCGAGACCACAAGAGGCGGCGATGATCGCCTTGGGTTTCGCGTCGTCGATGCGCACAGCCAGTTCGTTTGCGGCAAAGCCCCCGAACACCACAGAGTGCACGGCACCAAGTCGGGCGCAGGCCAGCATCGCCTCAAGAGCCTCGGGGATCATCGGCATATAGATGATGACGCGGTCGCCCTTTTCCACGCCCTTGGCACGCAGTGCGCCCGCCAGTGAGGCGACGCGGTTGCGCAGCTCGATATAGGAAATCGCACGTTTGGTGTGGGTGATGGGTGAGTCATAAATGATTGCGGTCTGTTCCCCACGGCCCGCTTCGACGTGACGGTCAACGGCATTCCAACAGGTATTGACCTTGGCATCGGCAAACCATTCGTAAAGGTTGTCCCCCTTGTCGAACAGTGCCTTGCTCGGGGCGTGGTCCCAGTCGATGGCCTGGGCGGCTTCCATCCAGAATCCTTCCGGATCCTTTTTCCAGCCCTCGTACACGTCTTTATATGTCATGGAATTCTCCTCCAAACTCGTTGCAAAACAGTTACGAGAGCAGGGGGAGATCGGGCAACCTGTTTTCACGACGTAGCGTCAGATTATCGCGGAGAATTTGCAGCTTGCCCCCGAATAGGGGTGCAAATTTTTGCAAACCAGCAGATAAGCGCGCATTCACTGGAAAATTTACCGCTTTTTGCAAATTAGCAAACTTTTAGATTGCAAATAAAAGGGGCGCGAGATTCGCGCCCCTCAGGAAGGTTTTTTCGCTTGGCGCCGCCGCGTCGCTCTTATCCGTAATGTGTCACCGGCGTGCCCGCGATGGCGGCCATATTCAAGAGCCCACGTGCGGTGATTGAGGGGGTCACGATATGTGCCTTGTTTCCCATGCCCATTAGGATCGGTCCAACCTCAAGGCCATCCGCCCGCATTTTGAGGATATTGCGCACACCAGAAGCCGCGTCGGCATGGGCAAAGATCAGGACATTGGCCGCCCCGTCCATCCGCGAATTGGGGAAGATGCGGTCGCGCAACTCGGGGTCAAGCGCCGTGTCGACGTTCATTTCCCCTTCATAGACGAAATCGCGCGGTTCACTGTCCAGAATCGCCAGCGCCTCGCGCAGGCGTTTGCCGGATCCTTCGGCCTGGTTGCCGAATTGCGACTGTGAACACAGCGCGATCCGCGGCTCGATCCCGAAACGGCGCACATGGCGGGCTGCCCCGATCACCGTTTCGGCCAGTTGCGTGGGTGTTGGCAGCGACCAGACATGCGTATCGGCGATAAACAGGGGCCCGTCTTCAAGGATCATCAGGGATAGCGCGCCATGCGGTCTGAGCGAGTCATTGCCCAGCACCTGCGTGACATAGTTGAGGTGCCAGCGGAATTCGCCAAACGTACCACAGATCAGGCTGTCCGCCTCGCCGCGATGCACGGCCACGGCGCCAATCGCGGTGGAATTGGTGCGCATGATGGCTTTTGCGATATCGGGGCTGACGCCGCGCCGCTGCATAATCTCGTGATAGGACGTCCAGTAGTCGCGATAGCGCGGGTCGTTTTCCGGGTTCACCACTTCGAAATGTTCGCCGGGACGTACGTTCAGGCCAAAGCGTTCGCAGCGTGTTTCCATCACCTCGGGGCGACCGATCAGGATCGGGGTCTCGGTGGTTTCCTCGAGCACGGCCTGCGCGGTGCGCAACACGCGTTCATCTTCGCCCTCGGCAAACACGATCCGCCGGTTGGCCGCGCGCGCGGCGGCAAAGACGGGCCGCATAAGCAGGGCGGATTTGAACACCGACTGGTTCAGGCGCTGCACATAGGCGTCCAGATCGTCGATGTGGCGGGTGGCCACGCCGCTTTCCATGGCAGCCTTGGCGACGGCGGCAGAGACAACCCCGACAAGGCGCGGATCAAACGCCTTGGGGATCAGGTAATCCCGCCCGAAGGTCAGTTGTTCATCCTTGTAGGCGGCGGCGGCTTCGGCGCTGGTCGTGGCGCGCGCCAGTTCTGCGATCCCGTCGATACAGGCCAGTTGCATGGCGTCGTTGATCTCGGTCGCGCCCACATCCAGCGCGCCACGGAAGATGAATGGGAAGCACAGCACGTTGTTCACCTGGTTCGGGAAATCGCTGCGCCCGGTGGCCATGATCGCATCTGGGGCCACGGCACGGGCTTCATCCGGCATGATCTCTGGTGTCGGGTTGGCAAGTGCAAAGATGATCGGCTGGCTGGTCATCTTGGCAACCATCTCGGGCTTCAGAACGCCGGGACCCGACAGGCCGAGGAACATGTCCGCGCCTTCGATCACTTCGTCCAGCGTGCGCTTGTCGGTGTCCTGGGCGTATTCTTCTTTCTGAGGTGTCATGTCTTCGGAGCGGCCCTTGTGGACCACGCCCTGAATGTCACACAGCCAGACGTTCTCGCGTTTGACGCCCAACTTCAGCAGCATGTTAAGGCAGGCAATCCCCGCTGCGCCCCCGCCGGTTGAAACGATCTTGATGTCCTCGAATCTTTTGCCGGCCACCCGCAGTGCATTTGTCGCGGCCGCACCTACAACAATCGCGGTCCCGTGCTGGTCGTCGTGGAAGACCGGAATGTTCATCCGTTCGCGGCACAGCTTTTCGACGATGAAACAGTCGGGGGCCTTGATGTCCTCGAGGTTGATCGCGCCGAAGGTCGGGCCAAGCGCACAGACGATATCGGCCAGCTTCTCGGGGTCGCTTTCATCCACCTCGATATCGAAACAGTCGATATTGGCGAATTTCTTGAACAGAACGGCTTTGCCCTCCATCACCGGTTTCGAGGCCAGCGCCCCGATATTGCCAAGACCCAGAACCGCCGAGCCGTTCGACACTACCGCCACAAGGTTGCCCCGCGCGGTATAGCGCGACGCGTTGGTTTCATCTTCCTTGATCTCGATACAGGCTTCCGCGACGCCCGGAGAATAGGCGCGGCTGAGGTCGCGCCCATTGGCCAGCGGCTTGGTCGCGCGGATCTCGAGTTTACCGGGTTTGGGGTTTTCATGATAGAAAAGGGCTGCTTCGCGCAGCGTCTGTTTGGACGTATCAGACATGGTATGACCTTGGTTTGCGAGGTTGGTTTAGCGTTAAACTATTTTTTTCGGGAAGGGAATAGCTGGAATTGACCCAAGGGCACCCCTCTTGCAAAACGCGACGACAAGCCTCAGTCTCGCACGACAAGATCACAACAGAACAACCGTCGCCACATCCTTCCGATTGAAAGGGAGATGGCGCGTCCATTCAAGGGAGAGCTTCCATGAGTTTGAACAAGGCGGCGCTGTCCGTGCGGGAAAACGCCTATGCGCCCTATTCGAATTTCAAGGTCGGGGCCGCGATCCGGGCCGCCAATGGCACCGTCTATGTCGGTTGCAACGTCGAAAACGTGGCCTATCCCGAAGGTACCTGCGCCGAGGCCGGCGCCATTGCAGCCATGATCGCCGATGGCGAAACCCGCCTGACCGAGGTCTATGTCGTGGCCGACAGCCCGCATCCAGTCAGCCCCTGTGGTGGGTGTCGCCAGAAACTGGCCGAGTTCGGCACCGGCGATGTGGTTGTGACCATGGCCAATCTTGATGGCACCGAAGAGAAAATGACCCTTGCCGACCTGATGCCCGGTGCCTTTGGCGAACACCACATGGAAAACACCTGAGCCCGTGGATGCGCGGTCTGTCATAGCGGCGTTGCGCCGTGGGGAAACGCCCGATCACGCGGCGCTGGAATGGTTTGCAAACGGCCTGGCCGACGGCGTTGTGTCGGATGCGCAGGCCGGGGCCTTTGCCATGGCGGTCTGTCTCAACGGGTTGTCCGAAGAGGCCCGCGTTGCGCTGACGCTGGCCATGCGCGACAGCGGCCAGACCCTGCATTGGACCTGTGACGGGCCGGTTCTCGACAAACACTCAACCGGTGGCGTGGGCGATTGTGTGTCGTTGGTTCTGGCCCCTGCACTGGCGGCTTGCGGGGCCTATGTCCCGATGATCTCGGGGCGCGGCCTGGGCCATACCGGCGGGACGCTGGACAAGATGGAGGCGATCCCGGGTCTGGTTACGGCCATGGACGAGGCGCAGTTCCGCCACGTGGTCGATACCGCCGGGTGCGCAATCGTCAGCGCCAGCACCGAGATCGCCCCTGCGGATAAACGTCTTTATGCCATCCGCGATGTGACCGGCACGGTCGAAAGCCTCGACCTGATCACCGCGTCGATCCTGTCCAAGAAATTGGCCGCCGGCTTGGAGGGGCTGGTGCTGGATGTAAAGGTTGGGTCGGGTGCGTTCATGAAAACCCCGGACGAGGCGCGCGCGCTGGCGCTCTCACTGGTCGACACCGCCAATCTTGCGGGCTGCCCGACAAGTGCGCTGATCACCGATATGAACCAGCCCCTTGCCCCGGCCTTAGGCAACGCGCTGGAAGTGGCCGAATGCATGGAGGTCTTGTGCAATGGCAAGGGTGGCGCGCTGGCTGACCTGAGTACGGCACTTGGCGGGCTGTTGCTGGCGAATGCCGGACTGGCCGAAGGGTTGGAGGCTGGCATCGACGCGATGCAATCCGCGCTGGACAGTGGCCGGGCGGCGGATCGGTTTGGCACGATGGTCGCGGCGATGGGCGGGCCGGTGCGGTTTGCCGAAAACTGGCAACGCTATCTGCCCGAGGCGCCCGTGATTCATGAAGTGCCTGCTGCCGGGGATGGCTACGTGGCCGAGATCGACGGCGAGGCGTTGGGACTGGCCGTTGTGGCGCTGGGCGGCGGTCGACAGGTTGAAAGTGACACGGTGGACCCTGCGGTCGGGTTCTCAGAGGCGGTCGCATTGGGCCAGAAGGTTGTACGGGGCCAGCCCCTATTGCGTGTCCACGCTGCCCGCGAAGATGCGGCTCGCCGCGCGGGCGAGGTCGTGCAGCGCGCAATCCGCATCGCGTCGGATACGCCGGACATCCCGCCGCTTGTGTATGAAAGGATCCGCTGATGGCGCGCGCGTTTCTGGTCGTGATGGATTCCGTCGGTTGCGGCGGCGCGCCTGATGCGGACCGGTTTTTCAACGGCACCGTGCCAGACACCGGGGCCAACACCCTTGCCCATATCGCACAGGCCTGTGCCGAAGGGCACGCAGAAGAGGGGCGCAGCGGGCCGTTGCATGTGCCGAACCTTGACGGACTCGGGCTTGGGGCGTCGATCCGGCTGGCCAGCGGCGCTGCGACGCCGGGTCTGAACGCCACGCCCCAAGGCGTCTGGGGCGCGGCCACCGAACGCAGTCTGGGCAAGGATACGCCGTCTGGCCACTGGGAGCTGGCCGGAGTGCCGGTGCCGTGGGAATGGGGATATTTCCCCGACACTGTTCCGGCATTCCCACCGGAACTAGTTGAGCGGGTCTGCAACATTGCGGGTACCGACGGTATCTTGGGCAATTGCCATGCCTCGGGCACGACCGTAATCGCAGATCACGGGGCCGAACACATCCGCACCGGTTGGCCGATCTGCTATACCAGCGCCGACAGCGTGTTCCAGATCGCGGCCCATGAAGACACTTTCGGACTCGACCGGCTTCTGGACCTCTGCGCGCGCCTTGCCCCTGTTTTGCACGACATGAAGGTCGGGCGGGTGATCGCGCGCCCCTTTGTCGGCTCGCTGGAACAGGGTTTCACCCGTACAAAGAACCGGCGCGACTATGCCATTGCGCCGCCCGCGCCGATCCTGAGCAACTGGGTGCAAGAGGCGGGGCGTAAAGTGCATGGCGTGGGCAAGATTGGCGATATTTTTTCGATGGCGGGGATCGACGATTGCGTGAAGGGCACCGATGCCGAGCTGATGCAGGTTTTGCAGAAATTGGTAAGGGACGCCGAGAACGGCAGTCTGACCTTTGCAAACTTTGTCGAGTTTGACAGCCTTTATGGCCACCGCCGCGATATTTCCGGCTATGCGCGGGCGCTGGAATGGTTCGACCGTGAAATCGGGCAGGTGGTGGGGGCGCTTCGCCCCGATGACCTCTTGTTGCTGACTGCAGACCATGGCAATGACCCAAGCTGGCGCGGGACGGACCACACCCGCGAACGTGTGCCCGTTCTTTGCGCCGGGGTCGGTGCCCGCGCGGCGGGTCTTGTTGAATTTGTAGATGTGGCGGCCAGCGTGGCCGCGCATCTGGATGTGCCGGTCCGCGGGCCGGGAAGGAGCTTTCTGTGACCGTGCGCGACCTGCCCAAAGTCGAACTGCACCTGCATCTGGAAGGGGCGGCGCCACCCGCGCTGATCCGGCAGTTGGCGTTTGAGAAAAAGATCGACCTCAGCCGCATTTTCGCCGAGGACGGCAGCTATGTGTTTCGTGATTTCCAACATTTCCTTCAGGTCTACGAGGCCGCCAGCAGCGTCTTGCAGACGCCCGAGGATTTTGCCCGTCTGACCCGTGCGATCCTTGAACACAGCGCCGAGCAGGGCGTGGTATATTGCGAAAGCTTCCTGTCACCTGATTTCTGTGGCGGCGGCGATGTGGCCGCTTGGCGCGAATATCTGCATGCCATCCAGGAAACGGCCAGCCGCGCCGAGGCAGAGTTTGGCATCACCCTGCGGGGCATCGTTACGCCTGTGCGCCATTTTGGACCCGAGCAGGCCAAACGCACCGCGCTATGCGCGGCCGAGACCGCAGGCGACTGGGTTGTCGGGCTGGGCATGGGCGGCGATGAAACCAGGGGCCACCAAGGCGATTTTGCCTATGCGTTTGACATGGCCCGCGAGGCGGGCTTGCGCCTGACCACCCATGCCGGAGAGTTCGGCGGCCCAGAGAGTGTTTGGGAGGCGATCCGGGACTTGAATGTCGAACGGATCGGCCACGGCGTGCGTGCGATTGAGGACCGGGCGCTTGTCGCCGAACTGGTGGCGCGACAGGTCACGCTTGAGGTCTGTCCCGGATCCAACGTGGCGCTGGGGCTCTACCCGTCTCTGAAAGACCACCCGATCCAGCGCCTGCGCGATGCGGGCGTGCGCGTGACCGTTTCTACCGACGATCCGCCGTTTTTCCATACCACGATGCAGCGCGAATATGACATGTTGCACCAGACCTTTGGCTGGCAGGACAGTGATTTTCGCGCCCTGAACCAAACCGCCGCCGAGGCCGCATTCTGTGATGCGGACACCAAGGCGCGGATACTGAAACTACTGGAGACTTCCTGATGGACCATCTGACCGTTGTCGATCACCCGCTTGTGCAGCACAAGCTGACCCTAATGCGCAAACGCGAGACCTCGACCGCCGAATTCCGTCGCCTGTTGCGCGAGATCAGCCAATTGCTGGCATACGAGGTGACGCGTGAACTGCCGATGACCACGAAGGAAATCGAAACCCCGATGCAGACCATGCAGGCCCCCGCGCTGGCAGGGCGCAAGCTGGCGCTGGTGTCGATCCTGCGGGCGGGCAATGGCCTGCTGGACGGTATGCTGGAGCTTATCCCCTCGGCGCGCGTCGGGTTTGTGGGGCTGTACCGCGACGAGGAAACGCTGGAACCCGTGCAGTATTATTTCAAGGCGCCGTCCGAGCTGGACGAACGTCTGGTGATTGCGGTGGACCCCATGCTGGCCACCGGCAATTCCTCGGCAGCCGCCATTGACCTGCTGAAGCAGCAGGGCGCCAAGGATATCCGCTTTCTCTGCCTGCTGGCCGCCCCCGAAGGCGTTGCTCGCATGAAGGAAGCGCATCCCGATGTGCCCATCGTCACAGCCTCTCTGGACGAGCGTCTGAACGAGAAAGGCTATATCATGCCGGGCCTCGGAGATGCCGGGGATCGTATGTTCGGCACAAAATAGATGTTACAAAACTTCTATGGAGTGTTTACTCATATAGAGTTTTGCGTCTAGACTTGCCCCTACATCTTGTGGGGGCAAAATGAAAACGACCAGAGCACTCGCGGTCTGCGTGATCGCGGCGTCTTTGGGATTGGGCGCAGCCGTCAAGGCACAATCCCTGAGCAATGTCGAGACGCCGAACGAATTCCCGCCTGCGTCTTACAAGGGCAAACAGTACGTGGACAGCAAGGGCTGTGTCTATGTGCGCGCAGGTGTGGACGGCAACGTCACATGGGTGCCGCGCATGACCCGCGACCGCAAGGTGATCTGCGGCTACAAGCCCACCTTGGACAACCCGTCGCGCAGCACCTCGTCGGCGGCCAAGATCGACAAGAACACGGTTGTGATCCAGCCTGCGGCCAAACCCACTGGTCAGCCGGGTCTGTTCGGGCCGACCACCCAGCCCAGCAAACCCGCCGCCACGACCGCGACCACCACTGCAGCGCCGAAACCGGCTCCCAAACCCGTGGCCAAGCCGAAACCGGCCCCGACCACCACCACGGCGGCCAAGCCCACGACCACCACGAAAACGACCACCAGAACGACAACCGTCTCACCTAAACCGGCCCCTGTCACGGTGATCCAGCCCGCGACCAAACCCAAGCCGAAACCCACAACAACCACGACCGCGGCTCCTAAACCGGCACCCGTCACCACGACGACCAAACCGACCACCACCCGCCGGACCCTCAACCAGACCGTGCGGCCTTCAGGGTGCAACCAGACCTACAATGGTCGGCAGGTGCGTTGCGGGCCGCAGCAAGAGCTGCCCTATACCCCTGGCACGGGCAAACCCACGGCCAACCCGCCCAAGATCATCTATCGTCGTCAGGGGGCCTCGCTGCGCCACAGCCCCGCAACCGTCGCCACCGCATCGGCAGGTCCAGCGCGCGGCACAGTCGTGCAGGAAGGGCAGGTGGCCTCGAATGTCCGCGTGGTGCCCCGTCATGTCTATGAACAACGCGGCCCGGTCGAGATGGCCCGCCAAATTCCGCCGGGATACCGCCGCGCTTTTGACGATGACCGCCTAAACCCGCATCGCGCCGAGATGACTTTTGCCGGCATTGCCGCGACGGACCAGCTGTTTGAACGCACAGTACCTCGCAAGATGATCAACCGCCGTACGGGTGAAACCTATGTCGTGTCGACGCGGTCAACACCTTCCGCCGCGACCCCAGCACCGGTGGTTTCGACCCGCAACAGCACCGTGAACACCACCGCCCCAGTCGTGTCCACGCGCAGCGCTCCGGCTCAGAAAAAGCTGAACCTGAACGCCAGCACCTATGTGCATGTCGAAACCTACAGCAACGCCGCCGCAGCCCAATCCGCCGCGCGGCAGATGCTCAACCTAGGCCTGCCAGCTAAGATCGGCGTCTACAGCCGCTCGGGTCAGGAACGTCGCATGGTTCTGGTGGGGCCCTATGCCTCGCCCGCAGAGTCGCAGGCGGCGCTCGCCAAGGCCAAAGGGGCGGGCTATGCCCGCGCCGTAATCCGCTAAAGATAGGAAGCGGGGGTCTTCAGCCCCCGCAAATCCCCTGTAGCGCAACCCATTCCCCATCACTCAGCACAGGGTCGGGGCTCGTGACAAATGGGTCCGCCTCGATCAGTTCCAGCGTATTTTCGCCCGAGGGGTCGACCGCATAGGCATAGGGGCTGGTCCTGACCTTGTAGGTTTCGAACCCCGCCAGCATCAGGTCGATTGGTGGTGCGGCGGTAGGATCGGCGATGCTCTCTTCTGCAAAATCGCGCAGCGTATCGGTGGGCACGCCGCCCGTGGTCAACAGCCGGAAACTCGTCAAAAGAGAGGATGAATCCAGTAACCGGCGCAGAGGGTCATATTGGGCGGCGCTGACCTTTTCGGCGATGATATAGCCGGCGGCGACATCCGGGTCTTCATAGTCTTCCACAATGGCCCGGTTCAGCAGCATGGTGCCCCCGGGCAGGGCGCGAGCGGTTTGCACACCGGCACGCACGATTACAAGGCGTGATACCTCCATACGCTCGGCCAGAGCGGTCAGCGACGGCAGGGCGAGAGGATCAGCACAGGGCGGCCCGGTGAGACGCTGGGTCTGGCGCAACAGGTCTTCGCCGATCTCGGCGCGCTTGCTGTCGGGCACCACCGCAATCGCATGCGACCGCAGCGCCTCGGGTAGCCAGAATACCGCCAGCGCCGTCAGCGCTACGGCAGAGGCCGCAAGCGACACAATCCTCAGCCGTCCGGGGCGTGGGCCCCGCCGCCGGATCGCGCGGCGCAGTTTTTCGATGGCCTCGACCATCTCGGTTTCTTCGGCGGGCAGTTCGAGCGTTTCATCCGGGTCGCCATCCGGCGCATAGAGTGCCGGAAGTTCTCCGGGGTTCATCCGCTGCACGGCGGGCAGCGACCAATGCGCAAGGGGCTTGTCCCGCATATCCGTGATGGTCAGCGACGCATCTCCGATCGACACGATGACATCCCGCCGCTGGTCTTGCGCCGAGGCTCTCCATAGGCCCGCCGCCTCAATGCGTTGATATTTTTCTAGGGCCGTCATGCGTTTGCTCTGGGGCTGGTCGGGCTGCTCTGCCTCTGGGTTTTGTCCACACTAGCACAAGAAAAATGCGGGCGGCAACGCATCACGCTGCCGCCCGGTCATGACAAAACGGTGTGCTCCGCCTTTCAGAGATCGGCTGCGACCTTGCGCAGCTGGAATTTCTGGATCTTGCCCGTGGATGTCTTGGGCAGTTCCTCGAACACAACCTTTTTCGGCGTCTTGAACCCGGCCAGCTTGCTTCGGGTAAAGGCGATGATCTCGGCCTCTTCCACGGATTGCCCGGGCAGCAATTCGACAAAGGCGCAGGGCACTTCGCCCCACTTTTCGTCGGGTTTCGCCACAACCGCCGCCAGCGAAACGGCGGGGTGCTCCATCAGAACGCCCTCGACCTCGACGGACGAGATGTTCTCGCCTCCCGAGATGATGATGTCTTTGGCGCGATCGGCGATTTGCAGATAGGTGTCGGGGTGCTGGATCGCGATATCGCCCGAGTGGAAATACCCACCCTTGAACGCCTCGGCGGTGGCCTCGGGGTTCTTGAGATACCCTTTCATGACCGAGTTCCCGCGAATGACGATTTCGCCCTGGGTGTTGCCGTCCATCGGCACCTGATCCATGTTTTCGTCCACAACGGTGATATGTTCCATCATCGGCATGGCCACGCCTTGCCGGGCCTTGATCGCGGCGGTGCCGGGTTTGTCCAGCGCGTTCCAGTCGCCACCTTTCCAATAGCACTCGGTCACGTGGCCATAGGTCTCGGTCAGTCCATAGACCTGCGTGACGTTGAACCCCAGATCCTCGATCTTGGCGAGCGTGGCCGGGGCAGGGGGCGCGCCTGCGGTAAAGACCTCGACCGTGTGGTCAAAGGTGCGGCGTTCTTCCTCAAGCGCGTTGACGATCATGTTCAACACGATTGGCGCCCCGCCAAAATGTGTCACGCCGTCATAGTGGATCGCGTTATAGATGTTCTGCGCGGTTACATCGCGACAGCAGACCAGCGTCCCGCCCAGCATCGGCATCAGCCAAGTGTGGTTCCAGTTGTTGCAATGGAACATGGGCACAATCGCCATGTAGACCGGGTGCAGTACCATGCGCCAACTGACCACGGTACCCATCGTCATCAGGTAAGCGCCTCTATGGTGATAGACCACGCCCTTGGGGCGCCCGGTGGTGCCGGACGTATAGTTCAGCGCAAGGGACTCCCATTCATCCTCGGGCATGATCCAGTCAAACGCGCGATCGCCCGAGGCCAGAAGTGCCTCGTACTCGGTGTATTTACCCGATGCGTGCCAACCATCGAAATCGTCGGCGACCTCGATGATCTGCGGCCCGTCGCCGGGCATCTGTGCAATCGCTGCCTCGGCCAGTTCAAGGAATTGGGGATCGACCAGAACGACCTTGGCGCCGCCATGTTCAAAGATATAGGCAACGGTATCGACATCGAGGCGGATGTTGATGGTGTTCAAAACGGCGCCACAGGCGGGCACGCCGAAATGGGCCTCGGCCTGCGCAGGCAGGTTGGGCAGCAGGGTCGCAACCACGTCGCCTGGCTGGACACCCAGCTGTGCCAAGCCCGAGGCTAGGCGTGTGCAGCGTTCATAATATTCGGCATAGGTTTTGCGGTGTTTGCCATAGACCACGGCCAAGTGGTCGGGGAACACATCACGCGCACGCCGCAGATGCGACAGGGGTGTCAACGGCACAAAGTTGGCGGCGCATTTGTCCAGCCCGGTTTCATCAACCATCCAGCCCATCAGAGTCCTCCCTTGATTCCCTAGGCACATGTCGGTTTTACGACAGATATCCCGTATCGCGTGGCATAAGAAATCCGTCAATGACAATTGTCTGACAATAAGGGGCAGAAATGAGCGACTCCGTCAACAACAGACCGATGCAGGCGGCCGTGTCGATGCTGTCGGCAATGGCTTTGATCGGGTTGATCGACAATTTCGTCGCCGTGATCGCCGACCATGTTGGCCTGTGGCAGTTCCACGCTATGCGCTCGACCCTGATGGCACCATTGTTGATCGCCATGGCGGCCATTGGTTTGGGGCAACTGCGACCGAAAAACTGGCGTGCGGTTTTCGGTCGCGCGGCTGTATTGTCGATGTCGATGATGCTCTATTTCGGGTCGCTGGGCATCATGCCGATTGCACAGGCCCTTGCAGGCATGTTCACCTCTCCGATTTTTGTTCTGCTCATCAATATCGTCGTCATGAAACAACGCATCGGGCCGTGGCGGATCGCGGCCGTGTTCATGGGGTTTGCGGGCATCCTGATGGTGTTGCAGCCCGGCGGTGCGGGGTTCGGCTGGCCGATGGTGATGCCGGTGCTGGCGGGATTCTTCTATGCCATCTCGGCCATTGCCACCCGCAGCTGGTGCGCCGGTGAAAGCGCGCTGTCGCTTCTGGCGGCGAACATGCTGGTGCTGGGGGGGATTGGCCTTGTCATGTCGGCTGTCCTTTCTGTGGTGACGGGTCCCGACACAACTGATTTCCTGACCCGTGGCTGGACATGGGATATTTGGGGCGTGTTGCCCTGGGCCGCCGTCCAGGCGGTGGGCTCGGTGATCGGTGTATTCCTGATCATCCGCGCCTATCAGCTGGACGAACCCACCAATGTGGCCGTGTTCGAATATGCGGTGATGATCTTTGGCCCTGGCTTTGCATTCCTGCTTTACGGCCAGTCCCTCAGCCTGTTCCAGGCCTTTGGAATCGCCCTCATTTCAGCCTCCGGAATCCTGATCGCGCTGCGCTCGCGCTAAAGTTTTTTTCACGATTGTCCCCCAGACTTGGCGCAATGACAGGCCGCGCAATTGCTTTGTACGGGCCTCGGAAACAGTGACACAATCTTTCCTCATTCCGGGCAAAGGAGTTCCCTAAACTTTTAGACAAATGATTTTGCTGCACTTTTTAACTGCCAAACTTCAGGGGATGTGAAATGTTTGGATGGACCCACCCGCAAGGCTGTATCGGGGGCAATCCCGAAGCTTCGCACAGCACATATGATCCGGTGCTTTTGGGCGCCGGGGCCGGATTTGTCGAAGGAACGCATGTCGCGTCGCAACAGGGCTGGACCCCGATCGAAGACCTGCGTGTCGGCGACAAGGTTCTGACCTTTGACAACGGCGCGCAGAAAATCACGTCCATCGTGCGCAACGCTCTGTGGAATGGCCCCGGACCCTGCCCGGAGAGTTTCTGGCCCCTGCTGATTGAGGAAGACACGATCGGCAACGGCGAGGAAATGCTTCTGATGCCGCATCAGGGCGTTCTGATCGAAAGCGAAGAGATCATGGACCATTGGGGCGATCCCTTTGCCGTGATCCCGGCTGCCGCACTTTTGATCCTTGAGGGTGTGGAACGCTGCGAACCGGTCGAACCGGTCGAGATCATCCTGCCCGTGTTTGAAACCGATCAGATGGTCTATGCCGATTTCGGCGCGCTGTTGTTCTGTCAGGCGCAATGGGGTGTCAACGCCGGTGTGGTGCCGCGTCAGGGGATGGCGACCAATTACAACATGCTGCCCCGCTTCGTCGCTGAAAAGCTGCTGGCCGCCACTTATATGTGCGACAACATCGATTACGACGTCGCCTGAGACACCCCGCGCCGGGTTCAAAAAAAACGCTACTCACAAAATGAAACGCCCGGAAGAAAATCTTCCGGGCGTCTTCATTTTTCGCTGGGCTGGGATCAGGCCGCTTTTGCGTCCTGACCGAAACGGCCATAGAAGCTCTGGCCCTTGTCTGCCATTTCGCGCAGAAGCGGCGGGCAGGCAAACCGGTCGCCGAATTTCGCGGCCAGCTCGTCACATTTATCGGCGGCCCAAGGCGCACCCACGATATCAAGCCACGAGAACGGGCCACCCGACCACGGCATGAAGCCCCAGCCAAGGATCGCGCCGACGTCGCCTTCGCGGATGTCTTCCAGCACACCGGCTTCCAGTGCGCGGACCGCTTCCAGAACCTGTGCAAAGATCAGGCGATGCTGGACCTCGGTCACCTCGGGCTGCTCTTCGGCCAGCGGGAATTTGTCGTTGAACCCTTCCCAATAGCCCAGACGCTTGCCGTTCTCGTCATAGTCAAAGAACCCGGCCTTGGCCTTGCGCCCAAGACGGCCCTCATCAACCATCCAGAAAGTCACGTCATCGGCTACGGATTTCGGATAGGCATCGCCCATCGCCGCCATGGTCGCCTTGGCGATCTTGGCCCCAAGGTCGAGCGAGGTTTCATCCACCAGCTGGATCGGCCCCACGGGGAAGCCCAGAAGCTGTGCCGCGTGATCCAGAAGCGGACGCGCCACGCCTTCGCCAGCCATCATTACACCTTCGTTGATGTAGGGAATGATGCAGCGGTTGGCATAGAAGAAACGTTCATCATTGACGACAATCGGGGTCTTGCGGATCTGGCGCACGTAATCCAGCGCCTTAGCCACGGCGCGGGGGCCGGTTTCCTTGCCCTTGATGATCTCGACCAGCATCATTTTCTCGACGGGCGAGAAGAAGTGGATGCCGATGAACTGTTCCTTGCGGACCGAGGCTTCGGCCAGACCGGTGATCGGCAGGGTCGAGGTGTTCGAGGCAAAGATCGCATCCTCGGGAATGATCGCCTCGACCTTTTTGGTCATCTCGGCCTTGACGCCCGGATCTTCAAAGACGGCCTCGATGATCAGGTCCACGTCGGACAGAGCATTCAGGTCGGTGGTGGCGTTGATCTTGGCCAGCATCGCCTCTTTCTGCTCGGGCGTTGCTTTCTTGCGCTTGATGCCCTTGTCCATGAAGTTCTCGGAATAGGCCTTGCCGCGATCCGCCGCTTCCTGCGTGGTGTCGATCAGCACGACATCCATGCCCGCTTTGGCCGAGACCAGCGCGATGCCCGCGCCCATCATGCCCGCGCCCAGAACACCAACTTTCTTGACGGTCTGGTCCGGCACGTCGGGACGGTTGGCGCCTTTTTCCAGCGCTTCCTTGTTCAGGAACAGGCTGCGGATCATCGCCGACGAGGACGGGTTCATCAACACATTGGTGAACCAGCGCGCCTCGATCTTGAGCGCGGTGTCAAACGGCACCTGCGCGCCTTCATAGATGGCGGACAACATCGCCTTGGCCGCCGGATACACGCCCCAGGTGTTCCCGTTCACCATCGCCGAGGCCCCGACAAAGGTCATGAAACCCGCGGGGTGATATGGGTCACCACCGGGCATCTTGTAGCCTTTTTCGTCCCACGGCTTGACGATCTTCGGCTCGGACAGAACCCATTCACGAGCCGCGGCGATCGGGTCTTCGTTCACTTCGTCGATGATCCCGGCTGCCTTGGCTTTCTTGGGATCGACCATCTTGCCCTGCAGCAGGAACGGCGACGCCGCCATGGCGCCCATCTTGCGTACAAAGCGCGTGGTGCCCCCGGCGCCGGGGAAAATCCCGACAAGGATTTCCGGCAGGCCGATACGGGCCTTGGGGTTGTCGGCGGCAAAGATGCGGTGACAGGCCAACGGCAGTTCCAGACCAATGCCCGCAGCTGTGCCGGGCAGGACGCAGGCAATCGGCTTGCCGCCCTTGTTGGTCTTGGGGTCCATGCCGGCGCGTTCGATCTTGCGCAGCAACTCGTGCATTTTCATGATGCCTTCGAACAGACCACGGGCCGGTTCGTCGCCCGCCTGTTCCTTCATCACGGCCAGCAGGTTCAGGTCCATGCCACCGGCAAAGGAACCCGGCTTGCCCGAGGTGACGATCACGCCTTTCACAGCGTCATCGGCCAGCGCCTTGTCGATCCCGTCATTCAGCTCTTCCAGGCCGACAAAGGACATGACGTTCATGGATTTGCCGGGCACGTCCCAGGTGATGGTTGCAATGCCGTCGGCGTCGGTCGCGTAGTGGAATTCGGTCATGGGTGTGTCTCCTTACACGCGTTCGATGATGGTGGCTGCACCCATGCCGGATGCAATGCAAAGGGTCGCAAGTCCGACTTCCTTGTCCTGGCGCTCAAGCTCGTCCAGCAGGGTGCCGATAATGATCGCACCGGTCGCACCCAGCGGGTGGCCCATTGCGATCGACCCGCCATTGACGTTCACGACCGACGGGTCGACGTCAAACGCCTGCTGGAAGCGCAGAACGACCGAGGCAAAGGCCTCGTTCACTTCGAACAGGTCGATGTCGCCGATGTTCATGCCGCTGTCAGCCAGGATTTTCTGGGTGGCCGGTACCGGACCGGTCAGCATGATGGTCGGATCCAGACCGATCTTCGCGGTCGATTTGATGCGCGCACGCGGGGTCAGGCCGTATTCTTTGCCGAACTCTTTGTTGCCGATTAGAACTGCAGCCGATCCGTCCACGATCCCCGACGAGTTACCCGCGTGGTGGATGTGATTGATCGCTTCGAGATGCGGGTATTTCATGATCGCCAGCTTGTCGAAACCGGGCATCACTTCGCCCTGTTCCTTGAAAGCGGGTTTCAGGCCGCCAAGGCTTTGCATGTCGGTGCCGGGGCGCATGTATTCGTCGCGGTCCAGAATGGTCAGGCCGTTCTGGTCCTTGACCGACACGATGGACTTTTCAAAGCGGTTCTCTTCCCACGCCTGCGCAGCCCGACGCTGCGATTCCATGGCCAGCGCATCGGCCTGATCGCGGGTGAACCCGTATTCGGTGGCGATGATGTCTGCCGAGATGCCTTGGGGGACGAAATACATGTCCATGGCCACGGACGGATCCACGGCAATCGCCGCGCCGTCCGATCCCATTGGTACGCGACCCATCATCTCGATGCCGCCGGCGATATAGGCGTTGCCCGCGCCACCCTTGACCTGGTTGGCCGCGATGTTCACGGCTTCCATGCCCGAGGCGCAGAACCGGTTGATCGACAGGCCAGGAATGCGTTCATCCAGGTCCGAGGCCAGAACCGCGGTCCGAGCAAGACAGCCGCCTTGTTCCTTCACCTGGGTGACGTTGCCCCAGATCACGTCCTCGACGGCATGGCCCTCAAGGTTGTTGCGCTCTTTCAGCGCGTTCAGAACGGTTGCCGAAAGGCGCACCGAGGTCACCTCATGCAGGGAACCGTCCTTGCGGCCCTTGCCGCGCGGGGTGCGCACGGCGTCATAAATATAGGCTTCGGTCATCATGATCTCCTTGTTCAGGCTCGGTCAGCAGGGCTGCCGGGCATCAGGTCGTAGGGGTGTTTCCAGCCCTCGAGGGCCGATATGTTGGAAAGCCAGCGGTCGATATTCGGCCACGCGGCGCGGTCGAACCCGAAAGGTTCGTCGTAAAACAGGTATCCACAGCAAGACAGGTCCGCATTGGTCAGGCCATCGCCCACGATCCAGTCGCGCCCTTCGAGATGCTTGTTCAAAATGTCATAAGTGCTTTTGAGACGGCCCTGGTTGAAGGCGATCACCTCTTGCGGGCGCTTGTCCTCGGGCAGGAAGTTCATCAGGAACCGCGTCGGCCCAGCCACCGCGCTGAGCTTGGAGTTGTCCAGCAGCACCCAGCGGAAAATCTCGTAATTCTCGACTGCGTTCTTGCCACCGAATTTACCCGATTTCTCGGTCACGTAGGCCAGGATCGCGCCTGACTGGCTGGTGGTAAAGTCGCCATCCACGAGGGTCGGACACTCGCCCATCTCGTTGACGGTATTTCGAAAGTCTGGGCTGCGGGTTTCGCCCGCGAAAAAGTCGACATAGACCGGTTCCCAGTCCAGCCCGCTGAGTTCCAGCGCCAGCGCGGCCTTGTAGGAATGCCCGGATTCGCCGAAGCAGTAGAGTTTGATGGTCATTGCGCGTTCCCTGTTTTGGCGGTCGGAGCGGGGGTTTTGCACCCCCGCACCCCCGCAGAGTATTTTTTGCAAGATGAAGGGGCGAGTTTACGTGCTGTTAATGAAAATGCGCGAGTTTTTGAGGCGCGGTACAGGCTGGAGAGCCGATGGCCGCGCAAGGTGAAGCCCTGCTGTCCCGCCGGCAAGCGCCACGCCGGATGGCAGGGTGGACGTCCTGCTTCATCTTGCCTCAAATACTCGAATTCCACGCTTGCCGCCTCCCAACAGCCTCTCGGTCAGAGCGACCGCGAGATCAGTTCCTTCATGATCTCGTTTGTGCCGCCATAGATGCGCTGTACGCGAGCATCGACCCACATTTCGCCGATCGCATATTCCTGCATGTATCCATAGCCGCCATGCAGTTGCAGGCATTCATCCAGTACCTCGCCCTGCGTATCGGTAATCCAGTATTTCGCCATGGCTGCCTTTTCGACGGTCAGGTTTCCGGCGATCAGGTCGCTGATGCATTCATCCAGAAAGGCGCGCGCGACCTTGGTCTTGGTCAGACATTCGGCCAGTTTGAAACGGGTGTTCTGGAATTGCAGGATCGGGCCGCCAAAGGCCTCGCGCTCCTTGCAGTACGCGATGGTCCGTTCCACGGCGCCTTCCATGGCCCCTTGCGCGATGCAGGCAATGACAAGGCGTTCCTGGCCCAGTTGCTGCATCATCTGGTAAAAGCCCTGGCCTTCCTCGCCGCCAAGAATGTTTTCCGGCGGGATTTCGACGTTGTCAAAGAACAGCTCGGACGTGTCCGCGGCGTGGCAACCGATTTTCTCGAGGTTGCGCCCGCGCGAAAAACCTTCGGCACCGTCTGTTTCGACCACCACCAGCGACGTGCCCTTGGCACCTGCCGACGGGTCGGTCTTGGCGGCGACGATCACGAGGTTGGCGTGCTGGCCGTTGGTGATAAAGGTCTTGGATCCCGACAGGCGATAGGAATTGCCTTCCTTGATCGCGCGGGTCTTGATCGCCTGCACGTCCGAGCCGCCCGAGGGTTCGGTCATGGCCAGCGCGCCGACGATTTCGCCGGTGACCATCTTGGGCAGCCAGCGCTGTTTCTGCTCTTCCGAGCCATAGGCCAGAATGTAATGCGCCACGATGCCGGAGTGGATGCCGTGGCCCCAGCTGGCCAGATTGGCGCGGTTTGATTCCATAAGGATCACGGCCTCGTGGCCGAAATCGCCGCCAACCCCGCCATATTCCTCGGGGATCGAAGGGCAGAGCAGGCCCAGTTCACCGGCCTCTTGCCAGATCTCGCGGTCCATTTCGCCTTGCTTGCGCCACTTGTCGAATTTCGGCGCCCATTCGTCATTGATGAATTTGGCGGTCATGTCCGCCAGCATCTGGTGTTCGTCACTCATCCAGGTGGATGTCATGGTCTGCTCCTGTCGGTGCTCAACGCTTGCGCGCGTCGAGTTGGGAATTGAACTGTCGCAACCGGTGGGCGAGAGCTTCGTCATCGGTGATGGCGTCAAAATTTTCGAACAGGAAGGACAGGGCCTCGCCTTCGTCGAGACCGGCGTCAGAGGCAAAGCTGCGCAGCCGGCGATAGCCGTCCTCGGTCATGGCGACCGGAAAGCGACGGGTCAGACGAAATCGTTTGGGCATCTTTCCTCCCGAAATGCCGATGTGGGGGCAGGGCGGGGAAAACCCCGCCCGTGCCTGAAAGATCAGAACGCCTCGGCGTTCAGGGCCATCACCGTATCAGCCCCGGATTCGATACGCGCGAGGTGCATCTTGGTGGCCGGCAGGCGACGAGCCATATAGTAGCGTCCGGTGGCCAGCTTGGTCTCGTAGAACGCAGCGTCAGAGGTGCCGTTGGCCAGAGCTGACGTCGCGGCCTTTGCCATCTTGGCCCACATCAGGCCAAGGCAGACATGGCCAAACAGGTGCATGAAGTCATTCGACCCGGCCAGCGCGTGGTTGGGGTTCTTCATGCCGTTCTGCATAAAGAACATGCCCGCCGCCTGCAGGTCTTTCGACGCTGCCTTGAGCGGCTCGACGAAGTCCTTCATCGCTTCGTCTTCGGCGTTCTCCTTGCAGAAAGTCTTGACCAGGTCGAAGAAGGCCATGACGTGCTTGCCGCCGTCCTGCGCCAGCTTGCGGCCCACGAGGTCAAGCGCCTGAACACCGTTCGCGCCTTCATAGATCATGGCAATGCGGGCATCGCGGGTGAACTGCGACATGCCCCATTCCTCGATATAGCCGTGGCCGCCATAGACCTGCTGGGCGCGGACCGTCATGTCATAGCCTTCGTCGGTCAGGAAGCCTTTGATAACCGGGGTCAGCAGCGACACGAGGCCGTCGGCGTCCTTGTCGCCCTTGCGGTGGGCGGCGTCGATCATGGTGGCGCCCCAGAGAATGAAGGCGCGCGCGCCCTCGGCAAAGCTCTTCTGGTCCATCAGCGACCGGCGGATATCCGGGTGCACGATCAGCGGATCGGCGGGGCCGTCGGGGTTTTCAACACCGGTCACGGCGCGGCCCTGCAGCCGGTCCTTGGCATAGGTCAGCGCGTTCTGATAGGCGACTTCGGCCTGTGCCAGACCCTGCATGCCCACGCCCAGACGGGCCTCGTTCATCATGGTGAACATGGCGCGCATGCCTTTATGCTCTTCACCCAGAAGATAGCCTTCGGCCTCGTCATAGTTCAGTACGCAGGTCGAGTTGCCGTGGATGCCCATCTTTTTCTCGATGTTGCCGACGGTAACGCCATTGCGCGCGCCAATGTTGCCCGCGTCATCCACCTTGAACTTGGGCACGATGAACAGCGACACGCCCTTGATGCCTTCGGGGCCGCCGGGGATCTTGGCCAGCACGAGATGCACGATATTGTCGGCCATGTCGTGATCGCCCGCCGAGATAAAGATCTTCTGGCCGGAAATCTTGTAGGTGCCGTCGCCCTGCGGCTCGGCCTTGGTGCGCATCAGGCCCAGATCGGTGCCGCAATGCGGTTCGGTCAGGTTCATGGTGCCGGTCCATTCGCAGGACACCATCTTGGGCAGCCATTTGTCTTTCTGCGCGTCCGTGCCGTGCGCCAGGATCGCCGAGGCCGCACCGTGGGTCAGACCCTGGTACATGGTGAAGGCCTGGTTCGCGGCCGAGAACATCTCGCCCACGGCGGTGCCGAGAACATAAGGCATGTTCTGCCCGCCATATTCTTCTGGCATGTCCAGACCGGGCCAGCCACCTTCCTTGACCTGTTCAAAGGCGTCCTTGAACCCTGTCGGGGTGTAAACGATGCCGTTTTCCAGACGGCAGCCTTCGTGGTCGCCCACGACGTTCAGCGGCGCCAGGACATCGCCGGTCAGTTTGCCAGCCTCTTCCAGCACGGCATTGGTGAAATCGGCTTCCAGTTCATCATAGCCCGGGATGTCCGATTTGGCGACATCCAGAACATCGTGCAGGACAAACTGCATATCTTTTACGGGTGCGGTATACGTCGGCATGAGTCTCTTCCCTAAGGCGTTTCGTCACTTTGTTGGATACATCAATGGGACGAAACGCACGGAGCCCATTGATGTTGTGAGAGTTTCGAAACCAACTTGCTTTCCAAGCCGCTCTCGAAACGCGTTGGTTACTCGGCTGCTTTTTTGGTGGTGTTGAAGGAAGCGAGGATTTTTTCGCCCCATTTCAACTGTTCTTTCAGATCGTCGATGGCTTCGTTCAGCTCGTCACGCTGTTCTTCCATATCTTGCAGGCGTTGCTGCGCCACTTCGTAGGTGCGCTGCAGCTGGGTCGCCTGTTGATCGCCCATGTCATAGAGATCCAGAAGTTGACGGATTTCTTCGAGAGAAAAGCCAAAGCGTTTGCCGCGCAGGATCAGCTTGAGCCGGGCCCGGTCGCGCTTGGTGAACAACCGTTTCTGACCTTCGCGGATTGGAAACAGCAGTTCCTTTGCTTCATAAAAACGCAGGGTGCGCGGCGTCACATCATACGCGTCACACATCTCTCGGATGGTCATGGTTCCATCAGTCATTTCGACAACCTCGTCTTTCGTGTTCCATGAACAATTTGGGTCTCGCAGCATTGGTTACAACCGTGCCTTACGTTGACGTAATCGAAACGCTACGTCACTTCTAAAGTTGACGTTGCGTTTGCGAAGGTAAAGTAAAACTTTCGCGAAATTTGCCGAAATTCGGCGGGAATTTGCCAGTCTGCACCGCTCCGACAGAGGGGCAGGGCGTCTCAATACCGCGCAGCACGGCAGACCGCACGCCGCCCAGACGCGCAAGAAAAACGCCCCGGCGCCTTTTCTCAAAGGCTCCAGAGCGCACCGGGATCAAAAATGAGAGCGGGTCGCCCGCGCCTTACATCTTTTCGAGTTCCGCCGCAGTTTCATCCCGCAGGGTTTTCAATTCGTGCATGGCCTCTTCCAGCTGGGCCTTCTGTTCTTCCAGCTCGGCATATTGTTTGTCGGCCATGTCGACAAAGGCCTGCATCTGTGCGGCGGTGCCTTCGTGTTCATAGATCATTAGCCACTGGCGGATGTTCTCGAGCTTGATACCGAATCGCCGTCCCCGCATGATCAACGTCATGCGCGCCACCTCGCGTGGCCCGAAGAATCGCGACCGCCCTTCGCGCTCGGGCTCCAACAGCTCAATATATTCGTAGTAACGCAACGTGCGCGGGGTGACGTCAAACTTGGCGCACATTTCCTTAAAGGACAGACGAATATCAGACATTGGCAATTCTCCTCGGGGCAGAACTTAGGACGCAATTTTATTTCCTGCAACCGCCCCCTTGCCGCGCGTGCAAAATGCAGGACATAGTCGGTGGCGGTAAGGACGGAGCAAAACATGAATCCCCAAAAGGTCAAAATGGCGGAACAGTTCATCAGCCTTGTGCCTCATTGCAAGGCGCTGGGCATGAAGCTGACCAATATCGGCGATGGCGTTGCCGAAATGGAATTGCCCTATGATTTGCGCATTGTTGGCGATCCGGAAACCGGCGTGGTGCATGGTGGCGCGGTCTCGGCGTTGATGGACACCTGCTGCGGCGCGGCAGCGATGAGCCACCCGTCCTCTCCGGCGGGGACGGCCACGATTGACCTGCGGATTGACTACATGCGCGCCGCCACCCCGGGCCAGACCATCCGCACCCGTGCCGAATGCTATCACATCACGCGCTCTGTCGCCTTTGTGCGGGCCACCGCCATGGATGACGACAGCGACCGCCCCGTGGCCACCGCCACCGGGGCCTTCACCGTGGAGGGCAAATAACATGGCGCGCAAACGTCCCGAACCCGTCCAGGTGGTCAAGCAACGTCGCGACGCGGCCCTCAATGCGCTGGTGCACGGTGTGCCCTATGTGCAGTTCATGGGCATCGAATTCGACCGGCGCGGCGATGAACTGACCGCGGTACTGCCCTTTGATGAAAAACTGATCGGCAACCCGATGCTGCCGGCCCTGCATGGCGGGGCGATTGCGGGGTTCCTTGAAACCACCGCCGTGATCGGGCTGGCGTGGTCCATGCTCTGGGAAGATATCGAAACAGGTCGTATCGACACCGAGGAACTGGCGCTCGGGCATTTGCCCCGCCTGCCCAAGACGATTGATTTCAACGTCGATTACCTGCGTTCCGGTCTGCCGCGCGATTCCTATGCGCGGGCGCGTGTCAATCGCTCGGGGCGACGGTATGCCAGCGTGCATGTCGAGGCCTGGCAGGACCAGCGCGAGAAACTGTTCACGCAAGCGACGGGCCATTTCCTGATGCCTGCGCGCGGGGATGACTGACGCGGCGGCGGTCACGCATGCGCGCATTCTGAAAACCGCCATTCCCATCGTGATCTCGAATGCCACGGTGCCCCTTCTGGGGCTGGTGGACACGGGCGTCGTGGGCCAGATGGGTGCGGCGGCGCCGATCGGGGCCGTTGGCATCGGGGCCACCATCCTGACCGCGCTTTACTGGCTGTTCGGGTTCCTGCGAATGGGCACGACCGGCCTGACCTCGCAGGCGCATGGCGCCGGGAACGGACCCGAGGTGTCTGCAATGCTCAGCCGTGCGATGATGATCGGGCTGGCCGCCGGGCTGGGGATCATCCTTCTGCAAATCCCGCTGTTCTGGTTGGGCTTCCTGATTTCCCCGGCCAGCGCCGAGGTCGAGACACTGGCGCGCGACTATCTTGCCATCCGGGTCTACAGCGCGCCGGCGATGATCGGGCTTTATGGCGTGACCGGCTGGCTGATCGCTTTGGAACGCACGCGCTCGGTTCTGTTGCTTCAGGTCTGGATGAACGGTCTCAACATCCTGCTGGATGTGTGGTTTGTGCTCTGGCTGGGCTGGGGTGTGTCCGGCGTGGCCTTTGCCACCTTCCTTGCCGAATGGAGCGGATTGTTCCTCGGGCTGTGGCTCTGCCGATCGGTCTGGCAGGGCAGGGATTGGCGGGACTGGCCCCGCATCTTCGACCGCGCGCGCCTGCGCCAGCTGGCCGTGGTCAACTCGGACATCATGATGCGGTCCTTCCTGTTGCAAGGCATTTTCATGTCCTTTCTGTTTCTCGGGGCACGTCTGGGGGACGTCACGCTGGCCGCCAACCAGGTGTTGATGCAGTTCCTGGCGCTCTCTGCCTATGCGCTGGACGGGTTCGCCTTTGCCGCTGAGGCGTTGGTCGGTCAGGCCTTTGGCGCACGCAACCGGCCCGCCCTGCGTCGCGCCGCTGTGCTCAGTGCGGTCTGGAGTGTGGCCATCGTTGCGGGGATCACGCTTGGCTTTGCGCTTGGCGGGCGCGCCCTGATCGACCTGCTGACCACCGCCCCCGATGTGCGCAACGCGGCCTATGCCTTTCTGCCTTACGCGGTGCTGGCGCCGATCTTCGGGGTCTGGTCCTTCCTCTTGGATGGCATTTTCATCGGGGCCACCCGCACCCGCGACATGCGCAACATGATGGCGCTGTCCGCGCTGGTCTATGCGGTGGCTGTGCTGACCCTGATGCCAGTCTTTGGCAATCACGGCTTGTGGATGGCGATTCTGATCAGCTTTGTCGCCCGCGCGCTGACACTCGCCCTGCGCTATCCGGCGCTGGAGCGGGCGTCAGAGGGCTGAAAAATTGTGTACAAAACGGACGACTGGCCCTGAAACTTGGTACAAACCCGAAAGTCTCGCGGCCTAGAGAATCTCCAGCACCTGTTCCGGCGGACGCCCCAGCGCGGCCTTGCCTTGCGCGAAAACAATCGGACGTTCGATCAGTTTCGGACAGTCCGCCATCGCCGCAATCAGGGTTTCGTCGTCGTCATCCTTGCTCAGACCCATTTCTTTGAACGCGGCTTCCTTGGGGCGCATCATATCGATGGCTTTGACCCCCAACAGATCCCGCGCGGCGCGGATTTCACCTGCACTGGGCGCATCCTCAAGATATTTGCGCACGGTGACGTCACCTTTTTCCTCAACCAAAGCAAGGGTTTGGCGCGATTTCGAACATCGCGGGTTGTGCCAGATGGTGATCATAGCCAATCCTCTCGTTTACTGCCCACCGCGTCGGTGACATTGGCAAAACCGTCCTGTTCCAGAAGCGCGTCCAGCCCGCGGATGATCTCTTCGGTCAGCGACAGCCCGCCATAAACCAGTGCAGTATATAACTGCACCGCAGAGGCCCCCGCACAAATCTTGGCATAGGCCTGTTCGGCGTTGGAAATGCCACCCACCCCCACCAGAGGCATCTTGCCCTCGGTCAGCTGTGACATCCGCGCCAAGACACGGGTAGATTTCTCAAAAAGTGGCGCGCCCGAAAGACCGCCCATCTCGTCTTTATGATGTGATTTCAGCCCTGTACGGTCCAAAGTGGTATTGGTGGTGATCACCGCGTCCAGCTTGGAGTCGATAGCAACTTCCGCAATTTCGACCAGTTCCGCATCACTCAGATCCGGTGCGATTTTCAGGAAAACAGGGATCTTGCGATCCAGCCCGTCACGGGCGTCCATCACCCCCGCCAGCAGTGCGGACAGCGCCGCCTTACCCTGCAAATCCCGAAGTTTTTCGGTATTGGGAGAGCTGACATTGACGGTCGCAAAATCCAGATGCGTGCCGCAATGCGCCAGAACCTTTGCAAAATCGCCCGCCCTGTCGTCGCTGTCCTTGTTCGCCCCGAGGTTCAGACCGATCACGGCCTCTTTTGGGCGCTGTGCCAGGCGCGCCGCGATGGCCTCCATCCCGTCATTGTTGAACCCGAAGCGGTTGATCGCAGCCTGATCTTCGGTCAGTCGGAACAGGCGTGGCTTGGGGTTGCCGGGCTGGGCGCGTGGGGTCGCGGCCCCGACCTCGAAGAAACCAAACCCTGCTTTGGCCAGCCCGTTCAGAGCAGTGGCATTCTTGTCAAACCCCGCAGCCAGACCGACCGGGTTGTCCAGCGGCAGACCCGCCAGCGTGGTTTTCAGACGGTTGGACGTGATCCGCCCCGGCGCTGGTGCGACACCCATTTGCAGCGCCTTGATGGCCATGCCATGCGCCGCCTCGGGGTCCATGTTGCGCAGCGCGCGCATCCCGATATTTTCAAGGATTTTCATATGCCTACTCCTGCGGGAAACTGGTGTTTGCCATTCTCGATTGGCAGCGGCTGGGCCCATGCCACGTCTTCAAGCCGCAACGGGCGATAAAGATGCGGAAACAAGGCACCACCGCGCGAAGGTTCCCATTTGAGCGCCTCACCAAACTCTTCGCTTTCAAGCCCGAGAAGGAACAGGTTCTCTTCTCCTGCAAAGTGCTTGGCAGCAGTTTCGGCGACCTGTTCTGCCGTGGAAAAGTGTACGAACCCGTCGGCCACATCGACCGGCGCGCCGGTTGTTTCCCCGTCTTGGCGAAGAGCCGCCCATTCGTCGGCCCGGAATATCTTGAAAATCAGCATATCAGGGACATGCAACGCGACGCGCGTAAGGTCAAGCAACAGAAGTTTTGACAGAAGGGCTGCGTCGGGGGCACCATTCTGGGCGAGTCTGCCGGACAGGAGGGGAAACAGATGTTCAGAACGATCCTTGCAGGGGGCGCGATGGCCGCCATGCTCAGCGGCGCTGCTCAGGCCGATTACGCGCTGACCATCCTGCACACCAATGATTTCCATGCCCGTTTCGAGCCGATCAACAAATACGACTCGGGCTGTTCCGAGGAGAAAAACGCCGAAGGCGCGTGCTTTGGCGGCACTGCCCGACTGATCACCGCCGTGAATGCCGCCCGCGCCAGGGCCAGCAACAGCATCCTTGTGGATGGTGGCGACCAGTTTCAGGGCACCCTGTTTTACACCTATTACAAGGGCAAAGTGGCAGCCGAGATGATGAACAAGCTTGGTTATGACGGCATGACCGTCGGCAACCACGAATTCGACGACGGCCCCGAGGTGCTGCGCGGGTTCATGGATGCGGTGAATTTCCCGGTCCTGATGTCGAACGCCGATTTGACCCGCGAGGAATTGCTGGCAGACGTCCTGCAGAAATCGACGGTCATCGAGCGGGGCGGCGAGAAGATCGGCCTGATTGGTCTGACCCCCGAAGATACGGATGAACTGGCCAGCCCGGGGCCGCACATCACCTTTACCGATCCCGTGGTCGCGGTTCAGGCTGAAGTCGACCGGCTGACCGAGATGGGCGTGAATAAGATCATCGTGCTCAGCCATTCGGGCTATGGCGTGGATCAGCATGTTGCGGCCAATACGACCGGCGTGGACGTCATCGTCGGCGGGCATGACAACACGTTCCTTTCCAACACCAGCGACAAGGCGAAGGGGCCTTATCCGACCATGGTGGGCGGCACAGCCATCGTACAGGCCTATGCCTATGGAAAGTTTCTGGGAGAGTTGAACGTGGTGTTCGATGACGCGGGCGAAATCCTGTCCGCGACGGGCGAGCCGGTCCTCATAGATGCCGCCGTAACCGAGGACGCCGCAACCAAGGCCCGTATCGGCGTATTGGCAGGCCCGCTTGAGGAAATCCGCCAGAAGGTCGTGGCATCAGCCGCCGCCCCGATCGAAGGCGACCGCAGCGTGTGCCGCGTGCAGGAATGCGCCATGGGCAATCTGGTGGCGGATGCCATGCTTGCCCGCGTGGCCGATCAGGGGGTGACCATTGCGATTGCCAATTCCGGCGGCCTGCGCGCAAGCATTGATGCGGGTGATGTGACCATGGGCGAAGTGCTGACCGTGCTGCCTTTCCAGAACACGCTTTCGACCTTCCAGGTCTCGGGACAGACCGTTATCGACGCGCTGGAAAACGGGGTCAGCCAGGTCGAGGACGTCAAGGGCCGCTTCCCGCAGGTGGCCGGGTTGAAATTCACCTGGGATCCGGCAGTGGCCCCGAATGAGGGGCGCATCACCGAGGTGCTGGTGCAACAGGACGGCGGCTGGGGCACGATTGATCCGGCGGCGACCTACACGCTGGTGTCGAACAATTATGTGCGCAATGGCGGCGACGGGTACAGCATGTTCAAATCCGCCAAGAACGCCTATGACTACGGGCCCGATCTGGCCGACGTGACGGCGGAATATCTGGCTGCGGGGCAACCCTATACACCCTATACAGACGGGCGTATCACGCGGAAGTAAGGGCATGAAAATCCGGTCTGCCGCCACATCGGCGGGCCGCAGCTGTGGGGGCGGCGATGGACCATCCTTTGATCGACCTGATCAACCAGAAAATCAAAGAGGCCGAGGACGCCGGAGAGTTTGACAATCTCGAAGGGGCGGGTCGGCCCCTGCCGAAGGAAGAGGATCCTGAAAACGCCCTGCTGAACCGTCTGGTCAAGGAAAGCGGCGGCGTGCCGGAGTTTGTTTCGCTCAGCCGGGAATTGTCACGCCTGCGCGCAGAATTGCGCGACACGGGGGATCGCGCACGACGTCAGGACATAATGAAAGAGATGTCCATGATGGAAGCCCGTATCGAACTGGCGAGAAAATCTTATCGCTAAAGGTCGATTTCCGGCCAGAGCGTTGGATCAAGCCCCTCACAAAACGGTGCCAGGGCCTTTTCCAGACGGCGCCAGCCGCCCACGGATTTCGAATGCACCTTCTGGCGCACCTGTGACAGCGACGCCGAACGCACGATGGCCGTATTTTTTTCCGGCGCCGCCATTTCGGGCACCCAGTCGAGATTGGCGAACTCGGCGATCCTGCGGCTGCACCCGGCCACGTCGGCCACCACGTCGCTGTAGTCCAGCGTCAGAATACGGTCGGGGTAAAGCGTGGTCCAGTGCTGCATATAGCGTTTATAGAGGTTGGCCTGATAGGCCATCGCCTTGAGATCCAGCGTGAAATTCATCCAGTCCGCCGCAAAGTGTTCGCGCCACATTGACAGCGCCACATCACGCGGGTCGCGTGTGAGGTGAAGGAACCGTGCTTCGGGGAAAGCGTCCAGCAGATATCCGACAAAGCGATAGTTCTGGGGCATCTTGTCGACGAACATCGCCGCGTCCCGCGCATCAGGCGGCAACTCTTTGCGATAGGCTGTCGCCAGTTTTGCGGCATTCCCGCCCGCGTCGATCACGTCTTTCTGCAGAACGGCGCTGGCGCTGATCATCTCGCCACAACTGGCCACATCGGGATGGGCGCTGAGGATCATTTCGCTGAGCGTGGTGCCCGAGCGTGGCTGGCCGATGATGAAGAACGGGCGTGGCTGCGCCTTATCGCCCGCCGCCGGGTCGGGCTGGTGGTCGGGCGTGAAGGTGGCGGTGATAGCAGAAAATTCGGCATCTGCGGCGGATTTTTGATAAGGTGACGCCTTGGCAAACAGGGCATTCCCCCGCGCAAGATAGGTTGCTGCTGCATCCTGATCGCCGGTTTGCAGACAGATGTTGCCAAGGGCGAGGTTCAGATAGGCGTGCCCCTCGGTATCCTTGCGCGGCAGTTTGGTCAGAAGCGCCTCGAGCGTTGGTTTCAGGGCGGCATTCTCGTCGGCGGACTGGCTGGAGACCAATGCGCGATAGCTGCCCGTGTCCTGCGGGTTAAGGGCGATTAGGCGGCGATAGGCCTCGTTCGACTCGGCGATGCGCCCCATCTGTTTCAACTGAATCGCGAGGAACCGCTGCGCCCGCGCATCGTCCGGCGTCATGGACACCGCTTGTTCAAGGGCGGCGAGCGCGTCTTCGGGGCGGTGACGGCGGGTCAGGGGATCGGCAAGGTTGACCAGCCCCGCCGGATCGCCCGTCAGGTCAAAGAAACGCTGGAAATCGGCGATTGCCTCATCATCTTGTTTCAATGTGTCGTGGGCCGTGCCGCGCAGGCTGAGCGCCTCGGGGTGATCCGGCGCCACCTCAAGGATCTGCGTGGCGGTTTCAATCACACCTGCCGCGTCCCCCCGTTGCATAAGGGCGTTGGCCTTGAGCACCCAAAGCCCGACCTTGTTGGCGCGTTTGGGTTCCAGCTTGGCGATCTGCTCCAGCGCCTTTTCGGCCCGCCCTGCCGAGATCAGGGCACGCAGCAGGTTGTCCTGGGTGGCAGGATCGCCCGGAGCCAGCGACAGGGCCTTGTTAAAGAAGGTGACCGCCAGCGCATAGTTTTCGGCGCGGGCATGGGCCGCACCGGCCGCGTTGGCAAAGCCAGCCTCTTTCGGGAATTTCTTGGCCGCTGCAGTTGCCGTTTTGGCGGCGGCGGCGAATTGACCGGCCTGCATCTGGGCCGAGAATTTTTCCATCGCTTTTTGCGCTGCGTTCATCTTACTGCCCTTCCGTTTCCTGATCCACGAAAACCTCGGGCCAGAGCGCCGGGTCCAGTGCATCGACAAAGGGTTGCAGGTGGGACTGCATGGCACGCCACCCGCCCAGCGATTTCTTGTGCACCCCTTCGCGCACCTGCACCACAGAAGCAGTGCGCACGCGGGCGGTGTTGCGCTCGGGGGCGGCCATGTCGGCCACCCAATCCAGACCACAATACGCGGCCAGACTGTGGCTGGCGGCCTCGACGTCCGACACGATATCGCGATAGTCGAGGGTCAGTATCCGGTCCCCGTAGACCGCGTTCCAATGCGCCATATAGCGTTTGTAAAGGTTGGCGTGATGCGCCATCGCCTTGAGGTCAAAAGTGAAATTCATCCACGCGCTTGGGAAATGGCTGCGCCACATCGACAGGGCAACATCCCTTGGATCGCGGGTGATATGGATGATCGGGGCTTTCGGGAAAGCATGCAGCAGGAACCCGACATAGCGATAATTCGCGGGCATCTTATCGACAAATGCCTGCGCGCCTTCCGGGATCGCGGGCAGGTTTTCGCGAAAGGCGGCGGCAAAACCGGCAGGGTCAAATGGTGCGTCGCCCTGCACGATGGACGGGGTCAGGCGCCCGGCGAGAGGCAGTTCACCACAAGAGGTCACATCTGGATGTGCCGATAGAATCATCTCGGTGAGGGTGGTGCCGGACCGGGGCTGGCCAATCACGAAGATCGGACGTGGTGTCTCTGTGTCGCCGGAGGCGGGCAGCGTGCTGCCTTGCGGAAACAAGGCTTTGATCCGTTCGAACTCTTGCTCGGCCTTGCCCGCATCATAAGGGCGCGATTGCGCCGCCAACTTGTTCGACGCTGACAGGAACCGCGCGGCCTTGTCGATTTCGCCTTTCTGGTACAAGAGGTTGCCCATCCCGAGGTTCAGAAACACTTGGGCGGGCGATTTTTTCGGCGTCTTGGCCAGGGCGGTGCGCAGGGCCGGTTCCAGAGCCGCGTTTTCCTCGGCGGATTGGGTCTTGATCAGTTCCGAAAAGCCTTCGCCGTGGAATGGATCGGCCTTGAGAAGGGCCTTGTATTGGGCAATGGCCTCGTCCACGCGGCCGACCTCGGCCAGAAGAACCGCGTATCTGTGCAGGGAGTTCACGTGATCGGGGCGCAGGGCTAGCGCCTTTTCCACGACCTCGATCGCTTCGTCGGTGCGATCCAGACGCGATAGCGGCAAACCGGCGTTGGACAGCGGGTCGGGATCGTTGGGGTTCAGGGCATGGGATTTTTCAAAATCGGCGATCGCCTTCAGATCATTGCCAAGGTCGGAATGGGCAATGCCGCGCAGGTTATAGGCCAGCGCCATGTTCGGGTCGGCCGTGACCGCCCGCGTGGCATAGTCCAGCACGCGCTCGGGCTGTCCCAGTTGCGAATGGGCGACCGCCTTGAAGTGCCACAGGATCGCCGAGTCGCCGCGCTTGGCCAGAAGCTTGTCGATCAACTCGTCGGCCTTCGCGCTTTGCCCGGCGCTCAGCAATGCCTGAATAAGGTTGTTCTGGATGTCGGGGTCACCCGGGCGCAGTTTCAGCCCCTTGGTGAAAAACCCGATCGCTTCGCGGGGATTGCCCCCTTGCGCCAGCGCCATGCCCACCATGTTGGAAAACAGGCCCTCGCGCGGGAACTTGCGCTGGGCGGCTTTGGCGGCCTTGGCTGCGGCGGGGAACTGGCCGGCATTCATCAACTGCATGATCTTTTGGGCGTGTTGCTGCGGATGGTCTGCCATGTCGTCTTTCCTGCTGGTCGGGTTGGTCCAAGATTCACCTTGGCCCCGGCGGGCCTGCTGATAGGGTGTAACCATGTGCGGTAGATTTGCAATCACATTGCCCAACGATGCCATGGCGCAGCTGTTTTCCGCATCTCCGGCCAATGATTTGCCCGAGGTGCCGAACTATAACGTCTGCCCGACCACGCAAATTCACGTGGTGCAGGGCGGGGAAGGCGGGCGCAGGCTGGTCTCGATGCGCTGGGGTTTCCTGCCGCATTGGTACAAGGCGCCGGATGGTGGCCCCTTGCTGATCAATGCCCGCGCCGAAACCATTGCTACCAAACCCGCCTTTCGTGATGCCTGCCGGCAACGCCGCTGCCTGATCCCGGTCACAGGGTTTTACGAATGGACCAAGGACGAAGACGGGCTGCGCTGGCCTTGGTATATTCACGGCGAAGGGCCGCTGGCGCTGGCCGGGGTCTGGCAAAGCTGGAAGGGCGAGAACGGGCCGGTCAACACCTGCGCCATCGTGACAACAGGGGCCAACCGGCCGATGTCGGCAATCCACCACCGGATGCCGGTCATCGTCGGGCACGAGGACTGGGCGCTTTGGCTGGGCGAGGCGGGGCATGGGGCGGCCAAATTGATGACATCCGCGCCGGATGACCTTTTGTCCTTTTACCAGGTGGACCGCGCGGTGAATTCGAACCGCGCCGCAGGACCAGACCTGATCGACCCACTGGACGAGGGTTAATGCGTCGACAATGCACGGCCATCTGCGGAAAGACCGTTGATACGACACATCACAAAAATGCGCTGGCCTTTCCGGGCCAATCCGGTTGAAAACAGGCGAAAGACCGGAGGCGCACATGACTGACCCCAAGATACGTATCTTTCTCAATGGTTTCGGGCGGATCGGCCGGACACTTTTGCGCATTCTGGCGCAGGGCGCACACCCCGAGTTCGAAATTGTCGGGATTAATGATATCGAGCCGTTGGAAACCTGCGCCTATCTCTTTGAGTATGACAGCGTGTTTGGCACCTATGGCGGCACCGTCGAAACCGCGCCGGGCCAGATCATATTGGACGGGCTGGCCATCCCTTTTCACGGGGTCGGTGATTTGCGTGATCTGGATCTGGGCCATGTCGACGTGGTGCTGGAATGTACCGGTATGGCCGGAACGCGTGCCATGGCCGAACGGGGATTGCAGGCGGGCGCGGCGGCGGTGCTGATTTCCGGTCCTTCGGACGAGGCGGATATCACGCTGGTCATGGGGGCGAATGAACATCTTCTGGCGGACCACAAGATCGTCTCGAACGCCTCCTGCACCACGAATGCGCTGGCCCCTTTATTGAAAATTCTCGATGCCGAATACGGGCTGATCAGCGGGCATATGACCACGGTGCATTGCTATACGGGTAGTCAGCCAACCGTGGACAAGCCGCGCGGCGACCTTGCCCGCAGCCGTGCCGCGGCCCTGTCGATGGTGCCGACCACCACCAGCGCAGGGCGCCTGATCGACAAGGTGTTGCCCGCGCTTTCGGGGCGTGTTCTGGCCCGCGCCATCCGCGTGCCGACCGCCAGCGTGTCGGCCATCGACCTGACCATCCAGACCGACAGGGCCACGGATGTGGATCATGTGAACGCATTGCTTAGGTCTGAGGCGGATCGCGCCGCCCTGCTGGGCTGGACGGAAAAGCCGCTGGTCTCGACGGATTTGCGCGCCCGGCCTGAGTCGCTGATTGTGTCAGGGCGCGAGACCTCGGTCTCGGTCGGGGGGTTGTTGCGCGTCTTTGGCTGGTACGACAACGAATGGGGCTTTTCCAACCGAATGCTGGACATGGCGCGCCTGATGGGGCGGCGTTAAAGCGGCCAGAACACAAGGATCGCCGGCACCGAAACGGCCACCACGATGATCTCGAGCGGCAGTCCGATCCTCCAGTAATCGCCAAACCGATAGCCGCCCGGCCCAAGGATCAGCGTGTTGTTCTTGTGCCCGATCGGCGTGAGGAAGGCACAGGATGCTGCCACTGCCACGGCCATCAGGAACGGGTCCGGTGACACCCCCAGAGAATTTGCCATCTGTATGCCCACCGGTGCGGCCACGATTGTTGTCGCGGTATTGTTGAGCACATCGGACAGGGACATCGTTACCACCATCAACACGGTCAGCACCGCCCAGGCCGGAAGCCCCGCCGTCAATCCGACAAGGCTGTCTGCAATCAGCTGCGTGCCCCCCGCATCTTCAAGAGCTGCCCCGAGCGGGATCATCGACCCCAGAAGCACCACCACCGGCCATTCGATATGCTCATACAGCTCAGACAGCGGCATGATCCGGGTCAGGACATAGGCCACCACGACCAGCCCCAGCGCGATCGGCAGATAGATAAGGCCAAGCGAAGCCGCTGCCACCGCTGCCACGAACAACCCAATGGCCAGCCATACCTTGCTGTTGTCGGTCACGACATAGCCCTTGTCCGCCAGCGGCAGGCAGCCAAGCCAGTCGGTCACGTCGGGGCCGCGATCCTTTGGCACCAGCAGCAACAGGATGTCGCCGATCCGGATTTCGGTTCGACGGACATGGCCCTTGAGCCGCTCGCCACTGCGCGAAATGCCCATCAGCACCGAATTTCGGCGCCAGGCCAGCCCCAACCCCTGTGCCGTCTTGCCGACGATGCGGGCGGTTTCGGGCACCACGACCTCGATCATGTCGAGACCGTCGCCCGCTGCCTTAAGGTGTTCCTCGCGGCGTTCATCCGAGAAGTTGAGCTTCAAGGCCTGCCGGAATTCGTCGAGTGCGTCGGGCGTGCCGTCGATCATAAGGGTGTCGCCCGCCATCAGCCGCACATTGCGTGCCGCGCCATAGCGGCGTTTGCCATCTCGGATCACCCCAAGCAGCGCCACATCTGCGTCTTCGGCCTCGGGGCGTAACTCGGCGAACCTCTTGTCGATCAGCTTGCTGTCCGTCGGAACGGTGAGTTCAGCGATAAAACTGTCGCCCTCGGTTGCGGCGTCGCCATCTGCCTCGCGGGTAGGGATCAGGCGCCAGCCGATCAGCGCGACAAAGATCATGCCGGCCACCGCGGTCAACCCGCCCACAGGGGCAAAATCGAACATCTTGTAGCTTTCCCCGACCGATTTCTCGCGGATCGAGGCGATGATGATATTGGGCGGAGTACCGATCAGAGTAGCCATGCCGCCAAGGATGGTGGCAAAGGACAATGGCATCAGGGACAGCGCGGGCGACCGGCCAGCCTTGCGCGCGGTCTGAATATCGACCGGCATCAACAGGGCCAGCGCAGCGACGTTGTTCATGAACGCCGACAGCACCGCTCCGACAGTGCCCATGAGCGCGATGTGGCCCCCGAGACTGCGGGCGCTGTCCACAAGCGTGCGGGTGATCAGGAACACTGCGCCCGACCGCATCAACCCGGCCGAAACCACCAGCACCAGCGCAACAATGATCGTGGCCGGATGCCCGAAGCCGCTAAAAGCGTCGTCCACCTTGACCACGCCCAAGATGACCCCCAAGAGAAGGGCAGAGAAAGCCACGAGATCATATCGGAACCGCCCCCAGAGCAAGAGGGCGAACACCCCTCCAAACAACGAAAACAGAATGATCTGGTCGGTTGTCATACGCGCACCTTTATCCTTTGATCCGACAGAACCTTATCCGCGTGCCGGTGGCAACCCGTGATCCTGCGGGCGCGGTGCCGATGGGTGGTGCGCTGGCCTTGTCGCCTTAGGTTGCAGGCCCCCTGCGCCTTGCGCTATACGAGGCAAAATTTTCGCAACAAACAGGGCACGCACACATGGCCGGCCACAGTAAATGGGCAAATATTCAGCACCGCAAAGGGCGTCAGGACGCTGCACGCTCGAAGCTGTTTTCGAAGCTTTCGAAGGAAATCACCGTCGCGGCAAAGATGGGGGATCCCGACCCTGACAAGAACCCGCGTCTGCGTCTGGCCGTGAAAGAGGCCAAGTCGCAATCCGTGCCCAAGGACGTGATCGAACGTGCAATCAAGAAATCGACAGCGGGTGACGGAGACGATTACGAGGAAATCCGCTATGAAGGCTATGGCCCCAATGGCGTGGCCGTGATCGTCGAGGCGATGACCGACAACCGCAACCGTACCGCGTCGACCGTGCGCTCGACCTTTTCCAAGAACGGCGGCAATCTGGGCGAGACCGGATCGGTCGGGTTCATGTTCGAACGCAAGGGCGAGGTGACCTATCCGGCGTCGGCGGGCGATGCGGACGCGATCTTTGAAGCGGCCATCGAGGCGGGCGCCGAAGATGTCGAAAGCTCGGAAGACGGTCATATCATCTGGTGTCTTGATACAGATCTAAACGACGTTTCAAACGCGCTGGAAGAGGCGCTGGGCGAATCGGAATCGACCAAGCTCGTGTGGAAGCCCACCACCACCACCGAGATGGACCTTGAAGGTATGCAGAAGCTGATGAAGCTGATTGACGCCCTTGAAGATGACGACGACGTGCAACGCGTCACCACCAATTTCGAAGCCTCTGACGAGGTCATGGATCAGCTTTGATCCACGTGGTCTGACAAGACATTCAAAACCCCGGCCCGGCGCCGGGGTTTTTTCATGGCCGGGTCACGATCCCCGCATCGCGCAGTTCATCCTGGGTCGGATACCACAGGCCGTCGCTGGTCTGGTCAAACATCCGGTCCAGAAACTGTTGCGAGACACCCTGTTCGGCGAAAAAAACGCGGTCCTTGGCTTGTTCCCTTGCGAGATCCACAGAGGGCAGGGCATTGCCGAAGTTCAGCGCATATTGATGAAAGCCAAGCCGCCCGGTTTCTGCAAGCGTTCGCTCGGAGCCGGCAATAAAGATCAGGGTGCAGGCCGAACTGCAGGCTTCGGGCACATGTGTCGCCATCTGCCGTGCGCGGATAAGTTTGGACACGCCGCGCGCCTCGTAGATCTGACCCCCCGCACTCGTCAGGATCAGCCGGTCCAGTTGCGCGTTTTTGGCAAGGATCTCGGTGATGCGCTTGGTCAGTCCAAAGGTCACTTCGCCTTCGAACACCAGATCCCTGCCATTATCCGACACACGCAGGTCATAGGTGGTGCGCCGCAGGCGTTCTTCCTGGTCGGCATAGGATTCCGATTCCGGTGGGGTCAGCGCCGCAAGGATCAGCCCCCACCAAAGCGTTGCAGACAGAGCCGCCATGAACAGGAACGCAAGATACCCGCCCCAGACGACCCCCATGCTGCCATGGCTGCGCAGGTGGTTTTCCGTTGCGCGGTTGAACCCCCGCAGTTGAACCCAGAAAAGCACGAGATCGGCCAGCAATAGCGGTAGCAACAGGGCCAGCCACGGGTGTGGCCAGAAACCCATCAGGGCCAGCACGACCCAGACGCCCGCGCGCGGCAACAGCGCGAACACCGTCAAGGTCCGCCGGAGGGTCTGCTCTCCGTTCAGATAGGTGCGCAATCCGGTCATGACCGCACCATGTCAGGAGTTCAGGCCCGAGGCAAATGGCGCTTGGCGGTTTTGCGGATGGCGCGGCTCAGAGGGTCAAGGGCTGTGCGCAACAAGCGGCTGCTTTGCCAGAACAGGGGCGTGTCATAGGACGTATCCGGCATCAAGGGCATCAGCCGACCGGCAGCGATATGCCCTTCGACCAGAGGGGCAGGGTTCATGCCCCAGCCCAGCCCCAGAAGACAGGCATCGACAAAGCCTTGGGAAGAGGGCAGGCCGTGGCTGGGCGGGGTGAGTTTCCGGCCAAGATGACGCTGCATCCAGATCGTCTGAAGTTCGTCTTTCTGGTCGAACCGCAGCATGGGCGCCTCGGTCAGCGCTTCGGGAGTCACGCCATCGGGGAAATAGCGTTCGAAATAGGCGGGGCTACAGGTCGCCATGTACCGCAGCACGCCCAGCGGGATACTGTCACAGCCTGTCACGGGCCTTTCATGCGCGGTGATCGCGGCCACCACTTCGCCCCGCCGTAGCCAGTCTGCGGAAAAGTCCTGATCGTCCACGATCAGTTCGAACAGGACATCCGGCACCTCAGCCAATGCCTCAAGGGCCCAAGTGGCCAGACTGTCGGCGGTCACCGCAATGCGCAGACGGCTTTGCGATGCCGCGGCGAGCTGCGCGAGGTCGCGCGACAATTGCCCCTCAAGCAACCCCACATGTTCCATATGCGCAGCCAGCCGCCGCCCCACATCCGTGCCGGTGCAGGGCTGGCCGCGATTGACAAGCAAGGTGCCAACCTGATCCTCAAGCGCCTTGAGCCGTTGCGAGATCGCCGAAGGCGTCACGCCCAACTCGGACGCGGCCCCGTCAAACGACCCGGTGCGCAGGATCGCGGACAAGGCGTGTAGCTGGGCATAGTCAAGATGCATTAGAATGGCTAATCCATAGTTAGTTTCTTTAATTTGTGTAATGAAGTCCGTCCGGATAGGTCAATGCCAGTACGACCCCAATAGGATGGTTTCCCCATGTTGAATGCGCTTGCCGCCGGTTTCTTTCTTGGATTGTCCCTGATCATGGCGATCGGGGCGCAAAACGCCTTTGTGCTGCGTCAGGGGTTGCGCGGACAATATGTTCTGCCGCTGGTTTTGACCTGTGCGATTTCCGACGCCCTGCTGATCACGGCGGGGGTGATGGGGTTTGGCGTTCTGGTTGAAAGCTATCCATCGGCCGTGGACTGGGCCCGCTGGGGTGGTGCGGCGTTTCTGGTGTTTTATGGCGCGATGAGCTTTCGGGCGGCATGGACGGGGGGCGCGGCGCTGGAAGACACAGGGCGCGGCGCAGCCAGCCTTTGGGCGGCGCTTGGCACCTGTCTTGTCCTGACCTGGGCGAACCCCCATGTCTATCTGGATACGGTGGTTCTGTTGGGGGGGATATCTTCTCAATACATGCCTGCATGGGGCTTCGGTCTTGGGGCGGTGCTGGCCAGTTTCACCTTCTTCTTCTCGCTTGGTTATGGCGCGCGGTTGTTGCGGCCCTATTTTACCAGTCCCCGCGCCTGGCAGGTTCTGGATGTGGTGGTGGGGCTGACAATGTGGGGGATCGCGCTGAAGCTGCTGCTGGGATAGAGCGCAGGTATCCTGCACAGGGCTTGTGCGCAGGTGGTGGTTTGGTGCCATCGGGTTTTGACCTAGCTTATTCCGAACAACCCCTAAACCCCGGAGCCCAACATGAGCTGGAACCCATGCCTTGACCCCCAGGAAACCGTCCCTGCAAAACTGGACGACATCGAAACCGTGATTTTGCCTCGCGCCAGCGATCTGGGCGATTTCGAGGTGCGCCGCGCGCTACCAGCGCCCGGGCGGCGCATGGTCGGTCCCTTTATCTTCTTTGACGAAATGGGCCCCGCGGAATTCGTGACCGGACAGGGGATCGACGTGCGCCCGCACCCTCATATCGGGCTTGGGACGGTGACTTACCTCTACAAGGGTGAATTCGAACACCGCGACAGCACCGGTGCCCACCAGATGATCCGCCCGGGCGAGGTCAACTGGATGATGGCAGGGCAGGGCGTCACCCATTCCGAACGGACCAGCGCCGAGACCCGCGCACATCCCAGCAACCTTTTTGGCATCCAGACATGGATTGCCTTGCCCGAAGCCCATGAAGATGACGCGCCTTTCTTCGAACACCACGGCAAGGGCGCCTTGCCTGTGCTTGAGGCCGAGGGTAAATCGGTGCGTCTGATCCTCGGGTCAGCTTGGGGAGAGAAAGCCCCGGCCACGATGCTGTCCGAGACCTTCTATGCCGATGTGGTGCTGGAAGCAGGGGCGAAACTGCCGCTGCCGGTCGAGCACGAGGAACGTGGGCTTTATATCGTGGAAGGGTCTGTTGAAATCGCCGGAGACCGGTTTGAGGCCGGACGCATGATGGTGTTTCGCCCCGGCGATGCAATCACTGTGCAGGCTGGCCCGAATGGTGCGCGCCTGATGGCGCTGGGCGGGGCCGCGCTGGAAGGGCAGCGGCATATCTGGTGGAACTTCGTCGCCTCGTCCCGCGAGCGCATCGAGGAAGCGAAAGAGGCCTGGGCGCGCGGCGACTGGCAGCACGGTCGGTTCACGCTGCCTGCAGGTGACGATCAGGAGTTCATTCCGCTTCCTTAACCTGTTATCCGTCTCGACAAGGCGGATCGAAAAGGTCTTAATGGGCGCATGAGCGAGGCGACCACTGCACGTCCCCTGATCGGGGTTTTCTGGATGCTTGTCACCGGCGGCTGTTTTGTCGCCGTGACGGCGCTTGTCAAATATCTGGGGCCGCGTGTGCCCGCCGCTGAAGCGGCTTTTCTGCGCTATCTGCTGGGGCTGGTCTTCCTGTTGCCGATGATCCGACCCATGCTGCGCGCGCGTCTGACCCGGCGCCAACTGGGCCTGTTCGGCCTGCGCGGCGTGGCGCATACCCTGGGCGTGGTGTGCTGGTTCTATGCCATGACACAAATCCCCATCGCCGAGGTCACGGCAATGAATTATCTCTCGCCGGTTTATGTCACCATCGGGGCCGCGCTGTTTCTGGGGGAAACCCTGGCCGCGCGGCGTGTGATTGCGGTGGTGGTCGCGTTGTTGGGGGCCGTGATCATCCTGCGCCCCGGCTTTCGCGAGGTGAATACCGGACATCTTGCCATGCTATTCACGGCGGTGTCTTTTGCGGTGGGCTATCTGGTGGCCAAGATCATGAGCGATGAGGTCAGCCCGGCCGTGGTCGTGGGGATGCTCTCGGTCACAGTGACAATTGGCCTGGCCCCACTGGCCTATGCGGTTTGGGTGCCACCCACGCTGAACGATCTGTTGATCCTGTTCGCGGTCGCCTCGTTTGCAACGGCGGGGCATTATACCATGACGCTGGCCTTTGCAGCGGCCCCCGTCACGGTGACACAGCCGGTCACTTTCCTGCAACTGGTCTGGGCTGTCCTGCTGGGATGGGTGGTTTTCGACGAAAGCGTCGATATCTGGGTGATCGCAGGGGGGCTTCTGATCATCTCGGCAATCAGCTTTATCACATGGCGCGAGGCCGTTCTGAAACGCCGGCAGGTGACGCCAACGGTGAACGCGACCAAGGTCTAAGGCCACATCCTGCCGCGGCACCGTCCTGATCTGTCGAATTTCGGATTGAAAGGCGGTGCCCCCTGCCATTAGCGTCGCAGGAAAAGCGCATCACCGGTACGGGACCAAACGCATGACCAAACCCAACATCCTGATTTTCATGGTGGACCAGCTGAACGGAACGTTTTTCCCAGATGGCCCTGCCGAGTGGTTGCATGCACCCAATCTCAAGAAACTGGCCGCGCGCTCGACGCGGTTCCGCAACGCCTATACCGCCAGCCCGCTATGCGCGCCGGGGCGGGCCAGTTTCATGTCGGGACAATTGCCGAGCGCCACGCGCGTTTATGACAATGCGGCGGAATTTGCATCCAGCATCCCGACCTATGCGCACCATTTGCGCCGCGCGGGCTATCAGACCTGCCTGTCGGGCAAAATGCATTTTGTCGGTCCCGACCAGTTGCACGGGTTCGAAGAGCGTCTGACCACCGATATCTATCCGCCCGATTTCGGCTGGACGCCGGATTACCGCAAACCGGGTGAACGGATCGAATGGTGGTATCACAATATGGGGTCCGTCACGGGCGCGGGCGTGGCCGAGATCACCAATCAGATGGAGTATGATGACGAGGTCGCCTATCACGCCACGCGCAAGGTATATGATCTGGCGCGCGGGCACGACACACGGCCCTGGTGCCTGACCGTCAGCTTCACCCATCCGCATGACCCTTATGTGGCGCGCAAGAAATACTGGGATCTTTACGAGGACTGCGACCACCTTCTGCCCGAGGTGCCCGCCATTCCCTATGAACAACAGGACACCCATTCCAAACGTATCTTTGATGCGAATGACTGGCGGTCCTTCAATATCACCGAGGAAGACATCCGCCGGTCCCGCCGGGCCTATTTCGCAAATATTTCCTATTTGGACGACAAGATCGGAGAGGTGCTCGAGGCGCTGGACACCACCCGCCAAGAGGCCGTCATCCTGTTCGTGAGCGATCACGGCGACATGCTGGGCGAACGTGGTTTGTGGTTCAAAATGTCCTTTTACGAAGGGTCTGCGCGCGTGCCGATGATGATTGCCGCGCCGCAGATGACACCGGGTCTGGTCACCACACCAGTTAGCAATATCGACGTCTGCCCGACGCTTTGCGATCTGGCCGGGGTCAGCATGGACGAGGTCATGCCATGGACCACCGGAGAATCCCTCGTGCCGTTGGGGCAGGGTGGGGCGCGTACGTCACTCGTCGCCATGGAATACGCGGCCGAGGCGTCATATGCGCCGATGGTGTCGCTGCGATATGGCAAGTGGAAATACAATCGCTGCCTGCTGGACGAGGATCAGCTATTCGATCTTGATGCCGACCCGCACGAGTTGACCAATCTTGCAAATATGCCAGAGCATCAAGGCACGGTGCAAACCTTGCGCGCCAAATCCGAGGCGCGGTGGGATCTTGAAAAATTCGACGCAGACGTCCGTGAAAGCCAGGCGCGGCGCTGGGTGGTTTACGAGGCGCTGCGGCAGGGCGGCTATTTCCCTTGGGACTATCAACCGCTGCAAAAAGCCTCGGAACGGTACATGCGCAACCACATGGACCTGAACGTGGTTGAGGAAAACCAGAGGTTTCCGCGCGGCGAGTAGCTATCCGTCGTCAGAGAACACCGCCGTCACCCAGTCTTCGAACAGGGTTTTGGCGGTCGCGGTTTCGGGCTTGCCCGCGTGACCCAACAGGTAATGCGCCTGATTCAGCGGCACCGCTGGCCCCGCAATGCGCACGGGGTGTCCGTCTGCGGTGGCTTGTTGTGCAAAGCGTTCAAGAACCACAGCCACGCCGCCACCACCCGCCACGATCCCGAGAGCGGCAACGGTGGTATCCACCGCATAAGCCATAGGGGTCATGCCGAGGGTCAGCCCCTGCACATCAAGATAACGGCCCCACATGTCTTCGTAGCCGAGGATCTGGATCATCGGCCCTTGGCATAGTGTTTCAAGATCGAAAGGCCCGGACAGGCGGGACGAAACAATCGGCACAAGCCGTTCCTGCGAAATTTGCTTCGCGGTGATGCCCGGCCAATCCCCCCGGCCAAGGCGAATTTCAACATCCACATCTTCGCTTTCGACCGAGTCGGCCCAGATGTTCGACACCAGGCGTATCGAAATACCTGGGTTCTCTGCGACAAAACCGGGCAAGTGTTGCACAAGAAACAGCGCCGCGGTGGAAATCGGCGCCCGCACGGTCAGAACCTGTGATCCCGTGGCCCCGAACAGGCTGTTGGTGGCGCTGGCAATCTCGCCAAGGGTGCGCCGCAGGGTCATGGCATAGGCCTGTCCCATCTCGGTCAGGGTCAGATTGCGCGCATTGCGGATGAACAGCTTGCAGCGCAGATCCGCCTCAAGCGCCCGGATATGCAGGCTGACCGCTGTTTGCGTGATCCCGAGTTCTTGGGCCGCGGCGGTAAAGTTCAGGTGGCGCGCCGCCGCATCGAACGAACGCAACCAGACCGGATTGGGCAGTTTCTTCACAATATCACCAAAAAAATTTAGGTATCATGGTCAATATTGCTCGTTTTACTTTCGAATGCCAGCGCGGCCTAATCCCTGATCAGGAAGTGCCAAAATCAGGAGAACACAGGCATGAAAGTTGGGTTTATCGGTCTGGGCAATGTGGGGGGCAAACTCTCGGGGTCCTTGTTGCGAAACGGGGTCGATCTGACCGTGCATGATCTGAACGCGGATCTGGTTGCAGGTTTCGTGGCCAAGGGGGCCAAAGCGGCGGACGGCCCGGCCCAGTTGATGCGCGACTGCGACGCGGTGATCACCTGCCTGCCATCCCCCGCCGCATCGGATGCGGTGATGCAGGAGATGTTGCCAGAGGTGACCGACGGCAAGATCTGGATGGAGATGTCAACCACGGACGAGGCCGAGGTTAAACGCCTTGGCGGCATGGTAATCGCGCGGGGTGGCGCGGCGGTGGACTGCCCGGTGTCGGGCGGGTGCCACCGGGCCGATACCGGCAATATCTCGATTTTTGCGGGCTGTGACCGCGCCACGTTCGAACGCATCCTGCCGTTCCTGACCACCATGGGGCGCCGCATTCTGCATACCGGAGAACTGGGCAGCGCCTCGGTTTTGAAGGTATTGACCAACTACCTTGCCACCGCGAACCTGATCACCTGCTGCGAGGCGCTGGTTGTGGCCAAAGCGGCAGGTATGAACCTGAACACCGCTTACGAGGCGATGAAAATCAGCTCGGGCACCTCTTTCGTGCACGAGACCGAGAGCCAGGTCATCCTCAACGGGTCCCGAGACATTTCCTTTACCATGGACCTTGTCCTGAAGGATATCGGCCTGTTTCAGGAGGTTGCCGACCGTGCCGGCGTGCCGCTGGAAATGAACCCGCTGATGATCGAGATTTTCAAGGACGGGATCGCAAAATACGGCCCGCGCGAGTTGTCTCCGAACATCATCAAGCGGCTTGAGGAAAAGACCGGGCTTGATATCACAGCCCCCGGTTTTCCGCCCGAAATGACCGACGACGAGCCGGAAGAGCCGGGCTATGAGGTCATTCCGCAGGGTCTGTAAGACCCGAGTATACCTGCGCCAGAAGCCAGTCCTTAACCAGATCTACGCGCCCTGAGTGGCGCGGGCGACGCGGGTGCACAAGGTAATAACCCGTCCCCGTCACGCCCGTCACAGGGAAAGGTTCGCAAAGCCGCCCCTGCGCCAGATCAGTCGCGACAAGTGCGCGATCGGCCAGGGCAACTCCTTGGCCTGCGATGGCCGCATCAATCGCCAGAGCGGTCTGGTTGAAACTGATGCGGCGGATCGTACTGGCCGTATCCTTTGAGAAAAGGGTGTTGAGGAAAACTGTCCATTGCCCGTGCCCGTCAAGTAGCACCGTGTGGTGCCGAAGGTCTTGCGGCGTTCGCAACGGCGTGTCCCCGTTGGGCAGATCGGGGTGGCACACGGCGATCAGGTCAGGTGGAAATAGGATTTCTGCAACCAGACCCGGACCGAAAGGCGGCTGGCCCTGTCGGATGGCGATATCCACCCCGTCGCTCTGAAAATTCGCGAGCCCGAAAGAGGCATCCAGCCGCACTCGGAGATTCGGATAGTCCCTCGAAAACGCCCCCAGACGCGCCACGAGCCATTTGGTTGCCACGGACGGGGTGGTTGAAATCGTGACCACCTGTTCCTGCGGTCGCAGTTCTGAGGTGGCGTCCGCGATCATGTCAAAGCTCTGTCCGACCGGCGTGTGGTAGCGCCGTCCTTCGTCCGTCAGTGTCAACCCGCGCGGCAATCGGTCAAACAGCTTGACCCCCAGCTGCGCCTCAAGTCCGCGCACCTGTTGGGCCACGGCCCCTTGGGTCACTCCAAGCTCTTCCGCGGCAAGGCGAAAGTTTAGGTGACGGCCTGCGCTCTCAAAGGCACGTAGGGCGTTCAGAGGGGGAAGTTTACGCATCATCGGGTTTTCAAAGAGTGTAGAATTTCTACTGAATTAAGGCAGAAATGATGATTGGTCAAATCCCCAGACGGCCGCCAATTTAGGGTCAGGAAGAAGCAGAAAGGAAACAGCCATGACCGAGACCAAGGTAGCCATCATCACCGCAGGCGGCAGCGGTATGGGCGCCGATTCCGCCCGTCGGTTGGCGGCAGACGGGGTTCAGGTCGCGATCCTGTCCTCTTCTGGAAAAGGCGCGGCGCTTGCCGAAGAACTGGGCGGGATCGGGATTACCGGCACAAACCAGTCAAACGCGGATCTTCAAAGACTTGTTGATGCCACGATGAACAGATGGGGGCGTGTAGATATCCTCGTCAACTCGGCCGGACATGGTCCACGCGCCCCGGTGCTGGAATTGACCGACGAGGATTGGCACGTGGGTATGGATGTGTATTTCCTGAATGCGGTGCGCCCGACGCGGATCGTGGCCCCGATCATGGTTGCGCAGAAATCCGGTGTCATTATCAACATTTCGACCTTTGCCGCCTTTGAACCCGATCCCGTGTTCCCGACCTCGGGCGTGATGCGGGCCGGTCTTGCGGCCTATACCAAGCTGTTTTCGGACAAGTACGCTGCCGATAACGTGCGGATGAACAATGTCCTGCCCGGATTTATCGACAGTTTGCCTGAAAACCCCGACTGGAAGGCGCGAATCCCGATGGAACGCTATGGGCGGTCCTATGACGAGATCGCCGCGACGGTCGCGTTTCTGGCGTCGGATGGTGCCGGTTATATCACCGGCCAAAACATTCGCGTCGACGGGGGCATTACACGCTCGGTCTGACTGCAAACATGGCTACAGTTCAGACCGTGTCGGGGTCAGTCCGCAAACGCCACGGCAAGGTCTTCAGGAAGGTCAAATTCCGCAAGCACACGCGCGCGGGCCTCTGCCGACATTTTGCGTGCGGTTTTGCGCACGATATCGGCAACCTTTTCGGGCGTATGCTTGGCGGCAAAGGGGGCAAAGTACCATGTCAGGAAGGTGAAGCAGATCACATCCTCAAGCGCCTGTACCTGATCGTCCCGCTTGATCCCCTGTTTGCGCAACATGCGCCCCGCCTGTGCGATGGCGTCGGAGTCGTACCCGGCGGCCTGCATGATCTCGCCCAGTCGCGTGGCGTGGTGATCGGCCAGATCCTTGCGCCAAGTCAGGTACCCGATGCGGCCCTCGGGGTAATCCTTGCGGTTCAAAACCCAGCGTTCGATATGCTGCGCCCGCGCTGTCAGGCAAAGCACCTCGGACGCTTCTGGAAACAGGCGGTCGCATTGCGCGCTCATGCGCTGACCATAAAGCAGCGCCTCGGGCTGGCCTTCGTCGATGCGGGGATCGGCACTGTTGGCCACGTCAATCGCCGCAATTGCGGCCTTCAATCGGTCGCCCATGGTCGGTCTCGCTTCCTGTTCGCAGTCGGTCACGGAACCACAGCCTCGGGCCTGCGCTCAAGGGTGGCAAGCCGCCACGCCCGAGTTTTCCCGTTTCTGCGACGACTCGTCCGACCTGCAGGTCGGCGATTTGCCTAATTCTTGCGCTTCATCGCATCCAAAAGCGCCGCGCCCAATGCACCGTTGTCGCTCTTGCCTTGCGCGCGTGGGGACGGTTTGCTGCGTTTTGAGGGGGTGTTCTTGCCCGCATTGCGATGTTCGGGCTTGCTTCCGCCGCGCGCCGTGCCGCCGCCATCCTTGCGCATGCTGAGACCAATCCGCTTGCGCGGAATGTCCACCTCGGTCACGCGCACTTTGACCACATCGCCGGCCTTGACCACGTCATGCGGGTCGCTGACGAACCGGTCGGCAAGCTGGCTGATATGAACCAGCCCGTCCTGATGCACGCCGATATCCACAAAGGCGCCAAACGCCGCCACGTTGGTGACAGTGCCTTCCAGCATCATGCCGGGTTTCAGATCGGACAGCGTCTCGACCCCATCGGTGAAGGTTGCGGTCTTGAAAGACGGGCGCGGGTCGCGACCGGGTTTTTCCAACTCGCTCAGAATGTCCCGCACGGTTGGCAGGCCAAAGCGGTCATCGACGAAATCCTCGGCGCGCAGCCCTTTCAGCGCGCCTGCATCGCCCATGATCTGGCGCAGGTCGCGCCCGCAGCTTTGCACGATCCGCCGCGCCACGTCATAGGCCTCGGGGTGGACGGCCGAGGCATCCAGCGGCTCGTCTCCTTCGCGGATGCGCAGGAAACCCGCGCATTGTTCAAACGCCTTGGGCCCAAGCCCCGACACCTTGAGCAACGCCTTGCGTGATCCGAAGGCGCCGTGAATGTCGCGATGGGTCACAATGGACTGCGCAAGCGACGGTCCCAACCCCGCCACATGCGCCAGAAGCGGCGCTGATGCGGTGTTCAGATCGACACCGACGGCGTTCACGGCGTCCTCGACCACCGCCTCAAGGGTCTGGGACAGCCGCCGTTGATCAACGTCGTGCTGGTATTGGCCGACACCGATGGACTTGGGTTCGATCTTGACCAGTTCGGCCAACGGGTCTTGCAGACGGCGCGCAATCGACACCGCGCCCCGCAGCGACACGTCAAGATCGGGGAATTCGGACGCCGCCAGTTCCGACGCGGAATAGACCGACGCGCCGGCCTCGGACACCACCACCTTGGTAGGGCGTTTCATTCCGGCGGGCAGGAGTTTCAACAGGTCGCCAACCAGACGTTCGGTTTCGCGGCTGGCGGTGCCGTTGCCGATGGCGATCAGGTCGACCTCGTGTTTCTTCATCAATGCCATCAGAGTGGCCTCGGCCCCGCGGATGTCGTTCTTGGGCTGGAACGGATAGATCGTGGCCGTATCCACCAGTTTTCCCGTGCCATCCACCACAGCGACCTTGACCCCAGTCCGGATGCCCGGGTCCAGACCTATCGTGGCCCGCGCGCCTGCGGGGGCTGCCAGAAGCAGGTCTTTGAGATTTCGGGCAAACACCGTGATCGCCTCTTCATGGGCGCGGCGGCGTAGCTCTGTCATGAGATCAAGATACATCGACAGGCTGAGTTTCACGCGCCAGGTCCAGCCCGCAGCCTGACGCAGCCACGAATCGCCCGGGCCATCGCCACGGATGCCGATCTCGGCGCCGATCATCTCGACCGCGCGGGTCACGCCGTCTTCGTCTGGCGCGATTTCGATCGATACGATCTCTTCTTTCGAGGCCCGCAGGATCGCCAGTGCGCGGTGCGACGGGATCGTTGCCCATTTCTCGCGGTGATCGAAATAGTCCGAGAACTTGGCCCCGACCTTTTCCTTGTCGGGCAGGACACGGGCCGCGATATAGGCCTCTTTCTGCATGAAGGCGCGCAGCTGGCCCAGCAACTGGGCGTTCTCGCTCAGCGTTTCGACAAGGATATCGCGAGCACCGGTCAGCGCGTCTTTTGCGGTTGGGACGGCCTCGGTCACATAAGGTTCGGCAAGGGTTTCTGGTGCGCTCTGGCGATTGTCCAGAATGGCCTGCAACAGTGGTTCAAGCCCGTTTTCCCGCGCGATCATTGCCTTGGTGCGGCGCTTGGGCTTGAAGGGCAGATAGATATCTTCGAGCGCCGATTTGGTTTCGGCCCCGGCAATGGCGCGGGCCAATTCATCGGTCATCTTGTCCTGATCGCGGATCGACTGGGCGATGGTCTCGCGGCGCGCTTCCAGTTCGCGCAGATAGGACAGGCGATCGGCCAGCGTGCGCAGTTGGGAATCGTCCAGACCACCGGTGACCTCTTTGCGATAGCGCGCCACGAAAGGCACCGTTGCGCCCTCGTCCAGAAGGGTGACCGCCGCGGTAACCTGTGTCGGGGCGGCGGAAATCTCGGTGGCAATCGTGCGGGCAATGCGGGCGGCGGTGTCGGTCAAGGCGCGGTCCTCTGGTTGGCTCGGACGACCTTGATAGCGACCGCCGCGCAAGAGGTGAAGAGGCAGAATGCACTCCCCGTTTTACGGACCGGCCTGTCGGTAAGTGGCCGCGCGCAGAGTAGGGGCGCAAAGGCCCCTGACGCCAAGTCACGGTTGTTCGAATGGGGCAAAACGGGTTGGCTTTGAAGGCAAGAGGATGCATTTGAGGGGCTGACGGGCGGATAGTATCGCAGGCATCCCGCGCCGCCAAAAGGAACGGAACACATGACCGCAGGGCCGATAAACAGACAACAGATCCGTTTTGCCGCGCCCGACGGCTATATGCTCGAAGGTGAGCTGTTCCTAAGTGCCGCGCCAAAGATCGCTATTCTCGTGTCTGCCGGAACAGGGTTTCCCCACCGGGTCTATGCCCGCTTCGCCGAATGGGCCGCCGCGCAGGGGGCCGTTGTCCTGACATACGACTATCGCGGGATCGGCGGATCGCGGCAGGGACCGCTGAAAGGGTCCGAGATCGAGTATTGGGACTGGGGGCGGCTTGACATGACCGCCGCGCTGGACCGGCTGGAAGAGGCTGCGCCGGACCTGCCCCTGACGCATGTCGCGCACAGCGTGGGCGGGCATTACCTCGGGCTGATGCCCAACCATGACAAGATTGCACGCCATGCCTTTGTTGCCGTGGGCAGCGGGTATTGGGGGGCGCATCCGATGCGGCGCTGGCCGCTGGAATGGTATTTCTGGTACGGGATGGGCGCGTTTTCTCTGGCGCGCTGGGGCTATATCCCGACCGCGCTGGGCTGGACAGGCGAACCCCTGCCGCCGCGCGTGTTCCAAAGCTGGCGGCGCTGGGCGTTTCGCAAGGACTATCTGCTTGGGGATCTCGACACGTTGCTTGCCCCGCAACACTATGAAGCGGTCACGGCACCAATCCGGTCCTGGTTGTTCACCGATGATGGCATTGCCACGCCAGGCGCGGCCAGCCTGTTTCCAAAGCTCTATCCGAATGCCCCCTATATGCAGGTTTTGCGCGCCCCGGACGAGGCAGGCGTGCCGCGCATCGGCCATGAAGGCGCGTTCCGAAAAGGACGCGAGGCCCTCTGGCAGGAATGGTGGGCGTGGTTGTCCGAGGCTGCATGACGTCCAACCGGGCAAAACGGTCGCACGTCAGCTGGCCAGATCCTGCGTGTCGTCGCGTTGATCAAAAAGTGTTTGCGTCTGCGGCGACACGGGCGCGGTGATGATGCCGACAAAGGCGTCTTCCACATTGCCCGGGGCCCATTGTTCCTGCCAATACGGGTCCGAGTTGTCGCCATCTTGCAGGGCCTGTTCGCGGGCTGAACCTGTGATCAGCAGGAACTTCATGCCAAGCCGGATACGGTGATCGAGCAGGTCTTCTGGCATCTCAGGGGCCATTCGGCGCAGGTGATCCAAACACCGGTTCAGGCCGGGGCTGTTGTCCATGGCTTCCATCAGCATGTCGCGGTGGCTCATTACCGCCATTTGCAAGAAGCGCAGCGAATGACGGTTCTCTTGTTGGTCCACTGCCGCGGTCAGGCTTGGGCTGACCAGCACATCCGCCACGTCGCGGATCGAACGCGGCCCGCCCGTTGCCTCGATCCGGTCGAGGCGTGCGCTGTGGTCATCATCCAGAATCTTGCCGACATCCATCATGATTTCGCGGATCAAGTCATCCCGAGACGAGAAATGGTAATTGATGGACCCGGCATTGCGCTGACCGGCAGCCTTGTTAATGTCCCGGACAGACACCGCTTCGAGCCCCTTTTCAGCAAAAAGCTTCATCGCGGCGGTCTTGATTTTGCGGCGGGTCATTTCGCCTTTCGTGAGGGGGCTGTCCTGGTTCTGCAAGCTGAAACCCTGTTGTTTGTTTCGGGATATCATGAAACCTAGAACAACCCGTTCTCAAAAAGAAGAAAATCCGCCCCCCATTGGAAGAAAATCCTGAACTGTGTGGCTCAGCAGAGATGTTTGGCGGGGAAACGGGATTTATCCCTTGCATGGGCGTGTTTGGGCCGGATACTTCCCTGCGAGATGCTGATGTTGAAACGTCTTCTGACTTCTGTCCTGCTGTGCGGGGGGGCTCTGGCCGCAACGGGGGCGGCGGCGGACCGTTTGACCGTGTTCGCGGCTGCCAGCCTCAAAGAGGCGCTGGAAGATGTCGCGGGTCTCTACGAGGCAGCGACAGGGAACGAAGTCGTCCTGTCCTTTGCGGGGTCGTCGATACTCGCCCGTCAAATTGCCTTTGGCGCCCCGGCGGATGTGTTCATCTCGGCAAACGAGGCTTGGATGGACGATCTTGAAACGAGGGGGCTGATCGCTCCCGACACCCGCCTGCGTCTTTTGGCCAACCGTCTGGTCATGGTTGCGCCGCAAGGGACGCCAGCTTTCGAGCTTTCGCCCCAAACCGATCTGACTGCGATGCTGGGCGAGGGGCGTTTGGCGATGGCATTGGTTCAGGCGGTGCCGGCCGGAATTTATGGTAAGGCTGCTCTGGACCATTTTGGTCTCTGGCAGGGGGTCGCAGCACGGGTCGCACAAACCGACAATGTGCGCGCGGCGCTGGCCCTTGTTGCGCGGGGCGAGGCGCCCCTGGGTATTGTCTATGCCTCGGATGTTGGGGTGTCGGATGATGTGTCCGTCGTGGCGCGCTTTCCCGAGAACAGCCATCCTGCGATCCTGTATCCGGCTGCCGCCATCAAAGGCAGCAACACCGGGGCTGCAGGTGCCTTTCTGACCTATCTGCAAGGCGATGCTGCTCAAGCCGTTTTCAAGGGCTACGGGTTCGCGATCCCAGAAGGGAAAACCGATGGGTGACTGGCTGGGCCCCGAAGAATGGCAGGCGGTGGCCCTGTCCCTGAAGGTCGCGTTTTGGGCGACCTTGGGCGCGTTGCCGTTGGGGCTGCTTACGGCCTTTGCATTGGCGCGCTGGCAGTTTCCCGGAAAGCAACTGCTGAACGGGTTGGTGCATCTGCCCCTGATCCTGCCGCCGGTCGTGACAGGATACCTTTTGCTGATGGGTTTCGGGACACGTGGGATCTTGGGCGGCTGGCTGGAACAGATCGGGATCGTCTTTGCCTTTCGCTGGACCGGGGCGGCGCTGGCGGCGGGGATCATGGCCTTTCCCCTGATGGTACGGGCGATGCGCCTCTCGATCGAGGCCGTGGACCCGCGCCTGGAACAGGCGGCGGCCACGCTTGGCGCGTCGCGGGTCTGGGTGTTTGCCACCGTGACCTTGCCGATGATCCTGCCGGGCATCCTTGCGGGTACGGTGTTGGCCTTTGCCAAGGCAATGGGAGAATTCGGCGCGACGATCACCTTCGTGTCAAACATCCCCGGCCAAACCCAGACCCTGCCATCCGCGATCTATGCCTTCCTGCAAATTCCGGGGGGCGAGGCTTCGGCGATGCGCCTTGTGATGGTGTCGATTGCCATCGCGATGCTGGCCCTTTTGCTGTCCGAGGTTCTGGCGCAACGTCTGGCCAAAAGGGTGAGCGGCGCATGACATTGTCCGTGCAGATCAACCACCCCCTTGACCGGTTTCGGCTGAACGTGGCTTTTGACGCCCCTGCGGGCCTGACGGCTCTGTTCGGGCATTCGGGATCGGGCAAAACCAGCGTTGTAAATGCGGTGGCGGGGCTGATGCGGCCCGAGCAGGGGCGGATCACACTCCGGGACAAGGTGTTGTTCGACAGCGCCTCTGGCCTGTGCCAGCCGCCCCACAAGCGCCGCGTCGGCTATATCTTTCAGGATGCGCGCCTGTTTCCCCATCTGAACGTGCGCCAGAACCTCGTTTACGGGCGCTGGTTTTCGGCACGTGGGGCCGACGAGGCGCATTTTGACCGTGTGGTCGACATGCTGGGGCTTGGTGATCTTCTGGACCGGCGCACTCCGAACCTTTCGGGGGGCGAAAAGCAAAGGGTGGCTATTGGCCGGGCGCTTTTGGCCAGGCCGCGCCTGATCTTGGCCGACGAACCTCTTGCCGCGCTGGATGAGGCGCGAAAATCCGAAATCATGCCTTATTTCGAAAGGTTGCGCGACGAAGCTGAGGTGCCGATCCTCTATGTCAGCCACGCGATGTCCGAAGTCGCCCGTCTTGCCACCACGGTTGTTGCGCTGGAAAACGGGAAGGTGCGCCATCAGGGGCCAGCGACCACGCTGTTCAGCGATCCGGCCTTCCGGCCCGCCGGTGTGCGCTGGGTTGGCGCGCTGCTTGAGGCGCGGATTGCACGGCATCATGACGACGGGCTGAGCGAGCTGGAGGCGGGCGGCGAGGCGCTGTTTCTGCCGCGTGTCCGCCAGGAGGTTGGCACCCAGGTGCGTGTCAGGATTGCCGCACAGGATGTGATCCTTGCGCGCGACTATCCCGCGGGTCTTTCTGCGCTGAACATCATGGCGGGCGAGATCGCAAGCCTGCAGGCTGGCGACGGACCCGGCGCCATTGCGTCGGTTCGGACCAAGGCGGGGCTGATCCTTGCCCGCATCACACGGCGGTCGGTCGACGCGATGGGGCTGCGGGAAGGCACGCCCTGTCACGTGGTGGTCAAAACGGTGTCTATAGCGCGCGACGATATTGGCGCAAACAGCGCGTAACCCGGGCAACCCGCTCACCGTGCCCGCAGAACAGCGCCCTTAGCCGTCACGATCAGTCAAAATGCCCATCTTTTTCAATTCCGGGATTGAAAGCTTCATTTTCTGAAGTATGTAGGGCGCAAGACTCAAAATTTAAAACGAGACTTCAAAAATGTCTTCCGAGTTCGAATTCATGGACGACAGTTATCCGCCCGAGTTGCGGGCGATGATGGGCGTCTACGTCATGTTCTGGAAGCTGGACGAGTTTTTCCAGACAGTCACCACCGATCCGCCGCTAGGTAAACAGGAACGACACCTTCTTGTGCGGTTGGACCAACCCAAACGCATGGGGGTGCTTGCGGCCCAGATGGCGGCCTTGCCGTCGACCGTCACCGCAGCGGCGATGGCGCTTGAGGCGCACGATCTGGTGCTGCGCGAACGTGATCCAAAGGACCGGCGCGCGTGGCGGGTGCAACTGACCGAGCGTGGGGAAAAACTGCGGAACAAGCTGATCGCCGAGGCCGCCAGCGCCTTTTCCACATTGTCGGGTCTGACCCGGCCTGAAATCGACCGCCTTGCCGATATTACGACAAAGGCGGGTGTCAACATCCTGAAACAGGGCATACCAGAGGGGATGAAACGTGAAAATTGTTAATGTAGTTGGGGTAATCCTCGCCATATGCGCTGCGCCGGTCTTTGCGTCGGACGCATTGAAACCGGTCAAGCTGATGACCGTCTCGTCCGAGCCTGTCATCCTTGAACGCCAGTTCATCGGTCGTGTCGCGGCCCGGCAATCTGTGGATCTGGCCTTTCAGGTCGGCGGGCAGATCATCGAGTTTCCGGTGATCGAGGGCAACATGGTTGCCGAGGGCGACATGATCGCAAAGCTGGATCAGGAACAGTTCGAAATCCAGCTGGAACAGGCGTTGCTGCAACAGGAACAGGCCGAACGGACGCTGGACCGCATGTCGAAACTTCTTGGCAACACGGTCAGCGAGGCGTCGGTGGATGACGCCGAAACGCAGGTTGGCCTGACCGGGGCTGCGGTGCGCAGTGCGGAATGGTCGCTGGAACACGCCACGCTGCTGGCGCCGTTTGACGGTCTGATCTCAAGCCGCAATGTCGAGACCTTCTCGACCGTGGCTGCCGGAACGCCGGTGGTGCGTATCCATGACATGTCGGAGCTGCGGATCGAGGTCGATGTGCCCGAAATCCTGTTCCAGCGGTCCGCCGAGAACCGCGAGAACAGTGTGATGGCGCGGTTCCCGATCTCGGACGAGGAATATCCCCTGATGATCCGCGAATTTGACGCCGAGACCTCGACCGTCGGTCAGACATTCCGCGCCTCTTTCGGGATGGAGCCGCCCGAGGGGTTGATGGTGCTGCCGGGCTCGTCGGCGACGGTCATCGTGCGGGCGACCTTGCCGCATACCGGCATGGTCGTGCCGACCACGGCACTGGTGATGAGCGATCAGGGTGATCCGGGTGTCATGCGGTTTGATGCGACCAACGCAACCGACGGCATGGTGGTCTGGACGCCGGTTCAGATCGAACCCACCCAAACCGGGGATGCGCGCATCACCGAGGGGCTGGAAGATGGCGATGAAATCGTGATGGCGGGCGGCGGCGCCCTTGAAAACGGCCAGATGGCGCGCCGTTTCGCCGGTTTCGGAAACTAGGGGGCAGGCCATGAACATCGCCCGCAATTCTATCGAAAAGCCGTTATATACGTGGCTGATCATCTTCGTGTTCCTGTTCGGCGGGATCTGGGGGTTCTTTTCCCTCGGTCGGCTGGAAGACCCCGCGTTCACGATCAAACAGGCCGTGATCATCACCTCTTATCCCGGTGCAACCGCCGAACAGGTGGCGACCGAAGTCTCGGAACCGCTCGAGTCCGCGATCCAGAAGATGGGCGAGGTGGACTATATCACCTCGACCAACCGCCCCGGCGTCAGCCGGATCGATGTGCATATCCAGTCGACCTATGACGGCGCGGAACTGGGCGCGATCTGGACCGATCTCAGGGCACGCATACGCGATGCCGCGCGCGCGCTGCCGCAGGGGGTGGGGCAACCGTATGTCAACGACACGTTCGGCGATGTATTCGGCATCTTTTTCGCGGTTACGGCAGATGGCTATTCCGATGCGGAAAAGCACGAATTGGCCACCTTCCTGCGGCGTGAATTGCTGACCGTTGACGGGGTGGCGGATGTCGAGGTCGGCGGGCTTCCCGAAGAGGCAATCTTTGTCGAACCCGACATGACCCTGTCAGTCAATACCGGCATTCCGATCGAGGCCATCGTCAACGCAATTGCGACGGCAGATTCGGTTGCGGATGCCGGCGCCGTGGACAACGGTGTTGCCAAGACACGCATCCTCACGCCGGATGGGTCGGATACTGTCGATGCTATCGCGGGCCTGTCCGTGGGCGTTGGGGGGGCGGTGCTGAACCTGTTCGACATTGCCGACGTGTCGCGTGGCCGCGTGGATGACCCCGGCCTGATCGTGCGCTTCAACGGGACCGAGGCATTCACCCTCGGGGTGGCGGGCCTGCCTGACGAAAACATCGTTGAAGTCGGCAAACGCGTGGATGCCAAGCTGGCCGAACTTGACGCCGATATCCCCTATGGGGTCGAACTGCTGCCGATCTATCAACAGCATGTCGTGGTCGAAAAGGCCTCGAATGATTTCCTTGTGAACCTTGCCATGTCGGTCGCCATCGTGGTGATCGTGCTGGCCGTGTTCATGGGCTGGCGCGCGGCGGTGGTAGTGGGCACGACGCTGCTGCTGACCGTGGTTGGCACGCTTTTGTTCATGAACCTCTGGTCCATCGAGATGGAGCGGATTTCGCTTGGGGCGCTGATCATCGCCATGGGGATGCTGGTGGACAACGCCATTGTTGTCGCCGAGGGGATGCAGATTGCCATGCTGCATGGGCGGAACTCGCGCGAAGCGGCGGATGACGCTGCCTCAAAAACCCAGATTCCGCTCTTGGGGGCCACGGTGATCGGCATCATGGCCTTCGCCGGGATCGGCCTGTCGCCGGACGCCACAGGGGAGTTCCTGTTCTCGCTCTTTGCCGTGATCGCGATCTCGCTGCTACTCAGCTGGTTGCTGGCGCTGACGGTGACGCCGCTGTTGGGGCACTACCTGTTCAAACAGGGCAAGGCGGGCGACGATGATGCCTATGGTGGGCTGTTCTTCCGGCTTTATGGCAACAGTCTGCGTCTGGCGCTTAAAATGCGTTGGCTTGTCATTGCGGGGCTGGTGGCGGTCACCGCGCTGTGCTTTGTCGGGTTTTCGCAGGTCAAACAGCAGTTTTTCCCTGACTCGAACACGCCGCTGTTCTTTGTGCACTACAAGCTGCCGCAAGGGACGTCGATTGCCACGACCTCGGCGCATATGGCCGAGATGGAAGACTGGCTGGCCGCCCGTGACGAGGTGGTCTCGGTGGCAACCTTCGTCGGGCAGGGGGCCACGCGGTTCATGCTCACCTATGAATCCCAGCCCGAGAATCCCAGTTACGGACACCTGATCATTCGGACGCATGCCCTCGACGAGATCCCCAAGTTGCAACAGGATCTCGAAGAGTTCGGAAACAGCCATTTCCCCGAGGGCGAATTCCGCACCAAGCGGCTTGTCTTCGGCCCCGGGGGCGGCGACCCGATTCAGGTGCGCCTGTCGGGCAGCGACCCGGTTGTCCTGCGTGAACTGGCCACCGAGGCCGCGGCCCGGATGCAAGAGGCGTCGGACAACTTGCGGGGCATTCGCACAGACTGGCGTGAACAAGAGGTGATGATCCGCCCGATCTATGCCACTGAACGCGCCCAGAATGCAGGCGTGAACCGCGATGATATCGCCGACATGCTGTTGTTCTCGACCGACGGGTTTACCGGCGGCGTGTTCCGCGAACGGGACCGTCTCATTCCCATCATCGTGCGCCGCTCGGAAGACTCGGGGTACAACCTGATGGATCAGGTGGTCTATTCCGCGAACTCTCGGCAGGCCGTGCCGATTGAACAGATGGTGGACGGGTTCGAATACGAGGTTCAGAACACGCTGGTCCAACGCCGCGATCGCGTTCTGACCATCACCGTGGGGGGCGACATTCCGACCGGCATGACCGCCGCCGCCGTGCAGGCCGAGGTTCAGGCCGCAGTCGAGGCCATGGACCTGCCGCCCGGCTATCACATGGAATGGGGGGGAGAGCTGGAAAGCTCGGCCGAGGCGCAGGCCGCGCTTGGGGCGCAGCTCCCGGTCAGTGCGTTGATCATGGTGCTGATCTCGATCCTGCTGTTCAATGCGATCCGTCAGCCGATCATCATCTGGCTTTTGGTGCCGATGTCGGTCAACGGGGTGGTGATCGGGCTGTTGGGCACCGGTCTGCCCTTCAGCTTTACTGCACTTCTGGGTTTGCTCAGCCTCTCTGGGATGCTGATCAAGAACGGGATCGTTCTGGTGGAAGAGATCGACCACGTGCGGGAAAGCGGGCTGCCGCTGCGCGAAAGCATCGTCAAGGCCAGCGTGTCGCGCCTGCGCCCCGTGATGCTGGCGGCGGTGACCACCATTCTGGGCATGGCGCCGCTGTTGGGGGATGCGTTCTTCGTGTCCATGTCGGTGACGATTATGGGAGGGCTGGCTTTTGCCACGGTCCTGACCCTGATCGCCGCGCCCGTGTTCTATCTCGTCTTCTTCCGAGGTGACGAGAAACGGGAACTAGCTGCGCTTGAGGCCGACAGCGTGCCAGCCTGATCAAAGCCCGCTCCGGTCCTTTTCAGGCCGGGGCGGGCCGAGCACACCGTCAGAGCGCCATGCGTCTTTGGCGGGCACCGCCGCGACGGCGGGGTTTCGGCAGTCTGAGATCCAGCGGCACCAAAGGCCGTCGCAGGGATTGCCGGATCAGGTCGCAAAACACTGCGACCGCCGGATCGGTTTCGATGAAATCCATCGCCACAAGATAGGCCTTGACCGCCTCGGCCTCGTAGCTGCTCTGGCCCGGCAGCCAGCCCAGCCACTGGATATAGCCCATCCGGCCCAGTTCCTCGGCCCGTTCGGGTGTTTCTATGTCGACCTGCAATTGGGTCAGTGTTCTTGCAATCAGCATAGCGCCCTCCGCGCATGAGGCAGGGGCAGGAAAAGGCGATCAGAAACGGGAACCCCGGTGATGCGCGCCTCTCCGGGGCACCCCGCCCGGGTTACGTTCATATGCGATGGCAGGTCTCCTGACTTGCGGGTCAAAGCTTGCCGTCCCTTCCCGGCCCTGGGGCCAGTGGTCTTGACGGGGCGCTCACCGCTTACAGTTGCGGGGGCAGTCGCGGCCTTGGATCATGTGATCCGCACCGTGTTCCCAATTATGCCGGAGTTTTTGACGTTCCGGCACCATCGGACACAGGATAGGCGTGTCCGGCGCGCTGTGGCAACAACAATTCGTGGCGACCCTCTGCCACAGGGGGCGGGTTTCGCGGCCCGTCACGCCACACCTGCCCCTTGCCCTCGCTCTGCCGGAAATGACACAGTGGATATGGTGAGCGAACAAGGATGGCGCATTCATGGGGAAACTGCTGGGATCTGTACGGCTGCGCCTGCTTTTGCTGGCTCTGCTGCCGCTGATCGTGCTGATGCCCCTGCTGCTGTTGACGGCGATGACGCGCTGGACCTCGGATTACGACAAGGTTCTGATTGCCAACGTGGAAAGCGACCTGCGCATTGCCGAACAGTATCTGGGTCAGATCATCCTCGCGACGGGCACGAATGTGCGCAGCGTCGCCGAATCCCGCACCTTTGAGACCGTGATCCAGACCGACGGCACGGCTTTCGACCAGTATCTCGCCCAGCGGCAATGGGATCTGCGGCTGGATTTTCTGTATTTCATGCCGCTAGACGAGGCGGTCGAGGCGGGTGAGGATTGGCCCGTGATCGCCCGTGCAGCGCGGGGGGAGCTGGCCACGGATATCGATATTTTTTCGGCCCCCGACCTGTGGCAGATCTCGTCCGATCTTGAGGAACGCGCGCGTCTGCCGCTGATCGACACCGAAGCCGCCGTGCCCACCACCCGCCAGTTCGAGGATCGCGGAATGGTCGTACACACCGCCAGCCCGGTGCGCATCGAGGGGCATCAAGGTGTGTTGGTGGGGGGGATGCTTCTGAACCGCAATCTTCAGTTCATCGACACGATCAACGCCCTTGTCTATCGCGACGACGGCACCGGCGAGGCGCGTCAGGGCACGGCGACCCTGTTTCTGGACGATGTGCGGGTCTCGACAAATGTCCGCCTGTTTGAGGATGTCCGGGCCCTGGGCACGCGGGTTTCGGCGGTAGTGCGGTCCAAGGTGCTGGGCCAGGGGCAGACCTGGCTGAACCGCGCCTTCGTGGTGAATGATTGGTATATCTCGGGCTATCTACCTCTGACCGACAGTTTCGGGGAGCGGGTCGGAATGCTGTATGTCGGGTTCCTCGAAGCCCCCTTTGCCGCCGCGAAACGCGCGGCTTATTGGACGATCCTCGGGGCGTTTATCGCGGTTCTGACCCTGTCTGTGCCGGTCTTTCTGTTACTGGCCAAGGGCATCTTTTCGCCGCTTGAACGCATGACCCAGACCATGAAAAAGGTCGAGGGGGGTGATCTCAATGCGCGCATCGGTGATGTGGGATCACGGGACGAAATCGGGCAGGTTGCGGGACATCTCGACACCCTTCTGGACCAGATACAGGAACGCGACCGTGCGCTCCGGTCCTGGGCGGACGAGTTGAACGATCGCGTCGAACGCCGCACCGCCGAATTGCGCGCAGCCAACAAGAAACTGGAAGAGACGTTCAAACAACTTGTCATGTCCGAAAAGTTGGCCTCGATTGGCGAAATCACCGCGGGCGTCGCGCATGAGATCAACAACCCGGTCGCCGTCATTCAGGGCAATGTAGACGTGATCCGCCAGACGCTCACCCCCGAGGCCACCGGTGACGTCGAAACCGAGCTGGACCTGATCGACCGGCAGGTGCAGCGGATCGAGGCCATTGTGGGCAAGCTGTTGCAATTCGCCCGTCCGACCGAGTTCGGAACCCACGAAGAAAGTGTCGATCTTGCCCCGCTGGTCGAGGATTGTCTCGTTTTGGTGGATCACGTGATTTCCAAGCAGGCGATCAAGGTCGATATGCAGTTGCAGGATGCACCGTTTGTCTGCGTGACGCCGGGCGAAATGCAGCAGGTCATCATCAACCTTGTGATCAACGCCGCGCAGGCGATGGAGGGGCAGGGGCGGCTGGTTTTGACGCTGGACACGGAAACCCGCGACGGGACCATCGGCGCGCGGCTGCGGGTGGCGGACAGTGGACCAGGTATCCCCGAGGACGTCATGCGGTCTGTATTTGATCCGTTCTACACGACCAAGCTTGGCGAAGGTACGGGGCTGGGGCTGTCGATCAGCCAGACCCTGATCCAGCGTGCGGGTGGTCTGATTTCGGTCGAGAACCGCGCCTCAGGTGGCGCGGAGTTCACGGTCTGGCTGCCCGCGTGTTCCGACAGTCTGTGAGACCAGAAAAGTCCGGGGCTCAGACGCCCCAGCTTGCGCATTTGCGGTCAATGGTTTTGCGCGACACGCCCAGACGGCGCGCGGCCTCGGCGCGGTTGCCGTCGCAGGCGTCCAGCACGTGCATGATATGGCGCTGCGTGACCAGATCCAGCGTTTCAATGGCGCGTGTGCCGCTGACCGGTCCACTGCCGCTGAATTCGTCGGGAAAGGCCCCCAGAATGACCGAGCGCTCGATCAGATTGCGCAATTCACGCACGTTGCCGGGCCAGTCATAACGGCTGAACTTGAGCAGGGTCTCTTCGTTCAAGTCCAGAGGCGGCATCCCGAGAGAGGTCGCGAACTGCTCCATGAACATTGCGGCCAGCTCGACAATATCCTCGGCCCGGTCGCGCAGGTTCGGCATCGCGATCTGCACGACGTTGATCCGGTGATAGAGGTCTGCGCGGAAGGTGCCCGCCTGAACCGCCTGTTCAAGGTTGGCGTTGGTGGCAAACAGGAACCGCAGGTTCAGAGGGATTTCGCGCTCGGCCCCGACCGGGCGAATGCGTTTTTCCTCAAGCACGCGCAATAGTGCCGCCTGCACCTGATCCGGCATCTGTGCGACTTCGTCCAGAAATAGCGTGCCCCCGTCCGCATGCAGGAACAACCCGTCCTTGCGGTTGTTGTGCGCATCAATCAAGCCAAACAGTTCCTGCCCCACGCGGTCTGGTGCGATGGCGGCGCAATTGACGGCCACAAAGGGTTTCTCGGCCCGGTCCGACAGGGAATGCAGGGTACGTGCGGCAATTTCCTTGCCCGTGCCGCTGGCACCTGTGAACAGAACCGGCGTTGGCAGGGGCGCCAGCCGGTGCAGCATCTCGCGGGTTCCCTCGATCGCCAGCGATTTCCCTAACAGACGCCCGCGCGCCACGCTTTCCGACGACAGTTCGTGTTTCAGAAGATAGTTCTCGCGCCGCAGGTATTTCCGGTCCAGCGCGCGGGCCACCGCGTTCAGGATCTGGTTCGCACGAAAGGGTTTCAGCACGAAATCCGCCACGCCTGCCCGCAGCGCGGTGATCGCGGTCTCAAGATCGGCATATGCGGTGATCAGGATTGTATCGGCAAAGAACCCGACCCGGCCTTGTTCGCGCAGCCATTCAAGGCCGGTGCGGTTCGGCATGATATTGTCGAGGATCACCAGATCGAAATGCGCCTTGTCCAGAATGCGCGAGGCTTCGTCGGGCGATGCGGCCTGCTCCACTCGCTTGCAGCGCGGCGTCAGGATTTTGGTAAGAAAATTACGCATGCCGGGTTCGTCGTCGATCACGAGGATCGACGCACCAGCAAGGTTTTCTCCATAGTCGTCTTTGGGGGCAGGGGCTGCGATCACTGCGTGAGCCCCAGCCGCACGGCCTCTCCGGTAAAGCGTTCCGAGGCGGCAAAGCCGACCTCATCCAGAATCATATCCGCCCCTATGGCGATCACGATGATGGCGGCAAATCCTGCCAGCATGGCTTGCATGTTTCAGTTCTCCGAACTTGTGGCGCGTTTGAGGAAGGCGATCAGGTCCGCGCGGTCCTGTGCGCCGGTGATGCGTTGCTGCGGCATTTTCGAGCCGGGGATATAGTGATCCGGCCCGAGGTCGAACAGCAAGTCAATGGTATCATCCGACCAGACAATGTCCGATCCGGTCAGTGTGGCGGAATAGCGGTATCCGTCAAGCGTGCCCGCGGCGCGTCCGAACACGCCAAACAGTGTCGGACCCGCCTTGCGTGACGGCGGCGGGGTCAGAGCGTGGCAGACGGCACATTTGCGCATGAACTGCCGTTCACCGTTGGGCATGGTGTCGGCATCCCGCAGAAAGGCGCGCTCGCCGCTGATGGCGGGATCAAATTCGCTGAGCAATGCCACCGGCCAGCGATAGGCCACGTCATCCAGCCCCCCGGCATAGATCATCGTGCCATCCGGCGAATAGGCCAGAGCCCAGACCGGTCCCTTACGGGTGGCCCGGAAATCGCGGGCGATCCGCCAGTCCTGCGTATCGATCACCATGATATAGCCGTGCCCGTCCCCCGCTGCGATCTGGTGGGTGCCGGCGTGATGGCTCATCGACAGGATCGGGCGACGGTCCAGCGTGAAATCGGCAATCGCGCTGCCGTCAACGGGGGATACCACGCGGGTCACGCCGTCTACCGCGCCATAGGCGATCCAGTCCGCTGTCGCGATGATCCGGTTGATCCCGAACCCGTGCGACACCAACGGACGCATGGCATGAGGCGGTGCCGTGTCATAGGCAACAAGCCGTCCCGTCATGGTGGCCGCAAAAAGTGTCTTGCCATCCGGCGCATAGGCGACCGCATTCACGCCGCCATGATGCGCAGACAGGAACACTGGCGCCTGTCCTTCCTGCCACAACCCGATGGTGCCGTCCCAACTGGCCGTGGCGGTTTGCTGCCCGTCGGGGGAAATGGCGATATCGCTGACCTTGCCTTTGTGACGTCCCAGTTCCGTGGCGCCGGAAAGATCCCAGCGCAACACCGCATAGTCATCTCCGGCCGAGATCAACGTTCCGTCCGGTGCAAAGGCGAGGGCCGTGACCGCAGCGTCATGGGCCTCGCGCCAGTGCGGGGTCGTACCGGTCCACCAGCCGACGGAATTGTCAAAACTGGCCGTGGCCACCTGTCCTGCGTCTGAAACGGCAATGTCCATGATCGGGCCGCCATGACCTTTGAGCGTGGCAAATTCGTCTTGCTGGGCGGGTGCATGACCCGCCCAGAGGCTCACCGCAAAGCTGAGGAGGAAACGGTGAGGCATCAGGCGCCTATTCAGCCGGGGCGGCGCCTTCGGGCTCGGCCTTGGCCTTGCCCTTTTCTTCTTCCAGCATCTCGTCCAGCCAGATCGAATGGTGCTGGTGGGCCCAGGCCTCGTCGACCTCGCCCGATCCCATCGCGTCATAGGCGCCTTCCATCCCGACCGAGCCGATATAGATATGCGCAAGGATGATCGCCATCAGGACAAAGGCCACAATCGCGTGCCAAAGCTGGGCGTATTGCATCTCTTCCTGCGGCGACATGGTTTCCGGCAAAACCCCGAAGCCGAACAGTTCGGGCAGGCCGGTCCAATTCAGCATTGCGAAGGTCTTGGCAAAAAGCGGCATTTCGAACGGGAACAGCAGCGACAGCCCCGACACCGCAATGGATGTGCCCAGCACGATCACCGACCAGAAGATCAGTTTTTGACCGGCGTTGAATTTCTTGGCGGGCGGGTGGGCTTTGCCGACGATGCCACCGAACTGACGGATCCAGACCAGATCGGTGCGGTTCGGAATGTTGTGCACAACCCACATCACGAACACCATGACCAGCCCGACAATAAAGGCCCAGGCCACGTTGTTGTGAATCCATTTCGACCAGATCAACAGCGTGGCGTTGAATTCCTTGCCCAGATAGGGCGCGATGAAGGTCCGCCCGAACAATACGGCCAGCCCGGTGATCCCCAGAAGGATGAAAGACCCTGCCAGCAGCCAATGCCCAAAGCGTTCCACCGACTTGAACCGGGTCACGGTCCGGCCCGTCATCGGTTCGTCAATCTTGATGCGCCCCCGCAACAGGAAGAACAGGGCAAGCGCGCCAATAGTGCCCAGCAGCAGCCAACCGCCATAGGTGCGCAGCGGACCGTCACGATAGGCCTGCCACCACATGCCGCCGTCTTGCATCAGAACATCCGTGGCCTGACCTCGGGCGGAGACGGTGGTGTCGGCCGAGCCGTAACGCAGCGCACGCCAGAGTTCGGGGTCCGAGACGCCACCAAGCGTGCCCAGCTGTTCGCTGATGCCCTTGGCGTTCTCGTCGCTGCCGACGGCATCGCGGCGAAAGCTGTCGTCGATCTTCTGGCCCGCCTGACGAGCCATGATGTCTTCAAGTGTCTGCGCGCCACCCGTGGCGCTGCGATCGGATTCCTGCGCGAGTGCCGGGATGGCAACCATCAGCGACAGGACAAGTGCGAGTGCCATGCGAAGCATCGGCCACCCTCCTTGAATAAGAATGCATAAAAGTGCGAAAGCGGGCGGCCCGCACCGGGGCCGCCCTGTCCGTGCAGACGGGGTTAGCCGCCTTTCTGTTCGTAGGCTGTACCCCAGCCCCAAGCCCCCGAGCCAAAGCCACGGGCTACGACGCGTTCACGGTAGATCGCCGACACGACGTCGCCGTCACCGGCGAGCAGTGCCTTGGTCGAACACATCTCGGCACAGATCGGCAGTTTGCCCTCTGCAATACGGTTGCGGCCGTATTTCGAGAATTCCGCATTCGAGTGGTTCTCTTCGGGGCCACCGGCGCAGAAGGTACATTTGTCCATCTTGCCACGGCTTCCGAAGTTGCCAGCCTGCGGATATTGCGGCGCGCCGAACGGGCACGCGTAGAAGCAATAGCCACAACCGATGCACAGATCCTTCGAGTGCAGGACGACGCCTTCTTCGTTTTGATAGAAGCAATCGACCGGGCACACCGCCATACAGGGCGCGTCGGAACAATGCATACAGGCCACCGAGATCGAGCGTTCGCCGGGCTTGCCATCATTGATGGTCACAACACGGCGACGGTTGATGCCCCAGGGCACCTCGTGCTCGTTCTTGCAGGCTGTGACGCAGGCGTTGCACTCGATGCAGCGCTCGGCGTCGCAGAGAAACTTTGCTCTTGCTGCCATTTTCTCTTCTCCTCCTTACGCTGCCCAGATCTTGCAGAGAGTCGATTTCGTCTCTTGCATCTGGGTCACTGAGTCATAGCCATAGGTCTGTGCCGTGTTGGTGGATTCACCAAGCACATAGGGGTCAGCCCCGTCGGGATATTTCGACCGCAGGTCTTCGCCCTGGAAATGGCCGCCAAAGTGGAACGGCATGAAGGCCACGCCTTCGCCGACCCGTTCGGTCACCATTGCCATCACCTTGACCTTGCCGCCTTCGGGCCCTTCGACCCAGACCTGCGCGCCGTCCCGCACACCAAGGTTGTTGGCGTCACGCGGGTTGATTTCGACGAACATGTCCTGTTGCAGTTCGGCCAGCCACGGGTTCGAACGGGTCTCGTCGCCGCCGCCCTCATATTCGACCAGACGGCCGGAGGTGAGGACAATCGGGTAATCCTTCGAGAAATCGTTCTTCTGGATCGAGGCATACATGGTCGGCAGACGATAGGCCTGACGGTCCTCGTATGTCGGATAATCCTCGACCAGGTCGCGACGTGGGGTGTAAAGAGGCTCGCGGTGCAGCGGCACCGGATCCGGGAAGGTCCACACGACAGCACGGGCTTTTGCGTTCCCGAAGGGCGCGCATTCGTGCTTGATCGCGACCCGTTGGATGCCGCCCGAAAGGTCGGTTTTCCAGTTGGTCTTGGGACCGGCCACCGCTTCGATGCTGGCGCGTTCCTCGTCTGTCAGGTCCGCATCCCATCCCAGATCCATCAGCATCTGCATGGTGAATTCGGGATAGCCGTCCTGAATTTCCGAATTCGCCGAATAGACGCCTTCGGCCAGAAGGTTGTCGCCATCACGTTCCACGCCGAAACGGGCACGGAAGGTCAGGCCGCCTTGAGAGACAGGCTTGGACATGTCATAGAGGTTTGGCGTGCCCGGATGCTTCATGTCTGCAGTGCCCCAGCAAGGCCACGGCAGACCGTAATAGTCCCCGTCGGCAGGGCCACCAATTGCCCGCAGCGTGGTGCGATCAAAGGTGTGCTGATTGGCCATGTGAAGCTTCAGACGCTCGGGCGACTGGCCGGTATAGCCGATCGTCCACAGACCCTTGTTGAATTCGCGGGTGACGCTTTCCACGTTCGGGGTGTTCTCGTCTTCCATTTCAATGTTGCGGAACAGACGATCGGCCCAGCCGAACTTGTTGGCGAACAGCCCGATGATTTCATGGTCCGTTTTCGACTCGAACAGGGGCTCAACCACCTGATCCCGCCACTGGAACGACCGGTTCGATGCCGTGACCGAGCCACGGGTTTCGAACTGGGTACATGCCGGAAGCAGATAGCAGCCATCGGTGCGGTCATGCAGAACGGCCGAGACGGTGGGGTACGGGTCGATCACGACCAGCATGTCCAGCTTCTCCATCGCCGTTTTCATTTCCGGCCCACGGGTCTGCGAGTTGGGCGCATGGCCCCACAGAACCATGGCACGCACGTTGTTCGGCTGGTCCATGTTGTCCTTGTCTTCAAGAACACCGTCGATCCAGCGCGACACCGGAATACCGCGCAGGTTCTGCAGCGATTTTTCCTTGCCGTCCTTGCCGACCAGCGTGTCGAACTGTGCGTTCAGCCATTCCGGGTCTTCCTCCCAGACACGAGCCCAGTGTGCCCATGCACCCTTGGACAGGCCATAATAGCCGGGCAGGGTGTGTGATAGAACGCCAAGGTCTGTTGCGCCCTGTACGTTGTCGTGACCGCGGAAGATGTTGGTGCCGCCACCGCTGGTGCCCATGTTGCCAAGGGCCAGCTGCAGGATGCAGTAGGCACGGGTGTTGTTGTTCCCGTTGGTGTGCTGCGTGCCACCCATACACCAGATCACGGTGCCGGGGCGGTTATTGGCCATGGTGCGGGCCACGCGGCGCAACTGCGAACCGGGGGTGCCGGTGACTCGTTCGACCTCTTCCGGGGTCCATTTCGCGACTTCTTCGCGGATCTGGTCCATCCCCCAGACACGGGTGCGGATGAACTCCTTGTCTTCCCAGCCGTTCTCGAAGATGTGGTACAGGATCCCCCAAACCAGCGCGACGTCCGTGCCGGGACGGAAACGGACATATTCGTCCGCATGGGCCGCGGTGCGGGTGAAGCGCGGATCGCAGACGATCAGCGGTGCGTTGTTCTGTTCCTTGGCCTTCAGAACGTGCAGCAGCGAGACGGGGTGCGCCTCGGCAGGGTTGCCGCCGATGATGAAGATGGCCTTGGAGTTGTGGATGTCATTGTACGAGTTCGTCATCGCCCCATAGCCCCAGGTGTTTGCAACACCTGCCACTGTGGTCGAGTGACAAATACGGGCCTGGTGATCCACGTTGTTCGTGCCCCAGTAGGCGGCGAACTTGCGGAACAGATAGGCCTGTTCGTTGTTATGCTTGGCCGAACCCAGCCAATAGACGCTGTCAGGTCCGCTTTCCTGGCGGATCTGCATCATGCCGTCGCCGATCTCGTTGATCGCCTGTTCCCAGCTGATGCGCTTCCACTCACCACCCTCTTTTTTCATCGGGTACTTGAGACGGCGCTCGCCATGGGCGTGTTCGCGAACCGATGCGCCTTTGGCACAGTGTGCGCCAAGGTTGAACGGGCTGTCCCAGCCGGGCTCTTGCCCGATCCAGACGCCGTTCTGCACTTCGGCCACCACGGTACATCCGACCGAACAGTGGGTGCAGACCGATTTGATGGTCTCGACGGTGCCAGCCGCGGCGGATGCCGCAGCATTGGCTTGCGTCACCGTGCCTCCGGTGGCGCTGATTGCGGCAAGGCCACCGATGGCCAGACCGCTGCCCCGCAGAAATGCGCGGCGGTCGACAGATTTCTCTGCGACGTCAGACAGGATACTTGTCCGCTGGGGGCGTCTCGCTACCCCGTTGGTCTTTTTCCTAAGCATTTAAACCTCCCTTGCTATCCCTCTCGGGACTTAGCTGGGTTAACGAAAACCTCGGGCAGTCGGGCCAATCGCAACCAGTCGCCTTCGGCAGAAAACACCGTCCGTCTTAGAAACGGGCGCTGTCGAGATACGCACGGGTGTGCGCGGTATCCTGCATCTTGTCAGACGACAGGTCGGGTTCTGCCGCTTCTGCAGCGCCCCCGGTGGTCGCAACAACCACTGCCGCGGCAGGGGCGCTGGTCGCGGCCAGTTTCAGAAAATCGCGACGGCTTGCGCCCTCTTCGGTTTTCTTGGTCATGAGAGTCCTCCTCTCTGGTTATGGCGGTTGCCCGCCCTCTTGATGCGGATCACTCCGCGCTCATCCGGAAGCCTTCGCTTTCGATCTCCATGAACACGCGGCCGACGGCTCCGACGGCGGCGTAAAAGACCGAGTTCTTGGCAGCTTCCAAATCCGAATAGAAATGCCCTGCCCATGGGGCGATATGGCGGTTGAAGAACGTTTTCTGGTCCGCGACCGAGGCCGGCGTGCCAAAGCGCCCGACGATCAGCGCGCCCATCATTTCCATAAGCGAGGCGATATTGTCCTCGGGCTCATAGACATTCTGCGCGCGGCTTAGGCCCCGTGCGGCCATGTCCTGACGCAGGGTGGCCAACGGCTTTTCGTTCAGGAAGCCCGTCATGTAGTAGCTGGCATAAGGCAGCAACTCACCGCGCCCCAGCCCGATGAACAGCTTGTTGAACTCGCGCTCGATCGTCTGGGATTTGCTGAGGCTGGCAATCTTGGCCAGCGCGTTGATCGCGGTGCCAAGGTCACTGTCGTCGCCCGAAAGACCCGCCGTCTGCGACAGCAGCATGTCATCCGGCGGTCCGGCAAGGATCACGCCCAGATAGTTGTAAAGGTCGGCGCGCAGGCGGTCTTCTTCGGACACGCGCGGGGCGTCGGCTTTTGCGGTGGCGGTCATCTGGCTCTCCTCGGTCATGCGGTGGCCCCGCTGTCATCAAATGCAAAGCGCATCCGGCGCGGGGGCAGGGGCGTATCTTCTTCTGTTGCGTCGCTGTCAAAGGCGGGCAGTGGCGCAGGCGCGGTGGCGATCTGTGCCGGGGCCTCTTCGGGTGCCTCGACAGGCGGGGTTGCGTCCGCTTCCGCGGCTTGTTCCGGTTGCATGTCGGTCTCTGCGTCGGCCTTGTCCTCGGCCTGACGCGCCATCTCGAGCACATGCGCGGTCATGCCCTTACCCACCTGATAGGCGGTTTGCAGATTCTCGATCACGCAGGACGCATCGGTGAAATCCTCGCCATAGTCGACCAGCCCGTCGACATTGGCGAGCACGGGGTTGCTCTTCCAGAGTTTGCGCAGCGCCCGTGTCTTGATACGGGCCGGCACCTCTTCGGTCAGGAACGCCTTGAAGTCATCCCCTTCGCCCAGCGTGTCGGGGTCGGGAAGCCCGAGTTCTTCCAGAATTTCGGCGTCGGACTTCTCGGCCAGCGCCTCGTCGCGCACCACGGCCTTTTCCTGCGCGAGTTTGCGCAACTCTTCGCGCTGTTCCGCTTCCACGGCGGCCTTGCGGCGGGACCAGAAATCAGAGCTCATTGCAGGCGCGCCTTTCTGGATCTGGGGGACCGGTACACATCGGCCATCTGCTGGATGCGCGGATCGCCCACGCCGTCCTCGACCTGTCCAATGTCTTTCTTGTCGCGGCGACGCTTCTTGAATTCCTCTTCCACGTGGTGGGCGTCTACAAAATCCTGCACCCAGAGTTTCAGCCCCTCGGGCATGGACACCTTTTCCACGATCTCTTCGCCGCTGTCGGCGTAGTCCTGCGCCTCGTAGGGCGATGCGGTGGCCAGCACGATCTCGAAAGGTTCGTCTCCATCAGTTTCGCGCATCACAACATAAACGCAGGGCACCTGCGCATTCAGCCCGTGCAGGTAGGCGTCGGTCTCGGCCCCGTGCAGTTCAATCTGTACCGTCGCGGCATGGAACTCGGCCTGATCGCCGTCTTCGCGCAGCAATTTCCAATCGGCATCGGGGGCGCCGGGCAAGACGCCCACGGCCTTCCACGACCACTTGGCCCACCGGGTCACCCCCGGTGTGCGGCGCAGGACGATGCCGATCGGCAGCGTCTGGTATTTTTGCGGATTGTGGACCAAACCTCCGCGATCCTTCCCCAAGCGTGTGTGTTCAATATCCAGCATTGACGTCACGGCAGCGCCACGCAAAGGACGTTTTTTCACTTTGCCTAAATAAAAGGATGGTCCGGACATTTTGGGCAGGTCGGTATGCCGTGGTATGGCGGCGTGGTCGAATTGTCTAACTTGATAAAAAAACTTGGAAAAGAGGTCTTGCAGGCATTTGCGGATCATGGCGCACGATTCGCACATGATTCGCCGGGCGGCCGCCTCAGAAAACCGGTTGTCGATGGGTGGGAATCATGCCTAGTTGATGTACGTTTTGACCGGGGAGAGAGGCATAAAATGGCGCAGGGATCGGCATCAGGAAATCCATCCAAAACATTGATATTGTGTGATTGTCTCGGATCGATGCCCATCGACGATGCGGCCTTGTCCGAGGCCGCTGGCCAGCCATGCTCAAAGCTGCACACCAACCTCTGTCAGGCCCAATCCGAGGACGCCGCCCGCGCGATTGCCGCCGGGGATGCAATTATTTGCTGCACCCAGGAACAGCACTTCTTCGAGGAGCTTGCAACCGATCTCGATGCCCCCGCACCGGCGGTCCTTGACCTGCGCGACAGGGCGGGTTGGAGCGCGGACACCGCGTCGAAACTACCCAAAATGGCCGCTTTGACCGCCGAGGCCCTTTTGCCATCCCCCCAGACCAAGACCACGGACGTCCTGTCCGAGGGCTTGTGCCTGATTATCGGGACCGGGGACCTGGCCCTCTCTGCGGGCCGGCAATTGGCCCCGCATCTGAGCGTGACCGTCCTGTTGACCGACGATGCGGACCTGCCTGACACACGTGATTTCGATGTCGTCCGCGGACAGTTGCGCAAGGCGCAGGGCGCGTTTGGTCAGTTCGAGGTCACGATTGATGCGCTGCAACAAGTGATCCCCGGCGGTCGCGGCGCGCCGGGCCTGACCGAGCCGCGCAATGGCGGTCGTTCGCAATGCGATATCATTTTGGACCTGACGGGCGGCACTCCGCTGTTTCCGGCGCACGAGAAACGCGAAGGCTACCTGCGCCCCGACCCCAAAAGTCCGGGGGCCGTGGCCGAGGCGATCCTTGAAGCCTCGCACATGGTCGGCACCTTTGAAAAGCCGCTGTATGTCAAGCTCGAGCCGCTGTTCTGCGCCCATTCCCGTGCCAACCAGATCGGGTGCAGCAATTGTCTTGATATCTGCCCCACCGGTGCGATTTCACCCGACGGCGATCATGTGGCGATTGACCCCATGATCTGCGCGGGTTGCGGGGCCTGTTCTGCGCTATGCCCGTCCGGCGCAATCACCTATGATGCGCCCGCCACCGATCACACGATCCGCAGGGTACAGACCCTTGCCACCGCCTACCGCGAGGCGGGCGGTGCATCCCCCCGCCTTCTGGTCGTCAACGCTCACGGGGCCGAGATGGTCAGGTTGGCCGCGCGCTATGGTGACGGCCTGCCGGCGGACGTGATCCCGCTTGAGGTGGACGCGCTGAACGCCTTTGGTCACGCCGAGGCGCTTGCTGCGCTGGCGGCTGGGTTTGCCGATGTGTGGATCGTGCCCGCCCCCCAGACCGACCGCCCGCCGTTGGAGAGCGAAATCGCGCTGGCCAATGCGCTTGGCGGGGGAAAGGTCACGCTGCTGGACGAACAGGATCCCGATGCAATGGTCGCGCGCCTTTACGACGCGTCGCCTGACACCCCTGTCGCAGAACCCGTTCGCCCGATGGGCACGCGGCGCCAGATCGCCCGTCAGACCGCGCGCAGCCTCAACCCCGACGCCGAGGTGATCGCCCTGCCAGAGACCGCGCCGTACGGGGCCGTGCTCGTGAACACGGATTCCTGCACCTTGTGCCTGAGCTGTGTCTCGCTCTGCCCCTCGGGCGCGTTGGGCGACAACCCGGACCAGCCGCAATTGCGTTTTCAGGAAGATGCCTGCCTGCAATGCGGTCTCTGTGCCAATGTCTGCCCCGAGGATGCGATCACTTACGAACCCCGCATGAACCTTGCCGCCACCGCTCTGGAACAGGTGGTGCTGCACGAGGAAGAACCTTTTGCCTGCGTCGAATGCGGGGCGTTGTTCGGGGTGAAATCCACCATCGAACGCATCATGGACAAGCTGGCCGGAAACCATTCTATGTATTCCAACCCCGAAGCCGCGCGCATGATCCAGATGTGTGACAATTGCCGCGTGAATGCCCAGTACCATTCCACCAACAATCCGTTCTCGGGCGGGGAGCGTCCCAAGGTGCGCACGACCGAGGACTACCTGAGCAAGCGCCGCGATCACTGATGCTGCAATGGCGCCCCCAGATCGGCCGCCTCGAGAGAGGCGACATAGGCAAGGATCGCTTCGAGATCGTCCAGCGTCATTTCGACGGGCACGATCGGCGGGGGGCGGTCCTCGGGGAAGGGCGGCGTGACATCCGCAACCTGTGTAAAGGCGCCATGGGGTGCCAGGACATAAAAGGTCTCAAACCGCTCATCCCAGTTGGGCAGGCTGCGCAGGACAAAGAAGGACGGGGTCGAGCCGATGTCGTTCATGCGGTTGGCGGGGTCGACGACGTGACAACGCCCGCACATCACGATCGAGGCCTTGTGCCCAAGCACGGCGTCGCCGTCATAGGTCAGGGCAACTGGTGCGGCCTCTTCCGCGGTGGCAAGAGTATAAAGCGCGGTGCCCGCGGGGGCAAAGCCGGTGATCGTGCGCAGCCCGATGTCGGATTGCAGCCAGTCAGCAAAGCGTTGGGTGCCCGGATGGTCGGGGCTGACGATCTGCATGTGCCACGTCGCATCCTGCCCGGCAAACAAAGGGGTGCCAGTCTCGCCGAACCGCATGTCCGCCGCAGCGCCGTCGGCAACGATTTCGACCCGGACCTGCGTTTTCAACGAAAAGCGCGGCACCATGTATTTGATCAGCCCGCTTTCGACCAACGGGGCCGGTGCCTCAAGCCGCACGAGCCTGTCATTGGCAAGGGCGGGAAACCCTATACCTATCAGACAAAGACCAACAATCAGCTTACGCAGGTGCATGGGGAATGGTAGAAACCCAAACACCGCGCCGTCAAGCGCAAGGAAAGGAAAACCGATGAGTGACGATTTTAACATGTCGATGCGCAAGTTCCTGAAACAGGTCGGCGTGACCTCGCAACAGGCCATTGAAGAGGCCATGCGCGAGGCAGACACAGCGGGGAAAACCTTTACCGCAAAGGCGGTTATCACCATCGAGGGTTTGGACATGGAACATGTCGTGACCGGCGACATCAAAGGGCAGGAGTAATTTCGTGGCACTTACCAGAGAGGCCGTGCTCGCCGTTCTGAAAGACATCGCTGACCCACTGGGGCAGGGCGATATCGTATCCGCAGGCGTCATGCGGGCGCTGAATGTCGAAGGCAACACCGTGCGCTTCGTGTTGGAAATCGACCCGGCCAAGGCCGAGATGTACGAACCCGTCCGGGCCGAGGCCGAGGCGCGCGTCAAGGCGCTTGAAGGCGTGGCGACGGCTTCGGTGGTTCTGACCGGCCACAGCGCCAAGGCGCCGCCGGATCTCAAGCCGCGCAGCCAACAACAGGCCCAGTCGCAGGGGCCGCAACCGGTGCCCGGTGTGGCGCGGATCATTGCCATTGCCTCGGGCAAGGGCGGGGTCGGCAAATCCACGGTGTCGGCCAATATCGCTTGCGCGCTGGCCGCCGAGGGCAAACGTGTCGGCCTGCTGGACGCGGATGTCTACGGACCGTCGCAGCCCCGGATGCTGGGCGTGTCGGGCCGTCCGGCCAGCCCTGATGGCAAGATCATCCTGCCGATGCGCAACCATGGTGTCACGATGATGTCGATTGGCCTGATGACCAACGAAGATCAGGCGGTGGTCTGGCGTGGCCCGATGCTCATGGGGGCGCTGCAGCAGATGATGACACAGGTGCAATGGGGCGCTTTGGACGTGCTGATCGTTGACCTGCCGCCGGGCACGGGGGATGTGCAACTGACGCTCAGCCAGAAATTCGCGCTGGATGGCGCGATCGTGGTCTCGACCCCACAGGACGTGGCGCTTCTGGATGCACGCAAGGGGATCGACATGTTCCGGCAGTTGAACATCCCGATCCTTGGCATGATCGAGAACATGTCGACCCATATTTGTTCGCAATGCGGGCACGAGGAGCACGTGTTCGGTCATGGCGGTGTTGCGGCCGAGGCGGCCAAGCTGGATGTGCCTTTGCTGGCGGAAATTCCGCTGCACCTGGACATCCGTCTGGCGGCTGATGGCGGCGCGCCGATCGTGGCGTCAAAGCCCGACAGCGCGCAGGCGCGGGCTTTCCGTGACGTGGCCCGTGCCCTGATTGCCAAGGGGATGGTATGAGCGACGTCACCTTTCCTCCCCTGATGTCGGGCCTTGCGGTCGCGGGCGGGGAAGACCCGTTCGAGACCGCCCAGATGCGCGCGGCACTTGGCTGTGATGCGGGGCTTGTGGTCTATGACCTCGGGTCCGACCTGCTGCGCGCAGCGCTGGTATTCGCACCCGAAGTGCCGCTCAAGCGGGCGCTGACCATGCTGCCCCTGTGCGGTGTCGGGTTCCAGAACGCGCTGGGCGCGCTTGGTCCCCCCGAAGTGGCGGTGCATCTGGAATGGGGTGGCGGCATCCGCATCAACGGGGCCAAATGTGGGCGGCTGCGCGTTGCCTCGGCGACGCCCGACCCCGAGGCGGTGCCGGACTGGCTGGTCGTGGGGCTGGATTTGCCCTTGTGGCCCGCGTCCGAGGAGACCGGACAGACCCCGGACCAGACCGCGCTTTACGCCGAAGGCTGCGCCGATGTTGCGGCGGACGCGCTCCTTGAAAGTTGGGCGCGGCACACGCTAAACTGGATTACGCGTTGGGAAGAGGAGGGCAACCGCCCGCTGCACGCCGAATGGCGCGGCCTTGCGCAGGACATGGGCGAAGACACCATGCAGAACGGCCTTGCCGGATCATTCCTTGGCGTGGACGAGGATTTCGGCATGTTGCTGCGCGATGACGCGACCACCCATGTGATCCCCCTGACAACACTGTTGGAGACCTGAGAGATGAAACTTGCCCGCGCGATCCATTTTGACGAAAGCGACCAACACGTGTTCCATTCTCCGGCCCGCACGGGCGAATGGTGCATCTCCGGCGGGTTCGAGTTTTCCAACTGGACCGAGGCTGATCTCTCGGGCAAGGCAAGACAGGCCTTTGCCAACGGCTGGTTCGGTCTTGAAACCGGGGGGCGTGTCACCTTTGTTGCGGTCACGCAGATCGAGCCGGACGAGATGGATGCGCTGACCGACCTGCTGGCCCGACATTTCGTGTCCTTCTATGGCGCGCCTTCGGTCGAAGCGGCCCGTCCGGTCGCGTCCGAGGAACTGTCTCACATGGTTGAGCTGTGCGAGGATCACGAGGCCAACACGCTTTTGACCGTGGCGCGGGAACTGACCGATGCCGGGGTGCGCGAGGCCTTCCGCGTGATCGAACCGCAAGAGGCAGAGCTCGAAGCTTTTGCCGTGCATGGCGACATCGACTGACCGCCAAAGAAATAGCCCCGCACCCGAGGGATGCGGGGCCGTTTCAATAGGTGAAGTGTTCACTGTTTCGCGTTGAAGACAAACAGGGTTTCGCCGTTGATGGTATAACTATTGATCAGTTCTTTCGCCTTGTCCGACACCAGCCAGTTTTCCAGTTTCATCGCCAGATCGTTTTTCACGTGCCCGTGTTTTTCTGGGTTCACGGGGATAAACGCATACTGGTTGAACAGCACCGGATCGCCTGCATAGAGCAGCGCCAGATCTCCCTTGTTTCCAAAGTTCAGCCAGCTCGCACGGTCAGCCATGATATAGGCGTTCATGCCCGACGCGGTGTTCAGGGCCGATCCCATGCCCGCGCCGACCGCGCGGTACCAGTCGCCGAAACCTTCGGGATCCAGACCCGCTGCCGACCACAGGCTCAGCTCTTTCTTGTGGGTGCCGCTGTCATCGCCACGGCTTACGAAGGGGGCTTGCGCGGCCTCGATCTTTTGCAGGGCATCGGCGGCGGCGCTGGCGGTGGCAATCGCAGCGTTATCAGACTTGGGGCCGATAAAGACAAAATCGTTATACATGATCTCTCGACGATGGGTGCCGTTGCCCGCGGCCAGGAATTTTTCTTCGGCCTTGCGCGAATGCACAAGGATCGCGTCCACATCGCCCGCTTCCCCAAGGCGCAGCGCCTGGCCCGTGCCCACGATCAGAAGCTGCACGTCCAGCCCGAGATCCTTTTTGATCTCGGGCAGAAGGATGTCGGACAAACCGGAATTGTGAAACGAGGTCGTCACGGCCATTTTCATGTCATCGGCAAGGGCCGACGTGGCGACAAGGGCGGCAGTCATTGCGCCAATCAGTAAATTTTTCATTCTACAATATCTCCTCTCAGAAAAGCTTGGGCCTGGGGTGTGCGGGGCGCCTCGAAGAACGGCGGCGCGGATGAGAATTCATGTACAAGACCGCCCAGCATGAAGATCACTTCGGTGGCAAGGCGGCGGGCCTGTCCCATGTTATGGGTCGACATGATAATGCGCGTGCCGCCGGAAACGGCGTTTTGCAAGATCTCTTCGACTTCGCGCATGGCACGCCCGTCCAAAGCGGCGCAGGGTTCGTCCAGAAACAGCACCTCGGGGTTGCGGATCAGGGCCCGCGCAATAGCCAGTTTCTGGCGCTCGCCGCCCGAAAGCACCGTGGCCTGCCGGGTCAGAGCCTCGCCCAGGCCGATCCGCTGGCCCCATTCTTCGGCGCGGGCGCGCGCCTCGGGTTTGGCAACGCCGGACACGCGTAGTGGGAACATCAGGTTGTCGCGCACGGACCGGCGCATCATGATCGGGGTCTGAAAGACAAAGGCCTGTTTTTCGCGGGCTTCGGTGATGGGACAGGACCACGTAATGTCGCCCGCGTTCAGACGGGCAATGCCGTGCAACATCCGCAACAGCGAGGTTTTCCCCGACCCGTTCGGCCCGATTACGATGGTCACACCCTCGGTGGCCAGCGTCAGGTCGACGGGGCCGACAAGAACCTTACCCCTGCGACGCGACAGGGCGCCTGTTGCGGTCATCGGCATCAACGGCATCACCAGCGCCCTTCCTGTTCCGTCTGGGTCAGCCAGTGGATCGTCATGTTGACAGCAATTGCCATCGCGATCAGTACGAACCCCAGCGCCAGCGCCAGCGCGAAATCGCCCTTGCCGGTCTCAAGTGCGATGGCGGTGGTCAGCACGCGGGTCACATGGTCAATATTACCACCCACGATCATGATCGCGCCCACCTCGCCGATGGCGCGGCCAAACCCGGCCAGCGATGCGGTCAGCAAGGCGCGCCGCCCGTCCCAGAGGATTGCGCGGATGCGCTGTGACTGGGTGGTATTCATGGAAATCAGCAGGTCGTGGTAATCCGACCACAGCTCGCGCAGCGACTGGTGCGCGATCGAAGCGATCAGCGGCACGATGATGATCACCTGCGCGATGATCATGGCTGTGGGTGTGAACAACAGGCCAAATACCCCGAACGGACCAGACCGAGACAACAGGATATAGACGATCAAGCCGACCACCACGGGCGGCAGCCCCATCAGCGCATTCAAAACGGCAATCGTGGTGCGGCGAAACCGGAACCGTCGAACCGCCAGAAGCGCGGCATAGGGCAGGGCGATCAGAGAGGCGACCAGCAGCGCGGTGAGCGTCACGCGCAGCGACCGCAGGGTGATCTCGACCAGATCGGGGTCCAGCGTCACCACCAGCCAGAAGGCCTGAGACAGACCATTTAGCAAATCCGACATGGGGTGGCGGGCTCCGTTCCAGTAGTCTCGGGGTGCTTCTTGCGCCCCTCGCTTCCTGTTCAATCACAGGAAAGTGAGTCCTGAAACCGATAATTTCGGCTGGTGTGCGTGTTTGGACATTTTGACCCTGAAAGCAGAGGCGTCCCGCAAGGGTTTGGTGATCCGTGGATATTTTGTCCCGATGAGCCCGGTCAGGGCAGGGGGGCTGTCCGGTAGAGTTTGACCTTCAACCCGCCATGCGGCACCGGCGGGCCGGGCGGCAGAAAGGGCAGGCCCGTCGCGCGGGCCAGACTGGCCTCGGTCGTGACAATCCCCACGGACCAGCCGCTGAACGCCTCTTTCAGACGGTCGCCCAAGGTCGCATGCAGCGCATATAGCAGCTTCTTGTTGCCGATGCGGGTGCCATAGGGCGGGTTGACGATCACAATCCCGACCGGACCTTCGGGGCGGGTCAGTTCGCTGACGGGCTTGCGTTCGAACGTGGTGCAGGCATCGACGCCGGCGCGTTTGGCATTGGCAAGGCTGGCGGCAATGGCCCCGTCATTACGGTCGCTGCCAAAGTATTGCGTTTGGGACTTTGCGGCCGGAGGGGTGTTGCGCATTTCCTGCCAGTGATCGTCATTGAATGTCGGCAATAGCTCAAAGGCAAAGCTGCGGCTACGTCCGGGGAACAGCCCCATGGCGGTCTCTGCCGCCTCGATCACAAACGTGCCTGACCCGCACATCGGGTCCAACACGGGCTGTGTGCCGTCGAACCCCGCCTGCCGCAGAAACAGGCTTGCCAGCGTTTCGCGCATCGGGGCCTTGGCCACGGCTTCCTTGTGGCCGCGCTTGTGCAGGCTTTCGCCGGATGTGTCGACGCTGAACAGACAGTTGTTGTCCTCGATCCGCAGTTTGATCTGGATCGGCGCGTCGGCAGCGATCGGTGCGCCGAATTCTTCGAGCAGGGCGGTTTCCACCCGCTGCTTGGCGGCCCCGGCGTGATATATCTTGTTGCGCTTCGAGGTCGAGACCTCGACCCGCAGCGGCACGCCCTTGGGCAGCACCGCGCCCCAATCAAACTTGCGCGCACGTTTATCAAGCTGGGCGAGGTGAAACGCCCGGAACGCCCCGATCCGCGCCAGAACACGCGTGGCCCCGCGCAGCACAAGGTTCGCGCGCCAGACATCCGGCCAGGTGCCTTCGAAGGTCACGCCCCCCGGCACTTTGCGCGGGTCGGGAAAGCCGGCCTCGCGGGTTTCGGTCCAGAGTTCGGTTTCAAGCCCGGGCGGAGCCGTGAGGAAAATCTCGAAAGGGGTGTGCATGTCCATATCCCCTCTCTACGGAGTTTCCGCAGCCGGATCGACCCTGAAAACGTCCGCATCATCCGAACGGCGCGGGTGAATTTTTTCTCGCTACTTTTGTCGCCTCCGCTAAATTGGGGAACAGGCAAAGGGGAAAGGCAAATGATGCGACATTGCGGACTGGTCAAAATGGTGATGATCTTCTGTTTTGCATTTGCGGTGACGGGCGCAGGCAAGGCGTCTGCCGAAGAGGTGATCTCGCAACCGGGCGAACTAAACGGCACGGTGGTCGCGGCCCATGCGTGGGAAGTGTCCTCGCCCATCAATGGCCGGATCGAGGAAATCCTGTTTTCCGAGGGCCAAAGCGTGGCCGAGGGGGATCTGCTGGTTCGCCTGGATGACCGGCAGGCACGGGTCACACTGGCGCTGGCTGAGTCACGTTTGAAACTGGCAGAGGCGGTGCTGGTCGAACGTGACGAGGACCTTGCCCGCCACGAGGAGCTGATCGAACGCGAAGCGGTGTCTGTTGCGGCTTATGGGGACGCCGCGTTCGAACGCGAGATTGCCCAGCTTGAGAAAGAGGCGGCAGATCTTGAGGTGCAGATCGCCAAAGGGGTGCTGGATCTGCACCGGATCACGGCCAAGGCAGACGGGTTGATCTCGGCCCCGCGCCTGCACGAAGGCAGCAACTTCAGTGTTGAATTGTCCGGACCGATCGCGCAGGTCGTACAGCTCAACCCTGTGCATGTGCGGGTGGGGATATCTCTTGAAAAGGTGCTGACGCGCCTCAAGGAAGGCAACTACACGTTGGACGAGGCTCGAAGCCTTGTATACGAAATCGTTCTGCCCGACGGATCTGCCTTTGCCGAACGCGGCTCTGCCGAGGCGGTGGGCTATGATCTGGACCCCGAGACCGGTGAAGGCTCCATCCTGATATCTTTCCCAAACCCAGAGGGCCTTTTGCGCCCCGGAATGCCGGTGTCGCTGCGCGCGATCCAACCCTAGTTCCGGGCGCATTTGGCCCGCATTTCACATCCTTGCGTTGTCAATCGTTTTGAAATGGTGAAAAGTGAGCGCCACATCCCCTTTTTGGCTTTGCTGGCACGGGCCACAAGGGGCACAAGCCATACGCGAAAACGCGGGTGCCGGACGCAATAGGGAGTGACCACAGAATGAAATTGAAATCCATTGCCCTGGCCGCTGCGATGGCCGCCATCGGATTTGGCGCGCAGGCCGAGGGGCTCAAGGTTGGCATGATCACCACGTTGTCCGGCGGCGGAGCCGGTCTGGGCATTGATGTGCGCGACGGCTTTATGCTGGCCATGAAGCAGGCGGGCCGCGATGATATCGAAGTCGTGATCGAAGACGATCAACGCAAACCCGACGTGGCTGTGCAACTGGCCGACAAAATGATCCAGTCGGAAAAGGTCGACGTGCTGACCGGCATCATCTGGTCGAACCTTGCAATGGCGGTGGTGCCTGCCGCGACCGCGCAGGGCAAATTCTACCTGTCGCCGAATGCAGGGCCGTCCGCGCTGGCCGGGAAACGCTGTCACCCCAACTATTTCAACGTCGCATGGCAGAATGACAACCTGCACGAGGCCGCCGGCGCCTATGCCAAGGAAGCGGGCTATAAAAACAGCTTTATTCTTGCCCCGAACTATCCCGCGGGCAAAGACGCGCTGACCGGATACAAGCGTACCTATGGCGGAGGCCTGGCGGGTGAGGTCTATACCAAGCTCGGGCAAACTGACTATGCCGCCGAAATCGCCCAGATCCGTGCCTCGGGCGCCGACAGCGTCTTCTTCTTCCTGCCGGGTGGCATGGGGATCGCCTTCCTGAAACAATATGCCGACAGCGGCGTGGACCTGCCGGTCGTGGGGCCGGCGTTCAGCTTTGATCAGGGTATCCTGCAAGCCGTGGGCGAGGCCGCGATGGGTGTGATCAACACCAGCCAGTGGAACAAGGACATCGACAACGCCGCCAACAAGGCCTTTGTCGACAGTTTCCAGGCCGAATATGGCCGCCTGCCATCGCTCTATGCCTCGCAGGGGTTTGACACGGCGAACCTTCTCATTTCCGCCTCGGCCAAGGCCGATGTGGCCGATCAGGATGCGTTCCGCGCCGCGCTTAAGGCGGCCGAGTTCGACTCGGTCCGGGGGGATTTCAAGTTCGGTCCGAACAACCACCCCATCCAGAACATCTATGTGCGCGAAGTGATCAAGGAAGGCGAAGTCTACACCAACAAGATCATCGGCACCGCCCTGACCGATCATGCCGACGCCTATGCGGCCGAGTGCAAGATGTAAGCGAAACCGCCCCTGCGCCCGACGCGGCGCGGGGGCAACCGGAACTTTCCCATGCCAGCCTACCTGATTGTCGAGCAGCTTTTGAACGGGCTGCAATTCGGCGTGATGCTGTTTCTGTCCGCTGCGGGCCTCACGCTGATTTTCGGCGTGATGGGTCTGATCAACCTTGCCCACGGGTCGCTTTATATGATCGGTGCATTCGCGGCAGCAGCTGTGGCCGGGGCGACGGGATCGTTCCTGCTGGCGTTGGCGGCCAGTCTGGCGGCGGCCGCGGCCGCGGGGGTGCTGGTCGAGGTGCTGGTGATCCGGCGGCTTTATGACCGCGACCATCTGGATCAGGTGCTGGCGACCTTTGCGCTCATCCTGATCTTTTCTGAAGGCACCCGCTGGATCTTTGGATCGTTTCCCCTGTTTCTCGACATCCCGGCGGCGCTGTCGGGGCCGGTGACCCTGCCGGGCGGCATCCAGTATCCGCTGTATCGCCTGACGATCATCGGCGTGGGGCTGGCCATTGCCGCAGGATTGTTCCTATTGATTGCCAGGACGCGCATCGGCATCCGCATCCGCGCGGGCGAAGCTGACCGCGATATGATCGCCGCACTTGGCGTCGATATTTCAAAGCTTTACACGCTGGTCTTCGCGTTGGGCGCGGCGCTGGCAGGATTGTCCGGTGCCTTGGTCGGTGCGATCCAGTCGGTGCAGGTCGGCATGGGCGAACCGGTGCTGATCCTTGCCTTCGTGGTGATCGTGATCGGCGGCATCGGATCCATCAAGGGCGCGCTGGTCGGGTCGCTTCTGGTGGGGTTGACCGACACGTTCGGTCGCATCCTGCTGCCAGTCCTGTTCGGCACCTTCATGGACCCCGCCGCGGCCACCTCGGTCGGGGCGGCGCTGGCGTCGATGTCGATTTATGTGCTGATGGCGATCGTGCTGGTCCTGCGCCCCACCGGCCTTTACGGGAGGGCATGAGCATGCGGCGTGAAACCCTTGTGAACATTGCGACTCTTGCAGTTTTGGCCGTGGTCCCCCTATGGGCCAATTCCGTGGGTGAAACCTATTGGGTGACACTTGCCACCAAGGTGGTGATCCTTGCCATCGCCGGTGTTGGTCTGAACCTCGCGCTGGGGCTTGGCGGGCTGGTCAGTTTTGGACATGCAGCCTTTTTCGGGCTTGGCGGCTATGCCATGGGTATCCTTGCCTCGCACTTGCAGGACTATGTGCCGCTGATGGAATGGCCGATCCTGTTCGAAGGCAGCAACCAGATGCCCGTGATCTGGATTGTGGCCGTGATTTCAGGGGCTTTGGCGGCGGTGTTGATTGGCGCGCTGTCGCTGCGCACGTCGGGTGTCTATTTCATCATGATCACGCTCGCCTTTGGGCAGATGCTCTATTACTTCGCAATCAGTTGGCCCGCTTATGGGGGCGAAGACGGGCTGTCGATCTATGTCCGCAACGAATTCCCCGGTCTCAACACGCTGGTCCCGATCCAGTTCTACGGGCTGAGCTTTGCTGTGCTCTTGGTTGTACTGCTCCTTGTCTGGCGCATCAGCCTGTCATCCTTTGGTCTGGCGCTTGGCGCGGCGCGGCAGAATGCGGAACGCCTTCAGGCAGTCGGGATTGATCCCTTCCGCATCCGCCTGACCGCCTTTGTCATCTCGGGGGCGATCACCGCGCTGGCGGGGGCGATGTATGCCGATCTCAACCGCTTTGTAAGTCCCAATATGTTCAGTTGGCAGTTCAGCGGCGAGATCATGGTGTTCATCATCATCGGCGGGGTCGGGCGCCTGTTCGGCCCTGTCCTCGGGGCCATCCTGTTTATCCTGATGGAGCATGTCCTGGGCGGGCTGTCCGAGTTCTGGCACATCTATCTTGGCCTTGTGCTGTTGGGCGTCGTGCTGTTTGCGCGGGGGGGGCTGATGGGGCTTCTCGCTGGCCGCGAGGTGGCCCATGACTGAGACCGTACTGGACATCCGCAACCTGTCCAAGGCCTATGGCGCGCTTGAGGCGAACAAGGATATTTCGCTGGACCTGCGGGGCGGAGAAATCCACGGATTGATCGGGCCCAATGGCGCGGGCAAGTCCACCTTTATCAAGCAGGTCTCGGGTGCCGAACACCCCGATCACGGCAGTGTGGCCCTGAATGGCGTGGACATCACAGCGCAAGATGCCGTGGCGCGGGCACGGATGGGGCTTGCCCGCACCTTCCAGATTTCCTCGCTCGCCATGGATTATACTGTTCTGCAAAACGTCCTTCTGGGGGCGGTCGGGCGTCGGGGGCGGGTGATGCGGTTCTTTTCTGCGATCCTGAAAGATACCGCCCAGCGCGACATGGCAATGCAGGCGTTGCAACGGGTCGGGCTGGCGGACGAGGCGCATGTGCAGACCGCCGCCTTGTCGCACGGGCAGCGCCGCCAGCTTGAGGTGGCAGTGGCGCTGACACTGGAGCCGAAGGTTTTTCTCATGGATGAACCGATGGCCGGCCTTGGCGCCGAGGGCTCGCAACGTCTGATCCGTGTGCTGGACGGGCTGCGCCACGAGGCGCCGATCTTGTTGGTGGAGCATGACATGGACGCCGTATTTGCGCTGGCAGACCGGATCAGTGTGCTGGTCTATGGCCAGATCATTGCCACCGGAACGCCGGACGAGATCCGCCAGAACGCGGATGTGCGCACGGCCTATCTGGGGGACGACGCGGCATGAGTCTTTTGCATCTCTCGGGCATTTCCGCCTTTTACGGGGCGTCGCAGGCGCTGTTCGATGTTTCTCTGGAGCTGGCCGAGGGAGAAGGTCTGGCGCTGATGGGGCGCAATGGCATGGGCAAATCGACCACGGTCAAGGTCATCTGCAGGATGCTGCCCCATGCCGGGGGCACGATCACCTTTGACGGGCGCGATATGGCGCGGGTGCCGTCCTACAGGGCGGCGCAGGCAGGGATCGGTCTGGTGCCCGAGGGCCGCCGGTGCTTCCCGAACCTGACCGTCTATGAAAACCTGATTGCCTCCGCGCGTAGTGGGCATTGGGATTTCCGAACCGTGACACAGCTGTTCCCGCGCCTTGCCGAACGGCGCGATCAACTGGCCGCGTCCCTGTCGGGCGGGGAACAACAGATGCTGGCCATCGGGCGGGCGCTGATGACCAATCCGCGCCTGCTGATCCTGGATGAGGCCACCGAAGGGCTTGCACCGGTTGTGCGGCAGGAAATCTGGGCTGCGATCGGCACGCTGCGCCGTGAAAGCGGGCTGTCTATTCTGGTCGTGGACAAATCCCTGAAAGAACTGGCTACCGTGGCCGACCGCGCCGTGATCCTGGAAAAGGGGCGCACCGTCTGGGCCGACCGGTTCGACGCCTTGGATGAAAAGATCACGCACCGTTATCTCGGGGTGTGAGCGCAGGCGGCGGTCCTTGCCCTCACCCGACAGTCACGGCAGGATGGCGGCGTCTTTCTTGATGGCGCGCAGGATCACGTTGGTCTGCGCGCTTTCAACCGCCTCCATGCGGAACAGGAAGTTTTCCAGGAAGTCATTATAGGCTTTGAGATCAGCGCAGATAACCCGCATGTGGTAATCGGCCTGACCAGTGGTGGCATAGCATTCCAGAACTTCTCGCCGCGTTTGGATCGCGCGCACGAATTCGTCCAGCTTTTCCGACTTGTGCCGTGTCAGTTGCACATGCACCACGGCCTGAAACCCCAGCCCCGCAACCTCGGGGTCCAGAACCGCGCCATAGCGCGCGATCAGTCCTGCGTCTTCAAAGGCCCGCACCCGCCGCCACAGCGCCGAGGCCGACATACCGACCTGGTCGGCAAGATCTGCGTTGGAAATGCGCGAATCCGCTTGCAAGACTTCGAGGATTTTTCGGTCGCGGTCGTCAAGATGCATGAATTGAAATGTCTACCTAGTGGCTGTTTTCGAACAAATTACCCGAGTATCAAGAGGAATTCCATAAAATATGGTCACATCTTTCAGACTTATGGAAGCACTATTGCCCTTCAACGCGAACAGGACCTGCCAGCATGACCAAAGCCAGCCACGATTTCCAGACCTACCAGCTCAACGACCGCTACACCCGAGGTGAGGGACGCGTGTTCCTGACCGGCACGCAGGCATTGGTCCGTGTCATGCTGGATCAGGCCCGGCGCGACAGGCGCGCGGGGCTGAACACGGGCGGCTTTGTCTCGGGCTATCGCGGCTCGCCGCTGGGCGCGCTGGACCTGGAACTCTGGCGGGCCCGCAACGAGACCGAGGCGCAGAAGATCACCTTCATGCCGGCGGTGAACGAAGACCTTGGCGCGACGGCGGTACTTGGGGCGCAGCAGGCCAGCCTTGATCCCCATTGCGAGGTCGAGGGCGTGTTTTCCATGTGGTACGGCAAGGGGCCGGGTGTGGACCGGTCGGGCGACGCGCTCAAACATGGCAACGCCTATGGCAGTGCGCCCAAGGGCGGTGTGCTGGTGGTGGCCGGTGACGATCACGGCTGTGTTTCGTCGTCGATGCCGCATCAGTCGGACGTGGCCTTCATGTCATGGTTCATGCCAACGCTGAACCCTGCCTCGGTTGGCGAATATCTTGAATTCGGAGAATACGGTTTCGCGCTGTCGCGGTTCAGCGGCACTTGGGTCGGGTTCAAGGCGATCTCGGAAACGGTTGAATCCGGCCAGTCGGTGGAGCTGCCCAAGGATCGGTCCTTTGTGCAGCCTGATTTCAAGGGGCCGGCGGGCGGGCTGCATGTGCGCAGCGCCGACCTGCCCAGCCCCGAGATCGAGACCCGCATCGCGCACAAGCTGCGCGCGGTCGAAGCGTTTGTCGAGGCCAACCCGATCGACAAGCGCATCTATGATGTGGCGGACGCCACATTCGGCATTGTCACCACCGGCAAGGGCCATCTTGACCTGATGGAGGCGCTGCGCCTGTTGGGGCTGGACGAGGCCAAGTGCCGTGCGCTTGGGATCGACATTTACAAGGTCGGCATGGTCTGGCCACTGGCGCGTCGAGATGCGTTGGACTTCGTGCGCGGCAAACAAGAGGTGCTGGTCGTCGAGGAAAAACGTGGCATCATAGAAAGCCAGTTCAAGGAATATTTCTATGACTGGCCGGGCGCCAAACCCCAGAAAATGGTAGGCAAGCACCGCGCGGCAGGTGACCCTTTGCTGCCTTGGACCGGCGAGTTGAGTCCGCTGGCGCTGGTGCCTGTGGTGGCCGAACGTCTGGACGCGTTCTTCCCCGAAGAAAACCTGCTCGAGAAGGCCCGTGCCCTGACGGCGGAACCGCCGGTTCTGTTGCAGGTCGAGGGCGCGACCCGCACGCCCTATTTCTGCTCGGGTTGTCCGCATAATACCTCGACCAAGGTGCCCGAAGGCTCCAAGGCGGCCAGCGGCATCGGCTGTCACGTGATGGCAAGCTGGATGGACCGCGAAACCGTGGGCTATGCCCAGATGGGCGGCGAAGGCGTGCCATGGGTGGTGGCATCGAAATACAACGGCAACAAGCACATCTTCCAGAACCTGGGCGAAGGGACCTGGTATCATTCCGGCTCGCTCGCCATTCGGCAGGCGGTCGCGGCGGGCACCAATATCACCTACAAGATCCTTTACAACGATGCCGTCGCCATGACCGGCGGGCAACCTGTGGATGGCCCCGTCAGCGTGTCGGGCATTGCCCAGACCTGCCGCGCCGAAGGGGTGCAGCGGATTGCGCTGGTATCCGACGACATCTCGAAATTCGATAAGGCCGACTTCCCAGAAGGAACCACGTTCCACCCGCGCGAGACCATGGACGCGGTGCAACGCGAACTGCGCGAGATCAAGGGCGTCACCGTTCTGATCTATGAACAGACCTGTGCCACCGAAAAGCGCCGTCGCCGCAAAAGGGGCAAGATGGAAGACCCGAACCGGTTCGCGGTTATCAACCCGCTGGTCTGCGAGGGCTGCGGGGATTGTTCGGTCGAGAGCAACTGCCTGAGTATCGAACCGCTGGAAACCGAGTTCGGACGCAAGCGCAAGGTCAACCTGTCCAACTGCAACAAGGATTTTTCCTGTCTCAACGGGTTCTGCCCCAGTTTCGTAACCGTCGAGGGCGCGACCCGCAAACGCAAACAGGCGGCCGACCTTGATCTGGCCGGCCTGCTGGCCGATGCCCCCGACCCCGTTTTGCCACCACTCACCAAGCCGTTCGATCTGCTTGTGACCGGGGTCGGGGGCACCGGTGTTGTGACCGTCGGCGCGCTGATCACCATGGCGGCCCATCTGGAAGGCAAGGGCGCGAGCGTGCTGGATTTCACCGGCTTTGCCCAGAAATTCGGCACGGTGCTCAGCTATATCCGGTTGGGGGCGGCCCCGTCAGACATTCATCAGGTGCGCATCGACAAGGGCGCGGCAGATGCGGTGGTAGGCTGTGATATCGTGGTGTCCTCGGCCCCCAAGGCGTCGGTGCATTACCGCAAGGGCACGCGCGTGGTGCTGAACCGCGCCGAGATGCCAACCGGCGATCTTGTCCTGCGCCGCGACGCCGAACTGAAGGTGAACGCACGTGAACAGGTCATTCGCGCAGCTGTGGGGGCGGACAATGTCGATGGGTTCGACGCGAACCTGCTGGCTGAGGACCTGCTGGGCGATGCGGTTTTCGCCAACGTGATGATGTTGGGATATGCGTGGCAAAAGGGGCTGGTGCCGGTCAGCGAAATGGCATTGAAACAGGCGATCCTGCTGAATGGCGTCGCGATCGAGGCCAACGGGCGCGCTTTTGATCTGGGGCGGTTGATGGCGGCTTTCCCTGATCGCGTGCCGGGGATGCAAGAGGCTGAGAGTCCCAAGGACAGTTATGAATCCCTTCGCAATCAGCGCGCCGCGTTCCTGCGCGACTATCAGAATGCCGCCTATGCGGACCGGTATCGCGCGCGTCTGGATGCGTTCGTGGCGGCCCTGCCCGAAAACCTGCGCGAAATCGCGGGGCAGGCGGCGGCGAAATCCCTGTTCAAACTGATGGCCTACAAGGATGAATACGAAGTCGCGCGCCTGTTCACGCAGACCGGGTTCGAGGAGAATCTGAAAGGGCAGTTCGAAGGCGATTTCAAGGTGGCTTATCACATGGCGCCACCGGTGCTGAACGCGGGGCGCGATGCGCGCGGCCGCCCGAAAAAGCGCCGCCTTGGCCCGTGGCTGCGGCCGGTCCTGTCCGGTTTGGCACGGCTCAAGGGGCTGCGCGGAACGGCGCTGGACCCGTTCGGTTACATGCAGGAGCGCCGCGAGGAACGCGCCCTGATCGGCTGGTACGAAGGGGTGATGGACCAGGTCGCGGCGCAGGCAACCACGCTGCCGGCCGAGACACTGCAAGAGATCCTTGCGGCTCCGATGGACATTCGCGGCTATGGTCCGGTCAAGGACGCCGCGCGCCAGTCCGTGGTGGCAGAGGTGGCGGCAAAGCTATCCGAAGCACGGGGTTGAGCCCAAACCGAAAGGTTTTGCACGGGGCCAAATGACAGTCCCGTGCAAGCTCACTAAGATGTTCAGATAAATGGCTTTGTGAAATTGCGTCCCCCGATTAGCGTCGATCCCAACCGATAGCTTGGTAGGGGATTGGGCATGCGGCAAATGACGATGGGGATGATCGGCGTCCTTTGTTGCGTTGTCTTTGGATGGCTGATGTCGGTCAGCCCCGCCAAAGCCCAGGAACAGCCGGGTGCGCTCCCCGAAGAGTCCTCTGCCGAAAGTGATCGCGTATTTCTGCACCCTGTCGTGGTGGACGGTGTCGAATTGTTCAAACTGCGCGGATCCAGCGCGTTGCCTGCCGACAAGCGCGCGGAGAGTGTCGCGGCCCGGATCATTGAGGTGGCCCAAAGATCCGAGACAGGCACGCCTTTCATGGATATCCAACCCGGCGATTTTGGTCTGGTCATTCTGGCTGATGGCACAAGGATCACCGTGGCAACACAGGCCGATGCCGAAGCCGAGAGTTTTGATATCGAGGTTCTGGCGTCGCTGCAGCGGGATGCCATTGAGCGCGCCATAGTCGCGTACCGCGAAAACAGATCCTCCGAAGCCTTTGTGCTCAACGCCTTGATGGCCGTGGTCTGGTCGGTGGTTTTCGCCCTTTTTTGCTTTGTACTCGTGGTGGTGCGCAAGCGCTTTCCGAGGGCCATCGCGCGGCGCGTAAAACGGTATACGCAAGGGGTGGGGGTCGCCACGGGTGACGTGGTCAAAAGCGATGCGATTGCCCAACTCGTCTATTCCCTGATGCGCCTTCTATTGGGTTTCGTCTTTCTGATTGGGCTTTACTATTACCTGTCGCTGGTTCTCTTGTCCTTCCCCGAGACAAAACCCATCGCGCAGATCTTGATCAACAATGTCACAAACCCTGTGCTGTCATTGCTCAGGTCTTTTTTCGGTTATCTGCCGAACCTGATCACCATTGCGGTCCTCGCTTATCTGGCCCGCCTGTTGCTGAAAACCATCCGCCTCTTTTTCCAGAACCTCGAGGCCGGGGTCATCACGTGGAAAGGGTTCGAGAAGGAATGGATCTGGCCGACCTACAACCTTTTGCAGATCACCATCATCCTGATGACGCTGGTCCTGTGCTTTCCTTATATCCCCGGTGCGGACTCGGCGGCTTTTCAGGGGCTGACCATTTTCGTGGGCGTGGTGTTGTCGCTTGGGTCGAACACGGTGGTGGCGAATATGCTGGCTGGGCTTTTCGTGCTTTACAAGCGTAGCATGCGGATCGGTGATCGCATCCGGGTGGGAGACCATTACGGCGATGTGATCGAGATCAAGCTGATGGAAACCTACATCAAATCGGTCAAGAACGAACTGGTCTCGATCCCGAATTCGACTCTGATCTCGTCCGAGGTGGTGAACTATTCCAGCAAGATCGACGGGCGTGGGTTGATCCTGCACAGCACGGTGGGCATCGGCTATGAAGAGCCGCGCGAAAAGATCGAGGCCATGCTGGTCGAGGCCGCGCGGCGTACGCCGGGACTCAAGAAGAATCCGGTTCCGTTCGTGTTGATGGACGGTCTTGGCGATTTCGGAATCAATTACCAGATCAATGCCTTCACCACACGCGGCTCAAGCCTGCCTTTGCTGCGCTCGCAGTTGCACAAGAACATCGTGGATGTCTTCAACGAAAACGAGGTGGCGATCATGACACCGGCATATGAGGGCGATCCCGAGGAACCCAAGGTGGCACCGCCCGTGTGGGAGGGTGAGCTGGCCCCCAACGCCCGCATCGCGCCCGAGGACGCCAGCGAGAAAAAGGCCTAGGCCCGCGCCAGTACCAACGTGCCCAGGATGATGATGGCAAGCCCCGTGATCTTGGTGGCATTCACTGTCTCGCCCAGACCGATTACCCCGATCAGGAATACGATCACAAAGCTCAGCGCGACAAAGGGATAGGCGAGCGACAGTTCGGTCTGTCGCAATGCCAGCAGCCAGACAAAGGCCCCGACACCATAAAACCCAAAGCCCAGCAGGATCGTGGGCGACAGCGCAAAGCCCATCAGCTTGTCCCAAAGCGTGCTGCCCTCGGCAAGTTGCAGCTTGTCCACGCCGATCTTGAACGAGGTCTGCCCAAGTGCGGAAAAGGTGATGCTGACGATAATCAGAAGAAAGCCGTTCAGGGTCATTGGAACCATGCTCCGAGGTCTAGATATTTTGCCGCCACGACAAGAAGGCAGGTCAGGCCCAGCGTTACGCGGCTGATGCGGTCCCTGAGCGCGAACACGACGGGATCACTGTGAATCCAGCCGCGCAGGGCCCAGACCCAGGCACGCTGGATCCAGAACAGGATCAGCGGTGCCACCAGCCACAGCAGCATGGGGGTCTGATAGGTTTGCGCCACGAAATCGCTATTGAGGTACAGCGTCAGGGTCAGGACCGACAGGCCCCCCGTGGAAATCCCGCCCGCCATCACGGCGGGAAGGTCGCCCACCTGATACCCGCGAGACCGGTCCTTGCCCGCCGCGCGCACCCCGTCCAGCTCGACATAGCGTTTCATGAGCGCGAGGCTTAGGAAGAAGAACAGCGAGAAGTTCAGCAGCCAGGGCGAGGGCAGGGCGCCGATGGCGACACCGCCCACAAAGATCCGCATTGTGTAAAGGCAGGTCAGGGTGATCACGTCGATGGTCGAGAAGTGTTTGAGCCAGCCGGAGTAAAGGAACGTGATCGCAAGATAGATCAGCAACAACAGCGTGATCGGCGCACCAAGGGTCAGGGCGGACAGACCCAGTGCAAAGACCATCAGGCCCCCGGCGGCCATCAGCCCCTTGACCGGCGACAGGGTACCCGCCGCGAAGGGGCGGAACTTCTTGCTGGCATGTCTGCGATCTGCCCCAAGATCCTGAATGTCATTGAACAGATAGACAGAGGAGGCCAGCAGACTGAACGCGACAAAGGTCAGCAGGGCCCGGACCAGCAGTTCGGGGTCGCCATAGCTGTGTGAAAAGAACAGCGGCAGAAAGATCAGCGCGTTCTTGACCCATTGGTGCGGGCGCATGGCCTTGAGCAAGGATTTCCAGACCGGTGGTTTGTTGTCGACCGCCAGCGAGATTGTCTTTTCGTTGGGCACCTGCGTGCGCAGCCCATGAGCCGCGTTCACAAATCCGACCCGGTCCGCTGCCTGCCAGATCGGCAGGTCCGCGGGGCTGTCCCCCAGATATTCGAACGGGCCCTCTGCACTGGCCTCGATCTCGGCCAGTTTCGCCGCGCCCTTGAGATTATTTCCCGGGGTTGAGGCGATGATATCATCAAATATCTCAAGATACCCCGCGACTGCCTCGGCCACCTTGCTGTCTGCGGCCGTGGCCAGAATAATCCGGCGTCCCGCGGCCTTTTCCGCCGTCAGATAGTCCAGCACCTCGTCGTTATAGGGCAAAAGGGCCACGTCGAGACGGGCGTTTTCGGCGACATAGCGTTTCAGATGCGACCGGCCTTCGCCGCCGGTACGGATCAGGCCCCCAAGGTGCGCGGGGCGAAACACAAGCCCGGCAAGCTGTTCCTGAGCGAGGTCGGTTTTCACCAGCGTGCCGTCCAGATCCACGAAGATCGGGATATCGGTATGAGGGGATCCAGAGGTCATAAGTGTAAATTTTGATCTGTGCTTGTTGCCATATTCTGACTAAATTACCGGTCAAGACATCAAAATTATGGTTGAATTGTGCACCTTTTCGCACATTCCGCAGATTTGCAACACAAGGCAACACAGGGCAGGGCCGTTGAACAGAAAAGATCTCGGAGTGCTGGCGGTTTTGTTCCTGCTTGGCTTTGCGCTGCGTCTTGTGGGGCTGGACTGGGGTTATTTTCACGGGGATGAGCGCATCAACGATGCCGCGCGTGTCCTCACCGGGCAGCTTGTGCCAGGCCAGCATTTCTATCCGCCGCTGTTCAACTATATCAACGCGGTGGCGCTTGCGGGTCTGTTCGGCTTCGGCATGGTCGCGGGATGGTGGGCGGATACGGGCGCTTTTCGCGATGCCTATTTCACCGATCCGACGGTGTTTTACCTCACTGCGCGCGGTGTCACTGCCGCATTTGGGGCCACGATCGCGCCCTTGTTCTATATCCTTGCGCGTTGTTTCGCGACGCCGCGCGAGTGGGCGATTGGGATTGCGCTGCTGGGTGGGATTGCGGGGCCTGCGATCACGTTTTCCTATATTGCAAAAGGGGATACACCGCTGGCCGCGGCCACGGTTCTGACCGTTCTTGCCTTCAGCCTGCGCGTGATGCGGGATAAGAAGCGGTATGATCTGTGGCTGGGACTTGCCGCCTGTCTGGCGCTCAGCTTCAAGCAGTCCATCCTGTTTTTCCTGGTGCCTTTGCTGATTGCGCATGTGGCCCTGCTGGCCCCGCGTTTTGGCGCGGTGCCGTATTTGCGCAGCCTCGGGCGGTCGCTCTTGGTGATTGCTGTGCTCTGGCCCGTTCTAAATATCGGCATCCTGCTCGATTTCGAAAACTTCGTGAACTACCAGAAGATTCAGGCGCTCATGTCCGTGCGAGAGGGGGCCTCGATGCGGGACGCGGCGGTGCAGTGGCTACAGCTTGCGGGTCATCCCAACTGGGGTGTCGGGTGGATTATTTTAGGCGCATTTTTTCTTTATCCTGCAATTGCTTGTAGTCCGTTCCTCAACAAAGACCTCAGGTCTCTGCACATGGCGCTTTGGCTGTGTATCCTTGCCGGAATGGTGATCACACTGGGGATGGTGCGTGACCGCCAGCCCGAACACCTCTGGATCAGCTATTTCGTTTTGATGCAGTTTTTTGCCAGCTTCGGTCTGGTCAGTGTGATCCGGTCTGGCATGCCAGCGCTGAAGTGGATTGGTGGTGGGGCGTTGGCCGCGTCCGCGGTTTTGTCCTTTCTGGCCGTGCTCGATCTGTGGGGGCAGGCGCGGGCCGTGCCCATGTCGCGGGATCTAACCGCCCTGTTACAGCGCGACCATGCCGCGGCACGTATCCTGTCCCTGCCGCCGGTCGACGCCCCGCAGCACCCCGAGGCGCAGGCCATGTCGCGTGAGCGGATCACCCGGCTGGCGCGCAAATATGAAGTCGAGATGCCGGAAGAAGCCGCGCGTGACGCTGAACCCACAGAAGATGGAAAGGCGCTTTTCTGGGTGCCGACACCGGCGGTGATGTTCGGCCTTGAGAATGCGACGGATGAAGAAATGCGCGACCTGATCCGCCCCCATGCCTGGCCGCTGCAACCCGAAGAGTGGCAGCTGGATTATTGGCTGGATGAGGGGTTTTCGGTCTTTGTGGTGTCCAATCTGCCTTACATGCTGAACGAGACCCCGTCGCTCTTGTTCCGTGCGTTCTGGGGCGAAATTGCCTCCCGATGCGAGGTTGCCCACACGATTGCTGCGCGCAAGCCGCTGTTCCTTGAAAGGGACGTGACCGCCTTTCAGTGCCAGCTGGACTCTTAGTCGGAAAGGGCAGTCTTTGCTGTGGCTTTTATGCAACTGCGTTGCGGGTCCGATCATAGAAGAACAAGCAAACCTGCATGAACTTTTCACAATTTCTCTGAAAAATGCAATCTAAGTATAAGGTAATAAATGATATTTCAAAAATGGTAAAAATTTCCTAACTTCGCCCATTTCTTGTCGCAATGCGCTTCTAGCCTGATTTACGGGATGATCCGAGATGCGAGGCGACTTCGCCCTTGCGGCTTCGGGAAATGAACGGAGCCCACCTCGTGTGGGGGGATATTATGAAAATACTCGCGGTTGACGACGACGAAAACATCCGGGACCTGCTGGAAGCCTCCATGGCGGCGGAGACCTCCCATGTGATCAAGACAGCCTCATCCGGGCCCGAGGCGCTTAAGATGGTTGCGGCCGAAGGGTCCCCGTTTGATTGTTTTCTGCTGGATATCCAGATGCCCGTGATGAACGGGATTACCTTGTGTGAAAAGCTGCGGCGCACGCCGGGGCATGCACGGGTGCCGATCATCATGCTGACGGCTATGTCCCAGAAGAAATACGTGGACCGGGCGTTCAAGGCCGGGGCCACCGACTATGTGACCAAGCCCTTTGATTTTCTTGAACTGTTCAGCCGGATCAGCAATGCCGAGCGTCTGGCCAAGGAACAAGTCCGCGCGAAGGAAGGTCGGTCCGAGGTTGCCGCGCTCAAGCGCGATCTGGAACGCAGCTTTGCCCACAGCCTGAGCGAACCGGTCGAGATCAGTGGCGTCGAAAGCGTTGTCGGTTACGTCACGTTCGAAAACTATATCATGCAGTTGTCGCGCACCAAGTTGATGCGCAGTCACGTGTTCGCGGTCAAGATTGTCAACGTGGAAAAGGTGCATCGCGGCCTGAGCAACATCGCGTTCCAGCAGTTGCTTACTGATATCGCGACCATCCTGTCGCGGGCCATGTCGCACACCGACAGCATGATTACCTATCGCGGCAATGGCGTGTTCCTGTGCACGACCAACGCGAAATCGGATCATTCTCAGCACAGCTTTGAAATGATGCTGAACGGGCAGATGGGTGAAACCGTCGCGGCCCGGTTCAACAATGAAAAGGTCAATCTCAGCGTGGGCGAGGCGGTGTCGCTGATGTCGCTGACACGGGCAGGGGCGCTGTTTTCATTGCAGACCGCTGCAGCCAGTGCCGAGGGCCGCGCCAGCGAACGCAAGGAAGTTCTGCAGAAGATGCAGCGCCTTGTGCGGACCCGCAAGCGCAGTGGCCTTCAGAACGATATGGAACGCCGCGCCTACGAGGTGTTGTTGCGCGACGCCATGAATGACGAAACCAAGAAAAGCCGTATGGGCTTTGGCGGAATTGGTTTGAAACTGCGTTGATGAGGGGGGCGTCGCGCGACGACGGCCTTTTCCTTGCCCTAGTGGATCGCTTCGGACAGGTCCATCATGGCAACCTGGACACGCATACCTTCGATTTCCATCACCGGTCCCGCCGGTTCCGCGTGCAGGCCAAGGCGCCGGATCCAGCGCGGCCAGAGCGCCGGTACCATTCCGAGAAGCTTTTCCGCCCCTTCATCCTGCGCGGCCTTGATCAATTCGCGCATCAGTTTCATCTGCACTTCCAGCCGTTTATCCGAGGGAATGTCCTTGGCGATGAAAACGCGCGAGCTTTCCCAGACCTTTTCGTCCACGGGTGCCTCGAAGGACAACAGATCCGCCGGAATATCCGCCAGCATCCCCTTCTGGGCGTCACGGATCATATAGGAATACATCCCGCAGCGCGCCGTGGTCGGTGTCAGGCGGATCCCGGCCAGAACCTCGCCATCTTCATGCACTGCGATCCAGCGGCTGGCCGGGGTGTCATACTGGTCGTATTCCATGCCCTCGGCTTCGGGCAGGTCCCATTTCCGTTCGACAATAAAGGATTGCCGCCGCGCCTTGAGAAGTTTGACCAGAAGGTCCCCGTGCGTATGCATGTTTCCAAAGGAAAGAGTCGTTGCATGCATTTGTTTTGTCCTGCTCGTTCTTGTTCTGACCGAAACACTCAACTCGTTCCAAAAGGCCAAAGCGGCCCTTACCGGGACCAAAGTCACCGCAGGATTATGCGCGTCAGAAACGGGACAAAGGCGCGCGTTCATCGAACGTCGCAAACTGTTTTGCCCCCTCGGATACGGTTGTTTCCGCACCTCTTCTGACGTGCCGTCCCACCGGCTCGTCTGCTCATCTCTTTTCTACAAGAGATTCATACAATTACACGGGGTTCCACAAAAATCTTTGTTTTGGCTCAAATTATTCGAGATGTGTTGTTAAAGCATCAATTTAATTCTGCGCATAGCAGACGCTGGCTCTGCTTGGGACGGGCAAATCCAAGAATTGACCTTGCTGTGAACAAGATTTTGCCAGTTTGCAGCGCCATCAAGGACATCAAGAGAACCACCCCTGCTGTGCGACCCCGGTCGCAAAACCGCCGGGGCGGACGAACCACGCTGCCACGAGGTGAACAAGATGACTTATTTCATGCGCTTTCAGGTATTGGGGGAAATCGCGGAGATGCTTTTGCTGGACCAGCCAGAGCGCCGGTTGCTGGTGGATATCTCAACGGAAACCCGCGACGCCGACGATATGCTGGGGCAACCTTATGTTTCGCGGACTTGCTTTTCAATCCGCTGCCCCGATCTGATCCGCAGTTTTCAGGAAAAGGTCAGCATTGGCGACACGATACAGGCCACGGGCACCTTTTCCCAAACCGATTATGTGCCGCACAAAACCACCTATATCGACACCACGTTCCTGATGCAGGACTTCACCAAGATCCACACCGCACCACATGATTTTGCCGAGGCGCTGCCCGCACAAGACCGTCGGGTTGCTGGTTTCCTGCACTGACCGCACGGAGCAAGTCCATGATGAAAAGCGACCTTGATATCGGAGCGGCAGAGCGCAGCAGCGCCCTGTTTTCGCTGTCGCCGTACCGGCTTTGGGCCAAAATGCGCGCGCCGCGGGACCGGTCGTCGAAGATGACGGTCTCTGAGGCCAAGAGGTTGCAGAAACAGATCAAGGACTTTGCGGGTGGTGGTCTTGCCCTCGTCCCTCAGCGCCAGGCGATCTATGTCGGCGCTTTCATCCTGTGCGCATTCTTCTACAGCTTTTGGGTTGCGCTTTATTGTTACCTGTTTTGCCAGTTCACCGAGGTTCTGGATTTCTGGGTGTCCAAACGGGTGATGAAATGGAGCGATGCCTCGCCCCGCAAGGCGCGCCGCTTCCACTTCCAGCTGCTTGCCACGTCCACGCTGAGCTCGATCGCGGTTGCGATGTTCGTGCTTCTGGTGGCGCATATCGAAGGGCCATCGGAACATCTGGCCTCGTTGTTTTTCCTGTTTGCGGCCGGTCTGTTCGCGGCGGTCAACAACCACCAGCTGCCCAAGGTTCTGGCGGTTCGTCTGGTGATCTACAGCCTGACCTTCCTTTCGGTGCCCATCAGCGACATCATTCAGGTGCGTCCACCGCTGCGGTCGGAACTCTATCTTAATCTTGCCACGGCGGTTTTCGTCCTGTTCTTCGTGCTGGAATGTTCGATGATCTTCCTGCGCCTGTATCAAAAGGGGCTGGATCAATACGAGGAACTGCGCATCGAACGGGACCGCGCCAATGAAATGGCTGAACTGAAATCGCAGTTCGTCTCAATCGTGAGCCATGAATTGCGCACGCCGCTGACCTCGATCATTGGCGCGCTGGGGCTGATGAAAACCATGGACAGCGCCAAAAATCCCGAAGGGTTTGAAAAGATCCTTGGCATCGCCGAAAAGAACGGCGTGCGTCTTTCCACGCTGATCAACGATCTCTTGGACCTGCAAAAGCTCGAGTCGAACCAGATGCGCTATGCTCTTGCGCCACTTGATCCGCTGGACGTTGTGCAGGATTCGGTCGAGGCGATTTCGGCCCATGCGGACGGGCGCGGGGTGAAGGTGAAACTCGCCAAATCCGACCGCGACCTCTGCATCAACGCCGATTACGACCGCATGACCCAGGTGATCGACAACCTGTTGTCTAACGCGGTCAAGTTCTCGGACGCGGGCGACACGGTCAAGGCGTCGGTCAAGGCCAATGCGGATTATGCGATCATCTCGGTACAGGATGAGGGCATCGGCATCCCCGCCGGGTCACGTGATGTCGTGTTCGGAAAATTTGCGCAGGTCGACGGGTCAGACCACCGCGCCCATGAGGGCACCGGTCTGGGGCTGAACATCGTCAAACAGATTGTCGAAGCGCACGGGGGCATGGTGGATTTTGAAAGTGAATTGGGTGTCGGCACGACGTTCTTTGTCAAGCTGCCGCTGTGTGACCCAGAGGAGTGCGCGTGATGGATGGTACGGACCTGTCGGCAGGGCAAACTGAGGCGCTTGAGAAACACCTGATGGCCCTGCGCCAGAAGTTTCTCGAAACGCTTGCCCAAAAGGAGGAAGAAGTCGAAGAGGCGGTTGTCACGCTTGCGGCCTATGGGTTGGACAAAGAGATTGTCGCGCGTCTCTATTATACGGCGCACAACCTTGTTGGCATGGCGCCCATGCACAAATTCCACGGTCTGGCCGAGGTGGCGCTGCGTGCTGAAACCCTGCTGGTCAAATCGGTGATGCCCCCGCATGTTATTCTGGAACTGGACGAGGTGCTGATTGTCTCGGATGATCTGGCCGAGGAAATTCGCATCACGCTGGACGTGCATCTGCGCGGTTGACCCAGGCTGTTGCGGATCAGGATTGCGTCTGTGCCCACAGGTCCGACACCTGCTGTGCCAGCGTAGTCGGATCAAAGGGTTTCTGGATCGCCCCAATGGCCAGCGCCTCGATATCCGCGCGATAGCGGTCGGCGGTGTCCACGGAACTCACGAAAATCGCAGGCACATTGGCAAGGCTGTCCTTTTCCCGCAACGCCTGCAGCGTTTCGATCCCGTTCAGGCCGGGCATCATCATGTCGAGAATGAACAGGTCTGGCGCGAACCCTTCCGCAGCCTCAAGCGCCACGCGCCCGGATTCGCATTGCAGCAATTTGAAACCCCCAAGCGTCTCAAGACAGATTTTCACGATTTCCCGAATATCGGGGTCGTCTTCCACATGAAGAATTTTCTGCAAGCTGGCCATCAGTCGTTCCGATCTTTATGGGTCGGCACAAAGGGCCTTTCGCGGCTCATTCTTTACATTTTTGATCCAAGGTCGAGGCGGAAAGACCCGCTAAGGGAATTATTCAATTAGAGGTAGATATGTACCTTAGCATATCTCGCGTGAAAAAGCATCCTGGGTTGTGTGGGAAGGATAGACCTGTGCTACACTGGCAGGAAAACACCGCGTCCGGGAGGGTCTCATGGGTTTCAATATCGAATTTGACTATCGTTTCGACAGCAACGGCTTTTTCGACAGCCAGGCCGCGCGTGATGCGCTGGAGCGCGCCGGCGAGATCTGGGAGGGGTTCATTCAGGACGAATTCGACGATGTGGCACCGGGGCAGACCTTTAGCATCCGCAACCCGTCGAATTCTTCGGTCCGTGAAACCATCGTTCTGGATCGACCGATTGATGATCTGCTGGTGTTTGTGGGTTCCGAAGAACTGGGTGGCAACACTTTGGGCCGTGGCGGGTTTTCCGGCACGGATATCGGTGGTGACATTTACGACACCCGGATCGACAATGATTACCGAGGCACTGGGCCGGTCACGAATTTTGAACCCTGGGTCGGCGTCATGCGTTTCGACATCTCGTCGGACTGGAGTTTCGCGCTGGATGCACCGCAGGCAGGGCAGTTCGATTTCATCACCGTGGCCCTTCACGAGATTGGCCATATCCTTGGTCTCGGGACGGCAGAAATCTTTGAACAGATTGCGCAAGGTGGCTTTGACGGGCCAAATGCGCTGAATGCCAATGGCGGGGTACCGGTTCCGGTCGAGCACGATCTGGTCCATGTCGAGGAAGGGCATGATGACAATATGGTGCTGATGGATCCGACCACCAGCCGCGGATCGCGCCTGTTGCCGTCGCAGATCGACCTCGCGCTGCTGGCGGATATTGGATACGAGACCACGGGATTTACCGCGCAGGGGTCCACGCCCGCGCTGGCTACGAACGGGGCCGATATCACGATTTTCGGGCGCGAGATCGCGGATGTGATTGATGGTCTAGGTGGGACCGACCAGATACAGGGGGAAGGCGGAAACGACATCCTGATTGGCGGCGCTGGCAATGACACGCTATTCGGACAAGAGGGAAATGACCGGCTTGTCGGCGGGGCCGACAATGATCAGATGCAGGGCGGCGATGGCAACGACACTCTGGTCGGGACGGGCGGGGCCGATACGTTGTTCGGTGGCAACGGCACGGATGTGTTCGAGTTGCAGGCGGGCGGCGGCAGTATCGTGATTTCCGATTTCGATCTGAATGGCGAAGTGATCCATCTGGTCGGATCGGGCTTTGCAACTGCGCAAGAGGCCGCGCTGGCGGTTACCAAAGACTTTAGCAATGTGTCCCGGCTGACATTCTCGGACGGGTCCTTTGTCAGGGTCTTCCATGACTCGCAAACCGGCACGCCCCTGACGGCTGACCATTTCCGCATCGGCGCGACCGAGACGCACCAAACGCTTTATGGTCAGAGCGGCAATGATGCGCTGCGCGGGGCAGGGGGCGATGACACCCTGTTCGGCTTTGACGGGGCAGACACCCTGAGCGGCGGCGCGGGCGATGACAGTATCGAAGGCGGCGCGACCGAGGCCGACCTGCGCGATGTCGTGTTTGGCGGTGCGGGCAATGACACGATTGACGGCGGGTTCGGCAATGACGAATTGCGCGGGGACGCTGGCAATGACCAGATCGCGGGCGATTTCGGCGCGGACACGGTGATCGGCGGGGCGGGCAATGACACCCTGACCGGCAGCGCCTTTTCGGACCTCGTGTTTGGCGGGGACGGCAATGATTTCGTCAATGGCGGGTTTGGCCATGACCGCGTGAATGGCGGCAATGGGGCCGACCGGTTTTTTCATATCGGGATCTTCGATCACGGGTCGGACTGGATTCAGGATTATGACGCCAGCGAGGGCGATGTGCTCATGTTCGGGATCAACTCGGCCACGCGCAGCCAGTTCCAGATCAATACCACCCACACCACCAGCCCTGATGGCGAAAGATCGGGCGATGACAACGTGGAAGAGGCGTTCGTGATTTACCGTCCCACGGGCCAGATCATGTGGGCGCTGGTCGATGGCGCGGGTCAGGACTCGGTCAATATCCAGATCGCCGGTCAGGTGTTTGATCTGATGGCCTGATCGCCCCGGGTAACCACCGGAAAGAGAGCACCATTTTGTGACCCCAAACTCTTTGACTGTCGCGGGCGGCACGGTACAGTGTCGCCCAATACAAAAGCAGCAGTTGTCGTTTCTGGGAGAGTACAAAATGACATATTACACCCTTCTCGGGTATCAGGTGACTTACGACATCAACGACAATGTGGTCGAAGTTAAAGACACATCTATCAGCATCGAGATGCCGAACGGCGTGATGCCGAACCTGACTTACACGTTCGAGACACCCGGAAACCCTGTGCCGGACCCGGATGATGAAGCCTTGCCATTGGTCGATGCAGATATCCCCGGAAACATCGAGGTGGATCTACTGACCCAGGACCTCGCTTTGATTGACGAAACCTATATCGGTTTTGTTGATTGGGACGGTAATACAACTTACATCCTCAGCTTCAACTATGGGCCCATAAACACGCCGGCAACGGATTGGTATTTCGTGATTGGTGGAGATGCATTACCTGACTTCACCAACAGCCTTGATCCGGTCTCTGAGTGGAACGCGTTTGGCGAAAGCGACACTGTCATTACGGATGTCGGACATGTGACAAGCGGCCCATTTGCGCCGAACCGCTCGATCCCGCTGGCCAATCTCGACCGCATGATCGCGCATACTGGCCAGATCATCGAAGACTATGACCCGGGCGACAGTATGATCACCACGGGGGCTGGTAATGACGGGGTTGCCGTTGGCGGTGGCGGTTGGGATATCGTCCGAACGCTTGGCGGGGACGACATCGTCATTGTCGATGACGAGAACGGTTATACCGAGGCACAGGCCGATCTTGGCGTCGGCAACGACATCTATGATCTCGCCGATGTCCGTGTTGCCTTTGACGGCGGCGCATATGCGGAACTTGTGCATAACGACCAACTGACCAACGGGATCACGGCAATCATCGACGGCACACAGAACCTTGGCCGCGTAGACAAGGGCGCGGGCGGCGAAACCGTGATCCTCGAAATCGAGAACGTTATCCAGACCGGTGGCTTCGGCATCCACGGGACCGGGTTTGCCGACGTGTTCAACCTGACCTCGACCGATGGCGGATTTGTGCAGGTGCGGGGCCTTGGTGGTAACGACCAGATCAACATCGGCACCAGCAACGGCACCGTGCGTCTGGACTATCGCGGCGACGCGGCAGGGATCAACGCCAACCTTGAAACCGGGATTATCATGGACGGCTTTGGCGGGACGGACACGATCACCGGTCGCGCCAGTGAAATTCGCGGCTCGATGCACACCGACACGATCCTTGGGTCCTCGGCGGATGAACGGTTCATCCTCATGGCGGGCAGCGATACCGTAGATGGTGGCGCAGGTACCGACACGCTGCGCTATGACCGCAGCCGGGTCGAGGCGGTCACTGTGGACCTTGAGGCCGGGACGGCCTCTGGCGTGTGGCGCGGTGAAAGCTTCAGCCACAGCATGAGCAATATCGAAAACATCAACGGGTCACGCGACGACAGCGACAGCCTTGCCGGAGACTCGGGTGGCAATCAGATCGACGGGCGCGGTGGCAATGACACGCTGCTTGGTCGTGCGGGTCATGATACGCTGATCGGCAACTATGGAGATGACTCGATCGACGGGGGCGACGGGTTTGACGCCGCCGCGTTCTGGGGCATCTCACGTTCGGCGGCGACGATTACAGAAGTGTCGCCTGGTGTGATCCAGGTGGTCTCGGGGCAGGGTACTGACAGGCTTAGCAATGTCGAGGAACTGTGGTTCGATGACCAGACTGTCCGGGTGAGCGATCTCTTTCCGAACGATAACCTGCAAACTGGCACGGCTGGTGCAGACACCCTTGACGGGACCGCCGAAAACGACACGCTTCTCGGCCTTGATGGCAACGACATACTGTCAGGGTTTGCCGGTGATGACTCGCTGGATGGTGGCCTAGGCAACGACGTTCTGAATGGGGGCGATGGCAACGACTACCTGAACCCCGGGCGCACCGCGGAAGAGGGCTGGGATACGCTCAACCCCGGCAGCGGCAATGACACGGTGGATTTCTCGGACGTCTATCGCAGCGGGGCTTCGCTGAACCATTTTGGGCTCTCGAACGGGTTTGTGGCCGATATCAACAGCGCAGCCAACACCGGCACGGTCGACAAGGGCACGCTTGGGACCACCACGCTGATCGACGTCGGCAATGTTGTCGAGTGGTGGGGGCTTGAGGTCAACGGCACCGCGCACAACGACACCGTGAACTTTACCCTGCGCGAGAACAGCACCGACTGGGTGTCCTTCTGGAACAATGGCGGCAGCAACACGATCAACGTGCTGGGCGGCGACGGGATCGTGCGTCTGGACTATCGCGGGCAATCGGGCGGCATCAACGCCAACCTGACCAC
>NZ_JBBPEU010000009.1:0-157429 GCF_040225985.1 Shimia fortis
GCAGACACGCCCGAATAATCCAGCGTCAGCTGGTCCGTGCCATCGCCCCCATGCAAGGTGTCCAGCTGGAACCCCGCTACAACCACATCGTCGCCGTCCGTGACCTCCAGCTGGATCGGGAAGGTGTCATTGTCGAGGATCGAGAAGGTTGCAAGGGCAAGATAGCGGTCGGGGTCGGGGTCTGCTTCGAACTGGGCGATCAGGCCGAAGGTTTCCGTAAATTCCGGGGTCGCGTTGCCGAGGATGCGCACCTCTACGTCCTGGCTGTGTTCACCGGCGGCGAAGTCCACCCGTTCGTCCAGAAGGCCGATATAGTCGCGTTCATTCGTGCTGCCGAAGGTCTGGACCGTCGAGACAAATACAGTCTGGTCATAGTCGGCCGCGCTGCGGGTAATTGTGAAACTCAGCGTACGCCCATGCACCTCGGAGACAGATTGCGACTCGGGTGAAATCGTCCAGGCCGTGCCGTATCCGGGGTCATCGATGCGGAAACTCGTGCCGATCAGTGACTGGGCCTGATCTTCGGTCAGGGCAATCTCGACGGATTGCCCGGCGAGCACATTGTCCAGATGCGCAAGGGCGCGCCAGACATTGTCGCCGGTATTGACCTCCAGCAAGGCCCCCTGCGGCAGGTCGGCGCTGGCACCGGCCGATTGCAGGCGGACAGTTGCAGCGGTACCAAACCCGTTGGCCGTGTCGAACCGCATGCCAGACAGGTCGATCAAATCGCCTTCGGTCGTCGAGAACACGCCCGTATTGCCCCGGTTATAGTCGGTAATGCGATCCGGGCTGATGCTGGCCTGCGGCGGGTAGTCCTCAGTCTGGAACACATAAATGTCGCGCCCTGCACCGCCGGTCAGGTGATCGCTCCCAGCGCCTCCGACCAACCGGTCCGAACCGGCACCGCCCGCAAGGGTGTCATTGCCCGCCCCGCCAAACAGGTCATCGTTGCCGATGCCACCATCCAGCATATCCAGCCCGCCATGACCATAAAGATCGTCTGCCCCTGCCCCCCCCGAAAGCAGGTCGCCTTCCGCGCCGCCGAGCAGTTGGTCGTTGCCGGACAGGCCCAGCACATAGGATGCATCTCCGTTCAGCGCCTGAAGCGCCCGGTCGCCGACATCGTTGTCCGCCCCATACCCTCCGGTATAGGCACCGAAAAGCGGCAGATGCGTGCCATCATAGTCCCGCGTGCTAGCGCCATAGTCGCTGATCCCGAACACAATGGACTGCCCGCCATAAGAGGTGAACAGGGGATCCTGAAAGAAGGCTTCGACATTGGCCCAGTAGAGTTCACTGTTATGTTCCGCGCCAAAACCGTGCAGATAGGTCGGGGCGTGCCATTCATCCCTGAGTTCAAACGACAGATCCAGAACATTCCGGTCGTGTACCAGTCGATAGTACTCGGCATCGTTGTTTTCGATATTCGGCAAATGAAACAGGTAGTCCAGCGCGACGTTGGTGTTTCCGTCGATGGCCCCGTTGGGACTTAGGTTATTGAACAAACCGTCCAGAGCATCGTTTTCGGCAAAATAAACCCGGTCTTGCGAGTGGGAAAGCGCATGGTACCAATCGGTATTCTGGATCAGCTGGATATTGCGGGTAAAGGGGGCATTCGAGGGCCCGAGCGCCACATGCGCCGCGAAATGCGTGCTGTCATCAACCCCGGTATCCAGGCCGGCCGACGCGAAGGACACCACATCAAGGGTCGTTCCTTGTGCAGCGAGCGCGTCCTGGAAGTCTTCGGCCCCGAGGTATCCCAGCCCTTCGCCATAAGTGTTGCCGGACCCCATGGCACTGAACAGATCGGCCATGGTGCCGCCAAGGCTGTGCCCGGCAACCACAACGCTGTCTATCCCGTTGTTTTCGTCCGATGCATAGGCCAAAGCAGCCCGGATCAGCGGCATCAGGGCCTCGTAGTAATTCAGCGTCGCCCCCCAGACAAAGGTTTGTCCTTCCCACAAGCCGTCGCTGCCATCCGTCCCGCGGAAGGCGAGAACAAGGGTCTCGGTCCCGTCAATATTGGTACGGGCCAACAGCGCCTCAGAATGGTTCGACGCGTTGAACCATGAATTCTGATCGGAATAGCCTTGATAGAGCCCGCCCGCGGTGAAATCGCCAAGCGCTTCACCGGCATACCGGAAAAAGACGGGATCAAGCCCGTTCTCAGTGGTCAGCACCGTCCAGGGATTGGAAGAAAGGTTGCCGAGATAGCCCGTATAGTCGTCATCATAGCGGAATGGATCCTCGGTCCGGTCGCTTCCAAGGTCTACAGCGAAATACTCAGAACCCCGATAGCCTTCCCGAATGGTCGACCCGCCATAGACCGCCCTTGCAAGAAAGGTGCCGGCAAGAATGGCTTGCGAATCGGTCAACCCATCAGGCGCGCCCGTGGGGGCGGTGGGTACAAAATTGTCGATGAAAGCAACCGGATCCACCCAAGCCGCACCAGCCCCGGTCTGGCTATAGCCGCCCCCCGAGGTCGGCAGGGTGTCCCCCAGCGTGATCTCGAAGTGCAGATGCGCATACTGCGAGTTGCCGGTTGTTCCCATCGTGCCGATCTGCTGGCCAATGCTGATTTCCTGCCCTAACGTCAGCGCCTCAACCGTGTCCAGATGGGCATACAGCGAATGCACATGCGTGACCGATTGCCCGTTGATCAGGGTCGGCTCGGCAAAGTCATGGCGCAGGATGACGTAATTCCCGTATCCGGTTGTCGCCGCCGACTGATCCGGCACAATCCTGACCACGGTGGCGTTGGCAATGGCATAAATCGGGTCGCCCAGGTCGGAATGTCCGCCCCCTTCGCCATTCCAGTCGACCCCGAGGTGATGGCCATTGAAATCGGCATTGAACGCATCAAACCCCTGCGCCACGTAATAGCCGTCGCCATCATGGGCTGGCGTGACCGTGCCATTCCCCACCGGGGCACGAAAGCTGCTGGCATAGCCCGAAACCGGCGCTGCGTTGCCGAGAGTGGCCGTCCACACATCCCGGTCCGAAAACCGCAGGATTTCCACATCCTGCAAGGTGTCCGTGCCATCCCCGACCGTGCTGCCATCAACCGTCACGATATTGCCCGAGCGGCTGATGACATAGCGGCTGGACTCATGCATGTAGCGCACGACGTCTTCGTCATAGCCCCCATTCAGCAGGTCGTTCCCGACGCCTCCGAACAGGGTATCATCGCCGGCAAAACCCGAAAGCTCGTTGGCCTCGGCGTTGCCAATCAGAATATCGTGGAAATCCGACCCCTCGACATTCTCGATACCGTTCAGGATATCCGGAATTCCGTTCTCGGATCCTTCGCCAAGAAAGGCCCGCCCGGCGTTTTGCAACGTAAGCAGACCGCTCGCCCCCATATCCACTGAGGCCGCGCCTGGCCGAAGGTCCACGATTACCCCTTGCCCCGACCAGCGATAGCTTGCCGTGTCCGTGCCGCGCCCCCCATCCAGCAGGTCCGCCCCGCCGCCACCGATCAGGGTATCATCGCCGCCATACCCATAAAGCGCGTCGTTCCTCTCGGTGTCGGAAACACCCGTACGCCCGGACAGGGTTTCGCCCTCGATACTCCCGTTCTGGCGTGCATCAATGTGGCCGTTCAACCCGTCCAGAAATCCGGTGATTCGGCCTCCGATATACGGCAACCCCGATCCCAGCAGCAGCGCCGCCCGCTCACCCGTTGTCGAACTGTCATCGGGCAGGTTGCCAAACCGCAACCAAGGCGCGACATCCAACTCCCAATGCAGCCCGTTGTAGTCGGTATCCAGGCCGGTATAGAAAAAATCGTTGGTGGATGCGAAGTTGAACGTGCCCACATTGACAGGGACGTCGACGAGTTCATATCCGTCCGCGATGGCACGCGTTATGAATTCCTGATGGCCATCCGCGCTGAGCCACTTGATGTTGCCTTCCTGCCCATCGCCGCTTCGGTGAAACGCGTTCTGGCTGTCAGGCATCAGGATATACCCGTCCTCGGACAGCGCAATATCCGCCAGACTTGTGATCGCGGGGTCAATGAGAAGCTGGCGCGCATAGTGGATCTGCTGCACCTGAGCGATCTCGGTGACAGACTCGAGCGCCAGAATTTCAGACACCGTCGTATTGTCAGCAAGCCGATCACTGTGCCTGCGAAACTGCGACTGAATGACAACGAGGTAAGCGTTGAACTGACGAATGAGGTCACCATCGGTGGGAATGGGATTGTCAGGCATCACACATCTCGCTCATAAAGATGTTGCTGCTATTATTCGGAAAAAATGACGGGCTACCTTGGTGACTTGGGCGGCCATCGCCTGAAAGCGGGCCCGCCACTGTTTGTGGAAAGATCACGCGAAATACCTCCGTCAAAATCTATTGAAACCAATCGGCGCAATTCGCGAAAAAATGCCATTTGCAGCCGTTACACCGGGTTTCAATTCATCAATTTCTGAATATGACCGTAACGTGCCCCTAGGGAAAGCACAACTACTGGGATAGTTGAGTAGCGGCCTCTAACTTATCTAAATATCAAATCCTCCAACAAGACACTGGAAGCTTGTTGAAAGCCCGTCAGGAGAACCCTTCCAACGCTCCTGTTGATCAAATAGCGAGTTATCAGGAAGTGCCTTAGGGCACACGAAAGATGACCATTGTTCGTAAGTCGCGCCAATGAAAAGCGTTGACCCGGTCGCCTGAAATCAGGCCATTGAGTTGTTAGAAATCCGTCCAAGAAAGGATGGACCATGAAACGTAAATTTTCAGACGAACAAATCATTGGAATGATCAGGGAATACGAAGCGGGCGTGAAAGCACAGGAGCTTTGTCGCCGCTGCGGCATCAGTGATGCGCCCTTCTACAAATAGTCGATCATTACAGCGCCATTGGTTCGAGTGACAATGTCGACGCCAAGTTTGGCGGCATGAACGTGTCGGACGCCAAGGAGCTGCCGGCTCTGGAAGATGAGAACAGAAAGCTGAAGCACATGTTGGCAGATGCAATGCTGGAGCGAGGCCTTGTCCGCCATTGATCTGAGGACAATGGACGAGCGTCGCATTGAAGGATCTCGCGACAAAAAACTACTTACGCCTGATGTGAAGCGACGAGCCGTGCGCGATGTGATGGAACAGCACCGCTTGTCCGAGCGTCGGGCGTGCGAATTGGCCGATTTGCATAGGTCAGTCATTCAGTCTCAGAAACGGGATCAGGGTGATGATGCGTTACGCAAAAGGTTGCGCGATCCGGCGAATGAATGACGCCGGTTCGGCCATCGTCGTTTGGGATTTTTCTGGCCAGGGAAGGTTTTGAGATGAACCACAATCAGCTGTTCAGGATCTTTCGCGAGAAAGGGCTGGCGGTGCGCCGTAGGCGGTCACGCAAGCGGGCTTTGGGCACACCGCGGCCCATTCTGGTGCCGAATCGCGGCAATCAGCACCCCCTCTCGGCAGATTTTGCCTTGCAAAATCGCCTGCCGGTCAATGGAATCGTAGGATTTTGTCTCCAACGCCTTCGAAGATTGGCAGCGGTTCCGTGTGTTATGTATTGTAGATGACTGCACGCGTGAAGCGCTGGCAACTGTCGTGGATTGTTCTTAGTCCGGCGCGAGGATGACGCGTGAACTGGACGACCTGATCCGTCGGCGTGGCCGGCCCGATATGATCGTTTCTGACAACGGAACGGAAATGACGTCTCATGCTATGATGAGATGGTGCCCAGATACCGGAGTTGGCTGGCATTACATCGCGCCCTGCAAGCCAATGCAAAACGCGTTCGTGGAGAGTTTTAATGGCCGCCTACGAGATGATTGTTTTATGAGCATAACTTCAGCAATCTCGCCGAAGCCCGAAAGATCATCGAAAACTGGAGGATCGATTACAACACGCAGCGACCACACACATCACTTGGCGGGGTGGCCCCGGCCGTTTACGCCAATCTCAACCGTGCCGCCCGGCCCGCTGGGGCTGCGCCAAAACTGGACCCATCACTTCGCCGTGCGGCTGGATGAACCCATCAGAGGGATGCCGACCAACCCCATCGTTAGCCGCATCACCCCCGACGAATACCACGCCTTTGTGGCCGTCAATGGGCGGCAAGCCTCAATCAGCGACACACGCGCGATCCGGAGTACCATCGGCGCTGTTGATGACCCCACTTCAATCATGCGCAACGACATCATCTGCGAGGGCTGGATAAACAATCGCCAGCCGCCAGAACTGACAAGCCTTGACCTGTCTCTCATGGCCCAATTCTCAACGAGGTTCCCTATGGGCAATAAGCGGTTAAAAACGCGGGTGCTATAGGACGACATGGGGACACAAGTGCTGTCCAAAAATGTCTCGCTTCTTTGGTGTTAAATGCGTGAAAGGCCACAAATCCAAACCCGCGTTAAAACAACTTTACCAAACCAATCTGGCTGGTGGCTCTTTGCAGCAAATCAGAATTTTGCACGGTAGCTTCTGACTACATTTTTGCCATCGAATGGATGGTTAACTACATGCGTCAAATTCAAAAGCACGCTTGAACGCAACCAAAAGGGCATGTGGTGATTTAGATATCACCCATTTGGTTGAGTTTCAGTTTTTTGCTTCGTGTCTTGAGTTTCGCTGTGCGTTCGAATTTTGACAGTAGATAAACAGTTCTCAACAAAAGCTGCCCCCCTCCGTTCCGCTTCAAAATCCTTTCGTGAACGACAATGCAATTTGCATCAGATTTTCGAGCGATGACAGAAAAGGATCAGCTCCGCACGAAAATGAAGACGGATGGATATTGCCCCCCCGTCAGCGAAAACAAACACGAGATCAAGTATTTCCCCAAGACTCTTTGGGGGAACAATTGGGGGAACCAATTTCGACTAAACAGCTTACGCCATTAAAAAATATTGCATTTTCTAGAAAGTAATGGCGCTCTGGGGAGGATTCGAACCCCCGACCCCTTGATTCGTAGTCAAGTACTCTATCCAGCTGAGCTACCAGAGCGCGGTGAGGGGGGATTTAGAGTGTCTGTCAGAGAGTCGCAAGAGCAAAAGTGGATTTTCTTGCGGTTATTTTTCCGCGCGCTTCAAACCGGCGATCGGGTCAAGCGATCACCCCTTTGGGCAGGCAGATTTCGAACATCGTGCCCGTGTCGCCCGAATGCGCCAGCCGTAGCGTGCCGCCATGCCCGCGCATCAGTTCCGACGAAATCGCCAGCCCAAGCCCCGAGCCGCCCTTGCGGGCACCGCCCTGGAACGGCGTGAACAGATGCTCGCGTGCCTTGGGCGGCAGGCCGGGGCCGGTGTCGCTGATGGTGATATACCACGCATCGTCCTCTTCCCGCGCGGCTACGGAAATCTCGCCCGGCTGCCCCGTCGCCATGATCGCCTGCCGCGCATTGCGCACGAGGTTGGCGATCACGCGATAAAGCTGTTCGGGATCGGCCCGCACCGCCAACCCCGCGGGCACGTCCTCGGCGAAGCTGAGGTCAAACTCGCCCACGGCAAGGCGTTCGCTGTCGATCACGTCCGAGACGATCTCGATCAGGTGGAAATGGGTCAGTTTCGGCGCCGGCTCCTCGGCCTTGCCAAAGGCCAGCGTGCTTTCACACAGATGCACCGCCCGCGTGATCGAATTCACCAGCTTGGGCGCCAGACGTCGCACCAGCGGGTCTTCACTGGTCTCGATCCGGTCGGTGAACAACTGCGCCGAGGTCAGGATATTGCGCAAGTCGTGGCTGACCTTGGCCACGGCGCCGCCCAGCTGTGCCAGCCGCTCTTTCTGTTTCAAAGACGCAGTCAGTTCCATCTGCAACGACTGCAACGCCTCTTCCGCCTCGCGCAGTTCGACCACCCCCGCCGAGGGCTGGATGATGCGCCGCGCATCCTCGGGGGCCGCCGCATAGGATTGCATATAGCGCACCACCCCCTTGATCGGCTTCACAAGGAACCCACGCACCGCGAGAAACAGGAAAAACGCCGTGATTACCGAGATCACCGCCGAAAGCCACAGGATGTTGATGCCATAGTCGATCATCGCCATGCGCAGCGCCGCCGTGCCCATGGTGATCTCGATCAGGAGACCCGCCTCTTTCACAGGGGCCCCGATCACGCGGATCACGCGGTCCTGCGGGTCAAACAGCCGTGCCATCGCATCGCGGATCAGCGTCATCGCACCCGGATCGCGCAGATCATAAGTCGCCTCGATCGGGTGCGGCATGGGCGAGGCCAGCATCAACTGGCGCATCTCGTCACGCCGCAGCACCACGTTGTAAACCTCGGCCGTGCGCAGCAGTTCCTGCTCAAGCTCGGCGTCGATCATGTCATTGGCCAACAGTGCCAGCGACGCGATCTGCGCACGTTCAAGGCGTGACAACAGGTAATCCTCGCGGAACCGCGCCACCGACGGCACGAAAATCAGGATCTCGGCCAGCATCACGAAGATGATGGTCAGAACAAGGAACCGTCCCGAGAGGGTCTTGATCATGCGCGCCCCGTTTCGTGTCAGGGCAGCCAGCGTTGCACGAACCGGACCACCCGTTTGATCTTGGTATTATCAAACAACCTCGGTGAGAAATAGGCCCCCGCTGCGCGTTTCCCAATCTCACCCACCGTGGGATAGGGGCTGACCATGGCGGCGACCTGTCCCATCTTCATCTTGTTGGCCAGCACCAGCGCCCAGAGATTGATATGTTCGCCCGCCTGATGGCCCGCAATTGACACGCCCACCGGACGCCCCTTGACCACCATCACCTTGATCAGCCCCTTGGCCTTGCGCTCGGCAATCAGGCGATCGTTGTGATGCAGGTCGAACCGCACCACCTCGAGCCGGTCGCCATATTTTTCACGCGCTGCAGACTCGGTCAGCCCGATCTGCGCCAGTTCAGGGTCGGTATAGGTGGCGTGCGGAATATGGTCGGTACGTTGTTTTGCGGGCATCCCGAACAGGGCCGAGCGGATGATGACCCCCGCGTGATAGCCCGCCACATGGGTGAACTGCGCACCGCCCGTCACATCCCCAATAGCATAGACCTTGCGGTTCGACGTCCTGAGACTGTCATCCACGGTGATGCCCCGGCCCGTGTGGTCGATGCCGGCCGCCGACAGGTTCAGTGTATCGATATTCGGCTTTCGCCCCACCGCCACCAGAAGATGCGACCCGGTAAAACTGCGCCCGTCCTTCGCGGCAACCGTGATGGCCCCTGCTGTGCCGCTGATCCGTTCGGCCAGCGCGTTTTCCTCAATCTGCACCCCTTCGTCGCGCAGGGCCTGCAAAACAAAGGCCGCCATCTCGGGATCATCCCGTCCCAGTGCTTTGTCGCCCTCGATCACCGTGACTTCACAGCCCAGCCGCCGGTGCGCCTGTGCCATTTCAAGGCCGATCGGCCCGCCGCCGATGATCAACAGATGCGCCGGCTTGTCGCGCAATTCGAACAGGGTCTCATTGGTCAGGTATGGCACATCCGCCAGACCGGGTATCGGCGGCACCATCGGGCTTGATCCCGTGGCAATCACGATCCGACGCGCGGTGATGCTGTGCGCCCCGGCCTGCACCGTGTTCGGGCCCGTAAAGGCGCCGTATTCCTTGATCACGCGCACGCCCAGCCCTTCGAACCGCTCGACCGAGTCGTTGGGTTCGATCTGTGCAATCACATCCGCGACGTGATCCTTGGCGGCGGCATAATCCACCTGCGGCACCACGTCAGCCACGCCAAAGGCGCTTGCATGGGCCTGTGCATGGGCGACCTTGCCGCTGGCCAGCAACGCCTTGGATGGCACGCAGCCGAAATTCAGGCAGTCCCCGCCCATCAGGTGCCCTTCCAGCAGGACCACATCCGCCCCCATCTGCACGGCCCCCGCCGCCACCGACAGCCCCCCGGACCCGGCCCCGATGACCAGAAGATCGGTCTTGATCTGCTCCATCAGATGTCCTTTCCGCCCCGAAGCGCCTTGATCGCGATGGGCAATGCCGCCAGCGCGCAAAGACCAAGGATCGGCAACAGGATCTGCGGCTCAAAGATGATCCCCAGATCGGGCGTCTGGCCTGCATCGAACACCTCGCCCAGACCGGCCCCGACCGAGGTATAGACCAGCCCGCCGGGAATAATGCCGACAAAGGTCGAGATTACGAAACGGCGCAGCGGCACTCCGACAACGGCGGGCACGAGGTTGGCCACGAAAAACGGCACCAGAGGCACCAGCCGGATCAGAAACAACATCGACCATTGGTTTTCGTCGATCCCGTCCTTGATACGTTTCACCCGCCCCTCGGACGCTTCCATACGGGCCGCCATGCGTTCACCAAACCCCCAGCGTGCCGCGAGGAAAATCGCCGTCGCGCCAATCGTGGCCGCCGACACGTTGAACAACACGCCGGGAAAGGTGCCAAACAGGAACCCGCCGGTCAGCGTCGCCGCCACCGCACCGGGCAGCGAAAAGGCCACGATCCCCACATAGGCCGCCATGAACACCAGCACCGCCGCCAGATAGTGCGCGTCGCGATACGCGATCAGCGATTCGCGGTTGTCCCGCAGCATCTCGAAACTCAGCACATCGCCCAGCAGCACGGCGCCAAGCGCGGCCACCGTCACGATGGCGGCAAAGGGAATCAGGCGCCCCAACGAACGGGGACGCGGGTGTGAGGTATCACTCATGATGGGCCTGTCTTTTGTCATCTCCTCTCAAAATGCGCGACACACGCGGAAAACAACAGGGGCCTCACGCGCGCTTGATCTTGGGCCGGTTTCCCGTGATAACGCCGCCATGTCACGGGGTGTTTTGAAACATTCCCGCCAAGGATCGGCAAAAACCCCGGGGATTTGTTGCAAATCGGGGAACTGGTGTTTGACATATCCCGGAAACCCGCCTAAAGGACGGGCTTCGAATAGCACATGGGCCCGCGATTCCGTCGCTGGGCGCCCTTCAGATACGGAGACGGAGCGATGAAACGCACCTACCAACCCTCGAACCTGGTTCGTAAACGCCGCCACGGCTTCCGTGCGCGCATGGCCACCAAAGCAGGCCGCAAGATCCTGAACGCACGCCGCGCACGCGGTCGCAAGTCGCTGAGCGCATAAGCGCGCCGACACACGTTCTGACGGACATGACACCGCCGGAGGCCCCCGAGGATGGCATCGCCGCCCAAGGGGATACGCCCCCGGCGGTGTCCGTTTGTCTTGAGGTTCTGAAAACCCGCAGCGATTTCCTGCGCGCCGCCCGCGCGCGCCGGCAGGGCACACAGGCGATGATGGTGCAAGCCCGCCGCCGCACCGACACCGAAGATGTGCCCGCCCACGTGATCCGCGTGGGCTTTACCTGTTCCAAGAAGGTCGGCAATGCCGTCGCCCGCAACCGCGCCAAACGCCGCTTGCGCGAAGTGGCCCGCCTGATTCTGCCCACCCATGGCAAGCCCGGCTGGGATTACGTGCTGATCGGCCGCAAAGACGCCACCGCAGCCCGCCCCTTTGACCAGCTTCAGGGCGACCTGCGCTACGCATTGAAGAAACTGCACGGCACAAAAGGCTGACATCCCTCTTTGCCGATGGCGGCAAGTCCCCTAGGCTTTGTTGTGCAACACTCAACAGGACACAGGGAACACAAATGACAAAACTCACCGGACAATGCCTCTGCGGCGCAATTTCCTTCAAGGCGGATGGCGAGGTGCCGGTCATGGCAAACTGTCACTGCACCGATTGCCGCCACGCCACGGGCAGCGCCTATGCCACGCTGATGTTCATGAAAGAGGGCGACGTCGAGGTCACAGGCACCACCAAGACCTTCCAGCACCAATCCGACGCCGGTTCAACCATGACCAAACATTTCTGCGACACCTGCGGTACGCCGATGTTCACGCAGAACTCGAACCGCCCCGGCATGCTGGGCCTGCGCGCGGGCAACATCAACGAACAGGCCGAATTTGCCCCCAAGGCAAATGTCTATGTCTCCAGCAAGATGGACGCGACCCTCCTCGAAGACGGAGTCCCCGCGTTTGAGAAGATGCCGGGATAAACCTACACGGGCAGGCGGGGTCACTGGGGTGGCCCCGCTTGCCGCACCTGAATGCCACGGGGGCCACCTTTCATTTTCCGCGACCGAGAAACGCCTTTCTTTGCCGCTCCTTGGGTCATCAGCATTTTTTGATGGTCTCGGAATACGATCTTTGTCGATAAGATTTGAAGAAACCGGAAAAACCGCAGGATTTGCGACGAAATGAAGTGCCATGCATGCGGAGAAGAAATACTACAAACTGCAAAAATTTGTCGGCATTGTAACTCCAGCCAGAACAAACTCGCATACTTCGTAAACGCGTTTTTCAACCTGAGCACTCTTGCGATCTCGCTATTGGCGCTACTGGTATCATTTGCAGCTTTGTACTTCAGCAGGCAGAAAGAACCCCCTCGACCCGATCTTGTGGTTCAAGTTGACCGCTTTGAAGCAGGCGGGTTTTCATTCTTTATTGCGAATTTGGGCAATCTTCCCACTGTCGTCAGAGACTTGGACCTAACGATTAAACTTACCCACGGAGAAGGGACTCACGCTGTTGAAGCAGGGTTTTCTGTAACGCCCAGTCAAATACCGCCAGGTGAAAGCCGCTTGTTTCAAATTGAGTATTCGAGCTTTGATCCCCAACATACAAGGTGGGTCGCTTCTCGAAGCACGCAGGATCAGTTCACAAACAAGTTTCTTAAATCCGCGGCTATCCTAGGCAATAACGTGCATTGCGCTGTCGGTGTTTACTACACGTCGAGGCGCTACTTTCCCAACAACACTGAAGGAGTTTCAGGCACAGTTAACGGATCCTGCGTCTATGCAATGCAATGGTTTGCGGAAAACATTGGCCCACTAAAGCCAAAAGACGAGGCCGATTGACAGACTTGGTGTGCAAAAAAGACAACCACGCTTTGAGAATGGTGATGCATCTTTCCCCCGCCACCCAGACACCCTACATTCCCCCCATGACCCCGCTTGCCCATATCTTTGCCCTGCCCGTTCGGTTTTACCGGCTGGTGTTCAGCCCGTGGGTCGGCTTCAACTGCCGCTATCAGCCCACCTGTTCGGTCTATGCGCTGGAGGCGCTGGAAAAACACGGGGCAATCAAGGGCAGCTGGCTGGCGGCGAAACGGATCGGACGCTGCCACCCGTGGGGCGGTGACGGCTATGATCCCGTGCCCGGCCCCGACCGCCCGTCCGGGGCGCCCTCTGGCGGATCGGCGTCAAAAGGGTGCCAGTGCGCGAACAGGCTGGACCCACGGGACTGAGGTGCTATCGTCACCGGTATTCCCTTTACTGGCTCACCCACAGGAGTGCCCTCATGACTTTGAAATCCCTGACTGCCGCCGCCCTTCTTGCGACCCTCGCTACCACCGCCAGCGCCGAGGGCAAATTCGAACATTTCGGAAGCGTCGAAGGCTGGAACGTCTTTATCGACCATGAAAAGAAATCCTGCATGATCGAGGCCGTGGACGACCTTGAAAACGTCGTGCAGATGGGTCTGACCAAGGATCGCGGCGTGGCCTATGTCGGCGTGTTCACCAAGGCTGAAACCAACATCAAGAAAGGCGACAAGGAAGGCGTTGCCATTCTATTGGGTGACAACCTCTATACTGGCGAAGTCACCGGCATGCGCGGCAATATCACCAAGGGCTATTCCGGCGGCTACGTGCTGACCGATGATCCGCAGTTCGTCGAGGATTTCGCCAAGCAATATGAAATGGTCGTGTTCCCCGAAAAGGAATTCGGCTTCATCGTCGATCTGAAAGGCACACTCAAGGCCATCGAGATGGGCCGCGAGTGCAACCAGAAGGCCATGATGGAATAACCGCCCCCATATTTTAGAACCGCTGGACCGGTCCCCCACGGGGCCGGTCCTTGCCGTTCAGAGGCGTTCAAAAAAGATCGTCACTTCGCCCAGCCGCACCCCGGCCTTGGACATATAGGCCCGGTTGAGCAGCCGTCCGTCCTCAAGCAACCACATCCAGTCATCAAAACTGACCCGCGTCGTGCCGGTGCCATCGCGTTTGGGCAGATCAATCGTGTAGCGCCAGTTGAACGTATCCCCGCTTTCCTCGCCACGGGCCACGCCCTGCACCCCGTCGGCGCGCCCTTCCCAGGTCTCGGCGCCCGTTTTGGTCAGGGTCCAGACCCGCCGGTCTGTGCCCCCGTCCGCATAGACAAACCGTTCATCCAGCACGAGGGTCTGCCCGTCCCAGCGCCCGTCAATATTGACCTTGAACCGCTGCGACACGCGCCCGGTGATGTCCTGAAACTGGCCATAGGCCACGGTGCGCCCCGCGAAATACTCTTCAAGGTTCAACTCTTTTCCGCTCAGCTTGGGCTGGTCGAGCTTGGGCGTACCGCAGGCGGCCAACAGGACGGACAGGGTCAGGAACAGGATCAGGCGCATTTGGGATTTCCTTTGATGATGGTCCCCTTGATACGGGGATCGGCGGGTTTTGGATGACTCCGCGCGCCGTTTGATCGCGCGCTTGTCCTGCGCGCCGCTTTCGCCTAAAGCCAGCCCATGCTTGACGATCTCGACGATATCCATCCGCTGTTTCACGGCGCGCCCTCTACGGCCAGTTTCAAGAAGCTGCGCAAACGCATCGTGCGCCAAACGCGCGAGGCCATCGAACAATATGGCATGATCGAACGCGGCACGCGCTGGCTTGTCTGCCTGTCGGGGGGCAAGGATTCCTACACCCTGCTCGCCGTGCTGCACGAGTTGAAATGGCGCGGCCTGCTGCCGGTCGATCTTCTGGCCTGCAACCTCGATCAGGGGCAGCCCAACTTTCCTGCGACCGTATTGCCGGAATTCCTTGAAAAGATGGGGGTCGAGCACCGCATCGAATATCAGGACACCTATTCCGTCGTGAAGGAAAAGGTGCCTGCCGGGCGGACCTATTGCGCGCTCTGTTCGCGCCTGCGCCGTGGCAATCTCTATCGCATCGCCCGCGAAGAAGGTTGTTCTGCCGTGGTGCTGGGCCATCACCGCGACGACATTCTGGAAACCTTTTTCATGAACCTGTTTCACGGCGGGCGCTTGGCGACCATGCCGCCGAAACTGGTGAACGAGGAAGGCGACCTGTTCGTCTATCGCCCGCTGGCCCATGTGGCCGAGGAAGACTGCGAGAAATTCGCGCGTGCGATGAACTATCCGATCATTCCCTGTGACCTCTGCGGGTCGCAGGACGGGTTGCAGCGCCAGCAGGTGAAACAGATTCTCGACCAGTGGGAAAAGAACAGCCCAGGCCGCCGGCAGGTCATGTTCCGCGCCCTGATGAACATCCGCCCGTCTCATATGCTCGACCCGAAACTGTTTGATTTTGCTGGTTTAATACGCGGATCTGCTCAATTTGAACAAATTGAGACGGAAATTCCCAAACTGCGTTAACGAACACGTCAGAGATCGGGGGCTAGGCTGACCGGACTTGTTTTTTGTCTGGGTGCCTGCCGCATGACCTTCCGACCGGCTCATTTCCTGAACCACCCCCGCCTGACCCTGCCCTTGCGCGGGCTTGCGGCAATTGCCCTGTCCGGGTTGGTTTTCGTGGCCTGGTGGATCGGCGGGGAATTCTGGCTGCTGGTGGCGGCTGTCGCCCTGCCGGTGCCCTTGCTCCTGCAGGGGCGCCGTCCTTCCGCGCCGCCGGTACAGGCGATGGGACAGGATGCCCTGACCGGGTTCCTGACCGAACGCGGGTTGCACGACGGCATGGCGGCCTCGCTTGCGACCCTGCCCGACACCGGCCTGACCACGGGAATCTTTGCCTGCGAGCTGCGCAATGTCTCGCGGATGCGGGCCAAGTTCGGCGATGGCGCCGCGGAACAGGCGCTGCGCGTCACCGCCGACCGGATTCGCGCCGCGCTGCGCGACACCGACATGGTCGCGCGGATCGGGGACGCCCGTTTTGCGATCTATCTCGACCCCGTGCGCCGCTTTGATTTGGATGCTGCGCTGACCCTGGCCACCCGCCTGCAGACTGCGATCGAGGAACCCGTGGTGCTTCAGGCGGTCTCGTTGCATCCTGTCTGCTGCATCGGCCTTTGCCTGCAAACCCGCGCTCCCGCGACCGAGGCCGGACCGCTTCTCGGGGCCGCGACCCTTGCTCTGGAAGAGGCGCTGCGCAGCGACGGCAACGCGATCCGCACCTTTTCCAGCGACATGAAACAGCGCGTATTGCGGCGCGACCGCTCCGAGGCCGAGGCGCTGGCCGCGCTGGACCGGGACGAGATCGTCGCCTGGTTCCAGCCACAGGTGTCTACCGATACGGGGCAGGTCACCGGGTTCGAGGCGCTGGCCCGCTGGCAACACCCGCGCCGCGGCACCTTGCCGCCCTCGGATTTTCTACCGGCCATGGATCGGGGAGGGCAGCTTGGGCGGCTGTCCAACCGCATGCTGGCCAGCGCGCTGGACGCGTTCGTGACATGGCGCAAGGCCGGTTATTCCCTTGAAAGTGTCGGCGTGAATTTCACCGCCGAGGATCTCGCTGATCCTACCCTGGTCGATCGTGTGTCCGGCGCGCTTGAACGCCACGACATGACGCCGGACCAACTCTCGGTCGAGGTGCTGGAAAACGTGGTGGCCGGGGCGCCGAACGATATGGTGGTGCGCAATGTGAACGGGTTGGCGCGGCTCGGGTGCCGGATTGATCTGGATGATTTCGGCACCGGCCATGCCTCGATTTCCTCGATCCGTCGCCTGTCTGTCGACCGGCTCAAGATCGACCGGTCCTTCGTCGTCCATGCCGACAGCGACCCCCAGCAACAACGGCTGGTCGCGGCCATCGTCACCATGGCCGAACAGCTTGACCTTGATGTGTTGGCCGAAGGGGTCGAAACCCCCGCCGAACACGCCATGCTGGCGCAGCTGGGCTGTACCCATGTGCAGGGCTTTGGCGTCGCCCGCCCGATGCCGTTCGAGGAAACCCTGCCCTGGATCACCGCGCATGACCGCGCGCGCGCCGCGCCGCCGGACCTGCGCCGCCGCGCAGGCTAAACCGCGCGTGCACCCGATCGCCGGCTCCGCGACCCGGATTTTTCGCAACGGACCCCAGCGCATCCGCCCCAAATGGCCCGAATCCGCTTGACCTTTGGGCCCTGCACCTGTTGAACCACCCCAACGTTTCAAAGACAGGTGGCCACCAGCAATGGACGATCAGAACAAGAACCTCATCCTCGCGACCGTGCTCAGTTTCGTCGTGATCTTGGTATGGTTTGTGATGTTTCCTCCGCCCGAACCGGTGGAAGATCCCAACGCCGTCGCCGTGACCGGCGAAACGACCCAGCCGGTCGCCTCGGCCCCGACCGCCACCACGACGGGCGCGGCCAGCACCGGCACCGGCACGGCTGCGGTGGACGCAACCGAAGACACCCCGCGCATCGACATCGAAACCGCGCGCGTCGACGGCTCGATCTCTCTTCTGGGTGGGCGCATCGACGACCTGCACCTCAAGGATTACCGCGAAACGCTGGACGAAGGCGCGCCCACCGTCACCTTCCTGTCGCCGCGCGGCGAACCGAATGCCTTTTACGCCCTCTATGGCTGGGCCCCCGGTGCGGGCCTTGGCCTTGATGACGTGCCCGGCGCCAACACCGTCTGGTCCGTCGCCGATGGTGCCAAGCTGACCGAGAACAGCCCTGTCACACTGACCTGGGACAACGGCAACGGCCTGATCTTCAGCCGCACCATCTCGATCGACGAGAACTATATGTTTTCGGTCGCACAGAGCGTCGAAAACACCGGTGCGGGCACCGTGTCGCTGGCCCCCTACGGCGTTCTGGCCCGCCATGGCGAGCCCGAGGATCTGAAGAACTTTTTCATCCTGCACGAAGGCGTGGTCGGCATGGCCGATGGCGAGCTGAGCGAAATCGACTATGACGACATCGCCGACTTTGCCTTTGACCAGCGCGAAGGCGCCAAGGCAGAGGTCACGCAGGTGTCCGAAAACGGCTGGATCGGCTTCACCGACCATTACTGGATGGCGACCATGATCCCCGCACAGGGCGCGCCGTTCAAATCGGTCGTGAAATACGATGATCGCCGTGACATCTACCAGACCGAAACCGTGATGCCGACGCTGACCGTTGCCGCCGGCGCCAGCGTCACCACCGAAAGCCAGCTGTTCGCCGGCGCCAAGGAATGGGCCACAATCCGCGCCTATGAAAAAGACGGCGTTGCGGGGTTCCTCGATTCGATCGACTGGGGCTGGTTCTTCTTCCTGACCAAGCCGATCTTTGCGGTTCTGCACTATCTCAACGGGTTGATCGGCAACATGGGCTGGGCGATCATCGGCCTGACCGTCCTGATCAAGATCGTGGTCTTCCCGCTGGCCTATAAATCCTATGCCTCGATGGCCAAGATGAAAGAGCTTCAGCCGCAGATGGAAAAGCTGAAAGAGGCCGCTGGCGATGACCGCCAGAAGCTGCAGCAGGCCATGATGGAGCTTTACAAGCGCGAAAAGGTGAACCCCGCCTCGGGCTGCCTGCCGATCCTGATCCAGATCCCGATCTTCTTCTCGCTCTACAAGGTGATCTTTGTCACGCTGGAACTGCGCCACGCGCCGTGGCTGGGCCCGTTTGCCGACCTTTCGGCGCCTGACCCGACCACGATTCTGAACCTGTTCGGCCTTCTGCCCATCGGCGCACCTGAACCAGGCTCGATCATGGCGCTGATCTTCATCGGTGTCTTGCCGCTCTTGCTCGGAATCTCGATGTGGCTGCAACAGAAACTGAACCCCGCGCCCACCGACCCGACCCAGCAGATGATCTTTGCCTGGATGCCATGGGTGTTCATGTTCATGCTGGGCGGCTTTGCCTCGGGGCTGGTGCTGTACTGGATCACCAACAACGTGATCACCTTCACCCAGCAATACGCGATCATGCGCAGCCACGGCTACAAGCCGGACGTGTTCGGCAACATCAAGTCGTCCTTCAAGCGCAAAGAGAAGGCGGGCGACTGATGCCCGCCCGCGTCGCAGCGCTCTGGCGGCACCCCATCAAAAGCCACGGTCGGGAATCTCTCGACCGTGTTGCTTTTTCTGAGGGGCAAACCATGCCCTGGGATCGCCGCTGGGCCGTGGCGCACGAGGCTGCGCGCACCGACGGAACCTCCTGGGCGCCCTGCATGAACTTTTCACGCGGGGCCAAGGCGCCGGGCCTGATGGCGATCACCGCGCGCGTCGATGAATTGCTGGGCACGGTCACCCTGTCCCATCCACGCCGGGGCGAGATCACCTTTGACCCCGACAAACAGCTGCGTGGCTTTCTTGACTGGGTACGCCCCTTGATGCCCGCCGACCGGGCCCAGTCCGCCCGCATCGTGCGCGTACCTGACCGCGGCATGACCGACACCGATTACCCTTCGGTCAGCATCCTCAACATGGCCTCGAACGACGCGCTGTCCGCAGCCATGCAGATGCCCCTGTCAATGGATCGCTGGCGCGGCAACATCCTGCTCGACGGGCTGTCCCCGTGGGAAGAGAAGACATGGACGGGCAAGACCCTGCGGATTGGCGCCGTCGAATTTGAAATCCGCGAGGAAATCACCCGCTGCCTCGCCACCACGGCCAACCCTGAAACCGGCGTGCGCGATGCCGACACGCTCGAGGCGCTGAACGATGTGTTCGGCCATCAGGAATTCGGGGTTTACGGCGTCGTGACCAAGGGCGGAACCGTCAAGGTGGGTGACAGGATCGAGGTGCTCTGATGCAATTGCCATTCCCCATCGTTGAAGAACCGGATGATGCCGCGCGCGAAACCGGCCGCAAGCTGTTCGCCGGCAATAACAGCGACTTCCTCAAAGGGGTGGTCGCCATGTCCGGCCTGCCCCCCGCCGACCGGATCGAGGTTTGTTTCGCAGGCCGCTCCAACGTCGGAAAGTCCACGCTGATCAACGCCCTGACGGGCCGTACCCGCCTTGCTCGGGCCTCGAACACGCCGGGGCGCACGCAGGAAATCAACTTTTTCACGCTGGCCGACAGCCATTACCTTGTTGACCTGCCGGGCTATGGCTATGCCAACGCGCCCCTGCCGGTGATCGAGAAATGGCAGAAGCTGCTGAAACAGTATCTCTCGGGCCGCGCCACCCTGCGCCGAGCCTTTGTGCTGATTGATGCCCGCCACGGGATCAAGGACGTGGACGAGGAAATCATGTCCCTCTTGGACAGTTCCGCAGTCACCTTTCAGGTGGTCATGACCAAGACCGACAAGGTCAAGGAAAAGGACCGCGCAAAGGTCATGGCGCAGGTGCGCGAGAAGCTGTCGAAACACCCCGCCGCCTTCCCCGAGATCGTCCTGACCAGCAGCGAAAAAGGCGAGGGCATCCCGACGCTGCGCGCAATCATCGCCGGGCTGGACTAGGCCCGGCCCGCGCGGGCGCGCGCCTCAGACGTGCTGTGCCCCGTTCACCTCGATCTCGGCCCCCGAGATATAGGAACTCTCGCCCGAGCACAGGAAATAGATCGCGGCGGCGACCTCTTCCGGCTGGCCCAGCCGCTGCATCGGCAGCTTTTCCACGATCTTGTCCGTGCCCGGTGACAGGATCGAGGTTTCCACCTCGCCCGGTGCGATGGCATTGACCCGCACCCCCAATGGCCCGAAATCATGCGCCATCTCGCGGGTCAGCGCCGCCAGCGCCGCCTTGGACGTGGCATAGGCAGCGCCCGCAAACGGGTGCACGCGGCTGCCCGCGATCGAGGTGATGTTCACCACCGATCCCTTGGCCGCCGCCAGTTCATCCTTCAACCCGCGCGCCAGAACCACCGAGGCAAAGAAATTCACATGGACCACCTGCCCCCATGTCATCAGGTCTGTGTTCAGCGTGTTCAGCCGCGCGCCATCCGGCCCCTTGGGCGACACGCCCGCATTGTTGACCAGCGCATCCAGCCGCCCATCCAGCATCTCCTGCAACTGGCCCACGGCATTGACGGTATCGGCCGCATCCGAAAGGTCCAGCATCAGGTGGTTCTCGGGGCTGGCAAACGGACATTCCGGCGCGCAGGGCGTGCGTGACACGGTCACCACGCGCCAGCCTTCGCGGTTGAAACGGCGGACAGTGGCGTGGCCGATTCCTCGGCTGGCTCCTGTAATCAATAGGGTTTTACGGGAATCAGCCATCATCGGCCTCCTTTCTCTGCCCCGCATTGGTACGCGCCTGTGCGCGGTTGGCAATGCCTCTTGGCAGGGCGGGTGCAACAGTCTAACAACATCGCCCAAGAGGACAGCACAAGATGAAGAAACAAGATATGAACCGCGACTGGATCGCCACCGCCCGCACCCTGTCACAGGCCCTGCCTTACCTGCAGCGCTACACGGATGCGATTGTCGTCATCAAACTGGGCGGGCACGCCATGGGCAGCGACGAGGCGATGGATGAATTCGCCCGCGACGTGGTACTGATGCAGCAGGTCGGCGTGAACCCCGTCGTGGTGCATGGCGGCGGGCCGATGATCAACGCGATGCTCGACAAACTCGACATCCAGTCCGAATTCGTGAACGGCAAACGCGTGACCGATGCCGCCACCGTCGAAGTGGTTGAAATGGTGCTGTCCGGTCTCGTCAACAAACGCATCGTGCAGGCGATCAACCGGCAGGGCGGCAAGGCCGTGGGCCTGTCGGGCAAGGATGCCAACCTGATGATCTGCGACCAGACCAACCCCGATCTGGGCTTTGTCGGCACCCCGTCGAAAATGAACCCCAAGCTGCTGCATGACCTGTTCGCCAATGACGCGATCCCCGTGATTGCGCCGCTCGGTGCGGGCCGCGACGGCGAAACCTTCAACGTGAACGGCGACACCGCCGCAGGCGCTATTGCCGCCGCGCTCAAAGCCGACCGCCTGCTGCTGCTGACCGATGTCGCGGGCGTCAAGAACGCCGCCGGTGACGTCATCACCGAGCTCAAGGCCCAGCAGATCCGCGACCTGACCGAGGAAGGCGTGATTGCCGGTGGCATGATCCCGAAAACCGAAACCGCGCTCAATGCCATCGAAGGCGGCGTGCGGGCGGTGGTTATCCTTGACGGGCGCGCACCCAATGCCTGCCTTCTGGAACTCTTCACCGAACATGGTGCGGGCTCGCTGATCCGGGGCGACGACTGACACCGTCCTCCGCTTCATCTTTCCTAAGTTACTCACAACGCCCCCCGCCGGACACGGGGGGTGACATCGCGGCCCTTGCGCGAAACCCTTTCAATATTCAGCAAAAGGCATACATTGCCCTTGTGTACCAGCGTAGCCAAGGGAAGCCTGCCTGATGGAAAACGAAGCCCTGATCCGCCTCTCGGTCTTTGCCGGACTGTTCGCGCTGTTTGCAGTGGTGGAAACGCTGGCGCCGCGCCGCGTGCGCACCCAGCCGCGCAAGACGCGCTGGGTCACCAACTGGGCCATTACCATCCTGAACACCCTGACCCTGCGCCTGATGGCGTTCGGCCTGCCGCTTCTGGCGGTGGGCGCGGCGGTGGATGCAGGCGCCAATGGCTGGGGCCTGTTCAACCGGATTGATCTGGGTGTGGTGTCCGAAACCATCCTCGCGATCCTGATTTTCGACTTCGCGATCTGGGCGCAGCACCTGATTACCCACAAGGTGCCCGTGCTGTGGCGCCTGCATCGCGTCCACCATGCTGACCGCGACATCGACGTGACCACCGCGATCCGCTTTCACCCTGTGGAAATCGCCCTGTCGATGCTCTTGAAGATCGGGCTGGTTTACCTGCTCGGGCCGTCCGCGCTGGCCATCATCCTGTTCGAGATCATCCTCAACGGCACAGCCATGTTCAACCACGCCAATATCAAGCTGCCGCTGGGCGTGGACCGCGTGCTGCGGCTGGTGCTGGTGACGCCCGACATGCACCGCGTCCATCATTCCGTGCACCGCCACGAACATGACAGCAATTACGGCTTTTCGCTGTCGATCTGGGACCGTATCTTCGGAACATATATCGCCCAACCCGAAGGGGGACATGACGACATGACCATTGGCTTGCAATGGCAGGATGACCGCCCGTCCAAACTGGGCTGGAGCCTGCGCCTCCCCTTTGCGCGCAAATGAATTATGCCACGCTCTCGCGCGCGGTCGGGGCGATGCATCTCGACATTCTGGGCGCGTTCCACCCTGACCCCGAGGATCCCGAACTGGCGGGGTTCGGCACGCTGATCCTTTTGTCGCCGCTCGAGCCGCGCTTCTGGAACCATTTCAAAACCCAGCCGGAATACACCGGACACGTCCCCAACCCCGTTGACCAATGGTCCTCGCGGGTGGTCACGGCGCTGGCTGCCGCTCTGGGCGGGCAGCCCTATTTCCCGTTCACCGGCCCCCCGTACCAGCCGTTCTACCAATGGGCGCTGAACACAGGGCGCTGCCATCCTTCGCCGATCAACCTGCTTGTGCATGACCGGGCGGGCCTGTTCGTGTCCTTTCGCGGTGCCATCGCCCTGCCGCAGAAAATCGACCTGCCGCCCCCGGCCCCCTCGCCTTGCGCGACCTGCGCCGACAAACCCTGTGTGACCGCCTGCCCCGTCGAGGCCTTTGCGACCGGGGTCTATGACGTCGATGCCTGCCGCAACGTCATCGCGCAAACCGACCCAAAGGCCTGCCTCACACGGGGCTGTGCGGCGAGACGCGCCTGTCCCGTTTCGGCCGAATATGGCAGACTGGAAGAGCAGTCCTCCTATCACATGCGAGTCTTTCTCGAAAATGGCCTTTAAACTCATTCTCGTCCGCCACGCCAAATCCAGCTGGAAAAATCTCGACCAGTCGGACCATGACCGCCCGTTGAACAAACGCGGCCGCGCCTCGGCCATCGCGCTCGGAGACTGGCTGCGCAAGGAAAAAATGGTGCCGGATCAGGTGCTTTGCTCGACCGCCGCCCGCACCCGCGAGACCTATGAGTTGATGGGGTTCGACGTGGCACCTGTGTTGAAAGAGGGGTTGTACCACGCCAGCGCGGATGTGATCCTGCGCCATATCCAAGGGGCCTCGGGGCAAAAACTCTTGCTGCTGGGCCACAACCCCGGCATCGGCGAATGTGCCGAACGTCTGGCCAGGAAACTGCCCGCCCATGCGCGGTTCCTCGACTATCCGACAGGGGCCACGACCGTGTTCAAATTCGATGCCGACACATGGGATGCCGTGCGCTTCGGCAGTGGCAAGGTCAAGAAATTCACCGTGCCGCGCGACCTTCTCTGATCCAAGAAAAAGGCGGGCCCGAAGCCCGCCTTTCCGTGTTTGGAATGGGTTTGCACCCCTCCGATCAATGCCCCAGAATCTGGCTGAGGAACAGCTGCGTCCGGTCGCTCTTGGGGTTGTTGAAGAACTCTTCCGGTTCGTTCTGTTCGACGATCTGACCCTGGTCCATAAAGATCACGCGGTTCGCCACCTGACGGGCAAAGCCCATCTCGTGCGTGACACAGAGCATGGTCATGCCCTCTTCCGCCAGCTCGATCATGGTGTCCAGCACCTCTTTGATCATCTCGGGGTCCAGCGCCGAGGTGGGTTCGTCAAACAGCATGATGCGCGGACGCATGCAAAGCGAACGGGCAATCGCCACACGCTGCTGCTGACCGCCAGACAACTGGCCGGGATACTTGTTCGCCTGATCGGGGATCTTCACCTTCTCAAGGAAGTGCATCGCCGTTTCTTCAGCTTCCTTCTTGGGGATCTTGCGCACCCAGATCGGCGCCAGCGTACAGTTCTCAAGAATGGTCAGATGCGGGAACAGGTTGAAGTGCTGAAAGCACATGCCAACCTCGGACCGGATCTTGTCGATATTCTTGAGGTCCGACGACAACAGCGTGCCGTCCACCGTGATCGACCCCTGCTGGTGTTCTTCCAGCGCGTTGATACAGCGGATCAGCGTCGATTTCCCCGACCCGGACGGGCCACAGATCACGATCCGTTCGCCTTGGTAAACGGTCAGGTCGATGTCACGCAGAACATGGAAGGTGCCATACCACTTGTTCATGTTCTCGATGGTGATTGCGATCTCGTCAGAGACCTTCATTTGAGCTTCGGACATGGGTCAGCTCTCCTTATCGGTGATCGGTCGCAAGGCGACGTTCCAGCCATTGCGAGTATTGTGAAATGCCGTAGCAGACGACAAAGAACAGAAGCGCGGCAAAGCCAAGCAGTTCCCAGTAGACGCCGTTCCATTCGGTCGAGGCGAGGATCGGTCCGCGGATCATGCCCACGAGGTCGAACATCGAGATGACCGACACCAGCGTGGTATCCTTGAACAGGCCCACTGCCACGTTGACGATGCCCGGGATCGAAATCTTGAGCGCCTGCGGCAGGATGATCAGACGCATGGCCTGCGCATAATCCAGCCCCAGCGAATCCGCGGCCTCGTACTGTCCCTTGGGCAGAGCGGCCAGACCACCGCGGATCACCTCGGCGATATAGGCCGCCGAGAACATGGTGATCATGATCACCACGCGCAGGAACAGATCGACCGTCGATTCCGGCGGGAAGAAGTAGGACAGCATCACCGACGCCACGAACAGCAGCGTGATGAGCGGCACCCCGCGGATGAACTCGATGAAGACGACACAGATCCACTTGATCAGCGGCATGGACGACTGACGCCCCAGCGCCAGCGCGATCCCCAACGGCACCGACAGCGACACACAGGTCACACCCAGCATCATGTTGAGCATGAACCCGCCAAGGTCACGGCTGGGCACGGCTGGCAGCATCGCGTTCTCGGACGCGCCTTCCGGGATCAGGGCCCCGCCCAGGCTGAACACGATCAGCGCGGCGACGATCCCACCAAAGAACCCCGCAGCAAAGTTGCGCGCCACAAGGCGTTGGTAGACGGCAAAGCCGGCACCACAGCCCGCCAGCGCCACCAGCGGCACAAGGATCGTCCCGCCCCAGATCAGCCAGAAGGCCAGGAACGGATAAACGGCAGTAAAGGCCAAGAGCTTGCGCGGCAGGTCAAAGAACAGAACCGGAGCCGCAGCGACGAACAACAGGAAGAACGCCAGAACCGGACGCCAGTATTCCTCGGAAGGGTATTTGAACCCGAACAGAAGCTGCGGCCAGCGTTCAGCCAGCACCGCGAAACAGGCGCCCGAAGTGCCGTTCAGGATTTCCCGGCATTCAGACAGGCTGTTCGCGTTCCAGACCCCGTTCAGGATCCACGGCAGAGTCGGCGACAGGATCAGATAGATCATGTAGAGCGCGACAATTGTCAGCAGGGCATTGGCCGGCGTGGCAAACAGGTTTTCCCGCATCCACTTGATCGGCCCCGAGGCAACGCCGGGCGGCGGGGATTCGGGGATCGTTTCGGTGCGCACGAAGGCGACACTATGGGCATGTTGATCTGACATGGCTCAGCGCTCCTTCAGCTTGATGGCGTTGTTGTAGACGTTCATGAACGCCGAGATGCACAACGAGATGGTCAGGTAGAACAGCATCAACAGCAGCACGCATTCGATGGCGCGCCCCGTCTGGTTGAGCGTGATACCCCCCAGCGTGGCGGTGATGTCGGCATAGCCCACCGCAATCGCCAGCGACGAGTTCTTGGTGATGTTCAGGTATTGCGAGATGAGCGGCGGAATGATGACCCGCAGTGCCTGCGGCAGCACCACAAGGTTCATGATCCGGCGCGGACGCAGGCCCAGCGCGGCGGCGGCCTCGGTCTGGCCCTTGCTCACGGCCTGAATACCGGCGCGCACGTTCTCGGCGATGAAGGCACCGGTATAGATCGACAGTGCGAACCATAGCGCGATCAGCGGACCGCCGACCTTGATGCCGCCCTGAAAGTTGAACCCTTTCAACGCGGGGATATCCAGCCCGATCGGCTTGCCCATGATAAAGAACATGACCAGCGTCGGCAGGATCAGGATGGCAAGGCTTGGCCAGCCGGTGGGCAGCAGCTTGCCCGTGTCATAAAGCAGCTTGGTCGCATAGCGACGATAGGCCACCATCCCGATCACCGAGGCGACAAAGGTCAGCACAACCACCATCGACCCCGGTCCCCAGACGGGTGCCGGAATATAAACGCCACGGTTGGTAAAGGCGATTGCGTCCAGCACCATTGACGCTTCGGGTTCAGCCCCGCGGAACGCCCGCGGCCCCGGCATCACGGCGGTCATGATGGTAAAGATGATGATGATCCAGATCAGCACCGGAATGTTGCGGAAGATCTCGACATAGACGGCCATCAACTTGGCAATAAGCCAGTTGTTGGACAGGCGCAGCACCCCGGCGATCACCCCGAACACGGTGGCGGTGATACAGGCCAGGAACGCCACGATCAGTGTATTGATCAGCCCGACCATCGCGGCGCGCGCGTTGCTCGATTGGCTGTCATACTCGATCAGCGTCTGGTTGATGTCATACCCGGCGGGGGCGCCGAGGAAATCATAGGAAATATTAAGCCCGGCAGCACGCAGGTTGTTGATCAGGTTGCTGCCCAGGTAAAAGATCGACAGGGCCAGCGCGATGGCGGCCAACGCCTGGAACGTGAGCGATCTGTACCGGGTGTCGTAGACCAGCATAGAAAGCTGGAACGACTCCTTGGGAGGGTCGGTCAGTGTGGTCATCTGGGATGTTCCCCGTTACTCGGCCTTGTTATCTGAGGTGGCTTTTTGCCGGTGGCCGATGTTCTGAAACTGTATAAAGCGCGAAGGGCGCGAGGTGGTCCCCGCGCCCTTCGTTATTGGATCTTAGCGGAAGGGCGGCGAGTAGATCAGGCCGCCATCGGTCCACTGAGCGTTCAGGCCACGGGCCAGACCGATCGGAGTGTTTTCACCGATGTTCTTCTCGAACAGTTCACCATAGTTGCCACCCGCCATGACGGCGTTCTTGGCCCAGTCAGCCGACAGGCCGAGCATTTCGCCAAGCGAGCCTTCGGTGCCCAGAAGACGGTTCACTTCGGGGTTGTTGGTGCCACCGGCCATTTCGCCGATATTGGCCGAGGTCACGCCCAGCTCTTCAGCGGTGATCAGAGCGTTCAGGGTCCAGCGAACCACGTCACCCCAGTTGTTGTCGCCGTGGCGGACAAGCGGGCCGAGCGGCTCTTTCGAGATGATCTCGGGCAGCAGAACGTGTGCACCCGGATCTTCAAAGGTCGCGCGGGTTGCCGCGAGGCCCGAAGCGTCGGTGGTGTAAACGTCACAGGCACCGGCAAGGTACTGCTGTTGTGCTTCTGCGTTGGTTTCGATCGGAACCGGCTCGTAGCTGATGTTGTTGGCGCGGAAGAAGTCCGCGAGGTTCAGCTCGGTGGTGGTGCCGGTCTGGATACAAACGGTTGCGCCGTCCAGTTCCTTGGCCGAGGACACGCCCAGCTCTGCCGGAACCATGAAGCCCTGACCGTCATAATAGTTCACGCCGGTGAATTCGAACTTCAGGTCGACATCGCGCGAGAAGGTCCAGGTGGTGTTGCGGGCCAGCATGTCGATTTCACCCGACGCCAGCGCGGTAAAGCGGGTCTTGCCGGTGGTCGGCACGAACTCGACAGCGGTCGGATCACCCAGAACAGCAGCGGCCACGGCGCGGCAGACGCCGACGTCAAAGCCTTCCCAGTTGCCGTTCGCGTCCGGAGCCGCAAAGCCGACCAGGCCGGTGGTCACACCGCAGTTCAGCTTGCCGCGCGCCTTGACGTCGTCCAGCGTACCGGCAGCAGCCGCACCAGCCGCCAGGCCGGCAACAGTCAGTGCACCAAAGATTACGGATTTTTTCATTTTTACCTCTTCCTGATGGTCCACCCTTTTCGGGTGGATTTATTACGGTCACAGGGACCGCGAGTGTTACTGGTAAGGGTGCTCCCCCCTCAGCGTGGATCAGTTTGGGCGGATTCATCGCAAAACGTCAAGAGCAGCATCACGGAAATCTATCATTCCGCAACGCCGCCCACCCTGCGCGCAAGTATTGGACTTTTTAAGCTATTTTCGAGACATTTTGAAAAAGCGGTCCGCGTGCAAAAAGGCCTGTTTCTTGATTTCGGCCTGCTCTGCCGCCTCTTCATCGACGCCCCACAGCTCTTCCTGCCACGTTTCGTCCAGCCGCGAGAGCATCCAGATCTCCTCGATCGGGCGCATCTGGTGAGTCGCGGCAAAGCCCAGAACCAGCGACCCGCTCAGGCTCACGAGATCGTGAAACGCCGCCAGCTCGAAATTCGACATGGCGTGTACCTTGTCGCGCAATCCTTGCAGCGCCGTGTCAGACTGGGCAACATGCATCACGCCGGCCACCGGCAAAAGCCGCGCGCCCAGCGTCTCGGAAGCCCAGTCCAACACCGGATCCCACTCGGCCGCCTGCCGCGCAATCAGCTCTTCAGGGTTTGTCGCGCGGTAACACAGCAGGTCGGTGCCGCCATAATCGGCCAGCATGTCCGCCACCTCGCCGTGCTGGATCGCCACCTTGTCGATCGCGGCATTGGCCGACCGCGTCACCGGCATCGACAGCGGGTTCACCTCGCCGTCCTGCGCGCGCCATTCGGCGGCGATGGCCTCGGCCATATCACGGGTCGGCACGGCCAGCGCGGATTTCGCCGGCGTCTTCAGCCCGCGCCCGTCCAGCGTGACCGTGAATCCACCGTCCGCCTCGTTCACGCTGACCTCTTTCCAGAAAACCTTTTTCGCCCATCCGCTCATGCCGCGTCCCTCCAGATTTCGTCCAATACGCCCGGCAGCGCCTCGAAACGATCTACTAACCGATTCGCCGATGTCAGGGCCTCGGGGCGGTGATAGCCCCATGTCACCCCGACCCCGCACAGGCCCGCCGCCCGCGCCATATCCATGTCGTAACTCGTGTCGCCCACCATCACCGCATCCCGCGCGGCGACACCGGTCTCGGCCAGCGCCGCCAACAGCATCGACGGGTGCGGTTTCGACGGGTGAAAATCGGCGACCTGCTCGGTGACGAACATCCGTTCCATCCCGTGCCCTTCCAACAGCTTGTCCAGCCCGCGCCGCGATTTGCCCGTGGCCACCCCCAGCAAAAGGTCGTCCCGCGCCGCCAGTTGCTCCAGCACGGCACGCACCCCGGGATAAAGCGGCGAAGACTGCGCCGCCCCCACCCTGGCCCGCAAGGTCATGTACGACGCCTTATAGGCGTCCACCAATGCATGGTGGGTTTCGCGGTCCAGATCCGGCGCCAGCCGCGGCATCGCCACATCCAGCGAAAGCCCCACAATCCCCAGCACCGCCGCATGGTCGGGCACCGGCGCGCCCACGGCTTCAAACGCCATGGTCATCGACGCAAGAATGTCACCCTGGCTGTCCACCAGCGTGCCATCGACATCAAATACAACCAGCCGCAAAGCCGTCATCTGAGTTCCTCGAACGGGTCCTCCGCCGCAATATCCGGCGTCCAGCCAAAGGTCTCCCATGTATGGGCCATATGATCGGGCAGATCGGCGGTCACGGTGATGACCTTGCGCTTGGTCGGATGCTCGAACTGCATCGTACGTGCATGCAGGTGCAACTTGTTCGAGATGATCCCGCCCAGTTTCGCACCCCAGCCATCGCCGAGGTTCTCCTGGCTCGATCCGCCATATTTGCCGTCCCCCACGATCGGATGGCCGATCTCGGCCATATGGGCACGCAACTGGTGGGTGCGCCCGGTGATCGGTTCCATCGCCACCCAGGACGCGCGGCTCGCCACACGGTAGAGGGTCGCATATTGCGTGATCGCCCGCTTGGCCCCGGGGGTGCTTTCCACCTCGCGCGGATGCACGCAGACCATCTTTTCGCCCTCTCCGCGCCGCCCGTGGCCCGGCGCCTTGACCAGCCCGTACTTGATCTCGCCCAGATAGGGCACCGGCACACCGGCCACCACAGCCCAGTAAATCTTGCGCGTATCCTTGTGCCGCAACGCCGCCGTCAGCGCCTGCGCCGCCTGCCGCGTCCGCGCCAGAAGCAGGACGCCCGACGTGTCCTTGTCCAGCCGGTGCACAAGGCGCGGCTTCTCGTCGTAATCGAATTTCAGCGCCTCGGACAATCCGTCCACGTGGCGGGTCTGCTTGCTGCCACCTTGCGTCGCCAGCCCCGGCGGCTTGTTGATGGCGATCACGTCATCGTCCTTGTAAATCACGCAGTCACGGATCATCTGCGCATCCGCCTTGGACACGCGCGCAACCTCGCGCCGGGGTTCCTGCCCCGGTTCGGGCAGCGGCGGAATACGCACGCTCTGGCCCGCTTCCAGACGGGTCGCCGGTTTCACCCGCCCGCCATCCACGCGCAGTTCGCCCTTGCGACACATCTTCTCGATCCGGATCTGGTTCACATGCGGGAACATCCGCCGCAACCACCGGTCCAGCCGCTGATCGGCGTCCCCTGCCGCCACCGTGATTGTCTGTACGCCGCTCATGCGAAAATCCCCCGCGTCACCCATATCCCCAACAAAAGCGCCCCAACCGAGCCCGCCACCGAAAGCGTGACATAACCCGCCGCCGCCCCGACCTGCCCCTTTTCAAACAGGTTCACCGCCTCGAGCGAAAAACTCGAAAAGGTCGTGAACCCGCCCAGGAACCCGGTCATCACCAGCGGCGACAGATGGGTCAGCCCCCGATGCGCCGCCACCACCACGAACACCCCCATCAGGAACGACCCGAGGATATTCGCCGACAGGACAGCTACCGGAAACCCGTGCCCGACAAGGCGCAGGATACCCAGCCCCATCAGATAGCGCAGGCTCGCACCCGCCGCGCCGCCAAGCGCCACATATGTCAGGTTTGTCAACATCCCGCGTCCATCACCTGCCACCCCGCTTTTGTCAAGCAAAGCAGCCCATTCTTCACCTTGGCGAAAATACTCCGGGGTGAATTGGCCGCCTGCGGCCAAGAGGGGCAGCGCCCCTTTTCCGGCCTTACCCGCCCCGCTTGGCGCGCAGGTTGGCAAAATAGTCCACGCGCCTTTTCAACTCGCGCTCGAACCCGCGCTCAACCGGCGCATAGAGCACGGGCCGTTTCATCCCGTCGGGGAAATAGTTCTGGCCCGAAAACCCGTCCTCGGCGTCATGGTCATACTGATAGCCCTTGCCGTAGCCCTGATCCTCCATCAGCCGCGTCGGCGCGTTCAGGATATGTTTCGGCGGCGGTTCCGAGCCGGTCTTCCTAGCCGCCTTCACTGCCGCCTTATAGCCCACATAAACCCCGTTCGATTTTGGCGCCAGCGCGAGATACACCAGCGCCTGTGCCAGCGCCAACTCGCCCTCGGGGCTGCCCAGCCGTTCGTAGGTTTCCCAGCTTTGCAGACACACCGCCTGCGCCTGCGGGTCAGCCAGCCCGATATCCTCGACCGCCATCCGCGTGATCCGCCGGGCCAGGAACCGCGGGTCCTCGCCCCCTTCCAGCATCCGCGCGAACCAGTACAGCGCCGCATCAGGGTCCGAGCCGCGCACCGATTTGTGCAGGGCGGAAATCAGGTTGTAATGCTCGTCGCCCGACTTGTCATACTTGGCCGCGCGTTTCATCAACCGTTTGGCAAGCGCGTCGCGATCCAGCTTGCCACGCACCTGCCACGCCGCGACCTGTTCCACGAGGTTCAGCAAGGCCCGCCCGTCGCCATCTGCCATTTCCAGCAACGCCTCACGCGCAGGACCTTCCAGCGGCAGGCCGCGCCCCAACTCGCGCTCGGCCCGCTGCGCCAGCCGCTCAAGATCGCCCAGCGACAGCCGCTCCAGCACCAGTACCTGCGACCGGCTCAGCACGGCGGCGTTCAACTCGAACGACGGATTCTCGGTCGTGGCCCCCACCAACAGGATCGTGCCATCCTCCATATGCGGCAGGAACCCATCCTGCTGGGCCTTGTTGAACCGGTGAATCTCGTCCACGAACAACAGCGTGCCCTGCCCGTTCTGGCGGCGGATCCTCGCCGCCTCAAACACCTTGCGCAGTTCGGGCACGCCGGTGAAAATCGCGCTGATCTGCACGAAATGCAGGTTGGTTTCATCGGCCAGAAGGCGCGCGATCGTGGTCTTACCCACGCCCGGCGGCCCCCAGAAAATCAGCGATGACAGCGACCCCGAGGCCAGCATCACCCCCAGCGGTGCCTCGGGCCCCAGAACCTGCTCTTGCCCGATCACGTCGCCCAGTGTCTTTGGACGCAACCGGTCGGCCAGCGGGCGCGGGGCGCTGCCATCGGGCGTGGGGTTCGAACTGTCAAACAGGTCCGCCATGGTCAGAGCCGGAACCGCGACACGATGCGCTGGGTACCGCGCTGGATTTCCACCGTGATCTTGCGGTTGGCCCTGGTCAGCGCACGTTCCGCGTCCTTCACCGTGGCGATCTCGGCCCCGTCAATCCCGCGCAGCACATCCCCCGGCCGCAATCCCATGCGCGCGCCCACGGGGCCGGGGTTCTCGATGACCACGCCGGTCAGGCTCAGCGGCAGGCCATATTGCCCCAGCACCGCCGGATTGATGTTCGAAATCACCATCTCGGGCACCGCCGAGCGTCGCCCCGTCGTCGTGGTGTTGCGCGCGGGCTTTTCCGGGGCCGCCATCATGGCCACGGGCGTCACCCCCGTATCCCCGTCCCGCAGCGCCAGAACCTCGGCCTCTTGCCCGATGCCCGCAACCGACATGCGGAAAATCATCTCTGCCGGCGTGTTGACCGGCTCGCCATCCACCTCAAGGATCACGTCCCCCGGCGCAAATCCGGCCGCGCGGAACGGGCTTTCTTCATGCAGCTCCGACACGACGATACCGCCCGGACGGTCCAGCCCCAGCCCCTCGGCCATGTCTGCGTCGACTGGCTGGCCAAACATCCCCGCCCATGGCCGGGCAAAGGCGCTGCGCCCTTCGCGGGCCTGTTCGACAAACTGCCCCACCAGCGAGGACGGGATTGCAAAGCCGATCCCGTTCGAGCCGCCCGAGCGTGTCAGGATCGAGGTATTGACCCCGATCAGCGCGCCGTTGATGTCAATCAGCGCCCCGCCCGAATTGCCCGGGTTGATCGGCGCATCGGTTTGCAGGAAATAGCCCCGCGCGTTGCCCGTGGCCGTGCCCGACCGCGCAAGCCCCGACACGATCCCGCTGCTCACGGTCTGGCCCACCCCGAACGGGTTGCCGATCGCCAGCACCAGCTCGCCCACCTCGACCGTGTCGCTGTCGCGCAGGGTCAGGAACGGCATGTCCTCGGCGTCTTTCAGCTTGAGAATGGCAAGGTCGGCTTCCTGATCGGCCAGCAGCACCTCGGCCGCGTATTCGCGCCGGTCATTCAGGTGGACGCGAATATCCGTTGACTGGCCGACCACGTGATAGTTCGACACGACGATGCCGTCTTCGGACAGGATCACCCCCGACCCGAGCGAGTTCTCGACCCGCGGGCGGGGTTCGGCAAAGTCGCGAAAAAGGTTCTGGAAAAACGGATCCCCCATGAACGGGCTCTCGCGCACATTTACAACCCGCTTGGCATAGATGTTCACAACGGCGGGGGCGGCGGTTTTCACCAGCGGCGCAAACCCCAGACTGATTTCGGCCTGCGATTGCGGCACCTTTGTCTCGGCATGGGCCAGCGTGGCAAGACCAATGGCAGCAGCGGTCAGAATGGCTCGGTACATGGCATCCTCGTGATTAAGCGCGGCTCTCTGCCCAAGGATATGCGGGGCGCGGCGGGGGATTGCAAGGTCGCCTCCCGCTGACAGCGCGCACAAAAAAACCCCGCCTGACGAACAGGCGGGGCCAGATATCGGGAAAACCCCGAGGGATCTTATTCTTCGTCAGCTGCCGCTTCTTCGGCTGCAACGCGGGCCTTGTCGGCCGCGCCTTTGGCGTCGACGTCACGATCAACGAATTCGATGATCGCCATCGGCGCCATGTCGCCATAGCGGAAGCCCGCCTTCATGATGCGCACATATCCGCCCTGACGGTCCGCATAGCGCGGGCCCAGCACGTCGAACAGTTTCGCGACGTACTGCTCTTCCTTCAGACGCGACGCGGCGTTGCGGCGCGAGTGCAGGTCGCCTTTTTTCGCCAGGGTGATCAGTTTTTCAACGATCGGGCGAAGTTCTTTGGCTTTCGGCAGGGTGGTTTTGATTTGCTCATGCTCGATCAGCGATCCTGCCATGTTTGCGAACAGGGCCTTGCGGTGCTCATGAGTACGGTTCAGGCGGCGGTAACCACGTGCGTGACGCATTTTTCAATTCCTTCTTGCGTTTTGCTTTGTCCGGAGACCGATGCGTGTCAGTCCCTCACCTTGGGGCGGAAGTGCCCATATATTCCCCGGCAGGTCCGGGCATTGCGAGGAGGGCCGAGGCCCTCCTGCTATTCTTAGAACGAGTCTTCGAACTTTTTGGCCAGATCTTCGATGTTGTCCGGCGGCCAGTCCTCGACGTCCATGCCAAGGTGCAGACCCATGCCCGAGAGAACTTCCTTGATCTCGTTCAGCGACTTGCGGCCGAAGTTCGGGGTGCGCAGCATCTCGGCTTCGGTTTTCTGGATCAGATCGCCGATGTAAACGATGTTGTCGTTCTTGAGGCAGTTTGCAGACCGCACCGACAGTTCCAGCTCGTCCACTTTCTTCAGCAGAAGCGGGTTGAACTCGAGACCATCGTCTTCTTCCTGACGGCCGGCCGACTCGGGCTCTTCGAAGTTCACGAAGATCGACAGCTGGTCCTGCAGGATGCGCGCGGCGAAGGCCACAGCATCATCAGGGCTGATCGACCCGTCGGTTTCCACCTTCATGGTCAGCTTGTCATAGTCCAGAACCTGACCTTCACGGGTCGGCTGCACGTCATAGGACACCTTCTTGACCGGCGAATAGATCGCGTCGATCGGGATCAGGCCGATGGGTGCATCTTCGGGCTTGTTCTTATCCGCAGACACGTACCCTTTGCCGGTGTTGACGGTCAGTTCCATGAACAGGTCGGCGCCATCGTCGAGGTGACAGATCACGTGGTCCTTGTTCAGGATTTCGATACCTGCGCTGTCCACGATGTCACCGGCGGTGACTTCGCCCGGGCCTTTGGCCTGGATCGAAAGACGCTTGGGCCCTTCGACTTCCATGCGCAGCGAAACGCCTTTGAGGTTCAGGATCACGTCGGTGACGTCTTCACGTACACCGGCCACGCTCGAGAACTCGTGCAGAACGTTGTCGATCTGTACGCTGGTGATGGCCGCGCCTTGCAGCGACGACATCAGAACGCGGCGCAGCGCGTTGCCCAGAGTCAGACCAAAGCCACGCTCCAGCGGTTCAGCGACAACCGTCGCCTGACGAGTCGGGTCATTGCCCGGCTTCACGTCAAGCTGGGTCGGCTTGATCAGTTCTGCCCAATTTTTGTGGATCATGCGTCCCTCCATTCCTGTCTGTCCTCCATGTCCAAAAAAGGATCAGACTCCCGAGGTTTCAAAACGGCGAACTGGGGCCGTGAAAATCACGCGGCCCCAGAGATAAAAAACGTTGCTTAGACGCGACGGCGCTTCGGCGGGCGGCAGCCGTTGTGGGCGATCGGGGTCACATCACGGATCGAAGTGATGTTGAAGCCGATGGCCGCCAGAGCGCGCAGAGCCGATTCACGACCCGAACCGGGGCCCTGAACTTCGACTTCGAGCGTCTTGACACCGTGTTCCTGAGCCTTCTTGCCCGCATCTTCCGCAGCCATCTGAGCGGCGTACGGGGTCGATTTACGCGAGCCTTTGAAACCCATGGTACCGGCCGACGACCACGAGATGGCGTTGCCTTGTACGTCCGAGATCAGGATCTTGGTGTTGTTGAACGACGAATTCACATGGGCTACGCCCGATGCGATATTCTTGGAGACCTTTTTCTTGCCTCCGCGACGGGTATCACGTGCCATTGGTGCAGACCTCCCTTATTTCTTCTTGCCGGCGATCGGTTTCGCCGGGCCTTTGCGGGTGCGCGCGTTGGTGTGCGTACGCTGACCACGAACAGGCAGGTTGCGGCGATGGCGCAGACCGCGATAGCAGCCAAGGTCCATCAGGCGTTTGATGTTCATCTGAACTTCACGGCGCAGGTCACCTTCTACGGTGTAGTTTGCGTCGATGTGTTCGCGGACGGCCAGAACTTCGGCGTCCGACAGCTCGTTCACACGACGGGTTGCGTCGATGCCAACGGCTTCGCAGATTGCAGCAGCAGAGGTGTTACCAATGCCAGTGATGTATGTGAGGGCGATCGGGACCCGCTTGTGGGTCGGGATGTTTACGCCGGCGATACGTGCCACGTGTCACTTTCCTTTTCGTTGCGGTTCCGTAGTTCCGGAACCTTTTTTCACAACGTAAGCCCGACGCATTTTGCGGCCGGGCCTCAGCTGATCAGGTGATCTTGCGTCCAGGGCGCGACCCCGTCTGCAAATATGATTCTCTTTCAGAGATGGTGCGGTTTATGGGCATTTTTCCGGATGGTCAAGCCCCAGCTGCCCAAAGCCCCCCAATCAATGGATTACACCATCGTACGATCAGGTAACGATCGGGGTTTTGCGGGGCCTTGCGCCGGTCGCCTCCCCCTTGCCTGAACGCCCGCTGGGCTCGCACAAGCACCCCCCGCAGGGCAAGGCCGGTTCCGATGCCCGATGTCGGTTTACAAAGACAACCCGACGGCCCCGCCTGTTTTTTGGGCGATTTTCGGGCTAAGCTGCAAGAACCCCGGGCGGCTTCCTGTTCGGGGTCAGCGAAACACAGGGGACAACAGCTAAGGCCCTGAAAGGATCGCCTGCGCCGGTTGCCTCCCCTGAATGCAACGAAAGGAGCAAGACGTGTACACCCACATCATGGTGCCGGTCGACCTCGCCCATACCGGGCGACTGGACAAGGCGCTGACCTGTGCTGCGGACCTCGCCAAACTCTATGGCGCACGTGTGACCTATGTCGCAGTGACCGCCGCAGCACCCGGGGCGGTCGCCCATAACCCGGCCGAGTTCGCGACCAAGCTGGCGACCTTCGCCGAGACCCAGCGCACCGCGCACGGAATCGACGTCCGGTCCCACGCCATCACCAGCCACGACCCCACGGTCGACCTTGATCCGGCACTTCTGAAAACGGTGGGCGAGATCGGTGCCGACCTTGTCGTGATGGCCAGCCATGTGCCCAATCTCACCGATTACATCTGGCCTTCGAACGGCGGCACCATTGCCGGCCACGCCAAGGTCTCGGTCATGGTGGTGCGCTGAACGACGCCCCTGCCGAACCGCACAGAAACACCAAACACAGTGAGGAGGCCAACCATGGCCGAAACAAACAACGACCAGGGGATACCCGAGCCGGAAGGTGTCTCAGAGATCATCGAGACCGATTACGAAATTGGTCAGGACAATATTGAAACCCAGGTCGGCCCGTTCGGGCTTGATATTCACAACCCGGTTTTCCTGATTTCCGGACTGTCGATCATTGCATTTGTCTTTTACACGCTGGCCCTGCCCGAACAGGCCGGTGCCGCGTTCAGCTGGATGTTCAGCGCCGTCACCAAGGGGTTTGACTGGTTTTTCCTCGGCGCGGCAAACCTGTTCGTCCTGTTCTGCCTGCTACTGATCGTGCTGCCCGTGGGCAAGGTGCGCCTCGGCGGCGACGCGGCCACGCCTGACTATTCTTATCTCGGCTGGTTCGCGATGCTGTTCGCGGCGGGCATGGGCATTGGCCTGATGTTCTATGGCGTGTCCGAACCGATGAGCCATTTCTCGACCTCTTTCGGCGGCACGACCGTTGGCGAAAACGGGGTGCGGACCGATTGGGCCCCCCTGAATGGCGCCGCCGGAGACGAGGCCGAGTCGGTGCGGCTCGCCTTTGCGGCCACCATCTTTCACTGGGGTCTGCACCCGTGGGCGATCTATGCGGTAGTGGCGCTGGCGCTGGCGCTGTTCAGCTATAACAAGGGCCTGCCGCTGACCATCCGCAGCGCCTTTTACCCGATCCTCGGGGACCGAGTCTGGGGCTGGTGGGGCCACGTGATCGACGTGCTCGCCGTGTTCGCGACGCTGTTCGGTCTGGCCACATCTCTTGGCTTTGGCGCGACACAGGCAAATGCGGGCCTGAACGAATTGTTCGGCATCCCGCTGGGATCAACAACCGAGGTTGTCCTGATCACCGTGATCACCGCCGTGGCACTGGTGTCGGTGGTGCGCGGTCTGGATGGCGGCGTCAAGGTTCTATCCGAGATCAACATGGGACTTGCGGCGCTGCTGCTGCTGTTCGTGCTGTTTATGGGGCCGACCCTCGCGATCCTTACGGGCTTTGTCGATTACCTTGGTGCGTATCTGCAATATCTGCCCGCCCTGTCGAATCCGGTGGGCCGCGAGGACGTGAACTTTTCGCAGGGCTGGACCGCGTTCTACTGGGCGTGGTGGATCAGCTGGTCGCCCTTCGTGGGCATGTTCATCGCCCGCGTCAGCCGCGGCCGTACGGTGCGGGAATTCGTGATCTGCGTGTTGCTGATCCCGTCAATGGTCTGCGTGTTGTGGATGTCGGTCTTTGGCGGCACCGCGATCCATCAAGTTCTGACCGACGGCTACACCGCCGCACAGGATGCGCCGCTGGAACTCAAGCTGTTCAAAATGCTGGACGCGCTGCCACTGGCGGGGATCACATCGTTCATCGGCATCGCTCTGGTGGTGGTGTTCTTTGTCACCTCGTCCGACTCGGGCTCGCTCGTGATCGACACGATCACGGCTGGCGGCAAGGTAGACGCACCGGTGCCACAGCGCGTGTTCTGGTGCATCTTCGAGGGCGCGGTGGCCATCGTGCTGCTGCTCTCGGCAGGGGGGCTTCAGTCGCTGCAATCCATGGTGATCTCGACCGGCCTGCCCTTCACAGTCGTGTTGCTGGTGATGTGCTGGGCGATCTGGAAGGGTCTTCTGGCCGAACGCAAACAACAGTGACGCCGACCACGAAACCCAGGAAAGGGCCCCTATCAGGCGGGGCCCTTTTTATGTGACCGGACCTCTTTCTCAGTCGCACAGGGTAAAGGCGCGCCCCTCTCCGGTCTGGTCGGCATGGACGTACACCCTGCCCGGTTCCGACCCATACATCCGGAATGCAAACAGGGTCGGGAAAACAAACGGCCCCGGCTCTTCGCAGAACCCAAGACGTGTCTGGGTCTCGGCGTCACCACTCCAGTCAAAGGCAATCGCGGGGGAAAACTCGCAATAATATTCGATCGAATCCATCCCCGTCGCGTGAAGGATCATCGCGCCGTCCGCCACGGCCCCGATCCTGTCGTCAGCTTTCAAAAGCGCGCATTTGGACGGATCGTCCATGAACTCCTGCGCATGGACGGGACCGCCAAGGAAGAGTGCCACAACGGCAAGGGATCTGAACATGAAAAGGCCCTCCGAAAATCAGAGGGCCAGTCTAGCAGTGTTTGGTCGGATGCCGAAGCGGGTGTTACCTAGAACGAAGTCCCTTGCCACCTTTAGGCAGTTGATCAGGTGATCTAGCTTTCGAGACGCGATCGTGTAAACGCGCCTGTGTCGCCCCTAAACTTGTTGGAGGGTGGATGAGTAATCGTTCGCTACCTATTGGCCTCTGCAGTGTCAAACATAGCTTCAGCCACCGCACAGCCTTTCAACAAATCGAGGGACAGCTCTGCCAAGCGTTCGCGATCCTTGATTGTAGGATCGTTGAAATGACCGAACCCAACAGAAATTCCGCTTCTGTTCTTTTCGACCAAATCAGCGAATTCTATAAACATTGGAGCCAACTCTTCTGTGAAGTCCTCCGCTCTGAGGCAGGTCAGTTCTAGCGAAATGTCGATTAAACGATCCCGATACTTACCTTTTGCCCTTAGCATTAGGAGAGCGATGTTCTCGATCCGCTCTTGGAGGCTAGTATCCGAACCCATCTCGCAGAGGGTTCGGAAAGAGTTTTTTCGCTTCTTCAAGGAAGGGCTCTCACCCGAGGATCCCGGCAATCGCGCCCTTGACCTCGTCCATGGTGCCCAGACCGTCGATCGACGACAGGTTGCCCTTGGCGTGGTAATAGCCGATCAGCGGTGCAGTTTTCTTGTAGTATTCCATCAGTCGGATGCGCACGCTTTCCTCGTTGTCGTCGGCGCGCGCGGTGCCGCCTGCGGCGACGGCTTCGGCTGCGCGGTTAACGATCCGTTTCACCAGCGTTTCGTCATCAACCTGCATCTCGATCACGGCGTCCAGCTTTTCGCCTTTTTCCGCCAGCAGCTCGGCCAGCGCGTCGGCCTGGGCCAATGTGCGCGGGAAGCCGTCAAAGATGAAACCGCCCTTCTTGTCGCCTTCCAGCTTTTCACGGATCAGGCCGATCACGATCTCGTCGGTCACGAGACCGCCCGAGTCCATCACTTCGGCCACGATCTTGCCCATCTCAGAGCCGCTGGCCTTGGCTTCGCGCAGCATGTCGCCGGTGGAGAGCTGGATCATGTCCCGCTCTTCCACAAGGAATTGTGCCTGCGTGCCTTTGCCCGCGCCGGGAGGTCCAAGAAGAATCAGGTTCATTTGCGGATCGGTCCTTTACGCTTGCGCTTGCCCCGGCCTTTGCCAGAGAGCTGCGACTTTTCGATCAGCCCTTCGTATTGGTGGGCCAGCAGATGGCTCTGAACCTGTTGGATGGTGTCCATCGTCACCGACACAACAATCAGAACCGAAGTGCCGCCAAAATAGAAGGGGATCGCGAACTGGCCACGCAGAATTTCCGGAAGGAGACAAACTGCCGCAAGATAGGCCGCGCCCAGCACCAGAATGCGGTTCACGACATATTCCAGATACTCGGCGGTTTTCTTGCCGGGGCGAATGCCGGGCACAAAGCCGTTCTGGTTCTTCAGGTTGTCTGCCACCTCGTCCGGTTTGAACGACACGTTGAAGGTATAGAAGTACGCGAAGAACACGATCATTGCCGTGAAGAACAGAAGGTACAGCGGCTGACCGGGGCCAAAATAGGCCAGCAAGGTCGACATGATCGGGCCGGTCTGCTGACCCGAGAAGGTCGAAATCGTGGTCGGCAGCAACAAGAGCGACGACGCAAAGATCGCGGGGATCACACCGGCGGGGTTGACCTTGACCGGCAGGTGCGACGAGCCGCCATCATAGACCTTCATGCCAACCTGGCGACGCGGGTACTGGATGTGCACCTTGCGCAGCGCGCGTTCCATGAACACCACGAAGGCAATGGTGGCGACCACCATGACGATCACACCGATGATCACGGCAGGGCTGACGGCGCCCGAACGGCCCGAGGCAAAGAACTGGGCCAGGGCGGCGGGGACTTCGGCGATGATGCCAACGAAGATGATCAGCGAGATCCCGTTGCCGATGCCGCGAGCGGTAATCTGTTCACCAAGCCACATCAGGAACATGGTGCCCCCGACAAGGGTGATCATGCAGGAAATGCGGAAGAACATGCCCGGATCGGTGACCAGTTCGCCCGCCTCAAGTGACACGGCCAGACCATAAGCCTGCAGCGTGGCCAGGGCGACGGTGCCGTAACGGGTGTACTGGTTGATCTTCTTGCGGCCCTGTTCGCCCTCTTTCTTGAGCTGTTCCAGCGCCGGCACCATCGAAGTGAGCAGCTGGACGATGATCGAGGCCGAGATGTAGGGCATGATGCCCAGAGCAAAGATGCCCATGCGCCCCAGTGCACCACCGGTGAACATGGTCAGGATGCCGCCGATACCCTGCGCCGCCTCTTCCATGAATTCGCGCAAGGCGATGCCGTCGATCCCCGGCACCGGAATGAAAGTGCCGATGCGGTAGACGATCAAAAGACCCAGCGTGAACAGGATTCGGTTGCGAAGATCGGTGGCTTTACCAAGCGCGGCCCAGCTTGTGTTGGCCGCCATTTGCTCTGCTGCAGATACCATCTGGATCTCTCTGTTGAATGACAACGCCGCCAGAACCGTTTTCCGGTTTGGCGGCGTTTGGAAAACTAGGGGATATGTAAGCGGCTCGCGCGCCGCTCACAACCTGTTAAATGCCGCCTCAGGCGGATTTGACTTTCAGCGAGCCGCCTGCTTTTTCGACTGCTTCAACAGCCGATTTCGAGGCGCCGGTCACGTCGAGGTCAACCTTGGCAGTGATGTCGCCTTTGGCCAGAACGCGGATGCCGTCGAGCTTGCGGCGGACCAGACCGGACGCAACCAGCGCGTCTTCGGTGATCGCGGCCGAGGCGTCGAGCTTTTTCTCGTCGATGAATTTCTGGATCAGGCCCAGATTCACAACGGCAAATTTCTTGGCGTTGGGCTTGTTGAAGCCACGCTTGGGCAGACGTTGGTAGAGGGGCATCTGGCCGCCTTCATACCCGTTGATCGCAACACCCGAACGCGATTTCTGACCTTTGATACCACGGCCACCGGTTTTACCTTTGCCCGAACCCGGACCACGGCCTACACGTGTGCGTTTCTTGGTTGCGCCTTCGTTGTCGCGCAGTTCATGAAGTTTCATGTCGCTTCTCCTTTGCCGGAACTGACCCATGAAGCGTGAACGGGCCAAACGCGGCGTTTCTTGATTGTTGATTCTGTGCACCTGAAAAGGCCACCGGGGGCGTATAGACGAGGGCGCGCTGCGATGCAAGCGGGGATAGGCCCGTGCCGGCAGAGGGCCCCAAAAGGAAAAAGCCCCGCAGCTGTGCAGGGCTTTTCTCTTGCCGGGTCTGGCGGGAGCGGATCAGCGGTTCAGACCGCCTCGGGCCGCAATCTCGGGGATGTCGGCGCGGCAGATGCCGATATCGTCCAGCTCGTCATGGGTCAGGCGGGACAGCTCTCGGTAGGTGCGGGCACAGTCGCGGTGCTGCACATAGGCGGCTTTCACGTCTTCGATGAAATGCAGGATACGGCCGACGATATCGAAACCGGCGTGGTCTTTGGTTGCTACATAATACATGTCATGTGTCCTGTGACTGGGCCGATGTCCTTTCCGGCCGAATTGCGCGTTGTATTGGGATGACGGGGAGATAGGGATGTCGGCCCCATTCAACAACTGCCCATTTTTGCATCTCTGTTATGCCGGCAAGGCATGGCTTTTAAGCAGCCTGAGAACAGCAGGCTTGCGGGTCGGTGCCAGGGCCCAACAGCAAAAAGCCCCGCACGAGGTGCAGGGCTTCGTCAAAATCAAATGGGGGCCGCGCTCAGGCGTCGCGGTCGTTGAGATAGTCCGTCCAATGCGGCACGGGTTCGGCCTGCAACAAGGCAGAGATCGCCGCGCTGAGCGCCATGAACGGTTTGAGCAGCACCGGAGCTGCGGTCGTTTTGTCGGTCACGAAGGCCATGTCTGTCATTCCGCGTCATGATGTTTCCTCGCCGCGCTCAATAGGCGGGCAGGTCATGCTGCACCAGCGAAGAAAACGCATGGCCGCGTTGTGCGGCATGCATGGCTGTGACCCGACGGGCCAGAGGCCGTCAGGGGGATATGCGGGATAATGTGGCAGCGCTGCCAATGCGGACATGCGGCATGGGATGGGCCCACATGCGGAATAGCTTCACCGGTGAGGCTCGGCATGATCGGCGGGGTTTCTCCGCCGACACCTGTTCCTTGGGTGGCGCGGGATATGCCCGCACCGGTCGCGACGGGAAAGAAGGTAGGAGGATGTGGTTAAGGCGGGGTAACGGGGGCGGTCGGTTATGAAACACTGAGGTTTGCCCCCGGCCCAAGGGTAAGTGTTGAGCCGGGATCGGTGAGACACCTTATAAAATTAATGGCAGTGGTAAGGTTTCGAGCCTGCATAACAGCACTGCCCCGGAGGCGAGTCTTTGCGGCACCCTCCTCCATGCATAACAACATCAACTGTTTGCACGCCCGTTTTATACATCATGGCTTTGGCTTGAGCGTATGGTGAGGTAATTGAGACAATCAAAAATGCACTTGCAAGAATTTTGAACATAAATCCACTCCAGTTATTTGGCTGTGAAGTAACGGAATGTTAACAATTGCAAATGCGAGTCGCAACTCAGAGGTTAAACTCGGGTACGGTGCAGCGATTCTTCTGGGAAGAACACAGAAAAACGCCCCACTGTTTCCAGCGGGGCGTTCTTTATTATTGCCGTAGGGTGGGTTTGCAACCCACCGAACCCAAACGCTTAGTCGCGCTCTTCGATGATCTCGACCAGATGCGGGATCTTGTTGACCATGCCGCGAACAGACGGGGTGTCTTCCAGTTCACGGGTCTTGTGCATCTTGTTGAGGCCCAGACCGATCAGCGTGGCGCGCTGTTCTGCGGGGCGACGGATCGGCGAACCGACCTGTTTGACAACGATGGTTTTAGCCATGGATCGCTCTCCTTACGCTTCTGCGGCTTCGGCTGCCGGTGCGTCATCCTTTTTCAGGATGTCGGCAACTTTCTTGCCACGACGTGCCGCAACCTGACGGGGGCTGCTTTCTTTCTGCAGACCGTCGATGGTGGCGCGGATCATGTTGTAGGGGTTCTGCGAACCGATCGATTTCGAAACAACGTCTTTGACGCCCAGCATTTCGAAAACGGCACGCATCGGACCACCTGCGATGATCCCGGTACCTTCCGGTGCGGTGCGCATGACCACTTTGCCGGCGCCGTGACGGCCTTCGATGTCGTGGTGCAGGGTGCGGCCCTCTTTCAGGGGGACGCGGATCATTTGACGCTTGGCTTGCTCGGTGGCTTTGCGGATGGCCTCGGGGACCTCTTTCGCTTTACCTTTACCAAAGCCAACGCGGCCTTTTTGGTCACCTACGACAACCAGAGCGGCAAAGCCGAAGCGCTTACCACCTTTTACGGTTTTCGAGACGCGGTTGATCGCGACCAGGCGGTCGGCAAATTCCGGTGCTTCTTCTTCGCGACGGCCACGGCCGCGGCGGTTTTCACGTTCTGCCATTCGGCATTCCTTTGTATTTCTGGCGCGACAGGCGCCGTTAAATCCAATCCAAGTGAAGGGCGGCACAGGACCGCCCGACCCGGATCATCGGGGGGACGCGGACGTCCCCCTCTTTTCTATTGATCGCGCAGCTTCGTCCGAAAACCGGTTCCCACTTTTCGGGCTGCACGCATCCTTAGACTTTCAGGCCGCCTTCACGCGCAGCGTCGGCCAGAGCCTTCACTTTGCCGTGGAAGAGGAAGCCGCCGCGATCGAAGTATGCTTCGGTCACGCCTGCTTTGGTGGCACGTTCCGCGATCGCTGCACCCACTTTGGTGGCTGCGTCGATGTTGTTTTTGCCAACCACACCAAGATCTTTTTCCAGCGACGAAGCCGAAGCCACCGTCACGCCGTTGCGATCGTCGATCAGCTGAGCGCTGATGTTCTTGTTCGAACGGTGTACCGAAAGACGCATCTTGCGGTCGCCATTGATCTTGCGAAGTTTGTTCCGGACGCGCAGGCGGCGCTTGAGGAACAGTTCCCGTTTGCTGTTTGCCATTTTGCTGGTCCTTACTTCTTCTTGCCTTCCTTGCGGAAGATGTACTCGTCTTTGTACTTGATGCCTTTGCCCTTATAGGGCTCGGGCTTGCGCCATTCGCGGATGTTGGCCGCAACCTGGCCGACGAGTTGTGCGTCGGTGCCCTCGATGATGATCTCGGTGGGCTTCGGTGCGGTCACGGTCACGCCGGCCGGCACTTCGAAGTTCACGTCGTGCGACAGGCCGAGCGACAGTTTCAGGACATTGCCCTGCATCTGCGCACGATACCCAACGCCGTTGATCTCGAGTTCTTTTTTGAAGCCCGAAGTCACACCGGTCACCATGTTGGCAACGATGGTGCGCGACATGCCCCACTGCTGACGTGCGCGCTTGGACTTGCCACGCGGAGTCACGGTCACAGTGTTGTCTTCGACTGCAAGCGTGACATCGTCAGTTGCGGTGAAGGACTGGGTGTCTTTCGGACCTTTGATTTCGATGGTCTGGCCGGAGACAGAGGCCGTTACGCCGCTGGGCAGCTCGACCGGTTTTTTACCAATACGAGACATTGCGTTCTCCTTAGAAGACCGTGCAGAGCACTTCGCCGCCAACATTGTTGGCACGTGCGCTTGCATCCGACATCACACCTTTCGAGGTGGAGACAATCGACACGCCGAGGCCCTGACGGACGGTGGGAATGTCATTGACGCTCATGTAAACGCGACGGCCAGGTTTCGAAACCCGCTTCACTTCGCGAATGACAGGAGTGCCTTCGTAGTATTTCAGGCTGATTTCGAACGCCGGGTGGCCGTTCTCTTCAGACTTTTCGTAGCCGCGGATGTAGCCTTCGTCAGCCAGCACATCCAGAACCCAGCCGCGCAGTTTCGAAGCGGGGGTCGAGACGGTCGACTTGCCACGCATCTGGCCGTTGCGGATACGGGTCAGCATATCACCGATAGGATCGTTCATATCGTTCTCTCCTTACCAGCTCGATTTAACCATGCCGGGGATCTGGCCATTCGAGCCCAGTTCCCGCAGAGCGATACGGCTGATCTTCAGCTTACGATAGTAAGCGTGCGGACGGCCGGTCAGCTGGCAGCGATTGTGCAGACGGGTTGCCGACGAGTTGCGCGGCAGTTTCGCCAGTTTCAGACGCGCTTTGAAACGCTCTTCCATCGGGCGGCTTTCGTCATTCGCGATTTCTTTCAGCTCGGCGCGCTTGGCTGCGTATTTCGCCACCAGACGCTCGCGCTTTTTCTCGCGTTCGATCATAGATTTTTTAGCCATGATATCCTCTCCCGCTCTTACGCGTTGAAGGGCATGTTGAAGGCTTTCAACAGGCTCTTTGCTTCCGCGTCGGTGTCGGCGGTGGTGGTGATTACGATGTCCATGCCCCAGTTCTCGTCAACTTTGTCGAAGTCGATTTCGGGGAATACGATGTGTTCCTTCAGGCCGGTGGCAAAGTTGCCGCGGCCATCAAAAGACGGCTTCACACCACGGAAGTCGCGGATGCGGGGCATCGCGATGGTGATCAGACGATCCAGGAATTCGTACATGCGGTCACCGCGCAGGGTCACCTTGGCGCCCATCGGCATGCCTTCGCGTACGCGGAAGCCTGCGATCGAGTTTTTCGCCGTGGTGGTCATGGCTTTCTGACCCGCGATCAGGGTCAGGTCGGCCTGAGCGGACTTGGCTTTCTTGCTGTCTTTGACGGCGGCACGGCCACAGCCGATGTTCAGAACGATTTTTTCCAGACGCGGGATCTGCATGTCGTTCTTGTAGCCGAATTCCTCTTTCAGGGCGCCACGGATGGTGTCCTTGTAGAGGGTCTTCAGACGCGGGGTGTAGTTTGCATCATCAAGCATCGATCACGTCCCCAGTGGTTTTGGCGAAGCGGACCTTCTTGTCGCCTTCCATGCGGAAGCCAACGCGGGTCGGTTTGCCGTTTGCGTCAAGCAGTGCCAGGTTCGAAAGCTGGATCGGCATCGCCTGAGGGATGCGGCCACCTTGCGAGGTTTGCGACTGGCGGGTGTGGCGGATGGCGATGTTCACACCTTCCACGACGGCTTTGCCGGCTTTGGGGTCAACAGAGGAAATGGTGCCCTCTTTGCCTTTGTCCTTGCCAGCCAGAACGACGACCTTGTCGCCTTTTTTCAGTTTAGCAGCCATCTTACAGCACCTCCGGGGCGAGCGAGATGATTTTCATGAAGTTCTTGGCGCGCAGCTCACGAACAACCGGGCCAAAGATACGGGTACCGACCGGCTCGTTGTTGTTGTTCAGGATAACGGCTGCGTTGCGATCGAAACGGATCGCGGTGCCATCTTCACGACGGACTTCTTTAGCGGTGCGTACGACGACGGCCTTGCGGACGTCACCCTTTTTAACGCGACCACGCGGAATGGCTTCCTTGACCGAGACAACGATGATGTCGCCTACGGATGCGTATTTACGCTTGGAGCCACCCAGAACCTTGATGCACTGCACACGGCGCGCGCCGCTGTTGTCAGCAACATCCAGGTTTGTTTGCATCTGGATCATGTGGTTTCTCCCGACCTATGGGGCAGCGATGCGTGCTGTGGTCCCCAGGGTTTCGACTAACTGTCAAGTTTAGTCGCCAGGAGTCTCTTGCGAGACTCTTAGGCTTCCAGAACTTCCCAGCGTTTCGTTTTCGAACGCGGTGCGCATTCGATGATACGAACAGAATCACCTACCTTGTAGGTGTTGTTCTCATCGTGAGCCCGGTATTTCTTGGACTTACGAATGGTCTTCTTCAGAACCGGGTGGGTAAAGCGACGTTCGACCGACACGGTGATGGTTTGGGCGTTGGCGTCCGAGGTCACGGTGCCTTGCAGGATACGTTTGGGCATCTATTCGGCTCCTCTTACTCGGCTGCTTTGGCTTTTTCGTTCAGGATGGTCTTCACACGCGCGGCGGCACGACGTGCCTGACGGATGCGAGCCGGGTTTTCCAGCTGGCCGGTGGCCTGTTGGAAACGCAGGTTGAACGATTCTTTCTTAAGATTGGCCAGCTCTTCACGCAGCTGGTCCGGCGTCTTATCACGCAGTTCGTTGGCGTTCATCGCCTTTTCCTTTCTCATACATCAGAAGGCCCCCTGGGTTATGTGAGGGGTTACCTTTTTGCCTGATGGACAAATGACAAACACACGAATCCCCTGAACGGGAATCCGCGAGATGGCGGCTTATACGGTTGGTATGGGGGGATGGCAAGGGAAAGTTTGGGGCTGTCAGCCCTTTAATTCATGACCAATGGGGTACAGCCATAATCGTCACAAAATAGCCGGCAAGGCCGGCCAGCCCCGACCCTCCCCATGGGAGGGGGCTGACTTTGTTCTGAGTTCTGAACGGGGCTTACTTTCCCCGTACCGTGTCGATCATCAACTGGACGTTCTCGGGGTCGGCGTCGGGGGTGATGCCGTGGCCGAGGTTGAAGATGTGGGGGCCTTTGCCGAAGGCCTCGACGATCCTGCGGGTTTCCGTGACCAGTTCCTCGCCGCCGGTGACCATATGCGAGGATTTGAGGTTGCCCTGAACACAGCCGTCTTTCTGGACGTGCGCGGCGGCCCATTCCGGCGTGACACCATCGTCCAGCGCGACGCAATCGGCGCCGGTGGCGTTGGCAAAGCCTTCGTAACGTTCACCAGCCCCACGGGGGAAGGCAATGATGGGTGTGTCGGGGTGTTTGGCCTTGAGCGCGGCGATGATCTTTTTCGCGGGCTCCAGCGCGTATTTGTCGAAATCGGCGCCTTTCAGCGAACCAGCCCAACTGTCGAACAGTTTCACGACCTCGGCACCGGCTTCGATCTGTTTCGAGAGATAATCAATAGTACCTTCGGTGATCAGATCAATCACCTGATCGAACAGCGCGGGGTTTTCATCTTTGAGCTTGTGCGCGGGGCCTTGGTCGGGCGTGCCGCGACCGGCGATCATATAGGTGGCGACAGTCCACGGAGCGCCCGCAAAACCGATCAGCGTGGTTTCCGAGGGCAGTTCGCGGCGCAGGATGCGGACGGTCTCGTAAATCGGGTTCAGCGTCTCGTGGATGCCTTCGACACCGGTCAGTTTCTCGAAGTCGGCCTGAGTTTCGATCGTCGACAGACGCGGGCCTTCACCGGTGACAAACCACAGATCGGCGCCCAGCGCCTGCGGCAGCAGCAGGATGTCGGCAAACAGGATCGCGGCGTCAAAGCCATAGCGGCGGATCGGTTGCAGGGTCACTTCGGCGGCGAGTTCGCTGTTATAGCACAGCGACAGGAAATCTCCGGCCTCGGCGCGGGTGGCTTTATACTCGGGCAGGTAGCGACCCGCCTGGCGCATCATCCAGATCGGGGGCGTTTCAAGGGTTTCGCCGGCCAGTGCCCGCAGGATTTTCTTCTTCTCAGTCATGTCGCACCTCATAGCTCTGGCCATTTTGCCCAGCGTTGACATGGGTCAATGCCAGACCGGGACAAATCGGACCTTGTCGCGCCGGAATTCAACTGGCCCCACCTCGCGAGGCCGCTTGCCCTGCTTGGTCCGGCACCCGCGTCGCGATGTCAAGCGGCGATGGCTTGTCAGGACACCCTGTCGCGATTAGAGAACCGTTATGACTTTGACCCTGCCCTCCCCCGCTTCGCCCCTCAAGATCGGCACCCGTGGATCGCCGCTGGCTCTGGCCCAGGCATATGAGACCCGCCGCCGCCTGATGGCTGCGTTCGATCTGCCGGAAGACGCGTTCGAGATCGTCATCATCAAGACCACCGGCGACGATGCAGCCCTGATTGCCAAGGACAAGCCGCTCAAGGATCTGGGCGGCAAGGGGCTGTTCACCAAGGAGATCGAGGAAGACCTGCTGTCGGGCAGGATCGACATCGCGGTGCATTCGATGAAGGACATGCCGGTGGACCAGCCCGAGGGGCTGTTGCTGGACACCTACCTGCCGCGCGAGGACACGCGCGATGCCTTTGTGTCGCCCCACGCGAAATCGCTGGCAGACTTGCCTGCGGGTGCGGTGGTGGGCACCTCGTCACTGCGCCGGCGCGCGCAACTTCTGAACTATCGCCCCGACCTGACGGTCGTGGAATTCCGTGGCAACGTGCAGACCCGCCTGAAAAAGCTGGGCGACGGCGTGGCCGATTGCACGTTTCTGGCCATGGCGGGCCTGAGCCGTCTGGGCATGAAAGAGGTGGCTGCCTCGGCCATTGCCCCTGAAGAGATGCTGCCCGCCGTGGCGCAAGGCGCGATCGGCATCGAACGGCGCGCCGATGACGACAACACAGCCGGGTTGCTGGCCGCGATCCATGACACCCCCACCGGTCAGCGGCTGGCGGCGGAACGCGCCTTTCTGGCTGCGCTGGACGGGTCGTGCGAAACGCCGATTGCGGCGCTGGCCGAGCTGGACGGCGATATGCTGCGCCTGCGGGGCGAAGTCCTGCGGCCAGACGGGTCGGAATCCCTGAGCGAAGACCGCACCGCCCCGATTGCCAGGGGCGCAGAGCTGGGCCGAGAGATGGCAGAAAGCCTTCTGGCCAAGGCTGGCCCCGGCTTTTTCGACTGGCGCGGCTGACGCGAATTACGTTTCCCGCCGTGAAACAATCGCGGCGGGGATCGGTACATTAAGCGGCAATTAACCCTTCTTTCCCCAAAATGAGCCCATCCGGCACCCCATTTCTGCCACCTTTTGCGGTGCTAATGGGTTTTGCGCAGGCTCTTCAGAAAGGGGAACTCAGCCATGAACGCACCTGTTGGACGAAACGTGATGGATGTCGCCGGATACCAGACACTGGCCGCAACCGCCGGTGAAAACGGTTTTGCCGCCCGCGAGGTGGACGGTCATTTCCGCCACACAACCCGAAACGAGGCCATCGTGCGGTTTGTCGGGATCGTGATCATTCTTGGTGCCTTTATCCAGCACCTTGTCCCCAACGCGAGCTTTGCCGGAAACCCCACCGTGACCAAAGCCCTGCTTTCGGTTGCCTTTTCCTGTATTGGTCTGGCGGTTTATTCCTTTGCCATGCGTGGCCACCGCAGCGAGGTCATGTTCGATCCGATGCGCCAGGACCTGTGCATCTCCAAACTGGACCGGCGCGGCAACCTGCGGTCAAGCCGTCGCATCCCGCTGCGCCACATCAAGAGTCTGTACGTGAAAAAGGCCGAGACCCCGGGCACCCCTTCGCGGCTGCGGGTGAAACTGGCGGGCACCAGCGACGAGATCACCGCCCTGCGCGGCCCCTATGCCGAGATCGAGATGATGCACCGCCAACTCTGCCGCAACATCCGCATCGCACAGTCGTAACGGCGCGCACCCTTTCCAAATGACAAACGGCGGGACAATCCCCCGCCGTTTTGCCGTGTCAGCCCTGTGTCAGACCCACTTGGCCAATGGCGGCAGACTCATCAACACCGCGTTGGCATCATGGCCGGTTTCCAGCCCGAACTTGGTGCCACGGTCATAGACAAGGTTGTATTCCGCATATAGCCCGCGATGCACGAGCTGCGCATCCTTCTCGGCCGTGCCGAAATCCTGCACCCGCCGTTTTTCGGTCAGCGGCACAAAGGCCGGCAGGAAGGCGCGCCCGACATCCTGGATGAAGGCGAAATCCGCCTCCCAGTCGCCGGTGTTGTAATCATCAAGGAAAATACCGCCGACGCCACGGGCGCGGTTGCGGTGGGGCACATAGAAATACTCGTCCGCCCAGGCCTTGAATCGGGGATAATGCCCGGGATCGTGCCGGTCACAATGCGCCTTCTGCACGTCGTGGAAATGCGCGGTGTCCTCGTCATATTCCAGGCAGGGGTTCAGATCCGACCCGCCCCCGAACCACCAGCCATGCGGGGTCCAGAACATGCGTGTGTTCATATGCACCGCCGGGCAATGGGGGTTTTGCATATGGGCGACAAGGCTGATGCCACTGGCCCAGAAGCGCGGATCGTCCTTCATGCCGGGCAGCCCCTTGCGCGCCGCCATCGCCGCCTGCGCACGCTCGCCCAATTCGCCGTACACGGTCGAGACATTCACGCCGATCTTCTCGAACACGCGCCCGCCGCGCATCACCGACATGAGCCCGCCCCCCGCGTCCGACCCGTCGGCGCTGGCCCGCTTAGTTTCGGTCACTTCGAACCGGCCCGGCGCCTGGTCGGCAAAGGGTCCGGTGGCGTGGCTGTCCTCGAGCCCCTCGAACGCGGCCACGATCTGATCGCGCAACTCACGGAACCATGCGGATGCCCGCGCCTTCTCATTCTCCATCTGATCGCTCATGGATCGCCTCCCTGATACCTGTTCCCGTTTTGCTAGCAGGCGCAGGTCCGATGCGCCAGCGCGCTATGGCCGCAGCCGCACCTGTCTTTTTCTTGGGTGAAATACCTCGGGGGTTTGGGGGCTGGCCCCCAATCTTAAATCGGGTTTGGGGGCTGGCCCCCAACGATCTACCGGGTTGGAGAAGCCCGCCGCCCTAATGCGCGGGCGCTTCGACCGCATCCAACAGGGTGCGCCCGCCATCCACGGTGATGACCTGTCCGGTCACAAAGCTCGACGCTTCCGAGGCAAGGTACTGCACCGCGTCGCCCAGTTCGGTTGCCGAGGCAATCCGGCCCAGCGGCGTGTGGTGTTCGATGTCATTGCGGAAATCGCGATGCTCTTTCAGCGTTTCCTGAAGGCTGGCCGACATGACCGAGCCGAAGGCCACGGCATTGACCCGGATCCGGTGCGGCGCCAGCGCCACGGCCATGCTGCGGGTCATCTGTTCCATCGCGGCGTTCGAGACGGAATAGGCCATCAACTCGGGATGGGCGCGGTTGGCGGCGATCGAGGACAGGTTCACGATCGACCCGACCGGTCCCTCGCTGCGATCCGCGGCCTGTTTGATCATGCGCTTGGCCACGCATTGTGACAGGCGCAGCGCGGTCAGCATGTTCTGCTGCAACAGCAGTTCGACCGAGTCATCATCCGAATCCAGCGGATCGGTGGGCACGATCTGCCGGCAGGCATTGACAAGGATATCCACCGTGTCAAAGGCGTCGATTGTGGCCGACAGCAGGTTCTGGATGGTCAGCTTTTCGCGCAGGTCGCCCGCGAAATAGCGGATATTGCCGTCTTCCCCCTGCGCGCCCAACTCGTCGGCGAGACGGTCTTCGTCCATGTCGGCGCACATCACGTTGGCCCCGTGATCGGCAAAATGGCGGGCCACGGCCAGCCCGATGCCATTGGCGGCACCGGTGATGATGGCGGTCTTGCCAGAGATGTTGAAAGACATGAGCGGTCTCCGGGGTGATTCTGAAAGATCAGGTTACGGCGTTTCAGGTCCGCGCGCGAGATGGTCGTGCGGCCCACAGCACCTTGAACCGGGTATCGCCTGCGATTTCCTCGGTCTTGGTAAAATGCGACGCAAGAATGGGTTCATACGGCAGGTGCCGGTTGGCCACCATCCAAAGCTGCCCCGCCGGGGCCATCATGCGGGCGGCAGCCTTGATAAACGCGGCGCCAAGGGCCGGATCGGCGCTGCGCCCGGTGTGGAAGGGCGGGTTCATCACCACCGTATCCATGCGCGCGCGCGCATGCCACGTGGTTGCGTCGGCCCAGTGGAATGCGGCACGCGGATCATCAAGATTGGCCCGCGCACAGTCCAGCGCCACATGGTCGGCCTCTACCAGATAGAGGGTCTCGACCTCGGGATGTTGCAGGATCTGCGCCGAGAGATAGCCCCAGCCCGCCCCGAGATCGGCAACCGTGCGGCCCAGTTTCTGCGGCAGGTGCTGCGCCAGAAGCGCCGAGGCCGGATCGATCCCGTCCGCCGAAAAGACACCCGCAGCGGTGAGAAACCCGCCCGCAACCTCTTGCTGGTCGGGCGCGCGCCAATCGGCAAAGTCTCCGCCCGAGAACCAGAACAGCTTGCCATGGGATTTGGCGAGGCTGCCGGTCAGCCCGGCGCGTTTGCGGCAGTCTTTCAACAGACTGTCGACACCATCGGTTTTCTGCCCATCCACGATCACCGTATCCGCGCAGGTAACAGCGCGGGCGATCAGGTCACGCGCCTGCGCCTTGGCCCGTGGCAGGCAGACCAGCGCAAAATCATAGCGACCGTCCTCGTGCACGGCACAGTCAAATCCGGCGGCGGCAAAGGCGTCGTAATCGGGTTTCAGTGGCTGGATGATGTGGCACGCGGCGCGCGGCAGCGCCGAGAGATCGAACCCGACACGCGGCGCAAAGACAGCCATACGCGCGGTTTCAGGAATGTTCAGACCGTTCTCGTGAACAGCCAGTGACAGGCGGGACTGGGACATGTGGTTTTTGCGATCCGGCAGTGGCGCGGATCACTCCTTTTCCATGGTGCATTGCAGCGGGTGCTGGTGGCGACGGGCCATGTCCATCACCTGCGTGACCTTGGTTTCGGCGATCTCGTGGCTGAACACACCCACGACGGCAACGCCTTTCTTGTGCACGGTCAACATGATCTCGAAGGCCTGCGCGTGGGTCATGCCAAAGAACCGTTCAAGCACATGCACCACGAATTCCATCGGGGTGTAGTCGTCGTTCAATAGCATTACCTTGTACATCGGGGGACGGCGGGTGCGCGTGCGCGTTTCCAGCGCGACGCCGAAATCGCCATCGTCATCCTTGCCAGCGGACATGATCACGGGTTGCTTGCGCATGGTCGGTCCAGAATCCCCTCGTAGCATTGGACGGTTTATATAACCTCTCAGTTGCGTTAGAAAAGAGCCTCGGGCCCAATATTACAGGAGAGGCCCCGCTCGGGACGCAGGCGGAACAAGAAAAACCATGCCCAGACACCTCACCACCATCGGCTTCGACGCGGATGACACGCTTTGGCATAACGAGCGGTTCTTTCGCATCACGCAGGAACGGTTTGCCGAATTGCTGGCGGACTACGTGGCGCAGGATCACCTTGAACAGCGCCTGCTCGAAGCGGAAAAGCGCAACGTGGGGCACTATGGTTTCGGCATCAAGGGGTTTGTCCTGTCGATGATCGAGACCGCGATCGAAGTGACCGAGGAACGGGTTCCGGCCTCGGTGATTGCCGAGTTGATGGCGGCCGGGCGCGAGATGTTGCGCCACCCGATCGAATTGCTGCCCGATGTGCAGGAGGTGGTCGGGGACCTGGCCCGCGACTATCGCATCATCCTGATCACCAAGGGTGACCTGCTGGATCAGGAACGCAAGCTGGCGCAGTCAGGATTGGGCGATCTTTTCGACTGGGTCGAGATCGTGTCGCACAAGACGCCGGAGATTTATCAAACGGTGTTCGACCGCCACGCGGACGGCGCGCATCACGCGATGATGGTGGGCAATTCCATGAAATCCGACGTGGTGCCCGCGATCAAGGCCGGAAGCTGGGGCGTTTATGTGCCGCACGGCCTGACATGGGAGCTGGAACATGCCGAGCCGCCGGTCGCCGAGCCGCGATACCGCGCGCTGGACACACTGGGCGGTCTGCCCAATCTGGTACGCGAGATCGGATAGGCGACTCTGTCGCGCCATCCCAAAACGTGACTTTGACACGAATCTTTGAATCGAGGGCGCGCCGCGCCCCATTTTCGCCACAATCGCCAGTGTTGGGGCCTGCCCCGACAGCCCCCCAAAATCTTGAGTTCCCATTTGCGTGACGTGAATGTTTTCCCTGTTTGCAAGGGGTTTATTCGGTGCCGCGCCTGTGTTAGCCTTGCTGTAGAAAACAACAGGCCAGACCGGAAAAAACCGGCGGCACGAGGCAGAAAAAGGCAGTTTCACGTGAAGGTTCGGCACACTCAGCCGGCCCGATGGGGGCTCGTATTGTGGGCGGCAGTCTGGCTGCTCGCATGTCTTCCCTTGTCGGTCGCGGCAGCACCCTACGCAGCGATGGTGATTGATGCGCGCTCGGGCGAAGTTCTGCATTCGCGCAATGCGGATACCCGCCTGCACCCGGCCTCTCTCACCAAGATGATGACACTCTACATCGCGTTCGAGGCGGTCGAGCGCGGCGAGATTTCCCTGGACACCAAGGTCCGTATTTCCAAGAACGCCGCAGCGGAACCGCCCTCGAAGCTGGGCCTGAAACCCGGCCAGCGCATCGCCTTCCGCTATCTGATCCGGGCGGCGGCCGTGAAATCCGCCAATGACGCCGCCACCGCCATCGGCGAGGCGATCTCGGGGTCCGAGGCCAAGTTCGCCCGCCGCATGAACCGCACGGCCAAGGCGTTGGGCATGACCAACACGACCTTCAAGAACGCCCATGGTCTGACCGAGTCGGGGCACCTTTCGACCGCGCGCGACATGACCACGCTGGGGCGGCACCTGTTCTATGACTATCCCGAATATTACAACCTGTTCTCGCGCCGCTCGACCCATGCGGGCATTCGCGAGGTGTCGAACACCAACCGCCGGCTTCTGGCGGCGTACCGCGGGGCGGACGGCATCAAGACCGGCTACACGCGGGCGGCGGGGTTCAATCTTGTGGCGTCGGCGGAACGAGGCAATGAGCGTATTATTGCCACGGTGTTCGGGGGCCGTTCCACCGCAAGCCGCAATGCCAAGGTCGCGGAATTGCTGGACCTCGGGTTCAAGCGCGCGCCCAGCCGTGTGGCTGTGAACAAACCAAAGCGTCCCGCCTATACCGGGAATGACAAACCCGCCGCCGGGAAGACGATCCGCGTGGCCACCGCCGTCACCAAGAGCTTGCGGCCCAAGATGCGCCCACGCGCCAACGAACCCGCGAACCAGCCCGTGGCCGTGGCCACCGCCACCGTCGAGATCGAGCACGATATCCAGTCCGCGCTGCTTGAGGCGCAGGAAAGCGACAGCACGCTGGTTCTGGTCAAGAACGTGCCCGAACCGCCGCCCGAACCACAGGTTGTGACGCGTCTGTCCACCTCGGGCGGGCGTCACTGGGGCATCAACATCGGGCGCTACCAGAGCCGCTATGCCGCGGAAAAACAGCTGTTGAAAACTGCGCTGGCCGAGATGAGCACGCTGGATGGCACGTTGCGCAAGGTGGTCAAGAATTCGCGCGGGTATGATGCGAATTTCATGGGTATGACCCGCGAGACCGCAGATCTGGCCTGTCGCCGCCTTCAGGCGCGCAAGATCACCTGCCTGACCATCGGCCCGTCCTCCTGATCCCTCTTGCAGGACGGGGCGCCCTGCGCCAAGACTGGGCGCATGGCTGATCTTGTTCTTCCCGCCCCCACCCCGTCCCTGCTGCCTGTGGCCGGTTCAGATGCTTTGTTTCCTGTGCGCCGGATCTTTTGTGTCGGACGCAACTATGCCGAACATGCCCGCGAAATGGGCAATGATCCGGATCGCGACCCGCCGTTCTTTTTCACCAAACCGGCGGATGCGGCGGTGCCCTCGGGGGTGACCCTGCCCTTTCCGAAGGCCACCGAGAATCTGCATCACGAGGCGGAGCTGGTCGTGGCCATCGGCACCGGTGGCGCAGAGATCGCCGCTGCGGATGCCGCGCGGCACATCTGGGGCTATGGCGCGGGCAATGACCTGACGCGGCGCGATCTTCAGGCCGAAGCCAAAGAGATGCGTCGTCCGTGGGACATGGCCAAAGGGTTTGATGCCTCAGCGGTGATCGGCGCGCTGCACGCCGCCCCGGAAACCGGGCCGATGACGTCCGGGCGGATCACTTGTTCAGTGGAGGGAGAACTACGGCAGGACGGAGACCTGTCCGAGATGATCTGGCCCACGGATCAAATCATTGCCTTCCTGTCACGGCTTGTCACGCTGGCCCCCGGCGACCTGATCATGACCGGCACCCCTGCGGGGGTTGGGGCCATTGCGCCCGGCCAGACCTGCACGGTCGAGATCGCGGGGCTGAGCCCCGCCACCGTTACCTTTTCATAAAGCACAAAGCCCGGCGCGGGGCCGGGCCTTGGGAACAGCTGTGACCCAAGCCTCACGGCTTGGGGTGGTCGTCATATTCATCACTCAGGATGCGGCGCGCGTCGCCCTCGGGGTCGCTGTACTGGTTGCTTTTCAGGGTGAATACGAAAAACAGCAGACCCGCGCCCCCAAGGATCAGGGAAACAGGGATCAGAATAGACAGGACTTCCATTTTTGTGCTTACCTCAGCCGCAATGCGTTGAGTGAGACTGTAATGGAAGAGGTCGACATCGCCAATGCGGCAATCAGGGGCGAACACAGGCCCGCAATGGCCAGCGGCACAGCAATGATGTTGTAAACCGTGGCAATGCGGAAGTTTTCGCGGATACGCTTGATCGCCGAGCGGGCGGTGGACAGCGCGTCGGCAATCGGGCTGAGATCCCCGCCCAGAAGCACGATGTCCGATGCCACACGGGCCGCATCCAGCGCCGAGGCGGGCGAAATTGACACGTGGGCCGCGGCCAACGCGGCGGTGTCGTTCAGGCCGTCCCCGACCATCAGCACATGCTTGCCTTCTTCTGCAAGCGCCTGAACCTTGGCGGCCTTGTCTTCGGGCAGGGCCTCGGCGATCCATTTATCGATGCCCAAACGGTTGGCCAGGGCCTCGACCGCGCCGGTGCTATCGCCGGAAATCAGCATGACATCCTTGCCATCCGCGATCAGGGCGCGCACGGCCTCTTCCGCGCCATCGCGCAGCGTGTCGGTGAAGGTAAAGGCGTGAATTGCCCCGTCGGGCAAGGCAAGGAAGGCCGAAGTCTGGGCGCGGGCATCGGCGCCGACCCATGCGGCACGGCCCAGGCGGACGCGCTGACCGTTCAACAGGGCCTGTGTACCAAAGCCCGGCACCTCTTCGATCTCGGACAGTTTGGCGGGTTTGATCCCGGCGGCATTGGCGGCGGTCACGATGGCCTGCGACAGCGGGTGCGACGACCCCATGGCCAGCGCCATAGCCACCGACACGTCTTCGCGGTCAAGGTCGTCAAGATTGGTCAGACCGGGAGTGCCAGCCGTCAGGGTGCCGGTCTTGTCAAAAACGACGGTATCCACCTGTGCCAGGCGTTCCAGCGCGGTTGAATGCTTGATCAGCATCCCCTTGCGGAACAGACGCCCCGAGGCGGCGGTGGTCACGGCAGGCACTGCCAGCCCCAGAGCACAGGGGCAGGTGATGATCAGAACGGCAGCGGCGATATTCAGCGCGGTGCGCACATCCCAAGTGTAGATATACCAGCCCACAAAGGCGAGCGCAGACAGGATATGCACGCCCGGCGCATAGAGTTTCGCAGCCTTGTCAGCCAGCGAGGTATAGCGCGAGCGGCCGGATTCGGCGATGGCGACAAGGTCGGCCATGCGGTGCAGGCTGGTTTCCTGCCCCACGGCGGTGGCGCGGATCACGAGCGGGCCGGTCAGGTTTACCTCGCCTGCACTGACGCCCTGACCGGGTTCGGCAAAGACAGGCAGGGTTTCCCCGGTCAGAAGCGACCGGTCGAGTTCGGACTGGCCCTCGACGATGTCGCCATCCACCGGCATACGCCCGCCGGGGCGCACGAGGATCAGGTCTCCGACGGCGAGCTCGGCAACCTGCACGGTCGTTTCCTCGCCATCTTCGATCCGAATGGCGCGGGGCACCTCGAGCGCGGCCAGTTCCTCGGCTGCGGACCGGGCCACGGCGCGGGTGCGGTGATCAAGGTAACGGCCACTCAGCAGGAAGAAGACCAGCGTCAGGGCGGCGTCGAAATAGGCATGTTCGCCCGAAAGCGAGGTTTCCCAGAGCGAGGTGACAACCGCCAGCACAATGGCCAGCACAATCGGCACATCCATGTTCAGGCGCCCGTTCTTGAGCGCGGACCATGCGTTCACATAGAAAGGCTTGCCTGCGAACACAATCGTGGGCAGGGCGATGGCCGCCGAAATCCAGTGGAACATGTCGCGGGTGGCGGCCTCGGCACCGGACCAGACCGACACGGACAGAAGCATCACGTTCATGGATGCAAAGCCCGCCACGGCCAGACGCATCAGAAGGTCGCGGCCCGCCTTGTCGTTTTCGGTGGCGGACAGGGTGCCGGCGTCCAGTTCATGCGCCTCGTAGCCAATGCCATCCAGCACCGTGACCAGATCCTGCGCGGTCACATCATGATCGGCCTCGATCGTGGCGCGTTTCAGGGTCAGGTTTACGCGCGCCGATTTCACGCCCGGCTGTTTGCCAAGTTCGCGTTCCACAGCCGAGATACAGGCGGCACAGTGGATGGTGGGCAGGGACAGCGCGAGACGCGCGTCTTTCTGGGCCTCTTGCTCGGCAAGGGCTTCGGCTGCGGGCGCGGCGGCGCAAGCCGGACAGGCCGAAGCACTGGGACGCATGGCAGCCGTCATGGTGTTACCCTTTCACGTGCAGGATGACCCGTTGCTGGAACTCGGTGCCGTCCTTTGCCTTGGCGGTCATGCGGATGTTCCAGTTGCCATCGGCCAGAGCCATGGGCGCGACATAGGCGCCGCCGTCAAACTGAAAGCTGGGCTGGATGTCGTCCTTGACGTGGGTCGCCCGCCCCAGCACGGCGTTCAGTTCATCGACACGGACAGGTTTACCCAGATCGTCGGTGATCGACAGGATCAGCAGACCTCCGACATGCTGGGCCGAGACATTCCAGCCCAGAGATTCCTGCGCGTCGCGGCGTTGGTCGAATTCCTGGCTGGCCACGTAAGAGTTCTTGACCTCGAGGCCCGGAAAGGTGGCCACCGCGTTATAGGCCAGCGCCAGGTTGACGGTGATGATGATGGCGAAAGCCCCCACAAAGATCATGAGAGCATGGCGCCCGGTGAATTGACGTTCCTCAGACATCAGTTGCCCTTTCCGTTGAATGTGGTGTCTTTATACACGCGATCGCCGTTCGAGACATCTTCGACCCAGATGCGGAAATCGGTGAGGCTGGATGTGGCCGGGGTCGAGTTCGGCGGTGCCAGCACATAGACCCGTTGCAGTTTCATCGTATCCGCAGGCACATTCACGGTTTCATAAGGCGTGCCTTCAAGACTGACGCGCAGAGCGGGGTCGCCCTTGACCGAAATGCGGAACGGACGCTCTTCACCATGTTTGTTGCGCAGGCGCACCTCGTAGGTGTTGCGGATGGTGCCGTCAGACATGGTCACGAAGGTCGGGTTGCGCACAGGCGCCACGGTCAGGTCGATATCAGTGCGCATGAACAGCGCCACGACCAGACCCACACCCACCAGTGACCAGAGCGTCGTGTACATAATGGTACGCGGGCGCAGCACGTGTTTCCAGATGTTCTTGGGCTCTTTGCCGGAGCGTTCGTTTTCTTCGTCCGACAGGGCAAGATAGTCGATCAGGCCACGCGGCTTGCCGATCTTGTCCATGATCTCGTCACAGGCGTCGATACACAGCGCGCAGGTGATACACTCAAGCTGCTGACCTTCGCGGATGTCGATGCCCATCGGGCAGACGTTCACACAGGCCATGCAGTTGATGCAGTCGCCCTGCTCGGCACCGTTGCGCACCTCTTCCGAGCCTTTGCGCGGCTCGCCGCGCCAGTCTCGGTAGCCCACGGTCAGTGTATCTTCGTCCATCATCGCGGCCTGAATCCGCGGCCACGGGCAGGCATAGATGCAGATCTGTTCGCGTGCGATGGCGCCGAAGAAAATCGTGGTAAAGGTCATCACACCGATGGTGGTGTAGGCGACCGGGTGTGCTGTTCCCTGGAACAGATCAACCATCAGGGTCGGGGCATCGGTGAAATAGAACACCCATGCACCGCCGGTGGCCATGGCGATCGCCACCCAGGACAGGTATTTGATCAGGCGCAGTCGGACCTTGCGGAAGTCCCATTTTTTCTGACGATGCAGGCGCAGGCGCGCGTTGCGGTCGCCTTCAATCCAGCGTTCCACAAGGATGAAAAGGTCGGTCCAGACGGTTTGCGGACAGGCATAGCCGCACCAGACCCGCCCCAGCGCCGAAGTGAACAGGAACAGGCCAAGACCCGCCATTACCAGAAGCCCAGCAACGAAATAGAATTCGTGCGGCCAGATCTCGATCATGAAAAAGAAGAACCGGCGGTTGGCAAGGTCCAGAAGAACCGCCTGATCCGGCAGGCTGGGCCCGCGATCCCAGCGAATCCACGGCGTCAGGTAATAAATCCCCAGCGTCACCGCCATGATGATCCATTTCAGATTACGGAACTTCCCGCTGACCCGTTTGGGGAAAATCGGTTCTCGGGCGGCGTAAAGGCCTGGCTCGTTATCGGTGCTGCTCACTGGAATCACTCGCGCATTTAGAATTCACTGATTGTCTTTTGACGCCTTGCCGGTGCAATGGCTTTGACATGGGTCAAATTATGTTTTTCAGATACAGCTTTTCCAGCCCTGTCGTGGCGACCAAACCGCGCGGCGGCACCGGGCTTGAAGATGTATCCAGATGTGATATTTTGTATGAAACGGTGTCGGCTTTCCAGGAAACGCGCGAACAGGACGGAAAGCCGACACCATGTTGTCAGCGGATAATTCCGCTGGCAATCTCCTCCCCGATACAGCGCATGTCTGCACCAAGGTTGCTTTCAGACTGATTGATTCCGGACGTTTGTCCTTTGACCCAGATCAAACGACGTGCATTATTCACGCAGGGAGCGGAAATTTTTTGTCCGAAAGGGAGGCGGGAGAGATTTCCGAATTGAACGACGAGCGTAAAACGCTCGAATCTGCCGAGATCGGGGCCGTGGCGCATTTGTATCGCGGCGAGGTCTATCGCAGCACCATCTGGCGCACGCGGCTGGATACGACGACCAACTGGGCGGTGGTGACGCTGGGCGTTGCCCTGTCGATTTCCTTTGCATCGCCTGACGCCTCGCCCCTGCCGCTGGTGCTGGTGGGCGTGCTGATCATTTTTTTCCTGATGCTGGAGGCGCGGCGCTATCGGTATTTCAATGTCTGGCGGGCGCGGGCGCGCTGGATCGAGACCCATTTCTATGCGCCGATGCTGTATGACGGGAACCTGCATCTTGAGGAAAACTGGCAGAAGGTTCTGGCCAATGATTACCTCAAGCCACGCTATCACGTGGATTACCTTACTGCGGTGGGGCGGCGCATCCGGCGCAATTACCTGTGGATCCTGCTGATCCAGTCCATGGCCTTTGCCGGCAAGATCGCGGTGCATCCGACCGCCGTCACAAGCTGGGAAGAGGCGTTCCGGCGTGCGGATGTGGGGCCGTTGCCCGGCGAATTTATCATCGGGTTCGGCGCGGCCTATATGCTGGCCTGGAGCGGGCTGGCAATCTGGAGCGACCGCAACGATGCAAAACGGGCCGCCCTGCGCAAGACTGACAGCGCGATGGGTTAGGCGCGCGGCGTGGCGAGTTTGCGCAGCCACGCCCGAAAGGACCGCGCCGCAGGGCGCAACGCCGTGGGATGGGTGACAATGTGATACCCTTTCTCGCGCGCATCCTCGAACAGCAGGGTCACGGCACCCGTGGCAAGGTCGTCTTCGACCCAGGCGCGGGCGGTCACGGCAACACCTTGTCCGTTGCAGGCGGCCTGCGTCAACAGATTGCCCGGCAAATGCACCATCCCGCCCCGCGCGGTGCCCTCGTCAACCCCGTGCTTCCTTAACCATTCGGTACTTTCCGAGGTGCCGAATTCCTGCAGCCACGGAAACTGTGCCAGATCGGCGGGGGTCGTGATCTGGCGCCCCGCGATCAGGGATGGCGCCGCGATTACGACAATGGACGACGGCAAAAGCTCTTCCGTGTCGAATCCGGACCAACGCCCGTCTCCATAGCGCACACAAATGTCGACGCCGCCCGGCGTGGGATCGGTCAGGGCCGGGTTGGGATCAATCATGATGTCAATTTCGGGGTGTTTGGCGCGGAACTCGGGCAGGCGCGGCACGAGCCAATGCGTCGCGAAAGCCGGGGTTGTCGCAACATGCAAGGCGCGCACGGTCTGCTGCGATGTCAGTTCCTCGACACGCTGCGCCATCACTTCAAACCCGCTCAGCAAAGCCTCGGCCAATTGACGCCCCTCAAGCGTTAAAACCGCCGCCCGCCCCGAGCGGTCCAGCAGGCCCAGGCCAAGATGCGTTTCCAGATTGCGGATTTGCTGGCTGATCGCGGCATGGCTGACATTCAGGGCCGCACCGGCGGATTGCACCGAGCCCTTTTCTGCAAAGGCCGCGAAAGCGCGCAGCGCGCTGAGCGGGGGAAGGCTGCGCCAATCCATATGTAACTGCAACTTACACGTTAAAAATGTTCCTGACTCGCAGAGTGAAGGCAAAACATCCAATTATCAACAAGGATTACACCAGAACAGGACAACGGACATGTTACTAATCTTTGCCAAATCCTTTCAGACCGCGACCTTTCTGAGAGGCACCGAGTTTTCACCGCTAGATGCGCCCAGAACAAAATCCATTGTGCCGCGGCGCAAAGGGCTGTGGGGGTTTCTGGCTGGATTGTTCTGAGGAAAAAGGAAGCACCGGCTTTCCAGGAAACGCGCGAACAGGACGGAAAGCCGGTGTCCAGACCAAACCCCGCAAGGTTCGGAATAGGAAAAAGGGCGGCGCAGGTGATGCGCCGCCCTTTAGGGATGTGTTTACTCGCCGCCGCCCAGCTGATGGACGTAGACAGAGACCGCGCGCACCTGCGCTTCGGTCAGACGACCTGCTTCAGACGCATCCGCCGACCACGGCGGCATCACGCCGTAGCGGCTATAGTTGACAGTTTCGAGGATGTCCTCGTAGCTGCCGCCATAGAGCCAGATCGCGTCGGTCAGGTTCGGTGCCCCTTGTTCACGGTCACCAGAGCCGTCTTCCATGTGGCACGCAGAGCAGTTGTCTTCGTACACAACGGCACCCGCTTCGACCAAGGACGCATCCTTGGCTTCGCCGCCCGACAGGGTCATCACGAAATTGACGACCTGTTCGACTTCGGCAGGCTCGAGCAATTCACCAAAGGCCGGCATCTCGGAGTAACGCGCATCGTCGTCATCCTCGTTGCGGATCCCGTGGCTGATCGTGGCGTGAATGGCTTCGATGTCGCCACCCCACAGCCAGTCGTTGTCCAGCAGGTTGGGATAGCCAACCGCGCCGGCAGCACCGGATCCGTGACACTGGGCGCACCAGGTCTTGAACACGGCCGCACCCGCCGACACCGCATAGGCGTTCAGTTCGGCGTCCGACTGGATTGCGGTCAACTCAGCCGCTTCCAGCTTGGCGTTGATCGGGGCCAGCTTTTCCGCAGCCTGTTCGATGTCGGCCGCGACGTTCGCACGGGTGGACCACCCGAGAACGCCCGCAGTTGCGCTTTGGATCCCCGGCCATGCCGGATATGCGATGGTGTAACCAATGCCCCAGACGATACAGGCGTAGAAGATATAGACCCACCATTTCGGCAAAGGGTTGTTATACTCTTCAATCCCGTCCCAGCTGTGACCAGTCGTTTCGACCTGGTTGCCTTTTTGTACAGGTTTTTTACTCATGTCCTCGCCTCCTCATCCGTGGCGGGTTTGTCTTCGTGCCGGAACGGAATGTCTGCGGTGTCGCTGTACTCCTTGGTGGCGCCCGGGCGGAAAACCCAGACGATCACACCAATGAAGAACAGGAACAGGAACAGCAGCATCCAGCTGTCGGCGAACTCTCGCAGGAAGGAATATGTTTCCATCTTCCCTGCTCCTTACCGCGACGCGTCAGGGGTGAAGGTCGAGAAATCAACCAGCGTGCCCAGCATCTGCAAATAAGCGACCATGGCATCCATTTCGGACACACCGGGCTGGCCGTCAAAGTTGCGGACGTTGACCTTTTCGCCATAGCGTTCCAGCAGACCGTCATAGTCGCTGTCGGGATCAGCTTGCGCCGCAAAGTCAGCCTGCGCGTTCGCAATCATGTCCTCGGTGTAGGGAACACCGACGATGGCGTTGGTGGCCATGATGTCACCGATATACTTGCCATCGATCAGCTTGCGCTCGAGGAAGCCGTATTTCGGCATCACCGATTCCGGCACAACCGACTGCGGATCGCGCAGGTGGTCTACGTGCCAGTCATCCGAGTAACGACCGCCCACGCGCGCCAGGTCGGGACCTGTCCGCTTGGAGCCCCACTGGAAGGGGTGGTCATACATGGATTCCGCGGCCAGCGAGTAGTGACCATAGCGTTCTACCTCGTCGCGCATCGGACGGATCATCTGCGAGTGGCAGACATAGCAGCCTTCGCGGATGTAGACTTCACGACCGGCCAGTTCGAGAGGGGTGTAGGGGCGCATGCCCTCGACCTCTTCGATGGTGTTTTCCAGCCAGAACAGCGGAGCGATCTGCACGATACCACCGATGGTAACAACCAGAAAGCTGAAGACCAGAAGGAGTGTCGCGTTGGTCTCGAGGACCTTGTGTTTATCGAGAATTCCCATAGTTCGAACCCTCCTTATTCAGCCGGGACTGCGGTGGCGAGCGGCTCTTTCGCCGGCGCTTTTTTCACAGTCATCCAGAGGTTGTAGCACATGATGACGGCACCAGCGAGGAACATGACCCCACCCAGACCGCGCACAACGTACATCGGGAATTTCGCGGCCACGGTGTCGGCGAACGAGTTCACAAGGAAGCCGTTGGCGTCAACTTCGCGCCACATCAGACCTTCCATGATACCGGTTACCCACATCGAAGCGGCGTAGAGAACGATACCGATGGTGGCCAGCCAGAAGTGCCAGGATACCAGCGACAGCGAGTAGAGGCGCTCGCGTTTCCACAGAACCGGAACCAGATAGTACAGAGCACCGAAAGTGATCATGCCGTTCCAGCCAAGCGCACCCGAGTGCACGTGACCAATGGTCCAGTCAGTGTAGTGCGACAGCGAGTTCACCGCGCGGATCGACATCATCGGACCTTCGAAGGTCGACATGCCGTAGAAGCCGACCGAGATTACCATCATACGGATGATCGGGTCGGTGCGCAGCTTGTCCCATGCGCCCGAAAGCGTCATCAGGCCGTTGATCATACCACCCCACGACGGCATCCAGAGGACGATCGAGAAGACCATACCCAGCGTCGACGCCCAGTCAGGCAGCGCGGTATAGTGCAGGTGGTGGGGACCAGCCCAGATGTAGATGAAGATCAGCGCCCAGAAGTGGATGATCGACAGCTTGTACGAGAACACCGGACGTTCAGCCTGTTTCGGAATGAAGTAATACATCATGCCGAGGAAGCCCGCGGTCAGGAAGAAGCCCACAGCGTTGTGGCCATACCACCATTGAACCATCGCATCCTGAACACCGGCCCAAAGGATGACCGATTTCGAGCCGAAGATCGACACGGGGATGGTCGCGTTGTTCACCAAGTGCAGCATTGCAACGGTGACGATGAACGACAGGTAGAACCAGTTGGCCACGTAGATGTGCGGCTCTTTACGCTTGATGATCGTGCCGAGGAAGACCGCCAGGTAGGCCACCCAGACAACCGTCAGCCACAGGTCCACATACCATTCGGGTTCAGCGTATTCTTTCGACTGCGTGCCGCCCAGCAGATAGCCGGTCGCCGCCAGAACGATGAAGAGCTGATAGCCCCAGAACACGAACCACGCCAGATTGCCACCCCAGAGGCGTGCGGCGCTGGTGCGCTGTACGACAAAGAACGATGACGCGATCAGGGCGTTCCCGCCGAAAGCGAAAATAACCGCCGAAGTGTGCAGCGGACGCAGGCGGCCAAAGTTGGCATAGCCCTGTGCCCAGTCAAAGTTCAGGCCCGGAAAGGCCAGCTGGAAAGCGATGAACACGCCCGCCAGAAAGCCAACAACGCCCCAGAGGGCGGTGGCGATGACACCGGCGCGGACCACGCCGTCAAGATATTCGTTCTGCGGAGCAACTTTTACGTCACCGATCCCCCGCAAGGTCCAGATAAACAGCCCACCGGATACCAGCGCCACGATGATGGCGTGAATCTGGTAAGCCAAATCGCGCGCATAGTTTGCGGCGATCATCGCGAACAGCGTGACCACAGCAAGCGCGATAAGCTTGATATAATTCAACATTTTGCGTCCCTTCGTCTTGCCGGAAATGATTCGTGTTGTCTCCGACGGATTTAGACTGATGGTGTTTTGCGTTCGCAGGCGCAGCAATACCTTGATCTGAGTCAAAGCAGAGCGGATCGATTTGTCACCTATTGCTAAAAAGCCGGGGCAGCCGCAGGTGGTCAGCCCCCGTTCAACCAGACTTTTCACATCCACGGAGATTTTCCATGGCGTACAGATCGATGCTGTCGGTCCTCACCGACCCGAAACTTGTAGACCCCACTCTGGCGCAAGGCATCGCGCTCGCTCAGGAAATGGACGCGCATTACGACGCGCTTTGCCTTGGCGTGGACCGCAGCCAGACCGGATACTATTACGCCGGTGCTAACGCGATGATTTTGCAGGAAACCCTGAACCGTGCCCAGCAGGAAAGCGAGGCGCTTGAAAAGTCCGCGACTGACCTTTTGCGGGCCTCTGGCGTGCGTTGGGGCACCGAGGCCGGGGTCGCGCAGATCGCGGATCTTGGCCGTCACGTGGCACAGCGCGCGCGGTTTTCGGACCTCGTGATCCTGCCGCAGCCCTATGGCGAAAATACCGGCGCTGAGCTGGAACCCACAATGGAGGCAGCCCTGTTCGAGGGGCAGGCTCCGGTTCTGATGATCCCGACCGATTGTGACCCGATCCGTGCGCCGAAAAAGGTGTCGATCGGATGGAATGAAAGCAGCGAAGCGCTGGTCGCCGTGCGCGCCGCCCTGCCCTTCCTGATCAAGGCGGACACGGTGCATGTGGTCGTGATCGACCCGCCGACCCACGGGCCGAACCGGTCCGATCCGGGCGGAATGCTGTCGCAATATCTCGCGCGCCATGGCGTGCGGGTCGAAATCGACGTTCTGTCAAAAACCCTGCCGCGTGTGTCGGATGTGCTGATGCGCCACGCCAAGGACGCGCAGTGCGAGATGCTGGTGATGGGCGCCTACGGGCATTCGCGTTTCCGCGAGGCCATTCTGGGTGGTGCCACCCGTAACATGCTGGAACAGGCAGAAATTCCGGTATTCCTTGCGCATTGATCGCGACCAAAACTGAATCGCGAAAGGCCCGCCAAATACCGGCGGGCCTTTTTCGTGGACCCCGGTTGCTCAGGTCGTGCGATAGAATTTGCGGCGCGCTTCCTGTTCGATGGCCAGTTTCATTTCGAGATCGGCGAGTTTGCGCATGATCTCTTTTTGGCGCGTTGGATCGGTTTCGGCTTTGAGGCTGTCGCGTTGTGCGTCAACGGCCTTTTTCAACTGGATTTCTCGGGGCAGAACCCCGGCCTCGGCCATGATGCCCAGACCTGCGGACATGATATCCCCGCCCGCACGTGGCGGTAGCGGGCGGCCTTGGCCCGCAAGGCCGTCAAACTGGCCTTCAGCCTTGGCCTTCTGGATCTGGTGTTCCGCGAGGTCGCGCCATTTCATGACATATCCCCCGATCCGCCCGTCCGGGTATTCGGGACGCGGTGAACGTCCGGACGGGGGACCTGAACCCTAAATGGGAAGCGATACGCCAAAAAAAAGAGGCGGGATGGCCCGCCTCTGTCTTTTTTCGCATTTGGGCGGCAGATCAGGCCATGATCCCGCCATCCGAGTCATCGCCCGCTTCTTCCAGAAGGCGCGACAGGTTCGGGATGGTCACGTGGCGTTTGCCCTCAAGCTGGATAACGCCGTCCTTTTTTAGGGCGGAGATCTGCCGGCTGACCGTTTCGAGCGTGAGCCCGAGGTAATCCGCCATCGCCTCGCGGGTCAGCGGTAAATCAAATACCAGCGTGTCCTTGGTGGCGTCCAGTTTGAGTGACGCATCACGCCGTGCGATGATCGACAAGAGCGACGCGATCTTTTCGCGGGCGGTCTTGCGCCCAAGCACCAGCATCCATTCGCGAGCCGCGTCCAGCTCATCTAGCGTCATCTCGAGAAGGCGCTGCGCGATATGCGGCGTCTCCATCATCAGCTGTTCAAACGGCTTCTTACGGAAGCAGCACATCACCAGATCGGTTGTGGCCACCACGTCATAGGCCGCACCATCGCGACCGGGCCGCCCGACGAAATCGGACGGCAGAAGCAGGCCCACCATCTGGGTGCGCCCGTCTTCCATGGTTTGTGTCAGCGTTGCGATACCGGAAACAACCGACCCGACGAAATCCATCGGGTCCCCCGACCAGATGACAGTCTGGCCAGCTTCAAACGTACGATAATATTTAATCTGTTCCAACGCTTCCAATTCGTCCGTTTCGCACCGCGCGCACACGGCACGATGGCGGATCGGACAGTCCACACAATCGTGTGGCGTGTTGAGCATAGGTTCTTTGAGCATATTCATTGTTCGCGCTTGATCTGAGTCAAGGAGAGCCCTGACCGGATACGCATAAGCGTATGCTCATGACAACGAAAACACAATTGGCAAAGCTGGGGTTATTTGACGCGAAAGTGCCGCGTTATACAAGTTACCCCACGGCACCACACTTCCATAACGATGTAACTCCTGAAATTTTCAGGAATTGGATCCATGCAATCAAAGATGATTCGCAGATATCACTTTACGTGCACGTGCCGTTTTGCAGGCGTTTGTGCTGGTTCTGTGCCTGTCGGACGCAGGGCACGGCAACGGCCTCGCCCGTGGCGGCCTATGTCGAGACGCTCAAGGCCGAATTGCAGATCCTCAAAGCCTCGTTGCCGCAGGGTGTCACCCTGTCGCGCCTGCATTGGGGCGGCGGTACGCCGACCCTTCTTGAACCGGGCATGATGGAAGATCTGGCCGGGGCCATTTTCGATGTCGCCCCGATGGCAGCGAATGGCGAATTCTCGGTCGAGATCGACCCGTGCGAGGTTGACGACGCCCGTTTGCAGGTTCTGGCCGATGCGGGCATGAACCGCGCCTCGATCGGGGTGCAGGATTTTGATGACGAAATCCAGAAAACCATTGGCCGCATCCAGGGCTATGACATCACCCGCGACGCGGTCGAGATGATCCGCAGTCACGGGGTGAAAAGCCTGAATGCCGATATCCTGTTCGGTCTGCCGCACCAGACCAATGCCCGCATCACCGAAAGCGTTCAGAAACTGTTGTCGCTGTCGCCCGATCGGGTTGCGCTTTATGGTTATGCACATGTGCCGTGGATGGCCAAGCGCCAGCAGATGATCCCGTCGGACGCCCTGCCCACGCCACAGGAGCGTCTCGAATTGTTCGAGACCGCGCGCAAGCTGTTCCTGTGGGACAATTACGACGAGATCGGCATCGACCATTTCGCCACCAAGGAAGACGGGCTGGCCGTGGCACAGCGCAACGGCACGCTGCGCCGCAACTTCCAGGGCTATACCGATGACACCGCCGAGGCGCTGATCGGGGTCGGGGCGTCGTCCATCTCGCGCTTTCCGCAGGGCTATGCCCAGAATGCGCCTGCAACGTCGGCCCATACCACGGCCATCCGCGCGGGTCGGTTCTCGACCAGCCGCGGGCACGTGTTCAGCGGCGAAGACCTGCTGCGGGGCCGCATGATCGAGGCGCTTATGTGCGATTTCCGCATCGACTCGGCCGAGATCCGCGACACGTTCGGGATTTCCGAAGCAGAGCTTCAGGATTATTACGCCCACATCATGCGTGCTTTCCCGGAAATGCTGGATCTGACGGCGGGGGGATTGTCGATCCCGGTCGCCGCGCGGCCGCTGACGCGGATGATCGCGCGGGCGTTGGATGCCTATGATCTGGACAAGGCAGGGCACAGCTCGGCGATCTGAGCCGCCCGCCACATGACATGCGACTGGCAACGTTCAACGTGCAGAACATGCGTTTGCGCGCCGACCATCTGGACGGTGCGCGCGACCGCGACTTGCCTGATGACCTTGGGCCAGCGGCGGGCGTGCTGGATGACTATGATCGCAGGTTGACGGCTGGGGTGCTGGCGCAGGCAGACGCCGATATAGTCGCGCTGCAGGAAGTGTTCGATCAGGCCACGCTTGACCATTTTCACGACCGGTACTTGGGGCCCGCGGGTGCCACGCCCTATCCCTATCGCGAGTGCCTGCCGGGAAATGATGGGCGCGGGCTGGACGTGGCGATCCTGTCACGGATCAAACCCGTAGCCGTGATCAGCCATGCCGACCTGACGCCGCGCCGGGCGGGGCTGCCCGTGCCAGATGGGTTTGATGCGGATGCCCCGATCTTTCGGCGCGATTGTCTTGAGGTAACGTTGCCCGCGCTGACCCTGTTCATCTGCCACTTCAAAGCCCCCTATCCCGAGACTGGCCGCACGGCACAGGTGCGCCATCTTGAGGCACTGGCCATGCGCCAGATCATTGAGGCACGGTTCGCGGATCGGGACGAGGCGCTGTGGCTGCTTCTGGGGGATCTGAACGAAGCACGCAGGGGGCAGAACAACCTCGCACCCCTGCGTGGCAGGTTTTCGGTGGACCTGATGGCGCGGCTGCCGAAGTCGGAGCGCTGGAGCTATCACGGGGCGCAGGATGATCTTTACAGCACTCCGGACGCCGTTTTCGCCTCGCCCGCGCTGGCCGCGCGTTTTCCAGAAACCTGCCCGCGCGTGATCCGCGTCGGTATGGGGTACGAGGCCGACCGCCATGACGGGCCGCGTCTGGATACGGTGGGCACGCACCGTCCCCATGCGAGCGACCACGCGGCGGTGGTGATTGACCTGCCGGGGCTTTAGGCAGGCACCTTGATCAGGTCGGGGGCCGCCGCCAGAAGGTTGCGGGTGTATTCGGTTTGCGGATTGTCGAACAATGCCTGCGCCTCGCCCTGTTCAACCACGTCGCCCGCCTTCATCACCATGATCTTGTGACTCATCGCGCGCACCACGTGCAGGTCGTGGCTGATAAACAGGTAGGCCAGCCCGTATTTCTGTTGCAGGTTCCGCAGCAGATCAACGATTTGTACCTGCACCGTCATGTCCAGCGCCGAGGTGGGTTCGTCCAGCACCACCAGCTTGGGGCGCAGAATCATGGCGCGGGCAATGGCGATGCGCTGGCGCTGGCCGCCCGAAAATTCGTGCGGGTAGCGATCCATCGTGGCGGGATCAAGCCCGACCTCTTCCATCACCTCGGCCACCAGATCGCGCTCGCCGCGCCCGTCAGGGTTGCCATGCACGCCCAGCCCCTCGGCGATGATCTGTTCACAGGTCATGCGCGGGGACAGGCTGCCGAACGGGTCCTGAAACACGATCTGCATGTCTTTGCGCAGGTCCCGCAGTTCCTTGGTTGACCATTTGCGCACATCGCGGTTGTCGAAGGTGATCCCGCCTTCCGAGGAAATCAGCCGCATGATTGCCAGTGCCAGCGTCGTCTTGCCCGAGCCGGATTCCCCGACGATGCCCAGGGTTTCGCCTGCACGGACCGAGATCGTGGCATCGTTCACGGCCTTCACGTGGCCCACCGTCTTGCGGAAGAACCCGCGCTGGATCGGGAACCAGACCTTGAGATTTTCCGTTTCCGCCATGACAGGCGCATCCGGTGCCACCGGATCCGGCGCCCCGGCGGCGCGCGCACTAAGCAGGGTTTTAGTATAGGGGTGGCGCGGATTGCCAAAAATTTCGTCCACGGGGCCGGCCTCGACGATCTCGCCGCCCTTCATCACGCAGACCTTGTCGGCGATGCGTTTCACGATGCCAAGGTCGTGGGTGATGAACAAAAGGCCCATGTCCTCGGTTTTCTTGAGCTCGGCCAGGAGGTCAAGGATCTGCGCCTGAATGGTCACGTCCAGAGCCGTGGTCGGTTCGTCGGCGATGAGGATGTCGGGCTTGTTGGCAAGGGCCATTGCGATCATCACGCGCTGACGCTGGCCGCCGGACAATTGGTGCGGATAGGCGCCAAGGCGGCTTTCGGCGTCGCGGATTCCGACCTTCTCCAAAAGCTCGATGATACGGGTCCGCGCGGCGTCCCCCGCGATGCCCTGATGCAAGGCCAGCGATTCCGCCAGTTGCTTTTCCAACGTGTGCAACGGGTTGAGCGAGGTCATCGGTTCCTGGAAGATGAACGAGATGTCGTTGCCGCGCACCTTGCGCAGCAGGCGTTCATTGGCCCCGACCATATCCTGCCCGTCATAGGTGACGCTGCCCGAAATCTCGGCACTGGGCGGCAGAAGCGACACGGTTGACAGGGCAGTGACAGATTTGCCCGACCCGGATTCCCCGACAAGCGCCACGGTTTCGCCCCTGTCGACGGTGAAAGACACGCCCCTGACCGCTTCGACCGAGGTGCCGTCCTGGCGGAAGGCGACGCGCAGATCCCTGACTTCAAGAAGGCTCATGACTGCACCATCGTGTTCATTGCATAGATCGCCCATCCCATCGCCCCGAACACGAAACCCAGACCGCCCCAGCCCGGCGTGCGGTGGCGGGCGCGCAGCGTGACCGCATAGAGCACCGAGGCCAGCGGCACGGCCATGGCAAGGGCAAAGCGGGCCATGCCGGACGACGCGATCAGCATCTCAACCGTTCCCCAGACAAGGGCAATCCCGGTTACAAGGGCGGCGGTATTGAACAGGCCGTTCAACTGACAGTGCCATTTGCTCTCGCAGGCGGGGGTCGTCATGAAAAGGTCTTTCTGGGATCAAACGCATCGCGCACGCCTTCAAAGATGAAGACCAGCAGCGACAGCATGATGGCAAAGGTGAAGAAGGCGGTGAAGGCCAGCCAAGGGGCCTGAAGGTTCTGTTTCGCCTGAAGCGTCAACTCGCCCAGCGATGGCGCGGTCGAGGGCAGGCCGAACCCGAGGAAATCGAGACCGGCCAGGGTCGAAATCGTGCCGGTGACAATAAAGGGCAGCATGGTCACAGTCGCCACCATCGCGTTGGGCAGCATATGGCGGAACATGATGACGCGGTTGCTAACGCCCAATGCCTTGGCCGCGCGCACATATTCAAGGTTGCGGGCACGCAGGAATTCGGCCCGCACGACCCCCACCAGCGCCGTCCAGCCGAACAGGACCGTGAGAAACACCAAGAGCCAGAAACTTCGTCCGAGGATCGCAAACAGGATGATGATGATGTAAAGGCTGGGCGTCGAACTCCAGATTTCGATCACGCGCTGGAAGATCAGGTCGATCCAGCCCCCAAAATAGCCCTGGATCGCGCCTGCAATGATGCCGATGATGCTGGCCAGCGTGGTCACGATCAGGGTGAAGAAAATCGACAGGCGGAAGCCATAGATCACCCGCGCCAGCACATCACGTTTGCGGTCATCTGTCCCCAAAAGGTTGTGGCCGTTCGGCGGCAGCGGCGCCGCACCGGGGCGGTCGACGGGCGTATCATAGGAATAAGGGATCGGCGGCCAGATCGCCCAGCCCTTGTCGAACCCGTCCTCGGCATAGGTGCCGGCGTTGACCTCGGACAGGATGTCCTCGGGTTCGTCAAAACAGAAATCCACCCCGCCCGTGGCGATCAGGCATTGCACGACGGGGTCTTTATAGTCCGCCTCAGTCTTGAAATCGCCGCCAAAGGTGGTTTCGGGATAGAACTTGGCAATCGGGACATAAAGATCACCGCGAAAGCTGACCAGGATCGGTTTGTCATTGGCCAGCACTTCGGCAAACAAGGTCACGAAGAAGGCGATCGAGAAAATGATCAGCGACCAGAAGGCGCGGCGGTTGCGCTTGAAGTTGCGCCAGCGGCGTTGGTTGAGCGGGGACAGCGCCATCAGCCTTCCCTCTTCTCAAAATCGATGCGCGGATCGACCAGCACATAGACAACGTCTGTCAGAATGCCGACCACCAGGCCGATCAGGCCAAAGATGAACAACGTGCCAAAGATCACCGGATAATCGCGCGCGACGGCGGCCTCGAACCCGAGCCGGCCCAGACCGTCGAGCGAGAAGATGGTCTCGATAATCAACGACCCGCCAAAGAACACGCCGATGAACACCGCCGGAAAGCCCGCAATCACGATCAGCATGGCGTTGCGGAAGACATGCCCATAAAGAACCCGGCTTTCGGTCAGGCCCTTGGCGCGGGCGGTCATGACATAGTGTTTCTTGATCTCGTCCAGAAACGAGTTCTTGGTCAGCAGCGTCAGCGTGGCAAAGGCCGCGATGGTCGAGGCGATAACCGGCAGCGTGATGTGCCAGAAATAGTCCAGCACCTTGCCGATCATGGTGAGGTCTTCGAAATTGTCCGAGGTCAGACCGCGCAGCGGAAAGATTTTCCAGTAAGACCCGCCCGCGAACAGCACCAGAAGCAGGATTGCGAACAGGAAACCGGGGATCGCGTAGGCGACGATGATCGCGCCCGACGTCCATGTGTCGAACGGTGTGCCGTCACGAACGGCCTTGCGAATGCCCAGCGGAATCGACACCAGATAGGCGATCAGCGTGGACCACAGGCCCAGCGTGATCGATACCGGCATTTTCTCAAGCACCAGATCGGTCACGGAAATCTTGCGAAAGTAGCTCTCGCCGAAATCCAGCGTGAGGTAATTGCCCATCATGGTCAGGAACCGTTCCAGCGGCGGCTTGTCGAACCCGAATTCCTTTTCAAGCTGGGCGATGAATTCCGGCGGAAGGCCCTGTGCACCCGCATATTTGCTGCTGCCAGCCGCGCTTCCGGCGAAATCCTCGGTCTGGAGATTGCCCGCATCCTGTCCGCCCCCGGCAAAGCCTTCGAACACGTCGCCCTGCCCTTGGATCTGGGCAATGACCTGTTCGACCGGCCCGCCTGGCACGAATTGGACGAGGGTAAAGTTGATGATCATGATCCCGAGCAGCGTCGGAATGATCAGCAACAGTCTTCGGAGAATATAGGCGCCCATGCAGCGTTTACCTCAAGGCGCCATCGGCGCGCAGCTTCGCGGCCTTTTCCGCGTTGTACCACCAGAAATCAAGCTCTCCCAACGCATAGGGCGGCAGGGGCTCGGGGTACTCGTACTGGTCGTAGTAGGCAACCCATGTGCTGTCATTGTACCAGACCGGAATCATGAACCTTTCCCAGCGCAGCACGCGGTCCAGCGCCATCAGGGCGACATCGCGGTCTTCGCGGGTTTCGGTTTCCAGCGAGATATCGATGATCTTATCGACCAGCGGGCTGGCCAGACCGGCGGGGTTGAACAGCGAAAACGCCGCCTCGGCCGAGCCATAGCGTTGATGCAGGCCGGTGCCGGTGTCGAGGAACGAGACATAATTGTCGAACACGAGGTCATAGTCCCGATCCCGTTCGCGCAGCGTGTATTGGGCGGGATCGACCTTTTCCATGGTCGCGTCCACGCCCATGCGGCGCAGGTTCTGGATGAACACCTCGATAAAGGCGCCCAGCGTCCCCGAGGCCGAAGACGGAATCGGGAAGTTTAGTTTCAGGGTCTCGCCCGCCGCATTGCGGCGCATCCCGTCATCCCCAACAGCCCAGCCTGCTTCGTCCAGAAGGGCCATCGCCGTGCGCAGATTGCGGCGGTCGATTTCACGGCGCGGACTGGATTCATGGGCCATGACGGCCGGTTCGGTCAGAATTTCCTCGGGCACGAGATCGCCAAGGCTGAGGAACAGTTCACGTTCCTTGCCTTCGGGGATGCCTTTGGCTTCGTGCGGGGCCCCCTGCACAAAGGAATGGCGCTGTTTGAACAGGCCGTATTGCAGGGATTCGTTGGTCCATTCGAAATTATAAGCCAGCGCGACAGCCTCGCGGATGCGGCGGTCCTGAAGCACCTCTTTGCCAAGGTTGAACACGATCCCGTTCGGGGTGGGCGGGGTGCCGTTGGGCAGTTCTTCTTTTTTGACCCAGCCTTTTTGAATGCCGGGGAAATCATAGCCGGTCGCCCATTGCTTGGAATTGCCTTCCGCGCGGAAGGTGTATTCGCCCGCCTTGAACGCCTCGAACGCGGCAGAATCATCGGCGAAATACTCGATCCGGATCGTATCGAAATTGTGCCGCCCTTTGTTGATCGGCAGGTGCCAGCCCCAGTAATCGGGGTTGCGTTTATAGACGATGCGCCGGTTCACATCATAGCTGTCGACCATGTAGGGTGCAGAGCCGGGCGAGGTTTCCATGCGCGGCTCGTCCAGACGGGCGCCGGTTTCCTCGTACCATTTTTGCGACCAGACTGGCACGCCGCCCACCTGATCAATCAGGCTGCGCCGCGAAATGCCCTCGGCAAAGGTGAATTTCACGGTGTGGTCATCCAGCGCTTCGGCGCTGAGCACGCGTTTCCTGACGGCCTGTGCATAGGACGGCAGACCCTGATCCAGCAAAAGATTATGGCTGAACACGACATCATGCGCGGTTACGGGGGTGCCGTCGGAGAACCGGGCTTCGGGGCGCATGTGGAAGATTACCCACGTCTTGCCTTCATCATATTCAAGACGTTCGGCCAGAAGACCGTAGGCTTCGCCATAGACATCGGCAGGAAGGCCCGCGCCACCGGCAGGCGCTTCGCCCAGCAGACTTTCATACATCATCCAGCTATAACGCCCTGCGCGTCCCTTGCGGCTATAGGGGTTCATCGAGTCGAACGTACCCGGCGCCCAGAGCGCGATTTCTCCGCCTTTGGGGGCATCGGGGTTCACATAGCTGAAATGGGTAAAATCCTCGGGATAGGTCAGATCCCCGAAATAGGAATAGCCGTGGCTGCGGATGATGCCGTCATCCTCGGCTCTGGCGGTCTGGGCCGCGGCCATGAGTGCCAGCGCCGCGGCACCGGCGGCCAACCATTTGCCCAGTCGGGTGAAACCCTGCAACTCAACAGCCTGAACACGGGTGCGGGACATGGCTCCTCCTCTGGTTTCCGGACTTTGCGTCATTCTTCTTGACGCGCAAGCTAAAGTGCCACCCCACTGGACTTCAAGGCGGGAATGCATAAACAAGACGTGAAATAGCGCGCGAAAGGCAATCCCCAAAAAGAAAAAGGCCGCTGCACGGGGCAGCGGCCTTTGAAACAAGCGCGATATTGCGGCTTATTGGATCGTCTCGAGATACGCGATCAGGTTCGCACGGTCGACGGGCTTTTTCATGCCCGAGAAGGACATTTTGGTGCCCGGTGCGAATTTCTTGGGGTTCTCGATAAAGGCGTCGAGGTTTTCCGGCGACCAGGTGTCGGCCACGGCAACCAGATTGCCCGAGTAGCCAAAGCCGTCAACCGAGCCAACCGCGCGGTTCACGACACCGAACAGGTGCGGGCCGGTGGCGTTGGCGCCATCTTCCAGCTTGTGGCAGGCTTTACATTTGCTGAACGCCTTGGCGCCCTTGGCAACATCTGCCGCAGCCAGCAATTCTTCGAGGGTCGGACCGGTTTCTTCTTCGGCAGCTCCGGCGTCGTCACCACCTTCGACTTCGATCACATATGCCTGTTCGGCGTGATCGCCGTGGCCTTTGCCACCGACGTGGTACAGGGATTCAGCAACCCATGCGCCCAGCAAAAGGATCAAAAGTGACCCGCACAGTGCGCCGAGGGTCTTGGTCATTGTCATCGTGTCAAACATGCTACGTTTCCATCTCGTGGCGTTTGCGGGGTATCTATCCGCTTCCTCTTACCAAAGGCAAGGTATAGTTACCGCGACGAAACGCCCAACTTGGCGCAAAAGACGGAAAAGCAACAGATGACCAAACGCATCGCATTTCAGGGAGAGCCGGGTGCCTATTCCCACCAGGCCTGTCACGAGGCCCGCCCCGACATGGAGGCCCTGCCCTGCCATACGTTTGAAGAGGTGATCGCCGCCGTGCGGTCGGGTGAGGCCGAGCTTGCCATGTTGCCGATTGAAAACTCGACCTATGGCCGCGTGGCGGATATCCACCGCCTTTTGCCGGAAAGCGGGCTGCACATCGTGGATGAGGCCTTTGTGCGCGTCCGGATCAGCCTGATGGCACAGCCCGGCGCAACGCTGGACGAGATCGACACCGTGCGCGCGCATCTGGTATTGCTGCCGCAATCGGCCAACTTTCTGAAGATGCACGGGATTCACGGCATTGCCGCCGCCGACAGCGCCGGTGCGGCGCGCGAACTGGCCGAAAGCGGGGCCCTCAACGAAGGTGTTCTGGCCTCGGAACTGGCGGCCGAGATTTACGGGCTGGACGTGCTGGCCTCGGATATCGAGGACCACGGCCACAACACCACCCGCTTTGTCATCATGTCGCGCGAACCGGACTACAGCCGTCGTGGCGATATCGAGATGATGACGACCTTCGTGTTCGAGGTACGCAACATTCCGGCCGCGCTTTACAAAGGTATGGGCGGTTTTGCCACCAACGGCGTCAACATGACCAAGCTGGAAAGCTATATGGTGGACGGGTCGTTCACGGCCACGCGGTTCTATGCCGATATCGAAGGCCACCCCGACGACGCGCCGGTCCGCCGTGCGCTGGAGGAGCTGGACTATTTCACCAACTCTTTGAATATTCTCGGAGTTTATCCGGCGGCCAAACCGCGTCACCTCGACTGACGCAGGACCATAGCCTCAGGCCGTTTCAGGCCATCTTGGAATAACGGTCTTCGAGGTCTTCGGCATAGGCCAGCATACGCTTGTCCAGTTTCTTGGTGATGTTGCCCATGGCCAGTTTGGCCGATTGCAGCAACAGCCGCGCGGTCAACGTCTTGGGTTTCATCGTCGACCGCAGGATCAGGCGCGTGCGGGTCCGTGACAGAGCGACAAGTTCAATCTCAACCCGCGAATCAAGCCCCTGCATGGTGCTGCTCAGCGCGACCTGATTGGGACGGTCGAATTCAACAACCTCGAGTGTCATCTCGCGGGTTTTGCCGCGCAGATCAAAGCGGATGTCCCAACTGGCCCCCACCCCGGGTACTTTGAGCGCATCGGTGCGCGACACCTCGGCGCCGCGTCGCATCGCCGAGCGTTCATGCCGTGCAAAATCGGTCACGAGTTCGAACGCCTGCGCGATCGGGACGTCCATGTCTGCCTTCGAAGAAATTTCCATAGCACTGCTCTTGTGATGTTTTTGTCAGTTTTGCGTTAATCCAACCGATCCGCAAGCCAGTTGCGCAGCAGGAAATGCGCAATGGCCCCTTTTCGGGCGGGTTTCAGTACGGGATGTAGCCCGGCAAAGGCCTGCATCATCTCTTCGCGGCTGATCCACATCGCATGTTCAAGCTCGTTCGGGTCCAGCGTGATCTCTTCTGTCAGAGCTTCACCCCGGCACCCAAACATTAGCGAGGACGGAAAGGCCCAAGGCTGGCTGGCGAGATAGCAAACCTCTCCGACCTTGATGCCCGATTCCTCGGCCACCTCACGCCTCACCGCAGCCTCGAGTGTTTCGCCAGGTTCGACGAACCCTGCGAGCAGCGAATACATGCCCTCGGGCCAGCCGGGGCTGCGCCCCATCAAAACTTTGTTACCGTGGGTAATCAGCATGATCACCACGGGGTCGGTGCGCGGGAAATGGTGACCGCCGCAACTGGGACAATCCCGCTGCCATCCGGCCATCGCCATAACACTTGGCGCGCCGCACAGCGCACAAAACATGTGCGACCGGTGCCAGCCGAACACGGCCTTGGCCGTGGCCGCCAGTTCTGCGTCGCGCGCGTCCAGACGGGTCATCAGCCCGCGCAGTTCGGCAAAGACCTGTCCGTCCGGCAAGAGCGGGTGCTGCTGTTCGCTGCGGTCAAGAAAGCTGTTGAAACTTGCGTCATCCAGATCCGGGGGCGTCCACCCCGAGAGATCGAAGGCGAAGCAATGGCCACCATTGTCTCCACTGTCTTCACGCCCGAGATAGACGGGGTTCGGGTTTGCCTCGGCCAGAACGGGATGATCCATCGGCAGCCGGACCAGATGGTCAAGCGCCTCGCCACCGACAAGCGGTTTGCCCCGCCACAAAAGGATCGCTGTCGTTTCGGCCTGTTCCCGTGCCGCATTGAGGGCCGCCTCGTCGCCCCGGATATGGGCAAACCGGTCCAGTCCGGACCCGCCAAATGTCACTGTCTCCGCGTGTTTCATATACGCCTCCTGCTTGACCCCGCTTGCCATGTGTTGGGCAGGCGGGCAATGGAAAGCTGTCTTTGCGCCTCAGAAAACGGGTTGGTGATGGACACGGTGGGACAATTCACCTCTTGTGCAAGGGGCCTGCTGATGATTCCCTAGAGACACAGGTTGGTCGTACCAAATTGTTTTCTTTCCACTATTTCATGCACACATGGCCATGACATCTGATTTGACCCTTTCGCCTGATGACATCGTGCTGACCGTGCTCGCGACCAGCGACGTGCATGCGAACCTCTTGTCCTACGACTATTACGCGGACCAGCCGAGCGAACGCCCTGCGCTCAGCCGCCTTGCCAGCCTGATCGCGCGGGAACGTGCCTTGAGTGCCAATACCCTGCTTCTGGACAACGGAGATTTTCTTCAGGGGACGCCGCTGTCTGATCTTTTCGTGGATCTGACCCCGCCCGAGACATTGGAAAACCCCGTGATCACGGCCATGAACCACCTTGGCTATGATGCGGCAGCCTTGGGCAACCATGAATTCAACCTGTCCTTGGCAGACCTGAAGGCGACGCTGGCGCGGGCGAGGTTTCCCAAACTCTGCGCCAACCTGATAGCCACAGACCCCAGTGCCGAACTCACCAAGGACATCTGGCTACCTGACACAGTGCTTGAGCGCAGCGTTACCGATGGCAGCGGGCGGTCGCACACACTCAGGATCGGCCTGTTCGGGGTCATGCCGCCGCAGGTGCTGAGCTGGGATCGTTCGCGAATCGGTGAAAAGATTCGGGCCGAGGACATTCTTGTGGGCGCGCGCCGGTCTGTGGATCGCCTGAGGGCGCAGGGCGTCGATCTGATCATCGCGCTGGCCCACACCGGGCTGAGCGCAGGCCCCCATGTCGCGGGCATGGAACATGCTGCGGCAGCGGTGGCTGCCCTTGACGGGGTCGACGTGGTGGTGGCCGGACATTCGCATCTTGCCTTTCCCGGTAGCGGCCAACCCGACGACGCGGCGTTTGACCACGAGAACGCCCGCATTCACGGCACGTCGACGCTCATGCCCGGACCAGGGGGGCGATCTCTGGCCAAGTTCACGCTGGTGCTGTCGCCCTGCGATGCGGGGTTCCGGCTTGGCGCGGCCAAGGCCGAGCTGGCAAGCGGCGCCCCGGCGCTGGTAGCGGAAGACCCGGATTTCGTCCGTCTTCTGCAACCCGCACATGACTGGCTAATCAGTGAAATCCGCAAACCGGTCGGGCATACCGACCGTCCCCTACACAGTTATTTCGGCCTCTTGCCGGGCAATCTGTGCCTTCAGGTCATTGCCGATGCGCAGGCCCGCTATGTTCACCAGAAACTGCGGGGCACCCCCTACGCCGACCTGCCCCTATTGTCGGCCAGCGCCCCCCAGAAATGCGGCGGTCGAGGCGGGCCAACCCACTATACCGACGTGCCTGCGGGTCCGATTGCCCTGAGCCACATTACGGATATCCAGTATTTCCCGAACGAAATCTGTGCTTTGCGCATGACGGGCGCCGAACTTGCCGACTGGTTGGAAATGGCGGCGAGCATCTATCGACAGGCCTTGCCCGGTCGGGGCGACCAGCCCTTGGTCGATATTTCATTTCCGCCCTACAACAGCGACACAATCTTTGGCCTGACCTATCAGATCGACCTGTCCCAGCCGGCCCGCTATGGCACGGATGGCGGCTTGCGCAGTCCGGCCACGCGCCGCGTGCAAAACATCTGCCATAAAGGCGCCCCTATCGACCCCGCCCAGGACTTCGTGGTGGCCGTGAACAACTATCGTGCGGGCGGCGGCGGATATGTCCCGCATGTCGCGCCGGACCGAATCATTTTCGAGGACACAACCAAGGTGCGCGACTTGATCATCACCCATTTGCAGGCGATTGACGGACAGGTCGGCGCGGCGCGGACCCCGTGGCAATTCACACCCGTTCCCGGCGCCGCAGCCACGTTTGCAACCACCCCCGCAGCGGTTTCGCACCTGTCGGACTCACGCCGCCTGTCGCAGATCGGCGCAACGCCGGACGGGTTTCTGCTGTGCCGTTATGATTTGACCTGATCTCGACATCTTGCATCACCCGCCCCAAACGCCTATATCCCGCATCGAGAGGTTGGCGCGGGCAAGCGCCTCGCCAACCTGGTCAGGACCGGAAGGTAGCAGCCACAACGAGCCCCGCTTGGGTCGATGTCCAACCTCTCACCCACAAAGTACCCGGAGGATACATGGAGAATGTAGCACCCTTCCGGGCCGTAGCTGCCTGAAACAGGACGCTTCTGCCCGATGAACCTGCACTGCGCGACCCTTGGTTTGCGCAACTGATTGATTCATTCTCGGGACTTCAAAACAATGACCCAATATTCACTGCCTGACCTTGGCTGGTCGGCATACTTCCGTGCGCAGGTTTCGCCAGACGATGCCGCGCGCGCCGTGCGCATCACCTCGGTGGCGCGTGACCGCCTGTTCGTGTCAGGACCGGACGGCAACCTGACCCTGTTGCCACCCCCCAAGACATCTACCGCGGCCTTTGCCGTGGGCGACTGGGGGATCATGACCGCGGATCAACAGCGGCTTGAAAGGGTGCTTGAGCGCCAGACCACGCTCAGCCGTCGCGCCGCCGGCACATCGGCCGAAACCCAGTTGATCGCGGCCAATGTCGATACGCTCGGGATCGTGACCTCGTGCAATGCCGACTTCAACCAGGCGCGACTGGAACGGTATCTGGCGCTGGCATCCGGGGCCGGGTGCCTGCCGCTGGTGATCCTGACCAAGGCCGATCTTTGCGAGAACGCGCGCGAATACGTGCGGCAGGCCGAACGCCTGTCACCGCTGGTGACCGCACTGGCCCTCAATGCGCAGGCACCGGATGATGTCGCGCGGCTTGCGCCTTGGTGCCGCAATGGTCAGACCCTTGCGTTGGTGGGCAGTTCCGGCGTCGGCAAGTCGACGATCTCTAATGGCCTGACCCAAGCGCATCTTGCAACGCAGGGCATTCGCGAGGATGACGCCAAGGGCCGCCATACCACCACCGCGCGCGGCCTGTTTCGCACGGTGCATGGCGGGTGGCTGATCGATACGCCCGGCATGCGTGCCCTTCGGCTGGCCGGGACCGCTGACGGGATCGACGCGGTATTCGACGATATCGCGCAACTGGCACGAAACTGCCGGTTTTCAGACTGTCAGCATGACTCCGAGCCGGGATGCGCGGTGCAAGAGGCGATTGCGCAGGGCACCCTGTCGCCCGACCGTCTTGTGCGCTGGAACAAACTGTTGCGCGAAGACGCCCATAACAGCGCCGCGCTGCACGAGGCCCGCGCGAAGGACAAAGCGTTTGGCAAGATGGTCCGCTCGGTGATGCAGGAAAAACGCCGGCGAAACCGCTGATCCGGCGGGGCGCGGCAGAGGTCGCGCCCCTGTCATCAAAGGCCGGTTCGGATCGCGCCAGACAATCCGGCCCAGCTCATCTGGGCGTCGGTTTCCACCGCACAGGGGCGCACCGCGCGCAGACGATGCAGGGCCACGTCGACCTCTTCCCCCATCTCGACCAGAAGCCGCAACAGCGCCATGCCCGAGCGCCCACATCCGCCATAACAATGCACAAGCACACGCCCCCCCGCCGACAACACGGCGCGGGCACGGCCGCTGGCCTCGGGCCATTGGGCCAGTGTTGCGCCTTGCGGGGCCCCGAAATCGCGGATCGGCAAATGCACCCACCCGATGCCGTGCTTTTCAAGATCCGGCCCGAACCGGGCCGCGCCGATCCTGTCGAGTTCACATTGTTCGGTCATGGTGAGAACCAGACGCGGGGCCCATGCCACGACCGAAGCCATATCGGCAGGATAATCGCCAAAGCGCCCGGGCGCGGGGCAGATGCCCAGATCGCCGGCGCCGGCACTCAGACTGGAAATTCCGAAACTCATAGGCGGGATGCCTCGAATGTATTGCAGCGGCTGATATCGCCACGCTCATAGCCCCGCGCAAACCAGCGCGCCCGTTGGGCCGAGGTGCCATGGGTAAAGGTGTGTGGTTGCGGCACGCGCCCTGCGCGCTTTTGCAGGTGGTCATCGCCGATCATCCGCGCGGCATTCAGCGCCTCTTCCATGTCACCGGGTTCCAGCAACCCGTCGACATGACGCGCCCAGACGCCCGACAGGCAATCGGCCTGCAGCTCCAGCCGCACGGTCAGGGCGTTGGCCTCGGTCTGCGAGACACGCTGGCGGATGCGATTGACCTCGGGCAGGATGCCCAGTTCGTTCTGCACGTGGTGGGCCACCTCATGCGCAATCACATAGGCCGCCGCGAAATCACCCCCGGCCTGCAACTGGCGGGCCATGGTGGCGAAAAATTCAGTGTCGAGATAGGCCTTTTGATCCGCCGGACAATAGAATGGCCCCGTGGCACCGCTGGCCCCGCCACAGGGGCTTTGGGTCACGCCGGAATAGAGGACAAGCACGGGCGGCACATAGGACCGGCCCAGTTCTTCTGCGAAAATATCGCTCCAGACATCCTCGGTGGTGCCCAGAACGGCGGCGGAAAAGGCACCGGCGCGTTGTTCCTCGACGCTCAGTTCCTGCTGTTCGGCAGGCTGCGGGGCGGATGCCTCTTGCAACAAGGGCGTCACGTCGACGCCCGCGAAATAGCCGATCGCCAGCACGATAAGCAGGCCCACACCGCCGATCCCGACACCACGGCCCGTGCCGCTGCGCCGTCGGTCCTCTATGTTCCGGCTTTTCCTAACCCCGCGCAAACGCATACCGCACCTCTTGTCAAACAGCGATCACCATACCGCAACACCCCGACAGCGCCAAGCGTGACGCGCCCCGGCCTTGCAACAGCGCCATTTCCGCAGTGGCGCATCCGCAAAAGCACGGTATGGTTCAGAGCATGAGTGATGACACCCAAGACCGCGCGGAGAGCCGCACCCGATGGGCCGAAGATCGCACGATCATGGCCAATGAACGCACCTTTTCGGCGTGGATGGGCACGGGGCTGGGCGCGATTGGCGTTGCCGTGGGGCTTAAGGCGGTGTTCGGGGATTTCGACCCGACCTGGGCGGCCAAGGCCGTGGCCTCGCTGTTTCTGATCACGGCCATCGTGATTTTCTGGGCGGCACGTCGTCAGGCCTGCCGGACCCTTTCGCGCCTGAACGATCAGGACTCCGAGCCGATGCCAACGCGCGCCTATACCCGTCTGACCGTGCTGATGACCATCGCTGCCCTTGCAACCGGTGCCATATTGTGGGCGCTCTGAGGTGGACCTCGCCCGCGAGGCCCCGTAACCTCTGACCGAACTGCCGAATCCTGCGCGAAGGCCCTTCATGACCGACACACCCGACACCGCCTATCAGGTTCTCGCCCGTAAATACCGCCCCGAGACCTTTGCCGATCTTGTCGGGCAGGATGCCATGGTACGCACCCTGAAAAACGCGTTCGAGGCCGACCGGATCGCACAGGCCTTTGTGATGACAGGGATTCGCGGCACCGGGAAAACCACGACCGCCCGGATCATTGCCAAGGGCATGAACTGTATCGGGGTCGATGGCAATGGCGGACCGACCACCGAACCCTGCGGGCAGTGCGAACATTGCACCGCCATCATGGAAGGTCGCCATGTCGACGTGATGGAGATGGACGCCGCCTCGCGCACAGGTGTGAACGACATCCGAGAGATCATCGACTCGGTCCACTATCGCGCGGCCTCGGCCCGCTACAAGATTTACATCATCGACGAGGTGCACATGCTGTCGACCAGCGCGTTCAACGCGCTGCTCAAGACGCTGGAAGAACCGCCCGCGCATGTGAAATTCATTTTTGCCACGACTGAAATCCGCAAAGTACCGGTCACGGTTTTGTCGCGTTGCCAACGCTTTGACCTGCGCCGTATCGAACCCGAGGACCAGATCGGCCTGTTGCGCAAGATCGCGACCGCCGAAGGTGCGCAGATCACCGACGAGGCCCTGGCGCTCATCACCCGCGCTGCCGAAGGATCGGCCCGCGACGCAACCTCGCTTCTCGATCAGGCGATTTCCCACGGGGCGGGCGAAACCACCGCCGATCAGGTGCGCGCAATGCTGGGGCTGGCGGATCGGGGTCGTGTGCTGGACCTCTATGACATGATCATGCGGGGCGATGCCGCCGCTGCGCTGGCCGAGTTGTCGGCCCAATATGCCGACGGGGCCGATCCGATGGCGGTGCTGCGCGATTTGGCCGAGATCACCCATTGGGTCAGCGTGGTGAAGATTACGCCGGATGCCGCCGATGACCCCACGATCAGCCCCGATGAACGCGCCCGCGGTGTCGAGATGGCGGGCAAGCTGCCCATGCGTGTGATGACGCGGATGTGGCAGATGCTGCTCAAGGCGCTGGAAGAGGTCGCCGCCGCCCCGAACGCGATGATGGCGGCGGAAATGGCGATCATCCGCCTGACCCATGTGGCCGACTTGCCCAGCCCCGAAGAACTGGTCCGCAAACTCAAAGACGCCACCCCGCCGCCGCCCATGCCCGGTGGCCCCGGTGGCGGCGCCCCGACCCCCGGTCCGCAAGGCGGGACCACCGCCTATGGCAGCACACACGTGTCAGGCCCGTCTGGCGGCGGTACGGTCGTGGCGCTGGCCCCGCAGAGCGAGAACGCGCTGGCACGCTATGCCACCTTCGACCACGTGATCGAACTGATCCGCAAGAACCGCGACGGCAAATTGTTGATGGATGTCGAGGCCGATCTGCGTCTTGTCAGCTATCGCCCCGGACGGATTGAATTCGAACCAACGCCGACAGCGCCATCAGACCTCGCCCAACGGCTTGGGTCGCGCCTGCAAAGCTGGACTGGCAATCGCTGGGCCGTGATCCTTGTCAACAGCGGTGGCACCGAGACCATTCTTGAAAAGCGCAACGCAGCAGAGAACGCACTCAAAGAAGAAGCCATGCAGCATCCGATGGTGCGGGCCGTGATCGCCGCCTTCCCAACAGCCAAGATCACTGAAATCAAGACCCCGCAGGAAATCGCACAGGAAGCCATGGCCGAGGCCCTGCCCGAGGTCGAGGACGAATGGGATCCCTTCGAAGAAGACTGAGGTCCGGCCCGACCACCAAGACCCGCAAGGCCCTTGCATTCTTGTGGCGGCGACGGTTTCCGCATATCTAGGGCCAAATCCTACAACCCCGATCAGGAGACGACATATGCTCAAAGGACTCGGCCAGCTTGGCGATATGGCCAAGATGATGAAACAGGCCCAGGAAGCCCAGGCCAAGATGGCCCAGATGCAGGAAGATCTGGAAACCATCACCGTCACCGGCGAAAGTGGCGCGGGTCTGGTCAAGGCGACCGCCACTGCCAAGGGCGAGTTGAAGGCACTGGATATCGACCCGTCGATCTTTAACGGCGACGACAAGGAAGTAGTCGAAGACCTGATCCTGGCCGCGATCAAGGACGCCCAGACCAAGGCGGCCGAGCGCGCGCAGGAGGAAATGCAGAAAATCGCCGGCGACCTTGGTCTGCCCGCCGATTTCAAGATGCCCTTCTAAGGGCTTGCCGCGCCCCGTCATCCACTTACTATGACGAACCAAGACCTGTCGGCGCAGTCCCGTGCCGACAGCCAGAATGGGGCAGTTCATGCGCAGCAACGAGATCGAAACCCTGATTGACCTGATGGCCAAGCTGCCGGGTCTTGGGCCGCGCTCAGCACGACGGGCCGTGCTGCATCTGATCCGGAAACGCGCCCTGCTTTTGACGCCGCTGTCCGACGCCATGCAGGCTGTCGCGATCAGCGCCCGCGAATGCCTGAACTGCGGCAATGTTGGCACCAGTGAAATTTGCGAGATCTGCAGCGACGACAAACGCGCCACCGGTGAAATCTGCGTGGTAGAGGATGTATCCGACCTCTGGGCGATGGAACGGGCGGGTGTGTTCAAGGGGCGCTATCACGTCTTGGGTGGCACGCTTTCGGCACTGGACGGGGTCGGCCCCGAAGACCTGTCGATCCCGCGTTTGGTCGACCGCGTGACCGCCGAGGGTATTTCCGAGGTCATCCTTGCGCTGAACGCCACGGTGGATGGCCAGACCACCGCCCATTACATCGCCGATCAGTTGGAGGGACGGGTGCGCCTGACCTCGCTGGCCCAAGGTGTGCCGATCGGTGGCGAGTTGGACTATCTCGACGAAGGCACGATCAGCGCGGCCCTGACCGCTCGCAAACAGATCTGACACCCGATGGCAGCGCGTCTGGGGGTTCTGTATGTTGCCATCCTGTTTCCGGTGGCTTTCCTGTTCGGTGCACTGCGAACAGTTATTCTAGTCCCTCTGAGCGGCCCACTCATTGCTGTTCTGATAGAACTGCCGGTGATCCTGACGGTGGCTTATGTCCTGTGCATAAGTCTTTTGCGCAAGGTCCCGCGGCTGACCAAAGGCGAGGCCATGGTGATGGGCGCCGTCGCCTTTGCCCTATTGATGCTGGCGGAACTGGCGGTTGCCGTGACCCTGTTTGATATGACAGCCCACGCGTTCCTTGCCGGGTTCGGCACGCTTCACGGGGCTGTGGGGCTTGCGGGGCAGATCGCCTTCGCGGCCCTGCCCGTCTGGCTGCGCGACCGTTCTTGACTGGTCGCCCGATCACGCGCCACCTAAACAAAAAGGCCGCCCCCCGAAGGAACGGCCTTTTAGATGGTAAACCCCTGCGATTTAGGGTTGTTCGTCTTCGTCATCGTCCCCGCCAGGCAGATTGAAGAAGCTGTCCGCATCAGAGTAGTCGCCCTTGCGCAGATCATCTTCATCGTCATCCACGTCATCCGTCGAGAGCGAGAAGGTTTCCAGCCCCTCGATCGCGGTCGGAATCTTGGGTTCCGCTTCCATTTCAAGCGACTGTTCGGTTGAGACCAGCTTGCGACGCTCGTCATCGCTCATCACGCTGCCATCGGCAGCTTTCTTGGCGGCGGCTTTCTGAACCGCAGCGTCCAGTTCGGACTGTTTACACAGCCCAAGCGCAACCGGATCAATCGGCTGGATGTTGGCAATGTTCCAATGGGTCCGCTCGCGGATGGCCTGAATGGTCGGCTTGGTGGTGCCCACCAGTTTCGAGATCTGGCCGTCCGACAGTTCAGGGTGGAACTTGACCAGCCACAGGATCGAGGCCGGGCGGTCCTGACGCTTGGACAGGGGGGTGTAACGCGGGCCACGGCGCTTTTCCTCGCCAGCGGCTGCAGCGTTAAACTTGAGCTTCAACTTGTGCAGCGGATTGCCCTCGGCCGTATCGAGCTCTTCCTGGGTCAGCTGGTTGTTGGCAACGGGATCAAAACCCTTGACGCCCGCCGCTACGTCGCCATCGGCAATGCCCTGAATTTCCAGCTCGTGCATACCGACAAAATCCGCGATCTGCTTGAAGCTGATCGTGGTATTGTCGACCAGCCATACGGCGGTTGCCTTGGGGTGCAGCAATTTGGCCATTTGCACTTCTCCTTCACATAAATCTTCCCCGTTGCCTGACTTTGCAGGCGGCACCTTTTGAGGGGTGCGGGTTTCCGTTGTCGGGGAACTTGGCGCCTATATAGTGGCAAGAAACCCATAAGGAAAGAGTGAATGCGTGTCCTGATTTTCTGTGCCAGCGTGTTTCTGCTGGCAATGCAAGCCACGGCCCAGACCCACAAGGCCGGCGAATTCGACTATTACGTGCTTGCGCTCAGCTGGTCGCCGAACTGGTGCGCGACCGAGGGAGACGCGAAGAAATCGCCGCAATGCGACTATGATGAGGATTTCGGCTGGGTGTTGCACGGGTTGTGGCCGCAATACCATCGCGGCTGGCCCGAACAATGTTCGACCATCCATCGCAACCCACCCCGATGGATGACAGAACAAATCTCTGATATCATGGGGACTTCCGGGCTCGCCTGGTATCAATGGAAGAAACACGGGCGCTGTTCCGGCCTGTCTGCCGAGAGGTATTATGACCTGTCGCGCACCGCCTTTGACAGTGTCACCAAACCGCAGGTTTTCCGCAAGCTCGACAAGACCATCAAGCTGCCCGCCAGCGTGGTGGAGGACGCGTTTCTCAAGGCCAATCCGCAGCTTGAGCACGATATGGTGACCATCACCTGCCGCGACGGGTTCATTCAGGAAGCGCGGATTTGCCTGTCACGAGAGTTGAAGCCGGTACCCTGCGGGCGGGACGTCATCAAGGATTGCACCCTGAACAATGCGCGGTTCGATCCGGTGCGGTAGTGCTGGAAATGGTCTGGTTTGTACGTACTTCGCGCGGCATCTTGTTGTTTTGTACAAAATTTGACAGCGTCCAAATTTAACAGCGTCCAAGGCTTAACAGCGGGTTAGGCCGAAACGCCCGCCCCTAGTGCGGGCTAATCTTGATAGAGCCCTTGTTGACCTCTGTACACTTGCGGCTGGCGAACTCGGCTGACTCGGGTTTGTAGTGAAGTGCCTTGACGGTCACGCCATCGGTTCGGACGTAAAACGGGATCTGGCCGGTGCGCGCGCCCGTGGGAAGTGTCGCATCCATTTGCCCGCAATAGACCCGATCGCCATTGCCGAGGGCAAACGCCTGAAATCCGGTAAAGCTTGCTTCGTGGGGGCGCACGGTTTTCGAGGCCAGAACATTCTTGGCGTTGAACACTTCGCGTGGATCCGAGGTCACGGATTTGCTGGAGACACGCATCGTGTTGGGAGAGGCGCTGCACGCGGCGATCGAGGCCACGCACAGGAGAAAAGCGACGTGTTTCATAAGGCAGCCTTGTCATTTTCAAAGCGGATGCCGGAAAAGAAACACATCATCGTGGCAAGAAAAGGGCGTCGCAGTTGTGATGCCCCCCAAATCCCGAAAAAGAAAAACCCGGCCCAAAGGCCGGGTTTCTCAAATCTGTCCGGTGGAAACCGCTTAGTGCAGCTTGGCTTCCACTTCGGCGATTGCGTCGTCGATCAGCTTGTTGCCCTGCGCTGCAGTCATCTGCTTGGCGATGACGTCATTGGCGGCAGCGATGGCCACGGTGATCGCCTGATCGCGCACTTCCTTGACAGCGCCGGCTTCGGCAGAGGCGATCTGCTCTTCGGCGGCGGCCAGGCGGCGTGCAATCGACGCTTTCAGGTCGGCCTTGGCCAATTCCGCCGCGTTGGCGGCTTCTGCCTTGGCGTGCTCGACGATGCGGTCGGCCTGTTCCTGCACTTCTTTCTGCTTGCGCTCGTAAGAGGCCAGCAGGGTCTGTGCTTCTTCACGCAGGGCGCGCGCTTCGTCAAGTTCCGACTGGATGCCTTCGGCGCGCTTGTCCAACATGCCAGCCAGCAGCGACGGAACCTTGAAGTAGAACAGGACCGCGATGAACAGGATGAACGCGAGAAACACGATAAAGTCCGTGTTTTTCAGCGAGAAGAACGGACCGCTTGCGGCGAAGGCCGGCGAAGCTGCCGTCAGGGCGATGAGAGTTGCCAGTTTCCGCATTTCTCTTACCCCTTCATCCGTGTGTCGACAGCGGCGGTCACGGCAGAGTCATCTGCCTTCCCACCCAGTGCCGATACGATTTCGGCTGCCGTCTCGGTTGCCACGACCTTGACGCTTTCAAGCGCACCGGCGCGGATCTCGGCGATTGCCTTTTCCGACTCGGCGGCCTTGGCAGCGATCTCTGCATCCGCCTTGGCGGTGGCTGCATCCAGATCGGCCTGAATCTCGGCCTTGGCCTCAGCGACGATGTTCTGTGCTTCCGCACGCGCATCTGCGAGCGCCTTGTTATAGGCCTCTTCCGCTTCGACGGCTTTCGCCTTCAGCTCTTCCGCTGCGGCGATGTCATTCGTGATTGTCCCCTGGCGCTCGGCCAGAACCGCTGCGATGCGCGGAAGCGCGATGCGCGACAGGACGAAGTAGATCACGACCAGCGTGATCAAAAGCCAGAAAATCTGGTTGCCCCAGTTCGAGAAGTCGAGCTGCGGCATGCCGGGCGCGGACGCGGCGGCGTCGGCGGCGTGGCCTGCGGCTTCTGTTGTTGAAGATGCCATGTCGTCCTCCTGGGAACTTCCGTTAGATTACGGGCGGGGCGCTGTCAGGGACGCGCCCGCGCCCGCACGTAAGGATAAGTCCAGTCGGCTTAGACGGCGAACATCAGCAGCAGAGCAACCAGGAACGAGAAGATGCCCAGTGCTTCTGCGAATGCGATACCGATGAACAGGGTGGCAGTTTGCGAAGCAGCTGCCGAGGGGTTGCGCAGAGCGCCGGCCAGGTAGTTGCCTGCAACGTTACCAACACCGATAGCGGCTGCGCCGGAACCGATTGCTGCGAGACCTGCGCCGATGTGTGCGAGTTGACCTTCCATGGGTGTATCTCCTTACGATTGGAAGTTGGTATTAGGTGTGTTCGGGTGTGACTTGTCGTTTGGCATTGGGTGGGTGTGAAACCCACCTTGACCCTAGTGCGACGGATGCAGAGCGTCCTTCAGGTAAACACAAGTCAGAATGGTGAAGACGTAGGCCTGGATGAAGGACACGAGGACCTCAAGACCGTACATCGCGGTGATGGCGACAACCGAAACGGGGCTGACGACGGCGATCGCGGCGAAGCCTGCGAAAACCTTGATCACGGCGTGGCCTGCCATCACGTTGCCGGCCAGACGAATGCTGTGGCTGACGGGGCGGACGAAATAGGAAATGATCTCGATGATCGCCAGGATCGGGCGCAGGGCCAGCGGGGCCGACGAGACCCAGAAGAGGCCAAGGAACGCCGCGCCGTTCTTGACAAAGCCAACAACCGTGACAGTCACGAAGACCAGAAGCGCCAGAACCACGGTCACGGCGAAGTGCGAGGTTGTGGTGAAGGACATCGGGATCAGGCCAAGGAAGTTGGCCATAACGATGAACATGAAGAGCGTCATGATGTAGGGGAAGAACTTGACCGCGTCCTTGCCGGCGACGTCTTCGACCATCTTGTAAATGAAACCATACGCCAGTTCGCCGATCGATTGCGAACGGCTGGGCACGATGGCGCGGCTGCGGGTGCCGAAGACCATCATGGCAATGACGGCCAGAACGGCCAGAGCCATCCAAAGGGTCGCGTTGGTGATGGTGTACCAGTGGATCGCGTCGCCACCAAACAGCGGCTTGATAATGAACTGATCCATCGGGTGGAATACCAGACCGCCCTCTTCGGCGCCGTGTGCTTCGCTTGCCACGTTTACGTCCTCTCGTTTCTCTCGGCCTGTTCGGCCTCTTGTTCCTTCTGGATCTCTTTGGCGCTGCGCAGCATCGTCTTGATACCGGCCGCCAGACCCAACATTGTAAACAGCACCATGAAGATGGGCAGGGTTCCAAACAGGATATCCAGCCCGTATCCGATGCCGAAGCCGATCCCGAGACCGGCTACCAGTTCAATCACCATGCGCCAGGCCAGGTTGGCTGCCGAATAGTGCTCGTCCGCGCGGGGCTTGGGGTCCTGGGCCCTTTTGGCCGCCTCGATCCGTTGTTCAAGCTGCGTCATACGCTCTTGGTGTTCGGGATCGGTCACACGCAATTTCCCACTTCAGACGTTGGGGCATTGCTACGGTGCAGCACGTTCTGAGTCAATGGATTACACACACCTCATAAATCAAAGCTAACTCATTGATTTTATGAAAACTAACAGACGCCCAATCCAAAGAGGAGATTCCGTCGCAGGCGGAAAATCCCGGCATTTGCGCCAAAACCAATATTCAACAGTTTGGTTGAGTTTTATTCGACGCCACCGGGTCGCCACTTGCGCGCAACCATTGGCCCAGAGCGATACCGTCCTGCCGCGCACTGCGCAAAACCCCGGAAGGCAAGGCGCCATAAGCACTTTCATAGAGCGCGCTGAACCGGCCCATCTCGGTAAACCCGGCGCGCAAGGCGGCTTCCTTGACGCAGACGATATCGGCGTCGTGGCGCGTCAAAAGCCGATGGGCCTGAGCCAGTCGCAGGCGCGCGGCATAGCGCATCGGGGTTTGCCCGCAGACCCGACGAAACGCAGAAGTCAGGGTCGGCCCGCTGACCCCGGTGATCCGGCACAGATCGTCAATGCAGACAGCCCGCCCCCCGCAGGACTGCAAATGCGCATGCGCCGTCGCAAAGATCGCGTAGCTCCTCGCATCTGCCCTGGTCCGCACTTTGTTTGGCCGCAGAACCGAAAGCACGGCTTCTGCAAGCGTCGAGGCCACGGCTTCCTCGACCAGTTCTACATCGGTATCAGAGGCCCAGTCATAGATCTCATCCAGAAAAGCACATCGCGCCGCCGCATGCGCCTCGTGCGTCAGGTACAACGGGCCACGGGGAAGCTCTGTCTCATCCAGTTCCTGCCCCCCAAGCCGCGCAAGCGTCGACAGGAACAAGTCCCGATCCACCGCGCCCGCGATCAGGTTGCGGTTGGGGGCAAACACATGGGTCTCATCAAGGCTCTGGTTCAGAAATAGCGTCCGCTCAAACCCCGACACCCCGTTCACGGTCCATGTTTCCGCAGATACCAGCGGCAGCGAAAAAGGGATTGCGCGCGCCGGTTGCCCGGTTCGCACACATGCCACATGCGGAAACCGGATATGCGCAAGCCGTACCCGTCCGGTGCCAAACCCCATGACCTGATCCAGCCCCTCGCCCGGAGCGTATTGAACGATCTGCCCGTCCATCAGCCCCATGTCCTCCAACCCGCTCAAAGGGCTCGAAAACCGGGCAATCCGGGAAGCTGACCGGGGGATTCCTGCCGATTTAAGTATTTGCATAGCTTTGTTACTCAATACTCAGCCGCTTTGGCGATAAACTTGCCCCCAAAAAGGAGTGGGAGTCCGTCCCGCCCCCCTTGCAAGGAGCATAAAATGAACCTTCCCCGTTTTGCCACGGCGATTTTCCTGGCGGCAGCGACGTCAGCTGCGGCGCAGGATGCCGAGACTCCACCGGTTCTGATTACCAACGTCAATGTTTTCGACGGCGTCAACGAAAAGCTGATCGAAAATGCCAATGTCGTCATCACCAACAATCTCATTACGTCGGTCACGACCGAGGATGTCGCCGTTGCGGGCGGCACGGTCATCGATGGCGGCGGGCGCACGTTGATGCCCGGCCTGATCGACGTGCACTGGCACACGCTTTACTGCTGCAATCCGCAAAGTGTCGTCGTGACCGGTGATATCTACGAGGTGGCCATCCGTGGCGCGATGGGATCGGAGAAGACCCTGATGCGCGGCTTTACCTCGGTGCGCGACGTGGGCGGCAATTCCTTTGCCATCAAGAAGATGATCGACCGGGGCGAAATCAACGGCCCGCGTATCCTGCCCTCGGGGCCGCCGATCACCCAGACCGGGGGCCATTTCGACTATCGCCCCTATCAGGCGGTGCCCACCAACCCCGGCGACTCGCAATGGTACTGGTATGCCGTGGGCCTTATGGCGCAGGCCGATGGCGTGCCCGAAGTGATCAAGAAATCACGCGAGATCTTCCGCATGGGCGCGACCCAGCTCAAGATTTCCGGCGGGGGCGGCGTCTCGTCGACCTATGATCCGCTGGACGTCAGCCAGTATACGCTGGACGAGTTGAAAGCCTTTGTCGAAGTGGCCGAGACCTATAACACCTATGTCGCCTCGCACCTGTTCACGGACGCAGCCGTGCAGACCGCCATTGAAGCCGGCGTCAAATCCGTTGAACATGGCTTCCTGATGAGCCGCGAAACCATAGAGCTGATGCGTGAAAACGATGTCTGGCTCTCGGTTCAGCCGCTGGCGGACGACGAAGACGGGTTTTCCTTTGACGATCCGGTCAGCCAGCAGAAATGGATCGACGTGACCAACGGCACCGATTTCACCTACAAGACCGCCAAAGAGGTCGGTGTGAAAGTGGCCTTTGGCACCGATATCCTGTTCGATGCAAAACTGGCCGAGCGTCAGGGCGCCTTCCTTGCCAAGCTGCAGCGCTGGTATACGCCCTACGAGGTGCTGAAAATGGCCACCTCGACCAATGCCGAGCTGCTGGAACTGTCCGGCCCGCGCCACCCCTATCAACAGGGCAAGCTGGGGGTGATTGCCGAGGGCGCCTATGCCGACCTGATCCTTGTCGACGGCAACCCGCTGGAAGATATCGACCTGATCGCCAACCCGCATGACAATTTCGACCTGATCATGAAGGACGGCAAGGTCTACAAGAACGCGCTCGACTGATCCGGGCGGGGCGGCAGGCGATGCTTGACCGCCCCACCCCTTTTCGCTTAGGCGAAAGCGTGACTGACACAACCGCCCTTGATACCGTCTTTGCCGCCTTGGCCGACCCGACCCGGCGCGCGATCCTGACCATGTTGCTGGAAGATGACATGGCCGTGACCGACGTGGCCGAGCCGTTCGAGATTTCCCTTGCCGCGATCTCGAAGCATCTGATGATCCTGACCAAGGCCGGGCTGATCTCGCAGGAAAAGCGCGGGCGGGTGAAATGGTGCAAGCTGGAGCCTGACGCGCTCAAGGCCGCATCGGTCTGGATGCAGGGGTTCGGCCAGTTCGAGCCGGTGAACCTTGATGCGTTCGAGCGGTTTCTGAAAGAAGAACTGGGCGAAGGATAAGCGGCGACAGGATCAGGCGCAGAGCCGTTCCAGTTCGCGCAGGCGGGCACGGATGAATTTGGCCGCCGACCGGTAATGCGAGGCACCGGCAGCCTCGGCCCAGCGCCCCGTGGTCCACGCGTTCTGCCCCCCCTGCATGGGGCCATCGTAAAGCGCCGTTTCTTCAAGCGACACGATCAGCGCCCCAAGTGCATCATACGCGGCCAGCAATTCGATGCGGGCATCCTCCCATGTCATGGGGGCCTGCGCATCCTTCAGGGCCTGATTGTAGTCTTTCAGCTGGTTCCAATTGTAGCCCGGCGCGGGAAAGGCCACGGATTTGCCCGCCTTGCCATCGCGATACCAGCCAAGAAACAGTTGAATCCAATGGGCCCGATGCGCGACCACGTCCTTGATACTCCATCCGTCGTCATCGGGCAGACAGGCGAAGGCGGGATCAAGCCCGTCAAGCAACGCGGACAGTTTGGCAAACTCTTTGTCCGTGGTTTCTAGCAGTTCTGATTTCGTCGTGGCTGCGGGCACAGGCGACCCTCCCGCGCATAAGGTAGCACAGGCTTACGTAAGGGAAACTGATTTGGCTCAAGTTTTCGCAGGTGAGGCGTTTTCTTCGTTTTCGAGCAACATCACCAGCGCCACCACCGTCAGCGCCACGCCCAGCAGGACCATCGGGGTCGGCGCGCCATGGCGCAGGATGACCTCCCAGCAGATCACCCAGCTTGGCACCAGATAGGTATAAGCCATGACCTTGGCGCTTGGCAGGTTTAGCGTGGCGTATTGCAACAACACAAAGGTTGCCGCCGAGGCAAAGATCGCGAGGTACAGCACCGTGATCCAGACAATCGCGGGCAAGGCGGCCCAATCGGTCGCCATGATATCCTGCCAGCCATAGACGGTCAGGATCACGAACCCTGCCAGCAACATGCCAAAGGTGAAGACCACGGCGGGTTCTCCGCGGTTCAGCTTGCGCACCATGGGCGTATAAATGGCATGGGCTACGCAGCCCCAAAAGTAATAAACCTCGCCCTGCCCGATGTTGAACTGCACCAAGGCGCGCCAGTCGGCGCGGAAGATCACCCAAAGCGCCCCGGCCGCCCCGATGGCCAGTGCCAGCGCCATGCGACGGGTCATGATCTGGCGCAGCAGGAGATAACCGAACGCAGCGGACATCAGGGGGGTCAGGGTGAACACGGCCGCCGTGCTGACCGGCACCGCAGTTTTCAGACCTTCGAACATCAGCACGAAATAGGTGGCGAACAGCCCGCCCAGCACAAGATAACGCCAAGGCGCGCGCGCCGCGCTGCGGGGCAGACCCGTGCTGGCCAGCGCAGCGACGCCGATCACGACACCGGCAATCAGAAAGCGCAACGCATTCAGCGCGGCAGGGGCGATTTCATTGGCCGCCAAAGAGCCCAGCGAAAACGACCCCGCCACCAGCGCGGAAAACAGCAGCATGGCCAGATGGCCACGGGCGGCATTCGTCATGAACAGTCCCAACTTTTGGCGCGGTCTTTTAGGAAGCTGAGGAAGCCCTGCACCTTGGTCGTGCGGTGCAGGTCCACATGGGTCACGAGCCACAGGTTGCCGCTCCAGTCTTCCTGCGAGGGTAAGACCTCGATCAGGTCGGGATAGGACTGGTACACCCATTTGGGCAGAAACCCGATCCCCGCGCCGGTCAGGACGGCATGTTCATTGGCCAGCGAATCGGTCGTGCGGAATACGATCTGGTCGCGCCGCACCTGTTCGTTCAGCCATCTGAGGAAGGGCGGGCGCACGCGCGTGTCATCGGGCCCGACAAAACGGTGGTTGGCAAGGTCTGTTTCATCCTTGGGCAGCCCATATTTCTCGACATAGGACGGGCTTGCATAGAGCCCCATCTCGAGCCGCCCAAGCGGTTGCACGACATTGTCCAGTTCCTCGGGCGTCGGCCCTGCACGCAGGGCCACGTGGGCCTCGCCATATTCGAGGCGGAACAGGCGCGTACCAGTCAGATAGCGTACGATGATCTCGGGATGCTGGTCCTGAAATTCGGCCAGCACAGGCACAAGCAATGGCGACATGGATTCAAGCGAGGTCACGACAAGTTCGCCGCTCATTGCCTCGCCGCTGCCCTTGATGCGGCCTTCCAGTTGCGAGAACTGGTCGTCCGTTGCCTTGCCGACGCGCAACAGATCCTCGCCCGCCTCGGTCGGGGTATAACCACGCGCGTGGCGCTGGAACAGCTTTTCACCCAGCTTCGCCTCAAGTGCATCAATGTGGCGGATAACCGTGGCGTGGTGCACGCCCAGAACCTCGGCCGCACCACTGACGGTGCCCATGCGTGCCACCTGATAGGCGGTGCGGATTTCATCCCAACTGTCCATGACGACCCCTTGTGCAAATTTCAACACATACAGTGCATTTGATGAGATTGCGTTCGGATTTGCAACGACTAATTCAGTGTCACAGCCACAGCACGCATCACCCTACGAGGAGACCCCAATGACCCACACTGTATTACACATCGACGCCTCTGCCCGCTTGGAAGGTTCGGTCTCGCGCAATAAATCGGCCGAGATCGTCAACAGCCTGTCCGCCGACAAGGTAATCCGCCGCGACCTGACCGGGGGGCTGCCCTTTCTGGATGAAACATGGGTCAACAGCACCTTCATGGCGCCCGACGATCGCGACGCTGCCCATGCCGCCGCACTGGAGCTGTCGGACAAGCTGGTAGCCGAGGTGCAAGAGGCCGACACGATCGTGATCGGCACGGCAATGTATAACTTCGCAATCCCGGCTGTGCTGAAAGCCTGGATCGACCAGATCGCCCGCGCAGGTGTGACTTTTGCTTATACGGAAAACGGCCCCAAGGGCCTGTTGGAGGGCAAGAGAGCCATCATCACCATCGCCACCGGCGGCACGCCTCTGGGATCGGATTTCGACTTTGCCTCGTCTTACCTGCGTTTTGTGCTGGGCTTTGTGGGCATCACCGATGTCACCATCCTTGACGGGGCCGGAAACGAAGTGATCGCGCAGGCGGCCTGATCTCAACGCAGTGACGCAAAAGGGCGGGACACCCCCGCCCCAAGCGCGCTTAATCCAGCGCCAACCACTCGGGCGCAACCCCGATCCGGTCGAAAAAGGTCATCAGGTCCACTGGCGTCATGCCGATGGTGCGGTCATTGACCAATGGGTGCATGTAGATGCGGTCAGCATCCCGTGCAGCAGCATCCATGAAAAACCGCACGCCCTTTTCCTGCCCTGTCACCATGGCCAGAGGGCTGACCGCGCCGGGGCGGATACCAAGGTTTTCCATCAGACGATCTGCCGAACCGAACGACAGGTTGCCCACCCCAAGCCGCGCGCCCAGCGCCTTGAGATCAATCTCGCGGTCCTGTTCCAGCGTGACAAGGTAATTGCGTTTCTTCTTGTCGCGCAAATAGAGATTCTTGACGCGGAACGGGGTTTCACCGTCCTCGACAAGGCCACGTTCAACCCCTTTGGCCTCATCGACGGTGCGCAGGGGGATGTGTTCGTGATAAGTGAAGGTCAATCCAAGCGCCCGCAGCTGGTCCAGCAAGGCGTCAGAGCTGACCGGCAGCGTGTCCTGATAATCTGAGGATGCGTCCATCTTGGGTCTTCCGTGACTATTCGTTTCACCGCTTTTGACGTGTCTCAGCGCGCGGCGCAATCACCCTGCATCATGGTTCGGACGAAAAACACGACGGGCGACCCTGACATGACCCGGCCCCAACAGTCGGAACGGATCGGGGGGAATATGTCGCCTAACGCGCAGCTTTTTCCCTGTCAGCGACCTGCTGTTGAATTGTCTCGAGAAACATCAGGTAAGAATTCTTGGCCACCTCTGGCCCTGCGTTCTGACTGGTATGACCCTGAGCATTTCCGGCATAGTCAAAGGTCACGCCACCACCTTCAACGATCCGGTTCATCATGTTGAAAAGCCCCGTGACCTCGACCGCCTCGAAAACGGCTTCCTCACTCCACCCATGTGAGAGTACGGCATCCAAATCCGCCTGAACCAGCCTGTTGGGCAAGCTGTTCAGCTTTTCGACATAGCGCAGCAGTGATTTCATCTTGTTGGAAATACCCGCGGTCTCGATATTATTCAGCAGGTTTTCAAGAAGGTTCGGGTCCACACCAAGGTTTTCGGCATGGATCACATGCGAACCATAACAGAAACGGCACGCGTTCAGGCCGGAGACATAGGCGGCAATCAGTTCGCGCTCGGCAATGGTGAGTGCGCCCTCTGATCGAAGCACGGCATTCACGAAGATCATCAGCGGTTCGACATTCTTGGGAAAGCGCGCAAGAAGGTCCCGCAGATGCGCATTCTGGGGCAGGGAAGGTAGCTGGGGCATTCGCAACACTCCATCGGCGTAATCCTGTCGACGATAGCACGGGGTCGTCACTTCCCAAAATGGAGGGCGAGGTCTGATCACTGGAGGTACATCACCCCAGGCTAGCAGGAGACGGATTTCATGGGCACGGGCCACGACGCGAGCTGCAGTCACCTGATCCTGCACGAGCATTTCAGGGAACAATGTACGAATTTCAGCGGCGGCGGGGTCGTTGACGGCGACCTGCGTCAGCCAATAGGGATCGGGGCTTTCTGTCGACACCCTTTCGGAAAGATAATCTCGGGGCAGTCGAACAAAAGGTGGAAATACGCAACCCGCGCTGATGCGTGACAGGCGCACCCCATCCTTGCCATCTGCATATGACGCGCTGGCACCAGCGCCTCGTCCATTCCGAGGACCATCTCGGCCCGCCACCCAAACAAGAGCATGCGATGCTGCGGTGAAACCCGCAGATCGCGGTCGTTTCCAATGCTGCCGGCGGGAAAGAGGACCGGCACCATGTCGCCAAAGGCCGCCACGGTACGGCTACCGACCCATTTCAGGGACTGATGCCCGTGATCGGCGGTTCTGATCAGGTCGCCTTCCTGCAGGTCTTTCACGGCAACCTGCCCCCCGATCGGTTTCGATCAATGCTCCACTCACAAAAACAGGGTGGCGGCGGCAAAAGCGAAAGGCCGGTGAAGAAGTTTGCGTTTTCGTCCCCCACCGGCAAACCGTTTTCGTCAACAAGGCTTTGTTCGCGAACGATGTTGGTCACGCCCCCATCGACAAAAGTTGCGTTCAACGCAAAGGCCAAGCGCCCCGAGGGCAGCCCGCTGGACAGAGAGATGCCTCGCGGCGCGGCAACAAAGCTGTTCACATCATCATGGGTGACAGAAAACGTATCGCCCTGCTCTACCGCCTGCCCCGACTCGGTGTCGGTGGCACCGCTTTCCTTGATCTTTGATCCGTCATTGACCACGAACTCATAGGTCACGTCGTCACGCTTGAATTGCACGGATACAAAGATGACCTCATCAAAGTCGAATTCGCCATCTGACCAGACTGGGTCGTTCAGGATGTCAATCGCGAGGATGTCGGCGGGCAGGAACGGTTGCTCTGACACGCTCAGATCAGTGGAAAAATCATTGTCGCCCGAAGACATATCATCAATGAACGCCACGTGATCGCCCGAGAAGTAGAGCGTTCTGACGTCGTTTGGGTCGTACGCACGCAACGGGGTGATGTTGGTAAAGCCGACTTTCACCAACGGTTTGCTGTTGACAGGATTACGTCCGGCGCCATCCACGGTCCAGTTTGTCGTGTCCGAAATCACCGAGAAAACACCGTCCTGTGACAGCGGATCGGACAGTGCGTCAAAGCCATCGAACACCATATAGACATGGTCACCATCAATGATGATAGCGCCGGTGTCGGAGGTCAGCCCGGTATTGGTCAGGTTCGGCGAGACGTTGCTGTTGCCGTCGGCCTCGTTCCCGATGACCGAGATAAAGAATTGGGCCGTGGCCTCGTCGCCGTCGCGCGCGACCTGAAAGGCCCAGACCATTTCGTTTTCGAAGCGCAAGCGCCCACCGCCAGAGATATAGTCAATATCACCGGTTCCGGCCCCGTTGATCAGATCTCCCCCCTCAATGACCCGCGCGGTGGCCGGTCTCGCTGCATGTCACGGGACAGCAAGCGGCCGGCAGGGATCCTTTCGGGCGGCACACCCCACTCGAACAGTTGCTCGCCCGCGTTGAAATCGGTGCCGTTCCACTCCGTGTCGGTGAAATAGATGACCTCGCCCGGCGCGATGTCGGTCGTCGTTACAAATGCAACGTCGGTATGGTCTGTATCCCAGCCAACAAAGATGAGATATTCAGGGGTCAACACCTGCGCGGTCTTTCACTGTTTCGATATACTACTTCGATCTTGGCCAAACGCGACGCTGTGCCGGAAATGGGAATACCGTGTGGTTTCACGCGGACCTTTCAAAGACCCGCCACGCTTGACTCTTGCCCGTGTAAAGTCTAAGCGACGTCCCAATCCGGGAGTCTGTCAATGCTTCCGGTCCCAATGCCACGTGCAGGGATCGCCCCCCGTCAGCGAGTTTCGCCCACGGGGGCCTTCGTGTATTTGGACTGGCACTTGAGCGGCGCGTGCTTATGTTCGGGCCATGTTGGAAACGGTGAGAAGGAGCCGGTGAGCGATGTTTGAAAATCTAAGCGAACGCCTGTCCGGTGTCTTTGACCGCCTGACCAAACAGGGCGCCCTGTCCGAAGACGATGTGAAAACCGCCCTGCGCGAAGTGCGCGTGGCCCTACTTGAGGCCGACGTGTCGCTGCCGGTGGCGCGTGATTTTGTCAAAGCGGTGCAGGAAAAGGCCACAGGCCAGGCGGTGACCAAGTCGATCACGCCGGGCCAGCAGGTCGTCAAGATCGTTCATGACGAGTTGAAACATGTCCTTGCCGGAGATGATGAAGAACCCGGCGAGCTGAAAATCGACAACGCGCCCGCACCGATCCTGATGGTCGGTCTGCAGGGCTCGGGTAAGACCACCACCACCGGTAAGCTGGCCAAACGCCTGACCGAGAAGAACGGCAAGCGCGTGCTGATGGCCTCGCTCGACATCTACCGTCCGGCCGCGATGCAGCAGCTGCAGGTTCTGGGTCAGCAGATCGGCGTGGACACCCTGCCGATTGTTCCGGGTGAAACCGCCGTACAGATCGCCAAGCGTGCCAAGCAACAGGCGACGCTGGGCGGCTATGACGTCTACATGCTGGATACCGCAGGTCGTTTGCAGATCGACGAAGTCCTCATGAAAGAGGTCGAGGACGTGCGCGACGTGGTCAACCCGCGTGAAACGCTGCTTGTCGTGGACGGTCTGACCGGCCAGGTCGCCGTGGAAGTCGCGGAAGAGTTTGACGGCAAGATCGGCATCTCGGGCGTGGTCCTTACGCGGATGGATGGCGACGGGCGCGGCGGTGCGGCGCTGTCGATGCGCGCGGTGACCGGCAAGCCGATCAAGTTCGTCGGTCTTGGCGAAAAGATGGACGCGCTCGAAACCTTCGAGCCGGACCGGATTGCGGGCCGTATCCTTGGCATGGGCGACATCGTCGCGCTGGTCGAGAAGGCACAGGAAACCATCGAGGCCGAACAGGCCGAACGCATGATGAAACGGTTCCAGAAGGGCCGCTTCAACATGAACGACCTCAAGATGCAGCTGGAACAGATGCAGAAGATGGGCGGCATGGAAGGCGTGATGGGCATGATGCCCGGCATGGCCAAGATGTCGAAACAGGTGGCCGAGGCCGGGTTTGATGACAAGATGATCAAGCGCCAGATCGCGCTGGTCAATTCCATGACCAAGCTCGAACGCGCCAATCCGCAGATCCTGCAGGCCAGCCGCAAAAAGCGCATCGCCGCCGGGGCTGGCATGGAAGTCAGCGAATTGAACAAGCTTCTCAAGATGCAGCGGCAGATGGCCGACATGATGAAGAAGATGGGCAAGATGGGCAAAGGCGGGATGCTCAAGCAGGCCATGAAGGGCATGATGGGCAAAGGCGGCCCGAGCCCCGAAGAGATGGCGGCAGGAATGGACCCCAAGCAACTGGAAGCGGCGGCCAAGGCCATGGGCGGTCGGGGCGGTTTGCCCGGGCTGGGTGGCGGCATGGGCCTGCCCCCGGGCCTGAGCGGATTCGGCAAGAAGAAGTAACCCCATGCTGACCAACGCCCCCACCCTTGAAACCGAGCGCCTGATCCTGCGCAGCCCCGTCACCGGGGATGCGGAGGCCGTGATCGCGTTTCTGATGGATGAGGGGCGCGCCAAGGGGTTCGGGTATTGCAGCACACGCAGCGACGCGTGGCGCTGGTTCGCGCTGAGCGTCGGGCACTGGCACATCCACGGCTATGGATATTTCACCGTGGTGGACAAGGCGACCGAGATGCCTGTCGGTATGGTTGGCATCTGGAATCCCGAAGGCTGGCCCGAGCCGGAACTGGGCTGGGTGGTATTTGACGGGGCCGAGGGCAAGGGCATCGCCTATGAGGCGGCGCAGCGCGCGTTGCAATGGGCCTATGATGACCTTGGGTTCACGACGATGACCTCGCAGATCGTGCCGACGAACACGCGCTCGATCGCGCTGGCCGAACGCATGGGCGCCCATCACGAGAGCACCTATGATAACGTGCACATGGGCGAGGAAATGCTGTTCCGTCACCTGGGCGCAAAAGCCTTCAAAGCGGGGGCCGTGGCATGAGCGCAATAACTTTCAGCATCCCGACGCTTGAAACCGAGCGCCTGATCATGCGGGCGTTCTGCGAAGACGATATCGCCTTTGAAAAGGCGTTTCTGGCCAGCGAAGACTCGCGCTTTGTTGGTGGCCCGATGCCGCCGCACCGTGCGTGGCGCTCAATTGCAATGGTCACCGGTCATTGGGCGTTGCGTGGCTTTGGCTTGTGGGCGCTGGAAGACAAGGAAACCGGCCAGTATGTCGGGCGTGTCGGTCTCTGGTATCCCGACGGATGGATCGAGCGTGAGATCGGCTGGACGCTGATGCCCCATGCCTGGGGCAAGGGGCTGGCCACCGAAGCTGCCATGGCATCGCGCGCCCATGCTTATGACGTGCTGGGCTGGGACACGGCAATTTCATGCATCGCCCCTGAGAACACCGCCTCCAAGGCCGTTGCACGGCGTCTCGGGGCCACGTTCGAAAAGCATTACGAAGAACCCGAATACGGCACGACCGAAATCTGGCGCCATCCCGCACCGGATGCGCTGATCAATGGTGGCATGGAGGCCTATGCGTAATGGCGACCAAGAATATCCCCATCATCGAAACCAAACGTCTGGTGCTGCGCGGCCCCGAAGCCGAGGATTACGCAGCCTTCAAAGCGACCTTTGCCTCGTACCGGTCGCGCTTTATGGGCGGTCCGTTGAACCCCTATGAAACCTGGATGCTCTATGCCGCCGAGATCGGCCACTGGAACATTCGCGGCTATGGCATGTGGATGATCCACGACAAGGACACCGACGAAACCTATGGCATGGCGGGTGGCTGGAAACCCGCCGCTTGGCCCGAAGCCGAGCTGGCTTGGATCATCTGGCCCGACAAGGCCGGCCATGGCTATGCGCTCGAGGCGACCCATGCGGCGCGCAAGTATTTTTATAACCAGCTCGGCTGGGAAGGCGCGGTGTCGTACCTTGATCCAAAAAACCTCGACTCGATCCGGCTGGCCGAACGTCTGGGCGCGGTAAAGGACAAAGAGGCCCCGTCGGTGGATGGCAACGATGTCGTCTATCGCCACCCGAGCCCGGAGAAGCTGCGCACAAGCCAGATTGGCGACGCAATCGAGATGGAGATCAGCCACTATGCCGATCCCAGGTTCAAACCGAAAGGATACGCTCTTGACTGACGCCGTGACCCGCGCCGCCGAGGTGCTGAAGGAACATCGCGAAAGCATCGACCGCCTGGATGCGATCCTCGTCTATACGCTGGGCGAGCGGTTCAAGCACACGCAGGCGGTGGGCAAGCTCAAGGCTGAACATGATCTGCCCCCGTCGGACCCGAACCGCGAAGCCTCGCAGATCGCGCGACTGGAAGATCTGGCCACGCGTGCCGATCTGGACCCCGAATTCGCCAAGAAATTCCTGAACTTCATCATTGATGAGGTCATCAGGCATCACAAGAAACACCAGCAATAGCGCTGGTAAAGACACAACAGGAATGACGGGGCGCTGCCCCTCAAATAGCTAAGAACAGGAGTACTCACCATGGCTATGAAAATTCGTCTCGCCCGCGGCGGCTCGAAAAAACGTCCCTTCTATCGCGTTGTTGCGGCTGACAGCCGTATGCCCCGCGACGGTCGCTTCATCGAGAAGCTGGGCACCTACAACCCGCTGCTGCCGAAAGACAGCGAAGAGCGCGTGAAACTGAACATGGAACGCGTTCAGTACTGGCTGGACCAAGGCGCACAGCCGACCGACCGTGTGGCCCGTTTCCTCGAAGCCGCCGGCACCCTGGCGAAAACCGAGCGCAACAACCCCAAGAAAGCTGTCCCCGGCAAGAAAGCCCAGGAACGCGCTGAAGAAAAAGCTGCAAAGGCCGCTGAAGCCGCCGAAGCAGACGCCGCACCGGCAGAAGAATAAGCAGGGCCCGCTCTGGAATGGCCGAATTTTCAGACGCGTTCCAGAGCGACCTTGCGCGGTTGATGCGGTGGCGGCGTGATGTGCGCCGCTTTCGCACCTACCCTGTGGACGAGGCACTCCTGACCGAGTGCCTCGACGCATTTCTGATGGCCCCTTCTGTGGGGCTGTCGGAACCGTGGCGCGTGTTGCGCGTCGAAAGCCCGGCGGCCCGCGCGGCGGCGCTCGGCAATTTCAGGGCCGCGAATGCCGATGCCCTGCGAGGGTATGGTGGCGAGAAGGCCGCGCAGTATGCCACGCTCAAACTGTCGGGCATGGCGGATGCACCAGTCCAGCTTGCGATCTATTGCGACGATGCCACGTCCAAGGGATACGGGCTTGGCGCGGCGACCATGCCGGAAATGCGCCGCTATTCTGTGGTCGGGGCGGTGAACCTGTTCTGGCTGGCGGCACGGGCGCGCGGTTTGGGGGTTGGCTGGGTGTCGATCCTTGATCCTGCACAGCTTAGTGCCGACCTCGATGTGCCAAACGACTGGCGTTTGGTGGCCTATCTCTGCGTCGGTTATCCGCAAACCACCTCTGACACACCGGAACTGGAAACACAGGGCTGGGAGACACGGCGCCAGACCCTTCCGGTCGAAACCCGCTAGCGCCGCTTTCTGACGCGGCATCCGGGCAATGGGTTGCCCTTGGGGGCGCAATAGGGGAAAACAGGGCAAGCAGTCAAAACGGAACACAAGATGACGGAACAGGTCTGTGTCGGAGCCATCGCTGGTGCCTATGGGGTGCGCGGAGAAGTGCGCCTCAAAAGCTTTACCACCGAGGCCGAGTCCATCGCAGATTATGCCCCGCTCAGCACCGAAGACGGCAGCCGCCAGTTTGACGTGACCCTGACCCGCACCATCAAGAATGGGCTGGCCGCGCGCCTTTCAGGTGTGGCGACCAAGGAGGAGGCCGACGCCCTGAAAGGGGTTCAGCTTTACGTGCCGCGCGATCGGCTGCCAGCGCTGGAAGACGATGAGTATTATTATGCCGATCTTGTGGGCCTCGAGGTGCGCGACACCGGCGGCACCACACTGGGGCATGTGAAATCGGTGCAGAACCACGGCGCGACGGACCTTCTGGAAGTCCACGGACCGGGTTTGAAGGCGACCGTTCTGCTGCCCTTCACGCACGAAGTGGTGCCAACCGTCGATATTGCAGGGGGCCGGATCATCGCTGACCCGCCCGAGGGCCTGTTCTAAGATGAGACGCCTGCTGATCCACGCCGGATTTCACAAGACCGGCACATCCACCCTGCAAAAAATGCTGGAGGTAAACCGCACCCGCCTTGATCCAGTGGCGCGGATTGTGCTGCATGACACTCTGACGAATACCTGCAATGCGGCGCGCACCTATTCGGCCAAACGCCGGACCGCCGCCCTGCACAAATATGCAAACGGGTTTGGCAATTTCCTGAAATCCCTGCCCGACGATGACACCCGCGACATACTCATCAGCGCCGAGGATCTGGCCGGGCTGATGCCGGGCCGACGCGGGCAGAAAACCTATGAAGCGGCACCCTTTCTGATGAAGGCGCTGACCGTCGCCATCGCCGACGCCTTTCCCGAGCCGCCCGAAGTGATCTTCTATTTCTCGCTGCGCGATCCGCACGCATGGCTGAACAGCTGCTATGCCCATCACGTGCGTGTCGTGCGCATGACCCAGACCCGCGAAGAGTTCCTGACCGAGCACCTGGAGTCCGCAGACCTTAATGCCTGCATCGAGCGCATCCGCCTTGCTGTGGCCCCGCATCGCGTTGAGACAGCCTGGCTGCATGACACCGAAGACGCCCCGCTTGGCCCGCTGCAACCGGTTGCCGATCTTCTGGGGTGGTCCGCCGAATTGCAAAGCCAGCTGGAACCGGTCGCGCCGGTCAATGTCGGGTTGCCGGACCCGCTGATCGCAGAAATCCTGACCCTTAACCAAAGCGATCTGGACAAAGAGGCTCTGAAGCGCGCCAAGGCACAGGCGCGCAAACGCTGGAAGCGTAATGCATCGGCCGGAGCGGAAACGGCGACCGGATCCTGACGAGACGATCCTCTGGACCTGTCGACCGTTTTCAGCCAAAGGAAATCAACCGAGGCCACCACAGCACCAAAAGGCGCATCATGTCCGACAAGCCCCGCTCCCATGGACGCAAATCCATTTCCGTTTCCCTGAAACCGCGCGAGTTGATGACGCATAACCCACGTCTTGCCGGCGTGTGGACGGCGCGGATCATCACCCTGTTCCCCGATGCCTTTCCCGGTGTCTTGGGCGAAAGCCTGACCGGCAAGGCCCTGAAGGATGGCAAGTGGCAGATCGAAACCACCGACCTGCGCCAGTTTGGCGAAGGCAAACACCGCAATGTCGATGATACGCCCGCCGGGGGAGGGGCTGGCATGGTGCTGCGCCCTGATGTGCTGGGCAAGGCGATCGAGCACACATTGCAAGGCGCGCGCGGCAACCTGCCGCTTGTCTACCTGTCGCCACGGGGTCGCCGCTTTGACCAGAAAATGGCCCGCGCCTGGTCGCAATGCGACGGGGTCACGATGCTGTGCGGGCGGTTCGAAGGCGTGGACCAGCGGGTTCTGGACCACTACCGCATTCAAGAGGTCAGCCTTGGCGATTTTGTCCTGACCGGTGGGGAAATCGCGGCACAGGCCATGATCGACGCCACGGTGCGCCTGCTGCCCTCGGTTCTGGGCAATGCCGACAGCATCAAGGACGAAAGCCACTCCAACGACCTTCTGGAACATCCGCAATATACCCGCCCCGCTGAATGGATGGGCCGCCCGATCCCGGACATCCTGATGTCCGGCCACCACGGCAAGATCGAGGAATGGCGGCTTGTGCAGGCCAAGGCGCTGACCCGGTTGCGCCGCCCCGATATGTGGCAGGCCTATTGCGCCGCCATGGGGATTGATCCAGACGCCGGCGGCAGCTGAGCAAACCTTGCGTTGCCGCGCAGCAATCCCCGTGCTTTAGTGCGAACCACATTATCCAAAGCAGGGACCAGACCGATGGCAGGGAAATTTGAACTTTATACCGACAAGGCCGGTGAATTCCGCTTTCGCCTGAAAGCAGGCAATGGCGAAAACATCCTTGCCAGCGAAGGCTACAAGCAAAAGGCCAGCGCCGAAAACGGCATCGCCTCGGTCCAGAAAAACGCCGGTGACGAAGCACGCTACGAGCGCAAGGAAACGGCCTCGGGCAAGTTCATGTTCAACCTCAAGGCCAGCAACGGCCAGGTGATCGGCACTTCGCAAAGCTATACCAGCGCATCCGGCCGGGACAACGGCATCGAGTCGGTCAAACGCAATGCTGCCGAGGCACGCATCGACGACCAGACCTGAGCGTGGTTATTGCGTGCCCGCCATCCACTGTGCCCATGACTCGGGCGACCCGCGGAACACGTTGATATCCACCTGACCTTCGATCCCCGGCACCAGACCGGTGCCGGTATACTGCCAGAAGCTCCAATAGGCGCCGGGATAGACCTTGCCCGGATGGCCCGCCACGGACCGCAGCCAGAACTCGGTTCGCGCCAGTTGCCCGATCTCGGTATCCCGCCAGAAATCAACCGTCGTATAGAGGATCGGGCGGCGCCCGTAATGCGCTTCGATCATGTTCATGAAGATGCGCGCCTCGCGCCAGACCTCGCGTTTGTCCGGGCGGCGGGTGCAGGTCTTGGAATAAGGCGTCCACTCCATATCCAGCACATGCGGCAGGTCGGCCCCGCGCAGCACGTTACGGATGAACCAGCGGGCCTGTTCCTCGGCGGGACGACAGAAATAGAAATAGTGATAGGCGCCCCACGGCACGCCCGCCCGCTCGGCCCCACGCCGATGGAGGTCAAACTTGGGGTCCGCCACATCCCCTCCTTCGGTCGCCTTGATGAAGGCAAAGCTGACGCCGTTGTTCTTGGCCTTGCGCCAGTCGATATCCCCCTGCCAGCGCGAAATGTCGATCCCGTGCACCGGGTACGAGGACGGACGCCGCCCGTCCCAGTCATGTGGATCGGCATCGCCAAACCTCGGGTAGGTAACGATATCGGGCACCACAACGGCCGCCTGTTCGGTCGCCGCCGGTTTATGCGGGCGTGGGCCGCAGGCCGCGACGAGGCCGAGGACAAGACCAAGAAACAGGAAAAGACGCATCATGCTGCTCGCTTCACAATTGACCGGGGGCCTTTTCCCTTGATTACACGCCGGGGCAAGCCCCCTTGGCAACCACCCTGACGCCAAGTCGCAAAAAGACGGCACCTTCCCGCCGCTGCACAACGCAGAGCCCCCTGTTTTCCCTTGATCCCCGGCCCCAAATTGCGTAGGCACCGCCTGTCCGCGACTCTTACCTGAGTCGATCGGGCCCGTTGGTTGTTCGTATATCCCTGCTTTCTTCGGCCGGGATGCGATCATCGACTGAGACCAAAGAAACGACGGTTCACCTCTGGCGGGCGCGACATGCGGACCCGGTTGAAGACACAGAGCTCTGAGGCGGCACCAACTTCGTGGATCAACCACGAGCAGTTTAGGAGATGGTCAGATGGATCTGATCGCACAGCTCGAGGCGGAACAAATTGCCGCCCTGGGGAAAGACATCCCCGATTTCAAAGCCGGTGACACCATTCGCGTCGGCTATAAAGTGACCGAAGGCTCGCGCTCGCGCGTCCAGAACTATGAAGGCGTCTGCATCAGCCGTAAAAATGGTTCGGGCATCGCTGGCTCGTTCACGGTCCGCAAGATTTCGTTTGGCGAAGGCGTTGAGCGGGTCTTCCCGCTGCACTCGACCAACATCGACTCGATCACCGTCGTACGTCGTGGCCGCGTCCGCCGCGCCAAGCTGTACTATCTGCGTTCGCGTCGCGGTAAATCGGCCCGTATCGCCGAAGACAGCAACTACAAGCCCAAGAAAGCGTAAGGAGTGGTATCATGAAAAAAGACACCCATCCCGACTACCACTTCATCGACGTCAAAATGACCGACGGCACCATCATCAAGATGCGTTCGACCTACGGCAAAGAAGGCGACACCTTGGCGCTGGATATCGACCCGACCGTGCACCCTGCATGGACCGGCGGCACCTCGCGCCTGCTGGATGCTGGTGGCCGGGTGTCGAAGTTCAAAAAGAAATACGAAGGTCTGGGCTTCTAAGCGCCGACCTACCGGTTTCACCGAAACGCCGCTCCTGCCCGGGGCGGCGTTTTTCGTTGGACCCGTGCCCCGATCTTTTTCTTGGTAAAAAACCTCGGAGCGCGAGGCAGAGCCTCGCACCGCGCGCCGCATGGAGCGCAAAACCTGAACGCCGCAGGCGTCCCGCTGATGCCGTTTATTGCCCCAAAGCCTGCCCCAAATCCGCGATCAGATCGTCCGCATCCTCGATCCCGACAGAAATCCTGAGCAGGTTTTCAGGAATCCCGGTATGAGGCTCGATCGTGTGGCGGTGTTCCACAAGGCTTTCGACTCCGCCAAGCGACGTGGCCCGGTGAAACAGGTTCAGACGCCCCGCCACCTCAAGCGCCGCCGCGCGCCCGCCCTTGACGAGGAAGGACAACAGGAACCCGAACCCGCCTGTCATCTGTTGTTGGGCAAGGGCATGGCCCGCATGGCTGGCAAGGCCCGGATAGAACACCGCCTCGACCTTCGGGTGATCTTCCAGGAATTCAGCCACCGCCATCGCGTTCTGGCACATCCGCTCGACCCGCAGCGGTAGGGTGCGCATCCCGCGCAGCAACAGCCACGCCTCGAACGCCCCGATCACGGCACCGGCGCTGGCACGATCATTGGCAATCTCGTCCCAGACAAGCCCGCCCGCGCGCGTCACCAGCACCCCGGCCAGCACATCGGAATGCCCATTGATTGCCTTGGTCGCCGAATGCATCACCATATCCGCCCCCAACGCCAGCGGGTTTGACAGGATCGGAGTCGCCGCCGTGCCATCCACCACCAAAAGCGCCCCGGCGCCATGGGCCGCCTCAGCCGCGGCGCGTATATCTACCACGCGCAGCCACGGGTTTGAGGGGGTTTCGATCCAGACGATCTGTGCCGCCCCCGCCGCGCATGCCGCCTCAAGGGCGGCGGTATCGCTGGCCTCAACCTCGACCATTTCGATGTCGCGCCGCGCGCAAAACTCCCGGATCCACTTGGTTGTGCCCCAGTAAATCCCCGACTGGACCACGACCCGCCCGCGATTGGGCACGGTGCGGAACAGCGCGGCTATCGCGGCCATGCCAGAGGGGAACAGCAGCGCCTCGGCCCCGCCGTCCATCTGGGCCAGCACCTGTTCGGCCTGCCGCACCACATCATTGTGGTCCCGCGCATAGGTATTGGCGGCGTTCAGCGGCGCATAATTCCGGTCGCGCACAAAGGTCGTCGAGGGCTGGATCGGCGGCACCACCCCCCCGCTTTGCAGATCAATCGCCCCGCCGGCCTGTGCGGCAAGGGTCGCGGGTTTCATATCCTTGGGGTCCATCGCGCTCTCCTGTTCTTCTGCGCGCCCATCTGGTGCAGGAATCGGGCGACTTGCAACCCCCCTGTGCACCGCCCTATGACAGGGTATCCATTCCAAGGTCGCGCCATGCCCCGAACCATCCTGTTCAACAAGCCCTTTGATGTGCTGTCGCAATTCACAGACAAGGGCACCGAGGGAACTTCCCGCCGCACCCTGTCCGAGTTCATCGACCTGCCTGGGGTCTATGCCGCCGGGCGGCTTGACCGGGACAGCGAAGGGTTGCTGGTGCTGACCGATGATGGCGGGCTGCAACAGAAAATCGCGCACCCCCGCAACAAGTGGCCCAAGACCTATTGGGTTCAGGTCGAGGGGATTCCTTCGGACGCGGCGCTTGATCTGTTGCGCAAGGGGGTAGAATTGAAAGACGGCAGAACCCGTCCCGCCGAGGTCTCGCGCATGGAGGAACCAGCGGCGCTCTGGCCCCGCGTGCCGCCGATCCGGGTGCGCAAATCGGTGCCGGATTGCTGGTTGAAGATCACGATTTCCGAAGGCCGCAATCGGCAGGTGCGGCGCATGACGGCGGCCATCGGGCACCCGACCCTGCGCCTGATCCGCTATGCGGTTGGCCCGTGGACGCTTGACGGGTTGCTGCCGGGCACCTGGAACGACGCGCCGCCGCATCGCATCCCGCCTGCCCCCAAAACTGCGGCACCAAAGGCACGGCGGCCACGCCGCAAACCGCGCCCGTCCAAGTAAGCACGCAGAACGCTTCCCCTCTTGCCTGCCACAACATATAGTGTGCATAAGGCAACCAGCGCGCCACAGAGTGCGCGGGTCGGATCGGGCATCAGGAAACAGGCAGATGGCACATATCATCGTCGTGGGGAACGAAAAGGGCGGCGCGGGAAAATCCACGGTCTCGATGCATATCGCAACCGCACTGGCCCGCATGGGGCACAAGGTGGGCGCGCTTGATCTGGACCTTCGTCAAAAGACCTTTGGCCGCTATGCTTATAACCGGCAGAAATTCCTACAAGAGCAGGGGCTGGACCTGCCCTCGCCTGATTACCACGAATTGCCCGCGGTGGATCCGGCCACGGTCAAGCAGGGCGAGAATATCTATGATCTGCGCCTGTCTGCTGCGGTGGCTACGCTCGAGCCCGATTGTGATTTTATCCTGATCGACTGCCCGGGATCCCACACGCGGCTGAGCCAGGTAGCGCATTCGCTGGCCGATACGCTGGTCACGCCGCTGAATGACAGTTTCATCGATTTTGACCTTCTGGCGCATGTCGACGCGCAGGGTGACAAGATCCTCGGGCCGTCGGTCTATTCAGAAATGGTCTGGAACGCCCGCCAACTGCGCGCGCAGGCAGGGTTGAAGCCGATTGACTGGGTGGTGCTGCGCAACCGCATGGGCGCGCAACAGATGGTCAACAAGGAAAAGATGGGCAAGGCGCTGGACAATCTGGCCCGCCGCATCGGGTTCCGCGTGGCACCCGGGTTCAACGAACGGGTCATCTTCCGCGAATTGTTCCCGCGTGGCCTGACGCTGCTGGACCTGCGCGATATCGGGGTGAAACAGCTCAACATCTCTAACGTGGCCGCACGACAGGAATTACGCGATCTGGTCAAGGCATTGAACCTGCCCGGGGTCGAGGTGAACTTTTAACGCCGCCTGAGTACGATCAGGTTCGACACCGCCAGCGCCCCGACGACGATACCGCCACCCACAAGCGCCCAGCGGCCCGGATTTTCCCCGAGGATTGCCCAGACCACCAGTGGCGCGAGCACGGATTCCAGCAGGATCAGCAACGCCACCTCTGCCGAGGTGATATAGCGCGGCCCCAGCGCCAGAAGGGTGGCGCTGGCGACAATAAAAGCACCATGCATCAGGATGAGCCCGCTTTGATCCGGCCGAACCGTGCCAAGATCGGCAAAAGGCAGGATCAAAAGCGCCGATCCGATATAGGCCATGGGCACTGCCGGCACCATCGACACCTCTTTCACGCGCCGCACCGCCGTCAGACCGGCGGCAAACCCGCCCGACACCATCAGGGCCAACAGGTCGCCCCTCCAGTTGGCATTCTCGGTTTCGCCTGACCCGTAGGCAATCACCGCCAGCCCTGCGATCACTGCGAGGATGGTATAGAACATGCGCGGTGAGATGCGTTCGCCAAGGAACATCCTGCTGAAAATCGCGGCAAAGACCGGCATCGAGGCGATGATGAACACCACGTTGGCGACGCTTGTCAGGCTGACCGCGAGCACGAACAGAACGCCGCTGCTTCCCAGGGCAATCATATAGATCACGCCATGCCAGCCCGTCGCCAGCACCGCGCGGAACGGGGCAACACCCTGCCACAGCAGAAGACCGATCAGAACCAGCATGCCCGAGATCATGTTGCGCAAAAACGCGATGGCCAGAGGGTCGGCGTCAATCAGGCGCACGAACAGCGAATCCGGCACCACGCAGAGTGCACCTATCGCGGTGATCAGCAATCCTTTGGCCTGCGGACTCATGCGGTGATCTCGTCAGCGATCCGACGCACCGCCGAAAACAGGATCTCGATGTCTTCGTCGCGTGTGCGGTGGTTCGTGATGTTCACGCGAATGGCCGTCCGCCCGTGCAGCTTGGTCATCGAGGGCGCGGCGATCCCCTGCTCTTGCAGACGGATCACGATTTCTTCGTTCAGGGCGTCCAGCCCCGTCTCATCAAGCCCCGACCGCACCGCCCGGAAGCAACAGATATTCAGGGCCACGGGCGCCATCAGTTCCATATCCGCCGCCGACTCGACCATCTGGCCCAGGGCTGCAGCCTGTGCGCAGTTGCGATCCACCATCGCGCCAAGCCTGTCGGTGCCGTGTTCGGCAATCTGCGTCCAGACCTTGAGCGCGCGGAACCCCCGCGACAATTCGGGGCCGTATTCCACCGGCCACGGATTGCCCGCCGCAAGCCCCCGCGTCGCCCCTTTGAGGTAATCGGGGCGCTCGGAAAAGGCGCGGCGATGGTCCGCCTCGTCCCGGATCAGGACACAGCCCGCGTCATAGGTCACATGCATCCACTTATGGAAATCAAAGGCCAGCGAATCCGCCCGCTCCAGCCCCGAGAGTTTCGGGCGAACGCGGTCACTCAGCACGCCCAAGGCCCCGAAGGCGCCGTCGACATGCAGCCAGAGTTGTTCGTCCCGCGCGATGTCAGCCAGCGCCGACAGGTCATCAATCGCACCCATGTTCACGGCCCCCGCCGTTCCGATCAGCACGAAGGGTTGCAACCCCGCCGCGCGATCTTCGGCGATTTGCGCGCACAGGGCGTTGAGGTCGATCTGGAACGACGTGTTGGTGGGTAGTTTGCGCAAGGCCCCGCTGCCGAGACCAAGGATATCAAAGGCACGCGCCACGCAGCTGTGGGTTTGGTCGGATGTATAGCCAACCAGATTGGCCCCACCTACGCCGTTTGCGCGGCTGGTCCAGGCCAGCGCCCTGTCACGCGCGGCCTTGAGCGCGACAATCGTGGCAATCGACGTGCCCGACACGATCAGCCCGCTGGCCCCGTCCGGAAATCCGAACATGTCCCGCACCCATGCCAGAACCTGTTTTTCGACATAGATGGCCCCGTGATCGCGCCCGCCCAGATTGGCGTTCATGGCCGATGCCACGATCTCGGCCAGCATGTTGCCCGGCGTACCTGTGCCGTGTACCCAGCCAAAGAAGCGCGGATGCGTATTGCCGACCCCATAGGGCAAAAGCTGTTCAAGCTGGCGGGCCACTGCGTCGCTGCCCATGCCGTCACGCGGCAGCGGGATGTCATAGTGACATTTGTCTTCCTCGGGCAAAGGGGTCCAGACCGGCCCCTGTTCCGCGCCCTGCATCCTGTCGATGGCCGCATCCAGCAGGGCATGCGCCCGCGCACGGAAATTCTCCCAGTTTTCGGGATCAAGCCCGCCTCGGGCTTTGGATCGGTCACTCTTGGCGGTCATGCGCGTGCCCCTGTTCTGTCCGGTATGAACGCCGGTATCTGACGGGCAAGCGGGGCTGCTTGTAAAGCGGAACCTGTCAGTTTTCAGAAAAGTAAAGTGTATACAGGGTTTGCGGTTCCGAGACCCCGCGCAGCATGTAGCGACCAAGCGCAACGACATCATGGGGCGTTGCGCGGGCCGCGTCGACCAAAGCCTGCGAAATCACGATATCCCGCCCCAGCGCGGCGTGCATACTGCCCATGCGGGCGGTCTGGTTCACGGCGGCACCGATCACGGTGAAATCAAGCCGCGAATCCGCACCGATATTGCCGTAAAGGATCTCTCCGGCGTGCAGCGCAAGGGAAAAGCCAGTCTGCGGCACCCCGCGCGCGGCGCGGTCGGTGCTGCGCCGCTGCATCCCTTCGGCCAGATCCACCGCCGCGTCCAGCGCGGCCGATGCGGCCTCGCTGGCATCGTCATGGTCGAACATGGCCAACATCCCATCCCCCATGAATTTGAGCACATGCCCGCCATGCCTGCGAACTGTTTCAACTGCTAGCGCGAAATAATCGTTCAACATCTCGACCACGACCGGACCGGGATATTGCTCGGTCATGACGGTAAAGCCCTTGAGGTCGAACAGGCAGATCACGGCGTCCAGGCTGCGCAGGCTGCCGCGCCGGATTTCCCCCGACAACACGCGTTTTCCCGCATCCCGGCCAAGATAGACCTGCATCAGGTCCCGCGCCATTTTCCGGTTTGAGGCCGATTTCAGGGCCAGCCCCAACGCCGGCAAACTGCCCCGCAACAGCGCGACGTGATCCTCGCGGAATCCGCCGGGCGCATCCGTCACCCATGAAATCAGCATCCCTTCCGGCGTATCATGCGGATCCATCGGTTGATCCGGTTCGGGGCGCTGGAACAGGACTGCGGACGCGAGATAATCCGTCGCCCCCTGTTCCTGCAATTCCTGCAGCAGGGGGAAACTGCTGTGATGGTCCGGCTCCCCGATCCGTTCACGGTATTCCCACTTGGCCTCGCGCAGCATCATGTAGAACGGGCTGACCACCCATCGCTGACGCGGAGTTTCGGTATAGGCATAATGTTCGTCCGAGAACCCGCCATCACGCAACCAATCGAACCCAAGACCCCCGTATTCGGGGTGAAAGGCGCGTTGCGCGACATGCAGGCGGATCAGGGGCACGCCCATCGCAATCAGTTGTTCGCAATAGGATTCGAGCAACGCCCCCTGCTGCGTGCCCTCAAGCCCCCGCGCCAAAAGCCAGTCAATCAGGTCTTTGACAGGGTTCGGTTGCGGGGTATCCATGCCTTTACTCCATGCCGGCGAGTCGCCTGAGCATCTTACGCAGCAAGACCACCTCGTCCTCAGTGAATTTTGCACAAAGCGCCGCGTCATAGTCCCGCGCCACCTTGCGCAGGTCGGCATAGGCAGTTTGCCCCAGAGGTGTCAGCGTCAGGAATTCCTGCCGGCGGTCATCCTCTGACCGTTCACGGGTGACGAATCGCTTCTCGACCAGTTTTTGTACGGCACGACTGATCTTGGTCTTGTGAATCTTCGACCGCGCTCCGACCTCGGTGGCATTCATCCGCCCAAAAGAACCCAAATGGAACAATACACGCCACTCTGTGCGCAACATCCCGTATTTGTTCTTGTAGACTTTGGTAAAGGCAAGGCTGCTTTCCTCCGCAGCCTGGTTGAGCAGATAAGGCAGGAACACCTGCAGATCGAAACCATCATTTTCTGACATTTTAATGTGTCCTCCTGCTTGTTAGTTACAAAAACAACTATTACCAAAGCAACCAAATTCGACAGAATCTGCCGAAAGGAACGCGCGATGAAAGATATGGCTTACCCCACACGGATGAATGTGGCCCCCTCTCTGGAAGGCCCGCACAAGGGTTACATGCCCGGATTTGGCAATGATTACGAGACCGAGGCCCTGCCCGGTGCCCTGCCGCAGGGCATGAACAGCCCGCAGAAATGCAATTATGGTCTTTATGGTGAACAACTGTCCGGCACGGCCTTTACCGCGCCGTCGCATCAGAATGAACGGACATGGTGCTATCGTATCCGCCCATCAGTGAAACATTCGCACCGCTATGAGAAGATCGACGTGCCGCACTGGAAGTCGGCGCCGAACGTCGACCCGGACGTGACCAGCCTTGGCCAGTATCGCTGGGATCCCGTGCCGCACAGCGAAGAGGCGCTGACGTGGATCAATGGCATGTACACCATGACCACCGCCGGTGATGTGAACACGCAAGTCGGCATGGCTTCGCACATCTATCTCGTGAACACTTCTATGGAAGATGACTATTTCTTCTCGGCGGACTCGGAACTTCTGGTCGTGCCGCAAGAAGGTGTTCTGCGTTTCTCGACCGAGCTGGGCATCATCGACCTCGAACCGAAAGAGATCGCCATCATCCCGCGCGGCCTGCTCTACCGTGTCGAGGTTCTCGAAGGTCCGGCGCGCGGTTTCGTTTGCGAAAACTACGGCCAGAAATTCGAATTGCCCGGTCGTGGCCCGATTGGCGCGAACTGCATGGCCAACCCGCGTGACTTCAAAGCGCCCGTCGCCGCATGGGAAGACCGCGAAGTGCCCTCGACCGTGACCGTCAAATGGTGCGGCCAGTTCCACAAAACCGAGATCGGCCAGTCGCCACTGGATGTGGTGGCATGGCACGGAAACTATGCGCCGGTGAAATACGACCTGCGCACCTATTGCCCTGTCGGCGCGATCCTTTTCGATCACCCCGACCCCTCGATCTTTACCGTGCTGACCGCCCCCTCGGGCCAGCCGGGCACCGCAAATATCGACTTTGTTCTGTTCCGCGAACGCTGGATGGTCGCCGAGGACACCTTCCGCCCGCCGTGGTACCACAAGAACATCATGTCCGAGCTGATGGGCAACATCTATGGCCAGTACGACGCGAAACCGCAGGGCTTCATCCCCGGCGGCATGAGCCTGCACAACATGATGCTGCCGCACGGTCCGGACAAGAACGCCTTTGAGGGCGCGTCGAACGCCGACCTGCAGGCCGAGAAGCTGGACAACACTATGTCGTTCATGTTCGAAACACGCTTCCCGCAGCATCTCACGGCGTTTGCCGCCAAGGAGGCACCTCTGCAGGACGATTATATCGACTGCTGGAGCGACATCGAGAAGAAATTCGACGGCACCCCCGGCAAGAAATAACGCGACGGCGGGCTGAAATCCGCCCGACCCGAAATTTCGTAGGGCGGGCTTCAGCCCGCCACAAACGAACAAGGAAAAACTATGCCCCTTATGAAAAGCTGGGTGGCCTCGGCCAACGATGCCAACCACCCCTTCCCGCTGAACAACCTGCCCTATGGCGTCTTTTCGACCCCCAGCACCGAGGAACGCTGTGGCGTCGCCATCGGTGACATGATCCTCGACATGGCCGCGGCCGAAGAGGCCGGTCTCGTCAAGGTGTCGGATATCCCTGTCTTCGACGCGCCGTACTGGAACGACTTTATGGATCTGGGATCGGACGCGTGGGCGGAACTGCGTACTCGCCTGATCGAAATCCTCTCCGAAGGCAGCGCCGACCAAACCGCCGCCGAAGCCTGCCTTGTGCCCATGGCCGACGCCGAACTTCACATGCCGATTGCCGTCAGCGAATACACCGATTTTTACGCCGGACGTCACCACGCATTCAATGTGGGCACCATGTTCCGCGGCCCCGAAAACGCACTGCCGCCCAACTGGCTGCACATCCCGATCGGGTATAACGGGCGCGCCTCGTCGGTCTATGTCTCGGGCACGGATATCCGCCGCCCCTGGGGTCAATTGAAAGGCCCGAATGACGCCCTGCCCCGTTGGGCGCCCTGTGCCCGTTTCGACATCGAGTTGGAAATGGGCGCGATTGTCGGCACCTCGTCGGACGGCCCCATCACCGTCCGGGAAGCGGATGACAACATCTTCGGCTACGTCTTGCTGAACGACTGGTCCGCGCGTGACATCCAGGCTTGGGAATATCAGCCGCTCGGGCCGTTTCAGGCCAAGGCGACAGCCACCTCGATCAGCCCGTGGATCGTGACCAAAGCCGCGCTGGAACCCTTCCGCTGTGATACGCCCGAACGCGAGTTCGAATTGCTGGACCACCTCAAGGACTGTGGCCCGATGCTCTATGACATCGACCTCGAAGTCACGATGGCCCCCGCAGGCAAAGAGGCCAGCACCATCGCGCGCACGAATTACAAGGAAATGTACTATTCGGCCGCCCAGCAACTGGCCCATCACACCACCGCCGGATCTCCGATGAATGTCGGCGATCTGCTGGGCTCGGGCACCATTTCGGGACCGAACAAAGAAAACCGAGGCTCGCTTCTTGAAATCTCGTGGGGGGCCAAGGAACCGTTCACGCTGGAAACCGGCGAAGAGCGGTCCTTCATCGAAGATGGCGACACGCTCACGTTGAAAGGCGCGGCCAAGGGCGACGGCTATACCATCGGTTTCGGCGATTGTGTGGGCACCGTTCTGCCTGCGCTGGACGACCCTTTCGCCCGCTAAACAACAGGGGTGGGGTCGTCCCCACCCGACACCCAATTCGCAAGGTGGTATTGTAGCCACCGAACCGCAAAGGACACATCCAATGGCAAAAGCATTCGCGTCCCAAGGGGACCTGACCGAAAAGAAAATCACTTTCGACGAAATCGGTGAGGGCCTCTATGCCTTCACAGCCGAGGGCGACCCGAACTCGGGCGTGATCATTGGCGATGACAGCGTCATGATCGTCGAGGCACAGGCCACCCCGCGTCTGGCCAACAAGGTGATCGACTGCGTACGCTCGGTGACAGACAAGCCGATCACGCACGTTGTATTGACCCACTATCACGCTGTGCGCGTTCTGGGGGCCAGCGCCTTCAATGCGCAACAGGTCATCATGTCGAACGCAGCCTACAACATGGTGCTTGAACGCGGTCAGGAAGACTGGGACAGCGAATTCCAACGCTTCCCGCGCCTGTTCGAAGGGCATGAGTCGATCCCCGGCCTGACCTTCCCGACCACCACCTTCACCGACGAAATGACCGTGTTCCTTGGCAAACGTCGCGTGAACATCAAGCAGATCGGCCGCGCCCATACTGCCGGTGACGCCGTGATCCACGTGCCAGACCAGAACGTCATGTTCACCGGCGATATCGTCGAAGACCACTCGGCCTGCTATTGCGGCGACGGTCACTTTGCCGATTGGGGCAACACGCTGGACGCCATCAAAGCCTATGACGTCGACGCCATCGCGCCCGGCCGTGGCGGCGCATTGGTGGGCAAAGAAGCCGTCGAGCGCGCCATCGAAAGCACCCGCGACTTCGTTCAAAGCACCTATCTGCCCGCAGCGCGCGTTGCTGCGCGTGGTGGTTCACTGAAAGAAGCGTGGGATGCCGTACGCGCCGAATGTGATCCGAAATTCGCAGATTACGCGATCTATGAACATTGCCTGCCGTTCAACGTTGCCCGTGCCTATGACGAAGCCCGCGGCATCGCGCATCCCCGCATCTGGACCGCACAGCGCGATCTGGAAATGTGGGAAGCGCTGCAAGGCTAAACGACTGTGATCCCCTTGTGGGCTTTGTTTCAGATCAGCGCACAAGGGCCACAACTGAATAAACTAGACTGAATTGGCGCCACGCGAGGCTGTGGTTTCAGAACGTGCGCCCGAATTTTGGAGGAGAAGACCCATGTTTGACGACCGGTATACGCTCGCCTACAAGCGCTACCCCTATGAAAAATCCCCCGATCAGGACAAAGCCGACGCCGTGCGCCACCCCGTGGTGGTGATGGGTGGCGGTCCAATCGGGATCGCCACCGCGCTGGACCTTGGCCTGCAAGGAATCCCAACGCTGGTGCTGGATGACCACGAAGGCGTCGGCATGGGCAGTCGCGCGATCTGTTTCGCCAAACGCTGCCTTGAAGTGGCCGACCGCTATGGCTGTGGTGAGCCGATGCTGGACAAAGGCGTTGTCTGGAACGTGGGCAAGGTGTTCCACAAGGACGATCAGGTGTTTGAGTTCAACCTGCTGCCCGAGGAAGGCCACAAGTACCCGGCCTTTATCAACCTGCAACAGCCTTATTATGAAAGCTTCCAGTTGGACCGCTTTGAAGAGTTGCAGGCGCAGGGTGCCCCGATCGAAATCCGCGGCAAGAACCGCATCGACAATGTCGAGGTACGTGACGACCACGTAGTGCTGACCGTGATGACCCCGGACGGGGAATACAAGGTCGAGGCCGACTGGCTGATCGGGTGCGATGGCGCCTCGTCGCCGCTGCGCAATATGCTGGGCTATGACTTTACCGGCAAGGTGTTCCAGGACAGTTTCCTGATCGCCGACATCAAGATGAAGGGCGATGTCGACTTCCCGACCGAACGCTGGTTCTGGTTCGAACCCAGCCACGGCGAAGGCGCCTCGGTCCTGCTGCACCGCCAACCCGACGACGTCTGGCGCGTCGATTTCCAGATAGGCTGGGACGTGGACCGCAAAGAAGAACTGAAAGAGGAAAACATCCGCCGCCGCCTTGATGCCTTCCTCGGCGGGGTCGAATACGACATGGTCTGGTCTTCGATCTATACGTTCCAGTGCAAGCGCATGGAAAGCTTCCGCCATGGGCGCGTGTTCTTTGCCGGCGATGCCGCACACCAGGTGTCGCCCTTCGGCGCACGCGGGGCGAACTCGGGCATGCAGGACGTCGACAATCTGGGTTGGAAACTTGGCCTGGTTATCAATGGCAAAGCCCCCGAAACCCTGCTGGACAGCTATAATGACGAACGCATCCACGGCGCGGACGAGAACATCCTGAACTCGACCCGTTCGACCGATTTCATCACGCCAAAATCCGCCATGTCGCGGCTGTTGCGGGATTCGGTTCTGGCCCTGTCCGAGCATTATGAATTTGCCCGACCGATGGTGAACTCGGGTCGCCTCTCGGTGCCCTGTACCTATGATGGCTCGCCGCTGAATTCAGCCGATGCGCTGGATGGTCCGGCACGCACCCGCCCCGGATCTCCCTGCCCGGATGTGCCGCTGGCAGACGGGTTCCTTCTGTCGAAGCTGGGCAATGACTTCATCCTGCTGACCATCGACGCCGATGCGCCGGACGAGTTCGAAGAAAGCGGCATCACGGTCAAGCGTCTGGCGCTGTCGACCCATGACGACCCGACCCTGCTGCTGAAAGAACGGTATCTTGGTGACTGTGACTCGGGTGTTTACCTGATCCGCCCCGACCAGCATGTCGCAGCCCGCCGTCCCAGCTTTGATGAAAACCAGATCCGCGCCGCCGTCCGCCGCGCGATTGGCAAGGAGTAATCCCCATGTCCGATCTCATCCTGACCCCGAATATCCAAGGCGTAGACGATTTCTATGCCGAACTCATTGCCGCCCACGAGGGCCTGTCCGACGCGGACAGCCAGGCGCTGAATGCGCGCCTCGTGCTGGTCATGGCCAACCATATCGGAGACCGCGCGACCCTGTCTCAGGCGCTGGCCGCTGCCGCGCTCAAATCGGAGGAGTAACCCCCCATGAAAATCGAAAAGATTCACCACGTCGCCTATCGCTGCAAGGACGCGAAAGAGACCGTGGAATGGTATGGCAAGATGCTGAACATGGATTTCATCCTGGCGATTGCCGAGGACCATGTGCCCTCGACCCACGAACCGGACCCCTATATGCACCTGTTCCTTGATGCGGGTGACGGCAACGTGCTGGCCTTTTTTGAACTGCCGACCAAGCCGGAAATGGGCCGCGATCCCAATACCCCGATCTGGGTGCAACATATTGCGTTCAAAGTGAAAGACCGCGAAACCCTGATTGAATTCAAGGAACATCTCGAAGCCAACGGTGTCGAGGTGCTGGGCGTTACCGACCACTCGATCTTCCACTCGATCTATTTCTTCGATCCTAACGGTCACCGTGTGGAACTGGCCTGCCCGGACCCCGAGGAAGAAGCGATGCTCAAGCGGATGGACGAGGTGAAATGGGACATGCTGAACGAATGGTCCGTCACCAAGAAGGCGCCGAAACACGCGGATTGGCTGCATGCCAAGGAACTGAACAAGCAAGCTTAACATCGCAAGTGAATTGCGTTAAATTCAGACAACCGGCCCTCGCGGCCGGTTGTTGCGAAAAAGGCAGGGAAATCAAATGACTGACACGATTCTTTATGACTATTGGCGCTCGTCTGCCAGCTATCGGCTGCGCATCGCGCTGAACCTTGCGGGGATCGACTATCAGGCCGTTTCAGTGGACCTTGTCAAAGGGGATCACAAGACGCCCGCGCATCTGGATCGCAATCCTCAGGGTCTTGTGCCGGTACTTGAAATCGACGGGCACAGTTTTACGCAGTCTCTGGCTATTCTGGATTATCTGAATGAAACCAGAGACTTGAACCTTTTGCCAAGCGATCCCGCCAAAGCGGCCAAGGTGCGGGCCATGGCGCATACCGTCGCCGTGGATGTGCATCCGGTCTGCAACCTGGGCGTCGTGGCGCATGTAGCCAAGCTCTTGCCGGAACACCCCGAGGCCAAGGTCGACTGGATGAAGCACTTTATCCCGCCGGGACTGCGCGCGTTCGAGGCTCTGATGGGCGCATTTGACCAAGCCCCATATGCCTGTGGCGACCAACCGTCGTTGGCCGATATCTGTCTGATGCCGCAACTGTATAATGCGCGGCGCTGGGGGGCGGATTTTTCCGACTGTCCGCGGATCCAGCAGGTTGAGACGGCCTGTGCGGTGCATCCGGCCTTTGCCGCCGCCCACCCTGACGCGGTGCAACCCGACTAGTAAAATGGCTGTTTTGTACAAGTTTCCGGGGGCACAGTGCCCGGTTTGTACAAAAGTTTTCGGCAATACATTGTTAACGCCCTCTGCGTCTTGCGATGCAGAGGGCGTTTGGTTTGAGGGAAACAGGTCAGCCCTTCACCCCTTTTATGTTACGAAAATTTTCCCATTTATTGTTTTGTGTAACATTTTGCTTGCCTCGAATCATTTTCCAACCTATCCCGACCATGCGGTCGGCTATTTCCGGCGATGAACAGGACAAAGGTAATCCCCATGGACGCATTCATCTGCGACGCAACCCGCACCCCGATCGGGCGATATGGCGGCGCACTTTCCTCGGTAAGGGCAGACGATCTGGCAGCGGCCCCCATCGCTGCGCTGGTCGCGCGCAACCCCCAGGTCGACTGGGCGAGCATTGACGACGTGATTTATGGCTCGGCCAACCAGGCGGGCGAAGACAACCGCAACGTGGCGCGCATGGCGGCCCTCTTGGCCGGTCTGCCGATCGACGTACCGGGCACCACTGTGAACCGTCTTTGTGCTTCGGGCATGGACGCGGTCGGCATGGCCGCACGCGGCATCAAGGCGGGCGACTATGACATGGCCATCGCAGGCGGTGTCGAAAGCATGAGCCGTGCGCCTTTCGTGATGCCCAAGGCCACCAGCGCCTTTACCCGCGCAAATGCGGTCTATGACACCACCATTGGCTGGCGCTTTATCAACAAGAAGATGCACGAGATGTACGGCACGGATTCCATGCCGCAGACTGCCGACAACGTGGCCGAGGATTATGACATCAGCCGCGCCGATCAGGACAAGTTTGCCGCCAACAGCCAGGCCCGCTGGGCCGCGGCGCAAGAGGCGGGCATATTCAAGGACGAGATCACCCCGGTCACCGTACCCCAACGCAAGGGCGATCCGGTCATCGTGGACACCGACGAACACCCGCGCCCCGGCACCACCGCCGAGAAACTGGGTGGCCTGAAAGGTGTGAACGGCCCCGACAAGACCGTCACCGCCGGCAACGCGTCGGGCGTGAATGACGGTGCCGCCGCGATCCTGCTGGCCAGCGAAGCCGCCGCCGCGAAAAACGGTCTGAAACCGATGGCCCGCGTGGTGGGCATGTCGGCCGCCGGTGTGGCGCCGCGCGTCATGGGCATCGGCCCTGTTCCGGCCAGCCAGAAGGTTCTGGCGCGCGCAGGTCTGACCATCGACCAGATGGATGTGATAGAATTGAACGAGGCTTTTGCCTCTCAGGGGCTGGCAACGCTGCGCGAGCTTGGTGTCGCGGACGATGCACCCCATGTTAATGCCAATGGCGGCGCGATCGCCATGGGTCACCCGCTGGGTATGTCCGGCGCGCGGCTTGTGTTGACGGCCGCCTATCAGTTGCAACGCACCGGTGGGCGCTATGCGCTGTGCACCATGTGTGTTGGTGTGGGACAGGGCGCCGCCCTGATCCTTGAACGTGTTTGATCGGGAGGAGTTACCGGTATGTATGCACAAATGATCAAGACCGCCCGTTCCGGCGTCAAGACCCGCGAGGAAATGACGGATCAGGAACGCGAGTTTCAAGACAAGATCGACAACGACATCAAGATCGAGCCGCGCGACTGGATGCCGGACGACTACCGCGCCACGCTGATCCGTCAGATCGGCCAGCACGCGCATTCGGAAGTTGTGGGGCAGCTGCCCGAGGGCAACTGGATCACGCGCGCCCCGACGCTTGAGCGCAAGGCAATCCTGCTGGCAAAGGTGCAGGACGAGGCGGGCCACGGTCTGTACCTGTATTCCGCAGCCGAAACACTGGGCGAAACCCGCGACGAGCTGGTCAAGCTGCTGCACGAAGGTCGCATGAAGTATTCGTCGATCTTCAACTATCCCACCCTGAACTGGGCCGATATCGGCGCCGTGGGCTGGCTGGTTGATGGCGCGGCGATCGTGAACCAGGTCGCGTTGCAACGGACGTCGTACGGCCCCTATAGCCGCGCCATGATCCGTATCTGTAAGGAAGAAAGCTTCCACGCGCGTCAGGGCTATCACGCGATCATGAAAATGGCATTCGGCACGCCCGAGCAAAAGAAAATGGCTCAGGATGCGGTCAACCGCCTGTGGTTCCCGGCAATCATGATGTTCGGCCCGAACGACAGTGAATCGACCCACTCGGAACAGTCGATGGCGTGGAAGATCAAGGTCAAGTCAAACGACGAGCTGCGCCAGCAATTTGTCGACCAGACTGTGCCGCAGATCGAATATCTGGGTCTCGACCTTCCGGATCCGGGGATCAAGTGGAACGAAGAACGTGGCCACTATGATTTCTCGGACCCGAACTGGGACGAATTCTTCAACGTCATCAAGGGCAACGGCCCGTGCAACGTCGACCGTCTGAACGACCGCGTCAAAGCATGGGAAGACGGACAATGGGTCCGCGATGGTCTTCTGGCCCACGCCCGCAAAAAAGCCACTGCAAAAGTTGCAGCTGAATAACGCTCTCGAGGAGGAAAGCGACATGAAAAACGAATGGCCCCTCTGGGAAATCTTCATCCGTGGTCAACATGGCATGAGCCACCGTCACGTGGGCAGCCTGCACGCACCAGACGCCGAAATGGCGATCAAGAACGCGCGTGACGTCTATACCCGCCGCAACGAAGGTGTGTCGATCTGGGTTGTGGAAGCCCGTCACATCAGCGCCACCGCACCGGGCGAAAAAGGCCCGCTGTTCGAACCCTCGGAGTCGAAGGTCTATCGTCACCCGACGTTCTTCGACATCCCCGAAGAAGTGGGGCACATGTAATGTCGGTCGATAAGGATAAACTGCTGCAGTTCCTGCTGCGTCAGGGGGACAACACCCTGATCCTGGGACACCGCGTGTCCGAATGGTGCGGTCATTCGCCCATTCTGGAAGAGGATATCGCACTGGCCAACACCGCGCTGGACCTGATCGGCCAGACGCAGATGTGGCTGGGCTATGCCGCCGAAGTTCAGGGCGAAGGCAAGAGCGCGGATGATCTGGCATTCCTGCGGGACGCCTGGGATTTCCGCAACGTGCTGCTGACCGAGCTGCCCAATGGCGACTTTGGCCGCACCCTGCTGCGCCAGTTCCTGTTTGATGCCTTCCAGTCGGTTCTGATGGGCCGCCTGATGAAGTCGTCGGACGAAACCGTTGCCGCGATTGCCGCCAAGGCGTCGAAAGAGGTGGCCTATCACGTTGAGCGTTCCGCTGACACCGTGGTGGGGCTGGGTGACGGCACCGAAGAAAGCCACAACCGGATGCAAGAGGCGCTGGACTACCTCTGGCCCTATGTCGGCGAGATGTTCGAGAGCGACGACGTGGATGCCGCAATGGCAGACGCAGGCATCGCGCCCGATCCGGCCTCCTTGCGCGACGAATATGACGCGCTGGTGGGCAGGGTTCTGGCCGAAGCGACCCTGACCATCCCCGCGGGCAACTATGCCCACAAGGGTGGCCGCACCGGTTACATGCACACCGAACACCTTGGCCATCTGCTGACGCAAATGCAGTGGCTGCAACGCGCCTATCCGGGCTGCGAATGGTGATGTGTTAGGGGCCCTGAACGACAGGGCCCCTGCCCCACAAGGAGCAAGGACATGACCCAGCCAAGTGTGAAACAGGTCTGGGAATGGTTGGAGACCATCCCCGACCCCGAGATTCCAGTGATCACGCTGGTGGATCTCGGCATTATCCGGAACGTGGAATTCGACGGCGATACCTGCGTGGTGTCGGTCACCCCGACCTATTCCGGTTGTCCGGCGACCTCGATGATCAACATGGATATCGAGACCAAGCTGCGCGACTGCGGACTCGAAAAGATCGAGCTCAAGCAGCAGCTGGCCCCCGCCTGGACCACCGACTGGATGTCCGACAAGGCCCGTGCGGCCCTTGAGAAATACGGGATCGCGCCGCCGCAACCGGCGGGCGGGCCCAAACGCTGTCCCCATTGCGGCGGCACGCATCTCGAAAAACTGAGCCAGTTCGGCTCGACCCCGTGCAAGGCACAATGGCGCTGCCAGGACTGTCTTGAACCCTTTGAATATTTCAAGTGCATCTAGGGAGGACCCGGAATGGCACGTTTCCACGATCTGGAAGTCACGGACATCCAAAAAACCATCCGCGACGCTGTTGTCGTGACCCTCAAGCCCGTCAATGGCGCGGCCGAGGAGTTTGATTTCACCCAAGGCCAGTACCTGACCTTCCGCCAGGATTTCGACGGCGAGGAACTGCGCCGGTCCTATTCGATTTGCGCAGGCAAGGATGACGGCATCCTGCAGGTCGGCATCAAGCGTGTCGATGGTGGCGCGTTCTCGACCTGGGCCAATGAAGAGCTGAAAGTCGGCGACACGGTGCAAGCAATGCCCCCGATGGGCGGCTTTTTTACCGCGCTGGATGCCGGCAACGAGAAAAATTATCTCGGCTTTGCGGGCGGGTCGGGCATCACCCCGGTTCTGTCGATCCTGAAAACCACGCTGGCCCGTGAACCGAACAGCACCTTCACGCTGGTGTACGCCAACAAGGGCGTGAACACGATCATGTTCCGCGAAGAACTGGAAGACCTGAAGAACACCTATATGGGCCGCTTCAACGTCATTCACGTTCTGGAAACCGACGCGCAGGAAATCGACCTTTTCACCGGTCTCGTGACCGAGGAAAAATGCGCCCAGCTGTTCAACACCGGATGGATCGATATCTCGTCGATCGACACGGCCTTTATCTGTGGCCCCGAGCCGATGATGCTGGGCATTGCCGCCGCGCTGCGTACTGCCGGTCTGGACGACGCGCAGATCAAGTTCGAGTTGTTCGCCTCGTCCCAGCCGGGCCGCGCCAAGCGCAAGGCTGTCAGCAAAGACGCAGCATCCGGTGCCAACCAGACCACCGCAGCGATCACGCTGGACGGATCGACCCAGACTGTCGAGATGGCCAAGGACATTACCATTCTGGACGCCGCCTTGGACAACAAGATGGACGCGCCCTATGCCTGCAAGGCCGGGGTCTGCTCGACCTGCCGCTGCCGCGTTCTGGAAGGCGAGGTCGACATGGTCGCCAACCACGCGCTCGAGGATTACGAGGTCGAAAAGGGCTATGTCCTGTCGTGCCAGTCCTATCCCGTGACCGACAACGTCGTTGTCGACTTTGACCAGTAAGGGAGGAAAGACCATGGCCGAAGATATGAGCATTGAAAGCTATCTCGCCGCGGGCGGCGTTCTGACCAACCCGTCCAACGTGCCGCCGCGCTATCGCGCCGAGCTGATGAAACTGATGACCACCTTCGTGGACTCTGAACTGGCGGGTGCTGCGGGCTTTGCCGATGTGATCAACGCAGGCCCCGGCATCAAGGAACGCATCGCCGCCGCGAAGATCGTTCTGGAAAAGACCGACAATGCCGACAAGGTATTGAAGATCATGGGCGAATTCGGTGTGGACGGTGACCGCTATGCCAACCACCACCCGTGGACCGCACGCCTGGACCGCGACGCCGATATCGGTGCCTCGCGCACCAGGCAGGACATGCGCCTTGCAGTGTTCAACTATCCGCTGGCCGGTTGGGCCGACGCGGTGGTGATGAACCTGTTGATGGGCCGTGCCGTGGCCGTGCAGATGGCCGAATTCTCGATGGTGTCATATCAGCCGCTGGCCGAAGCGTTCCGCGCGATTGCCCCGGTTGAAGCCCGTCACGCCGAACTGGCCGAAGAAGGTGTCGAAAAACTGCTTGAGACCGAGGACAAGGCCGGCTTGCAGGCCAGCGTGGACTACTGGTGGCCGCGTGTGGCCGCCTCGTTTGGGTCAGCGGCGTCAGACAAGGCCGAAACGCTCAAAACCATGGGGCTGCGCAAGACGGCAAATGCCGATCTCAAGGCCCGCTGGGAAGCCGAAACAAAGGCCATTCTGGAAAAACTGGGTCTGAAAGCCGGGTAAGTCCCGCTTCGTCCCCAGAAACGTCAGGCCCCGGTGACACCCGTCATCGGGGTCTTATCATTGTTCGCAGCCCCCTTCGCCGCCTTCCAGTTTGTTGACCGTGCGCAGCAATACGCGCGACAACTGTTCAATCTGCTGCGGGGACAGGGCACTTTCCAGCATTTCCTGTTCCTGTTGGCTGACAGCCTCCATCGAGGTTTCAGCCAAGGCGCGCCCCTTGGGTGTCAACTGCACAAAGCGGCTGCGTTGGTCGGCGGGGTTGTCGGGCCGCGTCACCAGCCCGTCTAGCTCCAACCCTTTCAACACCTTGGTCATGCCGCCCGAGGTGATGAGGATGGATCGGTAAAGCTCGGTCGGTGTCAGGCGATGGGGCGCGGCCTGCCCGCGCAAAGTGACCAGCGCCTCGAATCCGGCCTGGGTCAGCCCGAACCCGGCCAACGTTTCCTTGTACGCCGCGATCACCAGATCATTGAGACGGATCAGGGCCAGAACCGTCGTGGCTGATGGCGTGTCCTGCTCGGGCCAGTTGCGCCGGATGTCGGCGAGGATTTCGGCGATGGTCAGTTTTTGCATGGGATTGGAATAATGTATCTTGCAAGAAAGATAAATACACCCTAGATCAACCAAACAATCTTTCTGGAAAGGTAAAAATATGCGCTCGCTGCCGGACCGCATTCGTCACACATTGATGTTCGAGGGGATCGCACTGGGGTTGGTGACTGTGGGCGGCAGCGTTCTGACCGGGCATTCATTGCAGGCGATGGGCGGCCTTGGCGTGATGTTCAGCCTGCTCGCCATGGGGTGGAACCTGTTGTTCAACTATCTGTTCGACCTCTGGGACCGCAAATACCGGGACATGGCCGCGCGCACGGTGCGTCTGCGCATGGTCCATGCGGTGCTGTTTGAATCCGTTTTGTTGACTGTGGGCCTGTTCCTGACCGCGTGGTGGTTGCAGATCGGGTATCTTGAGGCGTTCCTGCTGGATCTCGGATTCTCAGCCTTTTTCCTTGTCTATGCTTTCCTGTTCAACTGGACCTATGACGTGGTGTTTCCCCTCCCCCGCCCGCAGGGTGAAAAGGCCCCCGCGCATTAGGTCGGCACGGGCAGTACATCGCGGCTGATCATCGTGCGCAAGGCAAAGTTCGATCGCATGTTACGAATGCCCGGCACGCGCATCAGGCGGTGCTCCAGAAACTGGTCAAAGGCGGCGAGATCGGCCACCACCACCCGAAGCAGGATATCGCGCGACCCGGTCATCAGGTGACATTCCATGACCTCGTCAAAGCCGCGCACGGCCCGTTCAAACGCCTCGATCCCGCCCTTGGCCTGCTGTTCCAGCTCGACCGAGATAAAGACCGAGACCGGCAGGCCAATCTTGTGCGGATCGACACGAGCGGCATAGCCGGTGATAACGCCGTCGGATTGCAAACGGTCCAGGCGTCGCGCGCAGGGCGTGGGCGACAGGCCCACCGTCTCGGCCAGGTCAGCAATGGTCATGCGCCCGTCCCGTTGCAGCGCGGCGATGATTCTACGATCTATGGCATCCATGGTGCTTTTCTCTATATATTGACTGATTTTTAGAGCATTTCTTCACGATTGCGCAAGCAGTGGGCCGAAATTGGTGAAAATCACTCTTCGCAATATGGCATAAAATCCGCCAAACAGGAGGAGAAACGCCAGATGACCACACCCTTGGAGATCAGCAGCGTGTTTGCACCGGGTCACGAAACCGTTCTGCGCGTCGAGGATGCCGCGACCGGCCTGACCGGGTTCATTGCCGTGCATTCAACCGCTCTCGGACCAGCGGCGGGGGGGCTGCGGATGCGCCCCTATGCCAGCACCGATGCGGCGATCGAGGATGTGCTGCGCCTGTCTCGGGGCATGACCTACAAGAACGCCGCGGCGGGCCTGCCTCTGGGCGGGGGCAAGGCGGTCATCATGGGTGATCCGGCTGAAATCAAATCGCCCGAATTGCTGCGGGCCTTTGCCCGCGCGATCAATACGCTGGACGGGAAATACTGGACCGCCGAGGATATGGGCATGACACCTGCGGACATGACGATCCTTGCCGAAGAAACCCGCTTTGTCGCGGGTCTGCCGGACGGGAAATTCGCCAGCGGCGATCCGTCGCCGATCACCGCGCGGGGCATTTTCCAGTCAATCCGCACCACCGCGCGCCACCGGTTTGGCAGTGCTGACCTGACCGGTCGGACCGTCGCCGTTCAGGGGCTGGGCCATGTCGGGGCGCATCTCTGCCGGATGCTGCACGAGGCAGGGGCCAAGCTGATCGTGGCCGATCTGGACACCGCGCGCGTGGCGCAGGCTGTGGCCGAGTTTGGCGCGCAACCCGCAGATGCCACCGGCATCCTGCGCGAAAAGGCCGATATTCTGGCCCCTTGCGCCATCGGGGGCATCCTGAACGAAAGCACCATTGACGGCCTGCAAGTCGCGGCAATCTGTGGCGGTGCCAACAATCAGCTTGCCACGGATGAGGACGGGAAACTGCTGCATGCACGCGGGATTCTCTATGCACCCGACTTCGTGGTGAATGCCGGCGGGATCATCAACGTAGCGACCGAGATCCTTGAAATCGGGGCTCGAGACGCGTTCGTAGATGAAAAACTGGCCGCGCTGGACACGACGCTCGACCGGATCCTGACGCGTGCGGCGCAAAGGGGCTGTAGCCCTAACGACGTCGCAACAGAGATCGTGGATGAAATCCTGGCCCCCAAGGCCGCCTGACCCTACAAGTAACGCCGGCCCACCAGCGACCGGCGTTTTCTTTTGGACCTGGTTCAGCCCGCCGGGGCCGGACGTTTGTTCAGAAACCATCTTTCCAGCGTGCGGAAGCTGACTTCGGCGATCAGCACGGAAATCAGGGAATAGGCGATCAGTATCAGCCAGCCATTTGCGATCCCGAGAGCATGGACCACGTGCAGGGCCAGCAGGTGATAGAGATAAATTCCATAGCTGACCTCGCCTACGCGCGCGATAAATGGGTGGGTCAGGAAGGGGGACCAGACCGTATCCTCGTACAGGACCAGCGTGATCAGCGTGGCCGTCATCAGGACGTGGATCAAGAGGTTCGGCAATCCGCGAAGGTCAAAGGGCGTAATCTGGATTGTAATCGCCAGTAGAACGGCACAGACCCAGGGCGCAAGGGGTTTACCCAACACCGTATCGAACGCCGCATACCCCCGTTGCGAATTCAAAAGCACGGCAGCGAGCGACCCCATCAGGATCGGCGCATAGGTTGCCACGGGCAGCTTGAAGGTCAGTGGCCCAAGCTGGGGCGGCGTGACCCCAAACAGCCCCATCGCCGCTGTGACATTCAGTGCGATCAAAACTCCCAGAACGGGCACGACCCATCTGGACGGTAGCAACAGCAAGGCCAGAGGCCACAACAGATAATACTGCTCTTCAACCGACAGGGACCAAGTGATCGACAGCGTCGGGATGTGATCCGTCAGGAAATTCGATAGAAACAGATAATAATAAGGCAGTTGCGTGAAATATCGCGTTTCGCCCTTGATGCCGATGAAATACGCCGCAACGAGGGTCACGACAAAGAAATAGACCGGCAGGATGCGCAGCGCGCGACGGATATAAAAGTGCCGCAGCGAAAAACGGCCAGTGCGATCCCGTTCCCGCAGCAACAGCGTGGTGATGAGAAACCCGCTGAGCACAAAGAAGAAATCAACGCCCAGAAATCCGCGGTCGAGAATGGGCCAGGTTTCGGACTGCACCGGCTGGGCATGGTGCCAGAGCACCATGGCGATACAGATGAACCGCAACCCGTTCAGGTTCTGAAAGTAAGACACGGACCGATAGGCCCGAAAGCGTGAGGCGCTTTCATGGCCCATGGCCAAAGGCTGTTTGGCATCTGCCGTGTCTGTCATCTGCGCGCCCCATTGCAAGGTGGCTTATGTTTTCAGCCACTATGCAAGGGTTCAGAGCTTGGGGACACCCCCGAGTGTCAGGTTGCTGACCAGTGTGGCGTATTCCTCGCGGGCGGCGCTGCCGGCGCCGGAGTTCCACATGTAGTACCAGTTCAACATCCCGAACACCGACATCGTGGCCGAGCGCAGCTTTTCAGGCTGGCCGTCGAACACGTCTGGCGCGATCGACTGCACGATGTCACGGACGAAAACCACCATATCCCGCTGATACCCGCGCAGAAGCTTTTGCTGATCTTCCGGCAGGGCCGACATAGAGCCGATCTGAACCTGGTGTTCGTGATCGGCCCCTTGATAAGCCAACAGCGTTTCTGCCACGACATGCCGCAGCTTTTCCTCGGGCGCGAGGTTCGCAATTTCGATCCCGCAGATCCTGTCGCGCAGTTCGCGCAGATAGGTCTCTAGCAGGTCAAACAACAGCGCGTCCTTACTGTCGTAATAGTGGTAGATATTCGCCTTGGAGATCCCGCATTCGCGCGCCAGCATCGCCATGGAGGCGCGGTCAAACCCCTCGGTTGCGAATACCTTGGCGGCATTCGTCAGGATCTGCTCGCGCTTCTGGTCGTGGTCTTTTGCGATCGTGCGGGCCAATGCTTACTCCTTGTCGCGGTTGTCGATAACACGAACCGCTTTACCTTGGGAACGGGCAACGTCGCCTGGGTTGCCGACGATGACCTCGGTCGAAACCCCCACCATGTCCTTGATGTGCTTGGTCAACATACGCGCGGCAGCGGTTTTCGACAGGTTGTCTGCGGCGTCCGGGTTGGCCTCGACATAGACGCGCATCGCGTCCATGCGGCCCGACTTGAACAGTTCGATCTGGAAATGCGGGGCCAGACCGCCGGTGGCCACAACCTGTTCCTCGATCTGGGTCGGGAACACGTTCACACCGCGCAGGATGATCATGTCGTCGCTGCGGCCGGTGATCTTGGCCATGCGGCGCATCGAGCGCGCAGAGCCCGGCATCAGAGTTGTCAGGTCACGCGTGCGATAGCGGATCATCGGCATACCTTCCTTGGTCAGCGTGGTGAAGACAAGTTCGCCTTCCTCGCCGTCCTCGACCGGTTCGCCGGTGGTGGGGTTGATGATCTCGGGATAGAAATGGTCTTCCCAGATGTGCAGGCCGTCTTTGGTTTCCACACATTCGTTGGCGACGCCGGGGCCGATGATTTCGGACAGACCGTAGATGTCGACCGCGTGCATATCAAAGGCGTCTTCTACCTCTTTGCGCATGGCGTTGGTCCACGGCTCGGCGCCAAACACACCCACCGACAGGGACGACTCGCGCGGATCAAGACCGGCCTTGTGGAACCCTTCAAGGATGTTCAGCATATAGGACGGGGTGACCATGATACCGTCGGGTTTGAAATCGGTGATCAGGCCCACCTGTTTCTCGGTCTGACCACCGCCCATGGGCACCACTGTCGCGCCAAGGCGCTCGATCCCGTAGTGCGCGCCAAGGCCACCGGTGAACAGGCCATAGCCATAAGCATTATGCACGGTGTTGCCGGCACGCAGACCAGCGGCGCGCAGCGACCGCGCCAGAACGTCGGCCCACATCGAGATATCGTTTTTGGTGTACCCCACTACGGTCGGCTTGCCTGTCGTGCCGGACGAGGCGTGCAGGCGGATGATCTGGTCGCGCGGCACGGCGAACAGGCCAAAGGGATAGTTGTCGCGCAGGTCGTTCTTGTAGGTGAAAGGGAACTTCGCCAGATCCTTCAGCTCTTTCAGGTCGTCGGGGTGCACGCCGGCTTCATCAAAGCGCTGTTTATACATCGGCACGTTATCATAAGCGTGGCGCAGCGACCATTTCAGGCGCTCAAGCTGGGTCGCGCGGATTTCATCGATCGAGGCAATTTCGATCGGGTCCAGATCGGCTTTGTTCGGGGTAAGGTCTTTCATCGCATCCTCCTCGACACGGTTATTCTTCGAAAAGCTGGCCCTTGATTGCGCGCGAGAACCCACGGAACTCGGCGATCACGGTGCCATCCTGATTGGTGACTTTCACGTCGTAAATACCGCTGCGCCCGGTCAGGCTCAGCTCGGTTGCGGTCGCGGTCAGGACGTCGCCAAGACGCCCCGGCGCGAGGTAAGAGATGATATTATGCTGCGCGACCGTCGACTGGTTGCGACTGTTGCAGGCAAAGGCAAAGGCGCTGTCGGCCAGCGAGAAGGTAATACCGCCGTGACAGATACCGTGACCGTTCGAATGGCGTTCCGCCACGGTCAATTGCAGCACGGCGCGACCTTCGTCGACCTCGACTATGGTCATGCCGAGGTCCTGACTGGCGCGGTCGCCCGCCCACATGGCGGCGGCGGATTTCTCTGCGCGGTCCTTGGGGGTCATTTGCCTTTGAACTCCGGTGTGCGTTTTTCGAGGAAGGCCGACACGCCTTCGGCATAGTCGTCGCTCTCGCCACAGATCTTCATGGCGTCAGCTTCCATTTCAAGGTGGTCTTCCAGCGTGTCCACTGCGGCGGCCTGAATGCACTTCTTGGTCAGCCCAAGGCCCAGCGTCGGCCCGTTGGCGAATTGTTCGGCCATGCTGCGGGCCTCGTCCATCAGGGCACCATCGGGCAGGGCCTTCCAGATCAGACCCCAGTCCTCGGCCTGCTTGGCGGGCAGCGGTTGGGCGGTAAAGGCCAGTCCCTTGGCACGCGCTTCTCCCAGAAGGCGCGGCAGGTGCCACGATCCACCGGTATCGGGGATCAGGCCCACCTTGGAGAAGGACTGTATGAACTTGGCGCTTTCCGAGGCCAGCACCACGTCACAGGCCAGTGCCACGTTGGCCCCTGCCCCGGCGGCCACACCGTTTACGGCGCAGATCACGGGGAAGTCGAGAGACCGAATCAGGTTCACCAGCGGTGCATAGAAGGTGCGGACCGTCTTGGACAGGTCGGGCTTGCCCTCCATCTTCGAGGGATCACGGTCGCCCAGATCCTGACCCGCACAAAAGCCGCGCCCAGCCCCAGTCAAAAGCACGCAGCGCGCGCCCGAATCGCGCGCGCCTTCAAGGGCGGCACGCAGCGCGAGATGCATTTCGTCATTGAACGAATTGAGTCGGTCCGGACGGTTCAGGGTGATTTCAACCCAATTTCCATGGTCCTGCGCAAGAATCGTATCGCTCACTGCATCCTCCCTTGGCGATCATTTCAAACATCATCTTGCATAAACCGAACGGTTGGTCAATAAAAGAGCGGAAGATTGATTCTAAGAACGCGGAAATTTTGTGCATGTCGGAAAATCACGTGGTCACGGTCACCCATCAGGACGATGTTGCCTGGGTCGAGATCAACAATCCCCCCGTTAACGCAACCTCGACCGCCGTCCGTCAGGGGCTGGCCGATGCGGTTCAGGCCGTGCAAGGCGCGCGGGTCGCGGTGCTGACCTGTGCAGGGCGCACCTTCGTGGCCGGAGGGGACATGTCGGAATTCGACGCGCCCCCGGTGGAACCCCACCTGCCCGACGTGGTTCAGATGATCGAAGACAGCCCCGTGCCCTTTATCGCGGCCATGCATGGCAACGTACTGGGCGGCGGTTTCGAGATCGCCATGGGCTGTGCCTGGCGGATCGCCGTGGCGGGTACCGGTTTCGGCCTGCCCGAGGTCAATGTCGGCCTGATCCCCGGCGCGGGTGGCACGCAACGCCTGCCACGCCTGATCGGCATGGACGCAGCCATCGACATTGCCTGCTCTGGAAAAATCATCAAGGCCGACGAGATGCTGGCACTTGGTGGGATCGACATCGTCGCCGAAGACCTGAACAGCGCCGTCGCCGCGTTTGTCGCGAGCCTGCCCGAGCGCCCCGTAGGCGTCAGCGCCCGCGCCGTGCCTGCATTTGACTCTGCCCTGATCGATACCAAGCGCACCGCTCTGGTCAAACGGGCCAAGGGGCAGCAATCGCCGCTGGAAAACCTGACCGCGCTGCAATGGGCGCTGGCCCCCTTTGCCGAAGGCCAGCCCAAGGAACGGGCCCGCCATCTGGAACTGCGCCAGTCCGCCGAAAGCCGCGCCTTGCGCCACGCTTTCTTTGCCGAACGTGTCGTCGCCAAACCCGACGCCATCAAGGGGGCCGAACCGCGCCAGATTGACTCGCTCGTGGTGGTGGGCGGTGGCCTGATGGGCGCGGGGATCGCCACCTCGGCCCTGAATTCCGGATTGTCCGTCACCCTGATCGAACGCGACGCCGAGGCAGCAGCCACCGCCGAAACCCGCGTGCATGGTCTGCTGGAAGGCGCGGTGAAACGCGGCAAGATGACGGCCGAAGCCTTCGAGGCGCGCAAGGCCGCTTTCCGCGCTGCATCTGACTATGCCGCTGCGGCAAGCGCTCCGTTGGCCATCGAGGCCGTGTTCGAGGACGTGGACGTCAAGCGCGAAGTGTTCCAGAAACTCTCTGCTGTGATGGACAAAAATGCGATTTTGGCGACCAACACCTCCTATCTTGATCCAATGCTGATCTTTGGAGGGATCGAGAACCAATCGCGCTGTCTGGGTCTGCATTTCTTCAGCCCGGCCCATATCATGAAGCTGTTGGAGATCGTGAAAACCCCGCATACCAGCGCCGAGGTTCTGGCCACGGGCTTTGCGCTTGGCAAACGCTTGCGCAAAGTATCGGTCCTGTCCGGCATTTGTGACGGGTTCATCGGCAACCGCATTCTGGCCGCCTATCGCCGGGCTGCGGATTATCTCCTGGCCGATGGCGCCCTGCCCTATCAGGTGGACGCCGCGATGCGCAAAGTGGGCGTTCCGATGGGCCCCTACGAAATGCAGGACCTGACCGGGTTACAGATCGCCTGGGCCAACCGCAAACGGCAGGCCGCCACGCGCGACCCCAAGGAACGCTATGTCACCATCGCCGACCAGCTTTGCGAAATGGACCGTCTGGGCCAGCGCACGGGCAAAGGGTGGTACCGCTATGAAGAGGGCAACCGGACGCCGCAACGCGACCCCGAAGTCGAGGATCTGATCGTTAAATACTCGGCCGATCACGGGATCATCCGGCGCGACTTCAGCGACGAGGACATCTCGGGACGTCTTCTGGCCGTGATGGCCAACGAGGGCGCGCAAATTGTCGCCGAGGGAATCGCCGAACGCCCCGCTGACGTGGATATGGTCAAAATTCATGGCTACGGGTTCCCACGTTGGCGTGGGGGGCCGATGCAGTACGCCACTGAAATCGGGTGGCAAAAGTCTCAGGAATTCATGCAGTTGGTGGTGGAGGAAAGCCCCGACTCATGGAAGATCGCACCGGTCCCGGCGCGGTTTGAAAAGTGAACCGAACATCGTTGATAGTTACAAAATCAACGGTTAACACCGCAACGAATTGGCATTTAAGGGAGGATCTCATGGCCAAATTCTCGAAAATCACCTCGCTTCTGGCAGGCGCCACCATGGCTCTGTCGGCAGCCGCGGCTTTTGCTGCAGACCACACGCTCGTTATCTCGAGCTGGGCACCGCCGACCCACGGCATCAACGCCAAGATGTGGCCCAAGTTCATCGAGATGGTGGAAGAAGCCACGGACGGCAAGGTCACTGCCGAGCTGAAGCTGGGCATCGCCCCGCCCCCGGCCCAAATGGACCTGATCATGGACGGTGCGGCGGATGCGTCGATCATCTTCCACGGCTACCAGCCCGGCCGTTTTGTCACCACCAAGATGATCGAACTGCCTGGCTATGAAGGCTCGGCCGAGGCGGCATCGGTGGCCTACTGGCGCGCCTATGAAAAATACCTGTCGGCTGCCAACGAGCACCGCGGTGTAAAGCTGATTGCTCTGCACACGCACGGCCCGGCCCAGCTGCACTCGGGCGCGACCGTGACCGACATGGCGCAGATCGAAGGCATGAAAGTGCGTATCCCCGGTGGTGTTGGCGGTGACGTCGGCGCGGCTCTGGGTGCCACCGGTATCGCCGTGCCTGCCCCCAAGGTCTATGAAACCCTCGCTTCGAACGCCGCCGACGGTGTTGTGATGCCGATGGAATCGCGCAAGGGCTTTAAGCTGACCGAAGTCGCCCAGAACGTCTATGAAGTTCCGGGTGGCCTGTATCGTGGTTCGTTCGCGTTCATCATGAACGAAGACGTGTTCGCAGACCTGCCTGCCGACCTGCAGAAAGCCCTGGACGAGAAAGTCTTTGGTGAACCGCTGTCGCGCGAAATCGGCAAGATCTGGGACGAGATCGACGGCATCGGTCGTGAGGCCACCACCTCGACCGAAGGCAACGCCATCAACGCGGCCTCGGCAGCGGACCTTGAAAAGTTCAACGCCATTGCTGCAGACGTCCGTGCCAAGGTCATCGCCGAAGTCACCGAAGCCGGTGTTGACGGTCAGGCGGCCTATGACATGATCGCCCAAGAGATGTCGGCCTACTAAGACCCGTCCTCTAGGACCCGGCGGCACCCCCGCCGGGTCATCCCCCTTCCCCCATGTCTGACGAAAGGGCTGCTCCTATGGCTGCGCTCCTTCACTTCATACGCCGGCTCAGCACCATTCCTGTTGTGGTCGCCTGCGGCGCCTTGTTCATCCTGATGGTCATGACGTTCTGCGACGTGATCCTGCGGTCGGTCTTTAACGCGCCCATCGAGGCCGCGACCGAACTGACCCGCATTCTGATGGCGATCCTCGTGTTTGCCGTCCTGCCCAATATCTCGGCCAGCAACGGCCATATCGCGGTTGACCTGACCGACGGTATCTTTGCCCGCCTGCGCCTGAGCCACATCCGCGATGGCATTATCTACATTGTCTGCGGCGTGATGCTGTACTGGCCCATCCAGCGCGTCTGGATCCTTGCTGAACGCGCCCGCGACTATGGCGATGTCACCGAATATCTCGGTATCCCGCAATTCTATGTGGGTTGGTTCATCGCTGTCTTCACTGCAATCGCCGCTATTGCCATGGTCGTCATCGGCCTGTTGCACTTCCTGGCCCCCAAACTGTTGACGGAGCATCGCGCATGACCGCCGCAATCATCGGATTCTTCATTGTTCTTGTGCTGGTGCTGGTCCGCATGCCCATCGTGTTCGCGATGGGTCTAGTGGGCACGCTTGGCTTTGCCTATGAACGCGGTGGCTCGATCTTTGACGAGCGTGGCCTCAAGGCTGCCATGTCGATGGTGGGGCGCCAGATCACCGATACCGCGCAGGACTATGGCCTGTCGGTTGTGCCCCTGTTCATCCTGATGGGCCTGTTCGTGAACAAGGGTGGCATGGCGAAAGAGCTTTATGCCGTGTCGAACGCCTTCCTGGGCCATATGCGCGGCGGGATCGCCATGGCGACCGTTGCCGCCTGTGGCGGGTTCTCGGCCATTTGTGGTTCTTCGCTGGCCACTGCGGCGACCATGTCGAAAGTCGCGATGCCCGAAATGCGCCGCTATGGATACTCGGATGAACTGTCAACCGCCTCGATCGCGGCAGGCGGTACGCTGGGCATCCTGATCCCGCCCTCGGTGATCCTCGTGATCTATGGCCTGCTGACCGAAACCTCGATCGGCAAGCTGTTCATGGCCGGCATTTTGCCGGGCGCGATGGGCATCCTGTTCTACCTGTTTGCAGTCCGCTACACCGTCTGGCGTAACCCCGAGGCCGGTCCGGCCGGGGAACGTGCTGGCTGGGGTCAGCGCCTGTTGGCCCTGAAATCGGTCTGGGCCGTGCTGTTGCTGTTCTTCCTCGTGATTGGCGGTCTGTATGGTGCGTTTGACATTGCTCCGCTGAACCTGACCTTCTCGCCCACCGAAGCCGCTGGCATGGGCGCGGCGGGTGCGTTCCTGATCGCGCTGTCGCGCGGCGGGCTGACCATCAAGTCCACCTTCGAGGTGCTGAAAGAAACCACTTTCACCGCCGCGGCGCTGTTCTCGGTTCTGATCGGCGCGCAGATCTTTTCGAACTTCATCAACCTTGCGGGCCTGCCCGAGGCATTGATCGCGCTGGTCACCGCCTATGATGTGCCGAACTTCGTGGTTATCCTGATGATCCTTGGCATCTACATCATTCTGGGCTGCGTGTTTGAATCGCTGTCGATGCTGCTGCTCACGGTTCCGATCTTCTTCCCGCTGGTCACATCGCTGGGCTATGATCCGATCTGGTTCGGCATCGTGGTGGTCGTGGTGACCGAGATCTCGTTGATTACACCACCTGTGGGTTTGAACGTGTTCATCCTCAAGGGGGTGGTCGGGGATGTCTCGACCGGTACGATCTTCCGCGGGGTGACCCCGTTCTGGATCGCCGATATCTTCCGTCTGGCGCTGATCGTTCTGATCCCGTGGATCGTTCTGGTCCTGCCCGAGCAAATGGGCGCGATGGGCCACTGACCTTTGAAAGGGCCGCGCGTGCAAGCGTTGCGGCCTTTTCCTGACCGAATTTATTGACCGACCGTACGGTTGGTTATATGCTAACCCAGAATCCACCCGCGTCCTGTAGGGTGTGACAGGAGGAAAAACCATGACCGTCCAACAGATTTCCAGCTTTGCCGCTGGTGAATGGATTGCTCCGGGCGCAGGTGCCCGCAACATCGCCAGCGCCGTCACCGGCGACGTGATCGCCAGCGCGGGCAACAACGATCTCGACGTGCAGGCCATGCTGGACTACGCACGAAACGTGGGCGGCCCTGCCCTGCGCAAAATGACCTTCCACGAGCGCGCCAAGATGCTCAAGGCTGTGGCACTGCATCTGCGCGAGCACCGTCAGGCCATGTACGACCTGTCGTTTGATACGGGCGCGACCCAGTCGGACCACCTGATCGACATCGACGGCGGGATCGGTACGCTTCTGGTCTTTGCATCGAAAGGCCGCCGCGAAATGCCCGACGGGCATGTTTATCTCGACGGGGATCTGGAACAACTGTCGCGCAACGGCACCTTCCTGGGTCAGCACATTTGTACCCCACTGCAAGGTGTGGCGGTACATATCAACGCCTTCAACTTCCCTGTCTGGGGGATGCTTGAAAAGGTTGCGCCGACCCTTCTGGCCGGTGTGCCCTGCATCGTGAAACCCGCGACGAACTCGTGCTATGTGACAGAGCTTTGCGTGCGCCTGATGCTCGACTCGGGCATTCTGCCCGCCGGTGCGATCCAGTTGGTGTCTGGTGGCCTGGGCGACATGCTCGACCGTCTGGGCATGCAGGACGTGGTCAGCTTTACCGGCTCGGCCGACACCGCGCTGAAGCTGCGCTCCAACCCTGTGATCCTTGAAAACTCGGTGCGGTTCGTGGCCGAACAGGACAGCCTGAACGCCTCGATCCTTGGCCCCGATGCGCAACCTGGCACACCCGAGTTCGATCTGTTTGTCAAAGAAGTCCAGCGCGAGATGACCACCAAGGCGGGCCAGAAATGTACCGCAATCCGCCGCATCATCGCACCGGAAAACACGGTACAGGCCGTGATCGAAGCCCTGTCCGCACGTCTGGCGAAAACCGTGATCGGCGATCCGCGTCTCGAAACCACCCGCATGGGCGCGCTGGTCTCGAACGGTCAGAAACGCGACGTGCTGGAAAAAGCCGCGATCATCGGCACCGAGGCCGAGCGTGTCTTTGGAAACCCAGAGGATTTCGCGGTCGATGGCGCCGACGCCGACAAGGGCGCCTTTGTGCCGCCGATGCTGTTCCACTGCGCCAACCCCGATACCGCAGAGCGCATCCACGACACCGAGGCCTTTGGCCCCGTGTCGACCATCATGGGCTATCGCGATCTGGACCACGCGATCGAATTGGCCAACAAGGGTCAGGGCTCGCTCGTGGCGTCGGTCATCACCCATGATCCGACCGTCGCGCGTCACGTCGCAATGGGATCGGGCGCGTTCCATGGTCGCCTCTATTTCAACAACCGCGACTCGATGAAGGAATCGACCGGTCACGGCTCTCCGCTGCCGCACATGGTGCATGGCGGTCCGGGTCGCGCAGGCGGCGGCGAAGAAATGGGCGGTGTGCGTGGTGTGAAACACTACATGCAGCGGACCGCGATCCAGGGGTCGCCCGATATCCTGTCGGCGATTGGCGAGAAATGGGTGCCTGGCGCGACCGAGATCGAAGGCCCTGCGCATCCGTTCACCCGCAAATATGGCGAGCTGTCGATCGGCGAAACCCTGCACACCGCGCCGCGCACCGTAACCCTTGAGGACATCGAGCATTTCGCGAACTTCACCGGCGACACCTTCTATGCCCACATGGATCAGGAAGCCGCCGAGCGGAACCCGTTTTTCCCCGGCCGTGTTGCACATGGTTACCTTCTCCTGTCCTTCGCGGCGGGCCTGTTTGTCGAGCCGAACGAAGGTCCGGTTCTGGCCAATACCGGCCTGGACGGATTGCGTTTCATGAAGCCGGTCTCGGCTGGCGACAGCATCAAGGTGCGCCTGACCGTCAAGAAAAAGACTCAGCGCAACGATGAGTATGGCGAGGTCCGCTGGCACGTGACGCTGACCAACCAGGACGACGAACTGGTCGCGGAATACGAACTGCTGACCATGAACGCCTATTAAGCGATCACCCATTCCCGCCCGAGGGTACAGACTTCGGGTGGGGATGGTGTTTGCTCTGCGCCCCGCCTATAACGGGGGCATGAAAGACACCGCAAACAAATGGTTTGAAACCGCAATTTCGGTTTTGACCTACAACCGCAACCAGAGGGTCTGGTCGGTCATCGTGACCCTGTTCGGGGATCTTGCCGGTACCGCCGGAGACCGGATTGCGGGCACCACCCTGTCTTCGATCATCGAACCCACGGGCATCAAACCCGAGGCCCAGCGCGTGGCCCTGTTCCGGTTGCGCAATGACGGCTGGCTGCGCAGCGAAAAGGCGGGCCGCTCAAGCCTCTATTCCCTGACGGATCACGGCCTTGCCGAAACCGCCGCCGCCACCCCACGCATCTATGCCCGCGCCAGCGCCGCCCCCGACCAATGGCGTCTTCTGGTGCAGGACACGGTGAAAATGGCGGAACGGCAATCGGTCGAAAAGGAACTGACCCGCAGCGGGCATCTTGTGGTGGCGCCGGGTGTCTTTCTGGCGCCGTCGACCGCACCCTTGTCGGATGTGGACGGGTTGGTCATGACCGGCACCGTCGACACCGTGCCGGATTGGCTGCGGGCGCGCACCTCGCCACCGGAATTGGTGCAGGCCTATGCCGATCTTGAACAGGCGCTGGACCGGTTTGCCGGCATGCTTGACGCGGCACCGTGCCTGTCCCCTTGCGAAGTGGCAAGTCTGCGAACTGTGATCGTGCATAACTGGCGCAAGGCGTTGTTGTCCCATCCTGATCTTCCCGACAGTTTTTTCAGCGAACACTGGCGCGGCACCGCCTGCCGCGACAAGGTGATGGGCATTCTGGATCGCCTTGGACGCCCCACGCTGACCGAGCTGGACGCCCGCTAGGGGCGGTCACATTTCGAGGTCGGTCAACTCGGCCAGAAGGTCGATCAGCGCCTCGTGTTTGTCCTCGCCCATACGGTCGCGCAGGTCGCTGAGGATTTTCCGGCTGGTTTCCATGTTCGCCGCAATCAGCGCACTGCCGCTTTCGGTGGCGGCAATGACCTGGCGGCGGCGGTCATGTTCATCGCGACGCCTCGTGACCAGACCCTTTTCCTCAAGCTTTTGCAGAATGCGCGTGAGGCTGGGCAGCAATAGCACCGCACGGTCGGCGATGGTGGTCGGATCCAACGGGCCTTCTTCATCCAGCACCCGCAAAACGCGCCATTGCTGCTCGGTCACACCGGCATCGGCCAGCATGTGCCGGATCGGCCCCATGACTTTCTCACGGGCCCGCAAAAGGGCGATGGGCAGCGAACGGGATGTAGACGGGTTGGAACGCGTGGTAGGCATAACATAATGATGCACTTTTATGCCCTGAAGAGCAATATCATTTCACTTGTAAACTACCGCCCAAAAGGTGACGCTGATCCAAGACTTAAGGGGAGGCATGGCAGGTGAACTGGGACGAGTTTTCGAAATGGGGCGCGCGCATCTCGGACTGGGCGAAAGGGTATCACACAACCCTGCGTGACCGCCCCGTGCGGGCACAGGTTGCCCCTGGTGACATTCTGCGGCAATTGCCCGAGACGCCCCCGACCACGGGCGGCGCGATGGAGGATGTGTTTGCAGACTTTGAAAACATCGTCATGCCCGGCATCACCCATTGGCAACATCCCCGCTTCTTTGCATATTTCCCCGCGAATGCCACACCGCCTTCGATGCTGGCAGATTATCTAGCCACGGTGGTCGCGCCGCAATGTATGCTATGGCAGACCTCGCCCGCCGCGACCGAGATGGAAACACGAATGCTGCAATGGTTGCGCCAGTCACTGGGGCTGGCAGACCATTTCGAAGGTGTTATTCAGGACAGCGCCTCGACCGCAACGTTGGCTGCGGTGCTGACAATGCGCGAACGGGCGCTTGCGTGGAAGGGCAACGAAGAGGGGCTCGCCGGTCTCGACACCCTGCGGATCTATTGTTCGGAAGAGGTCCACACCTCGGTGGACCGCGCCATCTGGATCGCTGGCATCGGACAAAACAACCTGCGCCGTGTACCGACGCAAGGACCATTGCGGTCGATGCAGCCCGAGGCTCTGGAAGCGACCATCAAAGAAGATATCGCCAACGGGCTGAAGCCCGCAGGCATCGTGGCTTGTGTTGGGGGCACCGGCACCGGCGGGTGCGATGACGTCTCGGCGGTCTGCGATATCGCGGCCAAATTTGATCTTTACGTACATGTCGATGCGGCCTGGGCGGGGGCGGCGATGATCTGTCCTGAATACCGGCATTACTGGACCGGCATCGACAAGGCGGATTCGGTCGTGTTCAACCCGCATAAATGGCTTGGGATGCAATTCGACTGTTCAGCGCATTTTGTAAAAAACCCCGACGATCTGGTGCGTACGCTGGCAATCCGCCCCGAGTATCTCAAGACCCATGGCGCGGACGGGATCATCAACTATTCCGAATGGTCGGTGCCGCTTGGCCGGCGCTTCCGCGCCTTGAAAATCTGGTTTGTGCTGCGGGTCTATGGCATTGAAGGATTGCAGGCGATGATCCGAAATCACGTTGCATGGGCCGAGGAACTGCACGACCTGCTTGCGCAGGAAAGCGACTTTGAAATCTTGACCGCGCCGGTGCTGTCGCTGTTCACCTTCCGCTATGCGCCCGAGGGGGCCAAAGACCTGGATGAGTTGAACCAGAGACTGGTCGATGCCATCAACGATGACGGACGCATCTACCTGACCCAGACGCGGGTCGCAGGCGCGCTGGTCATCCGCTTTCAGGCGGGACAGGTCGATGCAACCCGCGAAGACATCCTCTTAGCCCTTGAAGTCATTCAGGAAATTGCCCGCGACCTTAGGTAAGGGGTGAACTACGTATTTCCACCAAGTTGACCGTTCCGGCGCCGCACCTCTACGATTGTGACAATGGATACGGGTCCCTTTCCGGGGCCTGGTCGACAGGGAGGAAAACCAATGAAGAAACTGCTGCTCGGCAGCATGGTCTCGGCGATGGCGCTTGCCAGCGCGGCCTTTGCCGATATCAAGATTGCCCATGTCTATGGCAAAACCGGCCCGTTCGAGGCCTATGCGAAACAGTCGCATGACGGCCTGATGCTGGGGCTGGAATACGCCACCGGTGGCACCATGGAGATCAACGGCGAAAAGATCGTCGTGATCGAAAAAGACACCCAGTTGAAGCCCGACAACGGCAAGGCCCTTCTGGAAGAGGCCTATGGCGATGACGAGGTCGATCTTGCCATCGGTCCGGTCAGCTCGGGCGTGGCGCTGGCGATGCTGCCGGTTGCCGAGGAATACGAGAAAATCCTGATCGTGGAGCCCGCCGTGGCAGACTCGATCACCGGTTCGAACTGGAACCGCTATATCTTCCGCACCTCGCGCAACTCGTCGCAAGACGCCGTGTCGAACGCGATCGCACTGGCGGGTGAAAATGTGCATATCGCCACGCTCGCCCAGGACTATGCCTTTGGCCGTGACGGGATCGGCGCCTTCAAGGAGGCCCTTGAAAGCGTTGGATCGAGCATTGCGCACGAAGAATACGTGCCCACCGACACCACCGACTTTACCGCAGCCGCCGAGCGGATCTTCAATGCGATGAAGGATCTGGATGGTGAGAAACGGCTGTTCATCATCTGGGCCGGTGGCGGCAACCCGATGGGCAAGATCCAAGCGATGGATCCCAGCCGCTTTGGCATCGAAATCGCGACTGGCGGCAACATCCTTGCGGCGATGAAAGCTTACAAGGACTTCCCCGGCATGGAAGGCGCGACCTACTACTACTACGAAATCCCGCAGAACCCGGTGAATGACTGGCTGGTGAAAACCCACCAGGAGCGTTTTGGTTCGCCGCCCGATTTCTTCACCGCAGGTGGCATGACCGCCGGGATCGCCGCGGTTGAGGCCATCAAGAAGGCCGGTGGCACCGACACCGAAGACCTGATTGCCGCGATGAAGGGCATGGAATGGGAGACCCCAAAGGGCACCATGAAGTTCCGCGCCGAGGATCATCAGGCGATGCAGTCCATGTACCACTTCAAGATCCGCGTCGACGACAATGTCGAGTGGGCGATCCCCGAACTGGTGCGTGAACTGACCATGGACGATCTGCCGATCCCCGTCCGCAACAAGTAATCGAACCGTAACATCAGGCCCGGCGGTTTTGCGGCCGCCGGGCCTTTGCATTCCCCAAAGGGAAACTTGGTGACATGTCACACCCCATCCTAGAAACAACCGACCTGACCGTGCGCTTTGGTGGCCACGTGGCGGTCGACCACATCTCCTGCGGCTTCAACACGGGCGAGTTGACAGCGATTGTCGGCCCGAACGGCGCAGGTAAAACCACCTATTTCAACCTGATCTCAGGGCAGATCCCGTCCAGCGAGGGCCGGGTCAAGCTGAACGGGCGCGACATCACGCGCATGTCCGTCGCCCAGCGCACCCATCTGGGCATCGGGCGGGCCTTTCAGTTGACCAACCTGTTTCCGAACCTGAACGTTCTGGAAAACGTGCGGCTGGTGATTCAGTCCAAGGCCGGGCGCGGGTTCAACATGTTCTCGATGGCATCGGACCATGACGACCTGACGACGCCAGCCGAGGAAATCGTCGAACGCGTCCGCCTGACCGACCAGGCCCACCAGATCGTGTCCGAACTCAGCCATGGCGACCAGCGCAAGCTGGAGGTCGCGCTGCTGATCGCGCTGGACCCGCTGGTCTACATGTTTGACGAACCCACCGCGGGCATGTCCGTGGACGAGGCACCCGTCGTGCTGGACCTGATTGCCGAACTCAAGGCCAAGAAAGACCGCTCGATCCTTCTGGTCGAACACAAGATGGACGTGATCCGCACCCTCGCCGACCGGATCATCGTGCTGCACAACGGCGCGTTGGCCGCAGATGGCGAACCCGCCGAGGTGATCGCCTCGGACGTGGTGCAAGAGGCGTATATGGGCAAGGAACTGGAAGATGTCTGACAACATTCTCACGCTCAGGGGCGTCAAGACCAACATCGCCCAGTATCACATCCTTCAGGGCGTCGACCTCGAGGTGCCGCGCGGCGCGGTCACAATGCTGTTGGGGCGCAACGGGGTGGGCAAGACCACCACGCTGCGCACGATCATCGGCCACTGGCGCGCGCATGAGGGCGAAATCCTGCTGGATGGTGAGGATATCAAGAAGATGCCAACCCCGGCCATTGCCCGTCTGGGTGTCGGCTTTGTCCCCGAGGACATGGGCATCTTTGCCGATCTCAGCGTCGAGGAGAACATGATCCTTGCCGCTGCATCCGGCCCGATCGACCAGACCCGCCTGCAATGGCTGTTCACGGTGTTTCCCGCGCTCGAAACCTTCTGGAAGAAAGACGCGGGCACCCTGTCGGGCGGCCAGAAACAGATGCTGACGATCGCGCGCGCGATGATCGAGGAACGCAAGCTCTACCTGATTGACGAGCCGACCAAGGGCCTCGCGCCCGCGATCATCTCGACCATGGCGCGCGCGTTGCGCGAATTGAAGGAACAGGGCGCATCAATCCTTTTGGTCGAACAGAACTTTTCGGTGGCCAAGGCGCTGGGGGATACGGCGAACGTCATGGATGACGGGCGCATGATCTGGTCGGGCGACATGAAAACGCTCGCCACCGACGCCGAGTTGCAGGAACGCCTGATGGGGCTGTCTCTGGACGCCCAACACTAGCGAACTTCGGGAAAGAGCAAGAACAATGACACTGTTTGGAAACGCGAAACAAGGGGAACAGCCATGAGCGCCGCACCCGATCACACTCCGACCATGGCCCAGATCAGCCTGTCACAACGGCTTGAACCATACGCACCCGTATTGCTGGTGCTGGGCCTGATGATCCTGGGCCTGATCCTGATCCCGACCACCTCAAGCTGGCTGACCCTGACCGTCTCGGGGCTGGCCATGGGGATGATGATCTTCATCATGGCCTCGGGGCTGACACTGGTCTTTGGTCTGATGGACATCATCAACTTCGGCCACGGGGCCTTTGTCTCGGTCGGGGCCTTTGTCGGGGTCTCGCTGTTGCTGGTCCTGGAACACATGACCGATGCGCCGTCACTGGCGTTGAACCTCACCGCGATGATGGTGGCGATCTTTGGCGCCATGGCGGCGACGGGGGCGATGGGCTGGGCTTTTGAAAAGGTCATCGTCAAGCCGGTCTATGGCAACCACCTCAAACAGATCCTTGTCACGATGGGTGGTCTGATCGTGGTGGAACAGCTGATCATCGTGCTGTGGGGGCCGGAAGAGATCTATATCACCCGCCCCGAGGCCCTGAAGGGTGCGATCACCTTTGCCGGCGCCGCGCTCGAAAAGTACCGCCTCGTGGCGGTGGCCATCGGTCTGGTGGTATTCCTTGCGATGCGCTGGGTTCTGCGCCGCACCAAGATCGGCCTGATCGTGCGTGCCGGTGTGGAAAACGGCGAAATGGTCGAGGCATTGGGTTATCGCCTGCGCCTTGTCTTTATCGGCGTGTTTCTGGCTGGCTCGGCGCTGGCCGGTCTGGGCGGCGTGCTCTGGGGGCTCTACCAAGAGGTCATCACCGCACATATGGGCAACCATTCGATGATCCTGATCTTCATCGTGGTCATCATCGGCGGTCTGGGCAGCGTCGAGGGCTGCTTCATCGGCGCGCTGCTGGTGGGCCTGATGCAGAACTATGTCGCCTTCCTTGAACCCAAGGTGGCCCTGATTTCCAACATCGGCCTGATGGTTGCGATCCTGATGTGGCGCCCGCAAGGCATGATCCCTGTTGTGAAGGCCAAGTAAGATGCTGAACAAACTTCTTTCGGGCGACATGCCCCGCAGCACCGTTCTTGCCATTGTCCTGGGTGGCATCCTGTTCTGTCTCGCCTTTGCGCCCTTCCTGTTTCCGGGGGTACGCTCGGTCGATACGGCGGCGCGCATCTGCGTGTTCATCGTGCTGGTCGCGTCCTACGACCTGATGCTGGGCTATGGCGGGATCGTCAGCTTTGCCCATACGATGTTCTTCGGGCTCGGGGCCTATGGCGTCGCGCTGGCCAGCACCCATATGGGGCGCGGCTTTGACGCGTTGCTGGTCGGGTCGCTGTCCGGCGCTTTGATCGCGGCGTTGCTGGCGTTGGTGATCGGGCTGTTTTCCCTGCGGGTGCGGGCGATCTTCTTTGCCATGATCACGCTGGCGGTGGCCTCGGCCGTGGCCGTGCTGGTCAGCCAACTGTCCGGCCTGACCGGTGGGGAGGACGGCCTGTCCTACAAGATTCCGCGCGAACTGGGCCCGGCGTTCAAGTTCGCCGATGGAGAGTTTCTCGGCGTGAAGATGAACGGCAACCTGCTGAAATACTATCTCGTGTTCATCTCGTGCCTCGTGCTGTTCCTGTTCATGCTGCGGATCGTGCATTCGCCCTTTGGCCGGGTTCTGCTGGCCATCCGCGAAAACGATTTCCGCGCCGAGGCGATCGGCTATCGCGTGGTGCATTACCGCGTGGTTGCGACCTGTCTGTCGGCGGCGCTGGCGGCACTGGCAGGGTCACTCTATGCGATCTGGCTGCGCTATGTCGGGCCGGACACATCACTGTCGATGGAGATCATGATCGACATCCTGTTGATGGTGGTGATCGGCGGCATGGGCACAATGTACGGGGCCGTGATCGGTGCGACCCTGTTCGTGCTGGCGCAGAACTATCTGCAGAACCTCATGGGCGCCGCGTCACAGGCGGTCGAAGGGCTGCCCATCCTGCCCGAACTGCTCAGCGCGGATCGCTGGCTGTTGTGGCTGGGTGTGCTGTTCATCATGTCGGTTTATTTCTTCCCGACGGGCATTGTCGGGCGTCTACGCCAGGGTAAATAGGCGTCAGGCACGCAACTGGGCCGCGGCGGTGGCATAGCCCCCC
>NZ_JBBPEU010000010.1:0-133407 GCF_040225985.1 Shimia fortis
CGTATCAGTCGACAGCGACGGCGACGCGGTCATGGACATGCGGTTCGTCATCAATGCCCAGTCCGCGCTGGATGCCGGTGATTTCATCCTGTGATCATTCATCCGGCTTTTCCCGCTGGCGCCCGATCAGGTTGCCAATGGTGAAAGAGGTGCGCGGGGCATAGATATAGCGGGTGCGGTTGCCGCCGGACGAGCGGACCCGCATCCGGCTGAGGCCAAAGACAATCAGCACCGCGTGCCCCGCCGCGATCAGCATGAACATCGCCCCCGGCCCGTAGAGGCCGATCAGCAAGGATGACATATAAGGCGCTGCAATTGCCCCCAGCGCGAAAAAGAACATCAGCGCGGCAGACAGTTCGACCCGCTCTTCCGCCGTGGCAAAGTCATTCGCGTGGGCGGCGGCCACCGAATAGATCGGAAAGGCCGTCAGCCCGAAAATGCCGGCATTCAGCATGATGACCGTGGTGCCGCTTGCCCCGATGGCAATGGTGGCGAAACAGCTGAGGATCGCTGCAATCGACAGCCAGATCAGCACCCAGCGGCGGTCGAACTTGTCCGCCAGCCAGCCGACGGGATATTGCGCCAGCGCGCCGCCCAGCACGAACGAGGCGAGAAACCAGGCGATCTGGTTGGTGTCGAGACCGACTTCTTTGCCATAGACCGGGCCGACCATGCGGAAGCTGGCCGAGCTTAGCGCGGCAACGAGCACCCCGGCGGCGGCAAGCGGCGAGCGCGACACCGCCAGCATCGGGCGCAGGCGCGGGGCCGCGGGCGTTTCGGGCTGGGCCGTGCGGGTCAAGGTCAGGGGCAACAGGGCCGCGCAACAGACAATCGCAAGGATGTTGTAGGACACATACGAGGCCGGCTCGAGCACGCTGATGACCATCTGCGCCGCCAGTGAGGCTCCCATATCGACCACGCGATAAACGCCCATGGTGCGCCCGCGTGTTTCGTTGGTGACCTTGGATTGCAACCATGCCTCGACCACCGTGTAACAGCCCGCCACGCACAGCCCGCTGGCCACCCGCATCACCGCCCAAGCCATCGGGTCCACCACCAGCATATGCGCCAGAAGCCCGATTGCCCCGGTGGCGGTAAAGGCGGCAAAGGCACGGGAATGGCCAACGCTGCCCATCAGGCGCGGTGCCCACCAGCATCCGATAAAAAAGCCAAAAAAATGCGCCGAGCCCAGAAGGCCGATTTCGCCGGTGGTGAAATCCAGCGCAATGCCCGAGAGAGCATCGAGCGGGCCAACCCCGCCTGTACTGAGCTGCAATAGGACCACCGACAGGAACAGGGCCGAGAATGTAATCATCACGCGCATAATGCCCCACCATGACCTCTGTCCCGGTGCGATCAAGCGGATTATCGACCTTGCGGCGTCGTTTTTGTCGGATGTCGCGCTTTTCGTCTGCGGGCATCGCCCGGTTCAGGCAGGATCGGGCAGGGGCATCCACTTGGCCGCGGGCAGGTCAGTCACTTTCCAGCGTTTCACCGGCGCCGTGCGGGCGCGCAGGCGGGTCAGGGTCCAGCTGGGGGTGGTCGCGTCGAAGGCCGGCTCCAGCTGCCAGCGCGCCTCAACCCCCATGGCGCCGCCTGCGCCTGGTGTCAGGATCAGCCCCAACGGCGCGACCCGTGTCGCCGCCGCGCCGCTCTCGGCCGCGAGATGCAGGCGCCGCACCGCGGTCAGGCCGGTCGGCGCCGGAATATCGGCCACCACCAGAGGCACATGGCCTGACCGCAGGCTTTCTTCGGTACAGGCCAGCACATCTTCGGGGGTTTCGGCCCGCACGAGGATGATCCGGTCCGGTTCGATAAAGGGCAGGACGCCCTCGGGGTGCAGCTGTTCCGGCAGCCATTTCGGGCTGATCCAGAACACCGGACCGTCCAGATGCGCCGCCAGCCACAGGGCAAACACCCGCCGCGCCGCGCCGCAGGCTTCGTGTAGGCGCGCCTTGGGCAGATAGACATCCGTGGCAAGGGACAGGATCGGCCCCTCGCGATGGGCCTTGCGGCCAAGCAACTGAGTCGTCATGGAAGACAGTATATATGTTCTTGTTATGTTCTCAATATTCCCATGTGCGGTTTTCTGCTCTTGCCGCGCTGCTGTTTTCTGCGCAGGGTGTCAGCCGGACCAGCCACAGGGAGATCGCGATGGCACATCACGGATACGAAGGCGGACGTCTGGACCTGCCCTTCGTCGGCATTTCCACCTTTGGAAAACGCGCCTATGTCGACAACTGGGACAAGATCGATGCGGATGTCGCCGTACTGGGGGCGCCGTTCGATTTTGGCACCCAATGGCGCAGCGGCGCCCGGTTCGGCCCGCGCGCCGTGCGCGAGGCCTCGACCCTGTTCAGCTTCGGCCATGCGGGCGCCTATGACCACGAGGACGACGCCACCTATCTGCCGTCCGAGGTCAGCATCGTGGATATCGGGGATGCCGATATCGTGCATACCGACACCGAGAAAAGCCATGCCAATATCGAGGCTGGCGTGCGCGCGATCCTCGGGGCGGGGGCGTTGCCGGTGGTGATCGGCGGGGATCATTCCGTCAACATCCCCTGCATCAACGCGTTTGAGGGGCAGGACGATATCCATATCCTGCAGATCGACGCGCACCTTGATTTCGTGGACGAACGGCACGGGGTCCGTTTCGGCCATGGCAACCCAATGCGCCGTGCCGCCGAGAAACCCTATGTGACCGGCCTGACCCAGGTCGGCATCCGCAATGTCAGCTCGACCGCCAAAGAAGGCTATGACGCCGCCCGCGCAATGGGGTCGGACATCCTGTCCGTGCGTCAGGCGCGTGCGTTGGGACCACAGGGCGTCATCGACCGCATCCCGGAAGGCGCCCGCGTCTATGTGACCATCGACATTGACGGATTTTGCCCCTCAATCGCGCCCGGCACCGGCACGCCCAGCCATGGCGGTTTCCTCTACTATGACGTGCTGGAAATGCTTCAGGCCCTGTCAAAACGGCACGAGGTCGTCGGGATCGACCTGGTCGAAGTGGCCCCCGACTATGATCCGACTGGCAGCACTTCGATCCTTGCCGCGCAGATCCTGCTCAACTTTCTGGGCTTCATCTTCCACGCCCGGTCTTCATCTTTCTGAAAATACTCGGGGTGAGGCCGCAGGCCGCGGGGCAAAGCCCCTTTTGCCCCGCATCAACACAGGACAGTTCTTATGAAAATGAACCCTCTTGGCCGCACCGGCATTCAGGTTTCCGAGCTTTGCCTTGGCACCATGACATTCGGCACCCAGACCGATGAACCCACAGCCCATGCGCAGATCGAGATGGCGCTGGCGGGGGGCATCAACTTTGTCGATGCGGCGGAAATGTATCCCGTCAACCCGATCAGCGCCGAGACCACTGGCCTGACAGAAACCATCATCGGCAACTGGTTTGCAAAGACCGGACGCCGGAATGAGGTCGTTCTGGCCACGAAGCATTCCGGGGCCGGATTCAAGAACGCCCGCGACGGCGCGCCGATCTCGTCCAAGACCATTCCCGAGGCGATTGAAGGGTCGCTGCGGCGTTTGCAAACCGATCACATCGACCTTTACCAGTTCCACTGGCCCAATCGTGGCTCTTACATGTTTCGGCAGAACTGGCATTTCGATCCGTCGAAACAGAGCTACGCCGACACGATGGCGCATATGGAAGACTCGCTGGAGGCCCTGCAGAAACAGGTTGAAAAGGGCAATATCCGCGCCTTTGGCCTGTCTAACGAAAGCGCCTGGGGCACCTCGCAATGGCTGCGTATTGCCGAAGAGAAAGGCTGGCCGCGTGTGGCCTCGATCCAGAACGAATATTCGCTGCTGTGCCGTCTTTACGACACTGACCTCGCCGAATTGAGTGTCAACGAGGATGTGGGCCTTCTGGCCTTCTCGCCCCTTGGTGCCGGGTTCCTGACCGGAAAATACCAGCACGGTTCCGTGCCGGGCGGATCGCGCATGTCGATTGTTGAGAATATGGGCGGACGCAAATCCGAACGTGTGTTCGATGCGGTTGACGCCTATCTGGCCATTGCCCAGCGGCACGAGGTGGATCCGGTGCATATGGCGCTGGTCTTTACTCTGCAGCGCCCGTTCATGTGCGCGTCCATCTTTGGGGCGACCACGCTGGAGCAGTTGGAGCATATCCTGACAACCCCCGAGGTCACGCTGAGCGAAGACTGTCTTAAAGACATTGACGACGCGCATCGTCTGCACCCGATGCCGTACTGACCCGAAAAATACGCGCGCAGGGTCACGCGGGGGCGTTTCGGTCCCAGTAGAAGCCATGGACTTTGCGCGCGCAAATGGGGTAGGGGCTGCGAGCAAAGGGGAGTGACCATGGAAGATGAGGTTCTGGCAACCGTAGCAGCCTCGGCGCCACGCCGCTGGCTGGGTGTGGCGGTGATGGGCGTGCTGGGCGTGCTGCTGATTTACATTGCGCTGGCCATGCCGCCGCAATCGTTCCTGTGGCAGGCGTTCCTGCTGGTGATGGGCGTGGGGTCGCTGTGGCTGGCCGATGCGACGCGCCGCGCCACAGAACGTGTGGTCGAACTGACCCGCAGCGGGCTGCGCGACACCGGCGGTGACGAAATTACCTCGCTGGACAACATCGACGCGGTGGAACGCGGCACCTTTGCGTTCAAGCCCTCCAACGGGTTCCTGATCCGGCTGAAACAGAAACGCGCCCGCCGCTGGCAGCCCGGTCTGTGGTGGGCCTTTGGCAAACGCGTCGGCATCGGCGGCGTCACGCCCGGGTCACAGGCCAAGGCGATGGCGCAGATAATCGAGATGCTGCTCGTCGAGCGGGATATGGGTCAGGACGACCAGACCAGCTGAGGCGCAAAACGCGGTCGCGTGAAGATGAAAGTCGTGATCGTGAGATCATCCATGCCAACTTTCAGCGACGGCTCGTAGGTCGAATAGGTTTCCACCAGGATCAGCGTTTCGCCGTCGGCCATGTTGGGCAGGCGGTTCTCGATCGCGTTCAGCCCTTCATCATCTAGGCTGGCAAAGGCGCCTTGGGTGTGGGACCATTGCAGTTCGTAGTCATCCGAAACAACGCTCCAGCGGATCACGCTGACCCGCAGCCCCGAGGCCGAGTCGGATTCCGACATCAGGTCGAAAAGGGTGCGCATATTGGCCAAATAGGTCGTGTCGATCGCGTTGGTTTCGCGCGACAGGATATCACTGATCGTAAAGGCGGCCTTTTCGGTCGACGAGCGCGTCTGGTAGGCGTCAAAGAAGATATACATCGCCATGTAGGACCACAGGAGCAGCGGCAGGACGATGGCGGCCTCGACGGCCACCGTGCCGCGAGTGTCTTCGGCAAAATGTCTCAGGCGGGTTTTGAGCTGGGTCCACATTATTGGGGCTCCTGGACAAAGGCGGATACGGCCACCAGCGCGGCATCGCCGGCATCATCTTTTTCGATGGCATTGCCGAACCCGATATTCGGATAGAGGACTTCGATCTTGGCACAGGCTCTCAGGATCATGAGCTGGTTTGCACCGCCCGCGACAAAGGTTGTCACCGGCTGCACATCCTCGGCCCGGTTGGTGCAGGTCGCACCCGGCGTCAGACCACCCCAGTCGCGTGGATCGACCTCTACCATCTCGAGCTTGAGATTGTCGGTACAATCCGGGATCATGGTGGCCTCGTCGCAGATCATGGTGATCAGTTCCGCGTGGTCGGGCGCGTTGCCGGTCGACAGGCGGACCTCGCGGACGGCGATGTCCAGACCACGTTCGAGATAGGCCATGCGCAGGGTCATCATGCCCAGTTCAACAGCCGACAGCAGGATCACAAAGAAGATCGGGAACATGATCGCAAATTCAAGCGAGGCATGACCGTCTTCATTACGTGCGGTGCGGGTGAGGCGGGATTTGACAGCTTGCATCATTGGGTCAGCCTCAGTTGGCGGATGGACGAGGCAATCGCGGCAAAGGCGTCGCGGATTTCCAATCCGTCCACATCAAAGTAATGGCTTGCCGAACTGGCACAGTCGCGCAGGACGGTCTGGCCGCTGGACGGGGCTTCGAAACCGATGGTGAAGACAATAATCCCTTCGGCCTTGGCCGCGTCACAAATGTCGCCGGTGCGGGTGTTCTTGGTCGAAGACCCGACCGAGTTGCGCACATCGTAATACCAGTCATCCCAGGCTTCGTCGTCGTTCATCCACGGCTCGTAAAGGTCTTCGACGATCCACTCCATGGTGGTGTAGGCCCAGAGATCTTCGTAATCCACTTCAAGGGCTTCACCCGGTTCGTCGACCCAGACCGTTTGGGTTTCGTAGGTGTTGACCTGTCTGTACCGGCGGCATGATCCGTTGCGGCGGTAAGAGCGGCAAACCCATTCGGTGCCGGTGACAACGGTTTGTTCTTCCTCATAACCTTGCCCGTAGGCATGGTCGCGCCAGTCATCGATATGAGGCCAGAAGAACATCGGTTCCTCAGTCACGCCATCGTCATCAAAGTCGCCTTCGTCCTCGCCGATATAGACCGAGTAGACCTCTTCCTGGTCGTTCCACCAGATATTCGAGCGGTCGTTGCGATAGCCGTCATTGATGTAATACTGCGAGGTGTTCTGGCCGTCCGTCATCAGGACAACCACTTTCAGCGACTCGTTGTCGTCATATTCATGCGGGCGCTCGGAAAAGACGTCGTCCACCTCGTTTAGTGCAATCAGCCCGTCGACCATGGGTTGCAGGCTGGGATCCAGCAGGGCGGTGCCCCATTTCATGCCAAGGTCGATCGAGGTGTTGCCACCGGCCCACATGGCCGAGATATAGTTTTTCAGAGCGGTCTGGTTCTGCGACAGGGGCAGGATTTCACGCGTGGGGTCCTGATCGCAGACCGGGCGCGAATTGTTGTTGTGACCAACCAACTGGTTGTCGTCGCGGCCTTCCCAGTCATACCACGGGTCGAAGTGCATGGTTTGCTGGTATGCCTTGTTCATACTGACCTGGGTGGTTTCAAAATCGTCCGAGGTGAAGTTGATACAATGGGAATAGTCGTGCCGCGTGTCTGCCAGCGTGGCCACGCCCATCGCGTCGATCAGATCCTGATCCTCGATCGTGTCGCTTTCATTCAGCGTAATGACTGTGGTCGAGTCCGCAATCGTTGCGTTCAACTGGTCAAACATTTCCTCAGGAAGCGAGACCTGGGTCGCATAGGGAACGATCGAAATCGACAGTTTGTCGTCTTCGGTGTTCTCGAACATTGTATCGACAAAGTCACGCGCGGCCACCTTGAGGTTGGACAGGCGGCTATTGCTGTTCATCGAACCTGATACGTCGAGCACGAGAGAGATTTCCAGCCCGTCGATCCGCTCTTCGGCGGTGCCTTTCGCAGGCACGGTCAGGGTATCCACACCGACAAGGTTCATGAAGGTCGTATCGAACTGGGTGCTGGCCGTGGCCGACACCGTACGATAGTTCAGCCCTTCATCCACAGTGACCGATGTCAGGTAGCTGCTCATCCCGGCCTTGTCGAAATAGTTGTTGACCACGGACCCGGGGTCAAGATCCTGATCCAGATCGGCCGCAGCCAGAACCGCGCGGTCAAGGGTGTGTTGCATCTGGGTGCGCTTCATTTCCGAGCGCATGAAGTCCACGCCGATACCCCCGACCATAAGAATGATCAGGAAGATAAAGACCGCGAAGCCGATGATTGCCCCGTTTTCGTCGCGCGCAAACCGTTGAAGCCACGGCATCCCCTCCGAATGGCTTTGGTGTTGGCGTCTGGTTGACGTGTATCTGAACACTGACATTTCTTTTCCCTCGTCTTGGTGCAAGGCGCACCAAGGCACGCATCGGTCTGCACCACAGGTTTTATCCCACCCAAATGGGGCCAAACTTGGGCGAAATCCGCGCTGAATTGGGGGAAATTCTCAGAAAAACAGGTGTTTATGCACGTATTCCGTACAATGAAGGCGTGCTTGGGGGAACTGTTTCCAAAACCGTAGGGTGTCTAAAATTTGTGCGAACTTTGATTGTTTCCTCTCGCCTCGGGGTTAACTCCCTCCTAGGGTGCCCGTGACATTCTCTGCGGCATCGAGTCGCAATCGCGCGATCAGGAGGACAAGATGACCACCCCCAAAGAACCCAGTTTCCGTGAAAGCGTTGACCTTATGTTCAATCGCGCCGTGGCGCTGATGGACCTGCCGCCGGGGCTCGAAGAAAAGATCCGCGTTTGCAACGCTACCTACACAGTGCGCTTCGGCGTGCGCCTGCGCGGGCAGATCGAAACCTTTACGGGGTATCGCTCGGTCCATTCCGAGCACAAGGAACCGGTCAAGGGGGGCATCCGCTTTGCCTTGGGCGTCAACCAGGACGAGGTCGAGGCACTGGCGGCACTGATGACCTATAAATGCGCGCTGGTCGAAGCGCCGTTTGGCGGGTCAAAGGGCGGGTTGCGCATCGACCCGCGCCAGTATGAGGAACACGAGCTTGAACGCATCACCCGCCGGTTTGCCTATGAACTGGCCAAGCGCGACCTGATCCACCCGTCGCAAAACGTGCCCGCACCCGACATGGGCACGGGCGAGCGGGAAATGGCATGGATTGCCGACCAGTATGCCCGCATGAACACCACCGACATCAACGCCATTGCCTGCGTGACCGGCAAGCCGCTGAACGCGGGCGGGATCTCGGGGCGGGTCGAGGCCACAGGGCGCGGCGTGCAATATGCGTTGCGCGAGTTCTTCCGCGATCCGCGTGATATGGAGAAGGCCGGGCTGAGCGGGTCTCTCGATGGCAAGCGGATCATCGTGCAGGGCCTTGGCAATGTGGGCTATCATGCGGCCAAATTCCTGTGCGAAGAGGATGGCGCGCGCATCACCGGCATCATCGAACATGACGGTGCGCTTGTCAGTGAGACAGGGCTGGACGTCGAAGCCGTGCGCGCCTGGATCCTCAAGACTGGCGGTGTCAGCGGATTCCCCGACGCCACCTGTGTCGAGAACGGCAAGCTGGTGCTTGAAGAAGACTGTGACATCCTCATCCCTGCGGCACTCGAAGGTGTGATCAACCTGACCAATGCCGCGCGCATCAAGGCCCCGCTGATCATCGAGGCCGCCAATGGCCCCGTGACCGCAGGGGCCGACGACGTGTTGCGCGAAAAGGGGACCGTGATCATTCCCGACATGTATGCCAACGCGGGCGGTGTGACAGTGTCTTATTTCGAGTGGGTCAAGAACCTGTCACATATCCGGTTCGGCCGGATGCAGCGCCGCCAGGAAGAGGCCCGTCACCAGTTGGTCGTGGACGAGTTGGAAAAGATTTCCGAGGCGATGGGCAGCAAGTACAGCCTGACGGACTCATTCAAGCAGAAATACCTGCGCGGCGCGGATGAACTGGAGCTGGTGCGCTCGGGGCTCGATGACACGATGCGGATCGCTTACCAGTCCATGCGTGACGTCTGGCATGAACGCGGCGATGTCGAGGATCTGCGCACGGCGGCCTATTTGGTGTCGATCGAAAAGGTTGCGGCCAGTTATCGCGCCAAGGGCCTGTGACCTGAAAATGAGCACCCCGTCGCAACACACGCGACGGGGCCTGACTTTCACGAAACTGTGTTTCCACTTCGCAGGCAGAGCCGATAAACTTGAGCCACTTCAAACTGTTTCTTTCCGGTTCCCCAATCATGCCCGACCTGTCTCTTTCCTGTTCCTGCGGCCATATGAAACTGTCGCTGCCCGCCTGCCTACCAACGCATGGGACGCGGCTCAGGTGTTATTGCAAGGATTGTCAGGCCGGGGCGCACGCGCTTTATGCCGAACGGGTTCTGGACGATCAGGGGGGTACCGACCTGTTCCACACCACGCCCGCACGTCTTGAAATTTCCGAGGGCGAAGACGCGCTGGCCTGTCTTCGCCTGTCGCCCAAGGGCGCGCTGCGTTGGTATGCCTCTTGTTGCGACACACCGATGTTTGTCACGCTTGCCACGCCAAGCCTGCGTTTTGTCGGGGTGTTGACCCATAACCTGCAAGGCGATGTTGAGCGCGCCTTTGGTCCGGTCAAGGCGCAGGTCTACTGCGACGGGGCGCGACCGGGGTCCGAGAAACCCTCGGAGTACGGGTTTTACGGGGCGGGCTGGGGCGTGCTCAGCCGCCATATCGGTGCCGTGTTTGGCGGGGCCAAGGCCAACCCCTTGTTCACGGACAAACGTATCCCGGTGGTCGTGCCGCGTGTGCTGTCGCGGGTGGAACGCAAGGCTGCAACACCCGAATAGGCATGGGGCTGGACGGCGCAAGACCTGACGCTAGATCGCCTCACAGCAAAGACGGAAAGACGGGAACTATGACCATCATCTACAGAATTGTCGCGGCCTCAGCCGTTTCGACAGCACTATTTGCGTTGCCTTCCAATGCGCAGCCACGTCAGGGCTGGCTGGGCTTGACGGATGGGCTTTACGTTTACCAAGGGGATGCTGACCTGTCGGCGGGCGGGTCTTTTTCCGCCTCGCGCAGCTTCCTGCGCGGCGGTGCACTCTATTCCAATGGCGAGGGCCTGTCTGCGGGCGTTCTCGTCAGTCTTGGCGAATTTTCCTATGATTTCAGCGCGACCAGCACCCAACCCTGGAGCGATATCAAGGATTTGCGCGTGTCTGTGCCGATCCGGTTTCCGGTTGGCGACCGGACGTCGGCCTTCATCACCCCGCAATTCCGGTGGGATTACGAACAGGGGGTGTCTTCCTCGGACGGATATACCTACGGCGTTTTTGCCGGGGTGGCGTGGCAGGTCAGTCCGGACCTGCGGATCGGTCCGGCCTTCGGGGCGTTCACGGAAATCGGGTCCAGTGATCTTGACCTGTTTCCCGCACTCTTGATCGACTGGCAAATCGACCAACGCTGGGCGCTGAGCACCGGCACCGGGCTGGGGGCCACGCAGGGCCCCGGCGTGTCGCTGACCTATGCCCATGACGCGAAGCTGAGCTTCTCGCTGTCCGCGCGTTACGAAAGCGTGCGGTTCCGGCTTGATAATGCCGGACTTGCGCCGGGTGGCGTGGGCGAGGACACCAGCATTCCGGTTGTCCTTGCGGCCAGCTACAGCCCCAATCCCGGCATGAGCTTTACCGCCTTTGTTGGGGCGGAACTCAATGGCGAGCTTGCGCTCGAGACTGCGGCAGGGGCCGTGGTCAGCCGGCAGGACTATGATACAGCCCCCATTGCGGGCCTGTCCTTCCGGGTCCGGTTCTGAACGCAAAAGGGCAGAACGCCGCCGCGGGTTTTCTGGCCGCACGCCCTGTCGATTCTGCGCGTGCGACATCCCCGTGGAGGTGCACCGACAATGTCGTCGGACCATCCCCACCTTTATCACATCACAAACGTCCAGATTGACCCGGACGTTTGCCCATTTTCCCCGCATTCGGTCGCGCGTTGGCACAAGTTTGTCGAAAATGATCTGGTATCCCGTGACAAGCGGCCTCAGGATGCAACCAGCGACGTTCAAGAGATCATCGAAAGGCAGCGCATGCGGTTTTCCGGGCTGAAAGTCCTCAAGGAAGGGCTGACAGGAAACAAGGGGTGGCAGGGGCACTGGCGCGATGCGCAGCCCAAGTCCGAATATGACATGATCATCATCGGCGGGGGCGGGCACGGATTGGCCACCGCCTATTACCTTGCCAAGAACCACGGCATGACCAACATCGCCGTTTTGGAGAAAGGCTATCTCGGCAGCGGCAACATCGGGCGCAATACCACGATTGTGCGTGCGAATTATGGTTTGCCCGGAAACTCGGAATTCTATTCCCATTCGCTGAAACTGTGGGAGGGGATGGAAGAGGACCTGAACTATAACGTGATGCATTCCCAGCGCGGTATCATTAACCTGTTCCACAGCGACGGGCAGCGCGACGCCTATGCCCGGCGCGGCAATGCCATGGTAAATCAGGGTGACGACGCAATCCTGCTGGACCGTGCAGGGGTGCGCAAACTGTTGCCCTATCTTGATTACGACAACGCGCGCTTCCCGATCTATGGGGGTTTGTACCACCCGCGCGGCGGCACGGCGCGTCACGATGCGGTGGCCTGGGGCTATGCGCGCGGGGCGTCGGATCGGGGCGTGGACCTGATCCAGAACTGCGAAGTGACCGGCATCGACATCGAAGGCGGGGTGGTCAAGGGCGTCCAGACCACCCGCGGTGCGATCAAGGCCAAAAAGGTGGGCATGGTGGTTGCGGGCCGGTCTAGTCAGGTCGCGGCGATGGCCGGGCGCAAGCTGCCGGTCGAAAGCCATATCCTGCAAGCCTTTGTCACCGAAGGTCTGAAACCCGTGATCGACCACGTGGTGACCTTCGGAATGGGGCATTTTTATATCAGCCAGTCCGACAAGGGCGGGCTTGTCTTCGGCGGCGACCTTGATTTCTACAGCTCTTACGCGGCGCGCGGCAACCTGCCGATGGTGGAACACGTGATGGAGGCGGGTATGACGCTTATGCCCATGATCGGCAAAGCGCGGCTGCTGCGCAGCTGGGGCGGGATCATGGATATGTCGCCCGACGGTTCGCCGATCATCGACAAGATGGATGATATCGAGGGGCTCTATGTAAACACCGGCTGGTGCTATGGCGGGTTCAAAGCCGTGCCCGCCTCGGGGTGGTGCATGGCGCACCTGATGGCCACGGACACCCCGCACGAGGTGGCGCGGCATCACAGGCTCGACCGGTTCCGCACCGGATACAACATTATGGATGAAGAGGGCACGGGCTCTCAGCACAACCTGCACTGACGAGGGAACAGACCAATGCGTATCACTTGCCCCCTCTGCGGGGAACGCGACCGCCGCGAATTCTATTATCAGGGCGATGCCGTGATGCTGAACCGCCCTGAACCCGACGCCGATGCGTCCGTCTGGGATGATTATCTCCACAACCGCGACAACCCCGCCGGAACAACCCGTGACCTCTGGTATCACGAGAGCGGCTGCGGCTCTTGGATTGTGGTGACCCGCAACACCGTCACCCACGAGGTTCTGGGCACCGAACTGGCGTCGGACGTGAAGGAGGCCAAGGCATGAGGATCGCAGGAAAAGGTCTTGTCGACCGCGCCGCGCCGCTGACCTTTACGTTTGACGGCACCCGTTACAAGGCATTCGCGGGCGACACGCTGGCCTCGGCGCTGCTGGCCAATGACGTGAAAATGGTTGCGCGGTCCTTCAAGTACCACCGCCCGCGCGGCATCATGGGGGCAGGCAGTGAAGAGGCGGGCGCCCTTGTCACCATCGGCACAGGTGCGCAGCAAGACCCCAACGTGCGCGCCACGGTGCAGGAACTTTACGAGGGCCTGACGGCGCAATCGCAGAACCGCTGGCCCTCGCTGAATTTCGATATTCTGAGCGTCAATGACCTTGCTGCGCCCTTTCTTGGCGCAGGGTTCTATTACAAGACCTTCATGTGGCCCAAGGCATTCTGGGAAAAGCTGTATGAGCCGGTGATCCGGCGCTCTGCCGGGATCGGCGCCCTGAGCGGCGAGGCCAATGTCGACCAGTATGAAAAGGCCTATGCCTTCTGTGATCTGCTGGTGATCGGGTCGGGGCCGGCGGGCCTTATGGCGGCGCTGACCGCTGCGCGCGGCGGGGCGGATGTAATCCTTTGCGAGGAAGACAGCCTGATGGGCGGGCGCCTGAATGGTGAGTCCCTCGGGGTAGGGGACATGCCCGGCGGCGACTGGGCGGCGGCGACCGTGGCCGAGTTGTCCGCGATGGACAACGTGCGCCTGATGACCCGCACCACCGTCACCGGCGCCTATGACCAGGGCACGTTCGGAGCCTTGGAACGCGTCTCGCACCACCTTGCCACCGGCGATGGCAAACCGCTTGAAACCTTCTGGCGGATCGCGGCGAAACGCGCCGTGCTTGCCGCTGGGGCGATCGAACGTCCTGTGGCCTTCCGCAACAACGACCGCCCGGGCATTATGACCGCCAGCGCGGTGCGCACCTATCTGCACCGCTATGGTGTGGTGCCGGGCAAGGCAATCACCATCTTTGCCAATAATGACGATGCGCACCGTACGGCTCGAGACCTTGTTGCGGCAGGCGTGCATGTGGCTGCCGTGATCGACACGCGGCAGGATGCACCGGACGGGCAGGGCTATCCCGTGTTCCGCGGCGCCGAAGTGTGTAACAGCGAAGGCCGCCGCGCCCTTGAGAGCGTCACCTTCCGATATGCGGACGGGCGCGAGGACAAGGTGCAGACCGATTGTCTGGCCATGTCGGGCGGCTGGAACCCGACCGTGCACCTGACCTGCCACATGAACGGACGCCCCGCATGGAATGATGCGATCCAGTCTTTTGTACCTGTATCGGGCATGGTGCCGGGGCTTGAGGCTGCGGGGGCCTGCAACGGGGTCTTCTCCACCCATGCGGCCCTGACACAGGGGGCCGAGGCCGCCAATGCCGCGCTTGTCGATTTGGGCCGTAAGCCGATTTCGCAGGATCTGCCACAGGCCGAGGACGCACCCTATCGCCTCAAACCGCTTTGGGCCGTAGAGGGCAAGGGACGGGCATGGCTTGATTTCCAGAATGACGTGACCGTCAAGGACGTGAAACAGGCCGCGCAGGAAAACTTCCGCTCGGTCGAACATATGAAGCGCTATACCACGCAGGGCATGGCGCCGGATCAGGGCAAGAACTCGAACGTGGCGGCGCTGGCGGTGCTGGCGGATGCGACGGGGCGGGGCATTCCGGAAACTGGCACAACGACTTTCCGTCCGCCATTTGTACCGGTCGCCATCGCGGCGCTGGGCGCAGGCGCGCAGGGCAAGGGGTTTGCACCGGAACGGTTCACCACCAGCCACGCGGCCTCGGTCGAAAAGGGCGCACCGATGATCGAGGCGGGGCTTTGGTATCGCCCCAGCTATTTCCCGGCGCCGGGCGAAAAGACGTGGCGCGAAAGCTGTGACCGCGAGGTTGGCTATGTCCGCAATGCGGTCGGGGTCTGCGACGTGTCCACGCTGGGCAAGATCGACTTGCAGGGGCCGGATGTCGGGGCGTTTCTTGATTTCGTCTATGCCAATATGTTCTCGACCCTGAAGGTCGGGCGCACGCGGTACGGGCTGATGCTGCGCGAAGACGGAACGGTCATGGATGACGGGACCACTGCACGGCTGGGCGAGACCCACTATGTCATGACCACCACCACCGCGGCGGCAGGCAACGTGATGCGGCATCTCGAATTCGTGCATCAGTGCCTGTGCCCCGAACTGGACGTGAATTTCGTCTCTGTGACCGAACAATGGGCCCAGTTCGCTGTGGCTGGCCCGAAATCGCGAGAGATGCTGAACGCGCTGCTGGATGCACCGATCGACAATGAAAGCTGGCCCTTCATGGCGTGCGGCGAAGTGTCGGTTCTGGGCGTCAAGGGTCGCCTGTTCCGGATTTCCTTTAGCGGCGAGCACGCCTATGAAATTGCCGTGCCCGCGCGCTATGGAGACAGCCTGTTCCGCGAACTGGTCAGCCGCGCCGAGGCGCTCGGCGGCGGGGCCTACGGGATGGAGGCGCTGAATGTGCTGCGGATCGAGAAAGGGTTCATCACCCACTCTGAAATCCATGGTCGCACCAACGCCTTTGACATTGGCATGGCGCGTATGATCAGCCAGAAAAAAGACTGTATCGGCAAGACTATGGCCGACCGGCCCGGCCTGACCGATCCCGACCGCGAACAGTTGGTGGGCATCCGCCCCGTCGGGCCGGTGAAACAACTGACGGCGGGTGCGCACCTGTTCAAGATGGACGCCGAGCCGACGCGGATCAATGATCAGGGCTATCTGACCTCGGTCGGGTTCTCGCCCGATCTCGGGTGCCATATCGGGCTGGGCTTCCTGCGCAATGGCCGCGCGCGCCATGGCGAAAAGATGTTGATGGTCGACCACCTGCGCGATGTCGTGGCACGTGTGGAGATCTGTGATCCGGTGTTCCTTGACCCTGAAGGAGGGCGTGTACGTGGCTGAATTGATTGCGAAATCCCCCTGTGAGGGGCTGTTGCCACTGACGGTCTCGGACCTGAGCCTGACCGAAGTCGAGGCCGCCACGATCACCTCGGTCGCACCCTACAAGGGGAAAGAGGCCGCATTGTCCGACGCCCTGAAAGAGGCGCATGGCATGGCCTTTCCGGCCCCCAACCGCGCTACGGGCAAAGAGGGCAACCGTGCTGTCTGGTCCGGGCGCGGGCAGGCAATGCTGATCGGACCGGCCCCCGCCGCATCTCTGGCGGATCATTCCGCGCTGACGGACCAATCGGATGCCTGGTGCCTTGTCCGACTTGAGGGCGACAGCGCCGAGGATGTTCTGGCGCGTCTGGTGCCTGTCGATGTGCGGCGCGCGGTGTTCAAACGCGGGCACACGCTGCGCAGCCAGTTGCAGCACCTGACGGTCTCGGTCACGCGGGTTGGGGACAATGCGTTTCTGGTGATGGCGTTTCGCTCGATGGCTAGAACGTTGGTGCATGATCTTGAAACTGCGATGCGGGGGGTTGCAGCCCGCCATCGGGGTTGAGTACCTTCTGACTCTCACCAGTCCCGGAGATGCCCATGACCCGCCTGATTCCCGCCCTGCTGGCTGCAACGCTTTTGGCCAGCCCTGTTGTCGCCGCAGATGCCAAGAAAAAGGAATTCTGCCAGATCAACACCGATATCATCCAGCGTCTGGTGGATATGCGGCTGGAGCGTGTCGGCAAGGCCAAGGCCGTGGCGGAACTGACCAAGGGCGAAAATGCTGTGCCCGAAAATTATCAGGTAGCGGTGACGCAATGGTCGGACTGGATCTATGGACAGCCGCGACGCGACGCCAAGAAATTCGTCGCCGATGAATTCTACCAGGCGTGTCTGACACAGTAAGCCCGCTGGACTTGGGGTCGCCCCGCGCCCATATTACGTGAATGAGTCTGCCACCCGGATTTTTGGATGAACTACGCAGCCGTACCAGCCTGACTCAGGTGGTGGGGCGCAAAGTCATGTGGGATCAGCGCAAATCCAATCAGGGCAAGGGTGATATGTGGGCGCCGTGCCCCTTCCACCACGAAAAAACCGCGTCTTTTCATGTGGATGACCAAAAGGGCTATTACTATTGCTTTGGCTGTCACGCCAAGGGCGACGCGATAAAGTTCGTGCAGGAAACCGAGAATGTCGGCTTCATGGAGTCTGTGCGTATTCTGGCCGAAGAGGCGGGTATGCAGATGCCTGAACGCGACCCGCAAGCCCAGCAAAAGGCGGACAAGCGCACACAGCTGACCGAGGTGATGGAACAGGCGGCGCAGTTCTTTCGCCTGCAACTGAAAACAGGTGGCGGGGCTGCATCGCGCGATTATCTGGACCGGCGCGGTCTGGACGAGGCCGCGCGCGACCGTTGGGAAATCGGCTTTGCGCCCGATGGCTGGCAGGGGTTGTGGGATCATCTGACCGGCAAGGGCGTGTCCGAGGACCTGATCCTGGCCTGCGGGCTGGCCAAGGCGTCGACCAAGGGCAAGAAACCTTATGACACGTTCCGCAACCGGATCATGTTTCCGATCCGCGATGCGCGCGGGCGCTGTATCGCCTTTGGTGGGCGGGCGATGGACCCCAATGACAATGCCAAATACCTCAACAGCCCTGAAACCGAGCTGTTCGATAAGGGGCGTAGTCTTTACAACCATGGGCCCGCACGCGCAGCGGCGGGTAAGGGACAGCCCCTGATCGTGGCCGAAGGATACATGGACGTGATCGCGCTGGCCGAGGCGGGGTTCGGCGCGTCGGTTGCGCCTCTGGGGACCGCGATCACCGAGAACCAATTGCAACTGTTGTGGCGCATCTCGCCAGAGCCGATCATCGCGCTCGACGGGGATACGGCGGGGCTGCGCGCCGCCATGCGCCTGATTGACCTGACGCTTCCCCTGCTGGAAGCGGGGAAATCCCTGCGCTTTGCGCTGATGCCCGAGGGGCAGGACCCCGACGACCTTATCCGGGCCAAGGGGGCAGGGGCCGTGCAAGAGGTGCTGGAACGCGCTATCCCGATGGTCGACCTGCTGTGGCAACGCGAAATCGAGGGCAAGGTGTTTGACAGCCCTGAACGCAAGGCGGCGCTGGACAAGGCGCTGCACGAGAAGGTCTTGCTGATCCGCGATCCTTCGATCCGTCAGCACTACGTCCAGGCGATCAAGGATTTGCGCTGGCAATTGTTCCGCCCGCAACGCGGCGGCGGTGGCGGGTTCTCGAAATGGCAGCCCAAGCCGGTTGTCAGTACCCGCACCAAGACGTCTATCCTTGCCGCCTCAGAGGTCGCGGTAGAACACCGGCTGCGCGAAGCGGTGGTGTTGGCCGTCGCCCTGACGACGCCTGAATTGCTGGATGATTTCGAGTACGAGATCGAAACAATGGAGTGTGTGGACGAACAGAACGCCCGGTTGCGGGATGTGCTGTTGCGCCATGCCAACAGTCCCGATCCACGTGCAGCGGTCGAGCGAGCTTTGGGGCCCGAAGCCGTTGAAAATCTGCTGCGTCACCCCCATGTGGCCATTGCACCGGCCATCCGCCACGCCGGTGATCTTGAAATGGCACGGCTCACGCTGACCGAGGAACTGGGCAAGCTCAAGGCCGAACGCGGCCTGACTGCCGAGATTGCCGAGGCCGAAGAAGACCTGCTGGGCGTGGCTGACGAGGCTGTGACATGGCGTTTGTCCGAAGCGGCGCAGGCCCGCAACCGCGCGCTGCAAAGCCGCCAAGAAGACAGCGCGGAATACGAACTGGGGCCGAATGGGGCCGCAATCGACAAGGAAGAACGCGCCGCCTTGGACGCGTTGATGGAACGAATCGGAATGACCAGAGGCTCGAAGTGATCGCGCTTGAGCAACATGGTGAGGAAGAAGTAAAGGAATCAGGGTAAACGGGTTGCGAATCACTCAACCGCACGATTGATTCGTCTGATAGCGAATCACCCACAGCCCTTGTTGCAGGAGCACCGCATGGCCGCCAAAGACACCGACGACCGCAAGCCCGCCGATCAGGACGCCGAAATCTCGCTCGATATGAGCCAGGCCGCCGTCAAGAAGATGATCGCCGAGGCGCGGGAGAAGGGCTATATCACCTATGACCAGCTGAATCAGGTTCTGCCCCCCGATCAGGTGAGTTCCGAGCAGATCGAAGACGTGATGTCGATGCTGTCGGAAATGGGCATCAACATCATCGAAGACGAAGAGGCCGAGGAAGAAGAGCAGAAGAACACCGCGCTTGTGGACACGTCCTCTGCAAACCGCGAGGTGGCTCTGGGCTCGGGTACGACCGAGAAACTCGACCGCACAGATGATCCCGTTCGCATGTACCTGCGCGAAATGGGCTCGGTCGAACTGTTGTCGCGTGAAGGCGAGATCGCGATTGCAAAACGCATCGAGGCCGGCCGCAACACCATGATCGCGGGCCTCTGCGAAAGCCCGCTGACCTTTCAGGCGATCACCATCTGGCGCGACGAACTTTTGTCCGAGGACATCCTGCTGCGCGACGTGATCGACCTCGAGACCACCTTCGGCAACCAGATGGGCGAAGACGACGAGGAAGAACCTGTCGTTGACACCTCGAATGTCAACGCTGCCCCTAAGAAGGAAGAAAGCGGCCCCGAGCTTGACGCCGACGGTAACCCGATTGCCAAGGACGATGACGACGACGAGGACGAACAGGCCAACATGTCGCTGGCCGCAATGGAAGCGGCGCTGAAGCCGCGCGTCCTTGAAACGCTCGACATCATCGCGCGCGACTATGCCATGCTGTCGGAAATGCAGGACGTGCGGATTTCCGCGACGCTGAACGAAGATGACTCGTTCTCGGACAAGGAAGAGGCCACCTATCAGAAGCTGCGCTCGGAAATTGTGGAACTGGTGAATGAACTGCACCTGCACAACAACCGGATCGAAGCCCTGATCGACCAGCTTTACGGGATCAACCGCCGCGTGATGCAGATCGACTCGTCGATGGTGAAACTGGCCGACCAGGCGCGCATCAACCGCCGTGAGTTCATTGAGGCCTATCGCGGGCGCGAGCTGGATCCGACCTGGCTGGACGACATGGCACAGAAGCCCGGACGTGGCTGGCAGATGTTCATGGAACGCTCGACCGACAAGGTCGAGGAACTGCGCGCCGACATGGCGCAGGTCGGCACCTATGTTGGTCTCGACATCTCGGAATTCCGCCGCATCGTGCAGCAGGTCCAGAAGGGCGAGAAAGAAGCCCGTCAGGCCAAGAAAGAGATGGTCGAAGCCAACCTGCGCCTCGTGATCTCGATTGCCAAAAAATACACCAACCGTGGCCTGCAATTCCTTGATCTTATTCAGGAAGGCAACATCGGTCTGATGAAGGCGGTGGACAAGTTCGAATACCGTCGCGGATACAAATTCTCGACCTATGCGACGTGGTGGATCCGTCAGGCGATCACCCGCTCGATTGCCGATCAGGCGCGCACCATCCGTATTCCGGTCCATATGATCGAGACCATCAACAAGCTGGTCCGCACCGGGCGCCAGATGCTGCATGAAATCGGCCGCGAGCCGACGCCGGAAGAACTGGCCGAGAAACTGCAAATGCCGCTCGAGAAGGTTCGCAAGGTGATGAAGATCGCCAAAGAGCCGATCAGCCTTGAAACGCCCATCGGCGATGAGGAAGACAGCCAACTGGGCGATTTCATCGAGGACAAGAATGCCGTACTGCCGCTGGACAGCGCCATTCAGGAAAACCTCAAGGAAACCACAACCCGCGTTCTGGCCTCGCTCACCCCGCGTGAAGAACGGGTCCTGCGGATGCGGTTTGGCATCGGCATGAACACCGACCACACCCTTGAAGAGGTCGGCCAACAGTTCAGCGTGACCCGCGAACGGATTCGCCAGATCGAAGCCAAGGCGCTGCGGAAGTTGAAACACCCCAGCCGGTCGCGCAAACTGCGCAGTTTCCTGGATCAGTAAGTGTTGCGGCGCCTTCGGGCGCCGTTTCTTTTTCAGCGGGCAGGCACAAATCGTCTTTCACATCTCGGCGCTGCTGTCGCTTGTGCTTGGTGTCGAATAGAGGGAAGATCGCGCCGACTGATTTGATCTCGGAGGCCCCTATGTCTTTCCTCAAGAAACTATTCGGTAGCAGCAGTGACGAGAAGGGCGAGGCCCCCAAAGCCCCACCAATCGAACATAATGGCTTTATGATCTATCCCCAACCAATCAAAGAGGGGACGACCTATCGTGTTTCAGCGCGGATCGAAAAGGTTGTTGGGGGCGAACTCAAGACACAAGTCCTGGTGCGTGCGGATACCTTGAATGATCCAGGTGAGGCTGCAAACATGTCCAGTACCAAGGCGCAGCAGGTCATCGACGAACAGGGCGAAAAACTCTTTGATCTGCCGCAGGTATAACAACCTGGTTAAAGGGGCACGTCTCCTATCAATGAAGTCTGTGATCTTGACCCAGTGTTCCACACGACGCTCCTCAAGCGGCAATTGCAGCCTGTGACGGGTATTGGTTTGGATTGGGGAAATTTCCTGATCCGCGTGTCCCCTGTTGGACAAGTCGAAGAAGGCGCCCTAGATAAGTGAGACGGATCAATGAGGCCTTTTATGCGTAAACGTTCTTTTGTTCTTCCCCTGACCATCTCTGTCTTTGTGGCGGGCACAGCGGCGGCGCAGTTCGGGTATGTCCCTTGGCGGGTCAACGCGATGCCGGGCAATGGGAATTTCGAGGTGATCGAAGGGCCGGGGGCCGGCAACCAGCGTTATTGGTGCGAAGCGGCGAAATACGCCATCCAGCGCCTCCGCGCCCGCGGCAACACGCGCATGTATATCATCAAGCCCGGCGGTCCGGCGCAGACGCAATCGCGCGCCTACGGTGTTGGCTATACGATTTCACCAACGCCCGAGGTGCTCGAGGCGGCGAAGTCCGCTGGCGGCTATTCTGTGTCCGTCTCGAAGGTGGGCTATAACCTGAGCGTCAGCCATGCCCAAAGCTTCTGCAGCGTGAACGTGCTTTTCTAAACGTCTGACGCCACGTTTTTGACCCGAGCGTCCGATGTCTCGCGTAGGCTTGCCCTGCGGAAAAAGGAGGGTTGGGTCGTGGAAAAGAAATATGTCGAGGTGCTGGGCCAGAAAATGGCCTATGCGGAAATGGGCGCAGGGCGTCCGATCGTGTTCCTGCACGGCAATCCGACCTCTTCGTTCCTGTGGCGCAACGTGATGCCTGAACTGGCCGCGATGGGCCGCTGTATTGCGCCTGACCTGATTGGGATGGGCGACAGTGACAAGCTGCCGGATGCGGGGGGCGACACCTATACGTTCGACACCCACCGCAAGTTCCTTGATGCTTTTCTTGCCGAAATGGGGATCGCGGAAAACGTGGTGCTGGTGATCCATGACTGGGGATCAGCGCTCGGGTTCCATTGGGCGAACCGACATCGGGATGCAGTGGCAGGCATCGCCTATATGGAGGGGATCGTCGCGCCGATTGCATCCTGGGACGATTTCAACCCGCAGGCCGCGCCGGTGTTCCAGGGCTTTCGCAGTGCGGCGGGCGAAGGCATGATCCTGGACAAGAACCTGTTCATCGAACGCGTTTTGCCGGGGTCGATCCTGCGCGATCTGACCAAGGCCGAGATGGACGAATATCGCCGCCCCTTTGCAACGCGCGAGGATCGCTGGCCTACCCTGACCTGGCCGCGCCAGATCCCGATTGCGGGCACACCCCCCGAGGTGGTCGAGATCGTGCAGGCTTATGCCGACTGGCTGAAAACAAGCGATCTGCCCAAGCTGTTCATCAATGCCGACCCGGGCGCGATCCTGATTGGTGATTTGCGCGATTTCTGCCGCGGCTGGCCGAACCAGCAGGAAGTGACGGTGGCGGGCAGTCACTTTATCCAAGAAGACTCCGGCCCCGAAATCGGGCAGGCCATCGCTGCATGGCTGGATGCGACCGGCGTTTGACACCCCCCTGCGCCGCCGTGTCAGAAAGGTCTTGCCTTGCGGTGTGACCGGAGGCTAGGTCGCGCTCATGCAGACAGAGTTTTTGATAAAGACCCACGGACAGGGGTTGTATGAATTCACCCGCGATGCGACGCGCTGGGTGGCCGAACAACAGGTGTCACAGGGGCTGTTGACCCTATTCGTGCAGCACACGTCTTGCAGTCTCTTGATACAGGAAAACGCCGATCCCGAGGTGCAAACCGATCTGCGGAGTTTTTTCCACCGGCTGGTGCCGCCCACGACAGACCCCGCGATGGCCTATCTGACCCATACCTATGAAGGTCCCGATGACATGCCGGCCCATATCAAGGCCGCCATGATGCCGGTGTCGCTGTCCATTCCTGTCGCGCAGGGGCGTCCGGTTCTGGGCACGTGGCAGGGAATTTACCTGTTTGAACATAGAAATGCGCCGCACACACGACATGTGACAGCGCATCTCATTGCATGAAAGGAAAGTCTGGAGGAACTTTCTTGACTCCAAGATGCAGCTTTTTGCGCCCTTGCAACAGGGGGAAAATATAAAAAATTTCCCCTTTGCGAAAAAATCCCATCATGTTGGGGGCGCATTTCCCCTCTACCCAAACGCTAGTGGGTCTCCTATAGTGCCTGTGGATAAGTCGCGCGCCCGCCACTAGGTGCGCCAATAATACACGAGGGAGAGACCATGCGCTGCCCGTTTTGCGGAAATATCGACACGCAGGTAAAGGACTCGCGGCCTGCCGAGGATCACGTTTCGATTCGGCGCCGGCGGTTCTGTCCGGCCTGTGGAGGCCGGTTCACCACCTATGAACGGGTCCAGTTGCGCGATCTGGTCGTGGTCAAGACCAATGGCCGGCGCGAGGATTTCGATCGTGACAAGCTGGAACGCTCGATCCGGATCTCCATGCAGAAACGCCCCGTCGAACCTGAACGCATCGACCAGATGATCTCGGGGATCGTGCGGCGTCTTGAGAGCATGGGTGAAACCGATATCCCCTCGAAGACCATCGGCGAAATCGTGATGGAGGCCCTCGCGCGGATCGACACGGTGGCCTATGTGCGATTTGCCAGCGTTTACAAGAACTTCCAGGCGGCGGACGACTTTGATAAATTCGTATCCGAGTTGCGCCCCAACACCCAACCAGAAGAATAAGCCCTGTCAGATGCACGGTATATGGCGCTGGCCCTGCAACTGGGGCGGCGCGGTCAGGGACGGACCTGGCCCAACCCGGCCGTGGGTTGTGTCATCGTGAAAGATGGCGTCATCGTCGGGCGGGGCTGGACCCAGCCGGGCGGGCGCCCCCATGCCGAACCCGTGGCGCTTGCGCAGGCAGGACAGGCCGCGCGCGGTGCGACGGCCTATGTCACGCTCGAGCCTTGTTCGCATCATGGACAAACACCGCCCTGTGCGCAGGCGCTGATCGGTGCGGGTGTGGCGCGGGTGGTGGTGGCCGTGGGCGATAGCGATGCGCGCGTGTCGGGGCGCGGTTTTGCCATGTTGCAAGACGCCGGGATCGAAGTCACCATCGGCGTTCTGGCCGAAGAGGCCGCCCGTGACCTGCAGGGGTTTTTCCTGAAAACCGAACAGGGGCGGCCTTTTCTGACCTTGAAACTGGCCTCTTCTCTGGATGGGCGGATCGCGACCGCCTCGGGCGAGAGCCAATGGATCACCGGCCCCGAGGCGCGGCGGATGGTCCATGCCATGCGCGCGCGCCATGATGGTGTGTTGGTCGGCGGCGGCACGGCGCGGGCCGATGACCCGTCCCTGACAGTGCGTGGGCTGGGTACCATACAACAGCCGGTCCGTATCGTGGCCTCGCGGCGGCTGGACTTGCCGCTGTCCGGCAATCTTGCACGTACTGCCCACGAGGTGCCGGTCTGGATTGCCCACGGGCACGATGCCGACCCCCTATTGGTGGACAGCTGGGCCGGGTTGGGCGCGACCCTGTTGCCTTGTGATGTCGAGCAAGGCCAACTTTCAGTGCGGTCGCTGTTGCAGGCGCTCGGGGCGCAGGGGATGACCCGTGTCTTCTGCGAAGGGGGCGGGGCGCTGGCCGCGTCACTTCTGTCGGCGGATCTGGTGGACGAGTTGATTACCTTCGAAGCCGGGCTCGCCATCGGGGCCGAGGGTACGCCGTCCCTCGCGGCGATGGGGCTGGCCCGTCTGGCTGCCGCGCCGCGTTTACGCCTTGTGTCTCATCAACAGGTTGGGGCCGATCTGATGGCGGTCTGGCGGCGTTAATTCCTAGCGCCATAGCCCGCTATAGGACGACAATAATCCCTGCAGTTTCGACAGTATACGGTTCGCCACGCCGGGATGCGGGATTTTCCCTTCGGCCAAGCGTTCAACGGCAACTTCGACCGGGCAGGGACGCCCCGTGACCGGATCGAAATAGCGGGGATAGTCGATCAGCGCCGCATGGACCAGCCCAGCAAGGGTTGGTTCGGCCTGTCGTCGAGCCGGTGTCGGCCCCAGATCGGTGGTCAGGCCCCAGCCCGCATAAAACGGCGCGCCATAGGTCACGACGCGACAGTCGCGCATCAGGGCTTCGAACCCTGTGCCAGAGGTCATCGTCCAGACCTCGTCAACCTCTTCCAGCAGGGTCGCCATGTCAGCCCCCGCAAGGGTCAGGTCCGCCCATTGTTCCGGCGCCGCGACATCGCCCTTGCGCAATCCCGCCAGCACATCGGGGTGGGGTTTATAAAGGATAACAGCTTCGGGGTTGGCGCTGCGCACGGCAGCCAAGAGATCTTCATTCGTGCACACATCCCGCGCGCCTTTCAGGATCGAGGCGTCATCCTCGACCTGACCTGGGACCAGAATCCGGCGCCCTGCTGGCAGCGGCGGCAGGTCGCCGTCCAGATTGTACTTGCTGACCCCGCGCGCGCGCAAGGACGCCATCAGCCGCTCGGCGCGCAATTCCTGATCCGGGCGCAACGTGCTGCGCAGCGTGATCAGGCGTTCGAGACGGCTTTCGCGGGTCGGATCATAGTAGATGCCCAGATCGTCACAAACCAGAGATAGCGGTGGTACCAGCTCGGCCCCCAACCCGCGCGAGCGCAGGAATCCGTCCTCGACCCGGATCGCACCCTGCGGCGCGTCGTTCAGGCCCCAGACCATTTCTGGACGCCCGGTTTCCGGCGCGTCGAATGTCATTGGCTGATACTGACCAAAGATCCTTTGCAGCGGCTTGCGCTTCCACATCCGCATATGATGCGCGTTCCACCCGTCCTTGTCGGCGCGCCAGGCGCGGGTCTTGGCCTCAAGCGTGCTGATTGCGTCTTCACACTCGCAAAGGCGATCGCGATAGGGGTCGTACCAGACCGGATACAACAGCATGGACGCAGCAAACAGTTGGGCGCGGGTCAGGCTGCGCTGACGGCGGGGCACTGGGCGTTCATCCTGCGTAAGACCCCAGCCCGCATAGAACGGCTGTCCGAAAACACGGGGTTTGTGGCCTGCAAAGATTGCCTCGAACCCCATCTGCGAGGACACGGTATAGACACCGACTGCGCCTTCAAACAGCGCCCACGGGCTGTAGGGGTCGGCTATCAGTGTCACGCGGTCGGTTTCATCTTCCGGCCCGAAATAGCCCGCCCGCGCGCCACCCGCGGTTTCGGGATGCGTTTTGATCAGAACGCGACAGCCCGGGTGCTCTTCCTGCGCAAAGACCAGCATCTCGCGAAAACTGCTTTCATCCGCGCCGCTGGCCGTGACCGAGGCATCTCCCCGGGTCTGGTCGATGACCAGCACATAGCCCGGATCGGGGTGGGGCAGGGTCGGATCATTGCCCGAATACTTGCTGAGATGTAACTCTTTGAGGCGGGCGATGCAGCCGCGCGCCCGATCCAGGAGCGCGCTGTCGTCAAGCGGTGCCTTGGCCAGCAGCTCTTCAAGCTCGGACGGGCGGCTCGGGTCAAAATGGGGGGCCTTGCGGTCGATGAACAGACCAATCGGCGGTTCCTGCCCGATGCGCGCCGGGCGCACCGACCGGAGGAAAGCATCTTCGAAATAGGTGATGTCGGCACCGGTCCAGTCTGACACCGCTTCGCCACGCCCCGAGGTCGGGCTTTGCCCCCAGACCGCGATGCCGTCTTCCGGCCCCGGCTTGCCAAGCCGCAGGTCATAGCCTGCCAGCTCAATGATACGCCGCAGCCGGGTTTGTGTGAAAAAACCACCGTTGAATGCAAAAAGCCGCCGGGAAGGATCCCCGGCGGCGTTGTCTTGGTGTGGGGCCGCTGCCACTTTAGAAGCCGCCAAGCGAGCCAATCGTGTCAGCCGATGTAAGTGTGCCGGTGATGGCCGAAATGGTCTTATCCCACTGGGTGATGGGCGCTTCGGTGACATAGAGCAGATCGCCATCGCGTATCACGAAATCCCGCGCGACAAACAACCCGTTGGGCTGGGTCAGGTCCAGCACATAGACCATGCGCTGTGCCCCGACCAGATCACTGCGTCCGAGCACCTGGTTCGAGACCTCGGGGGCCTCGTTGCGGAACACGAACACGCCTGTGGGGTCGCCCTGCATGGCGTTGATGCCGCCCACGGTTGCAATCGCTTCCAGAGCGGACATGTCCTTGGTTTCAAAATTCACGCGGCTTTGCGTGCCGGTCGCCCCGAGCGCCGTAAAGGCGCGGGTGTCCTCCTCGACCAGAATACGGTCGCCCCCGCGCAGTGCGATATCAAGGCGCGGATCATCATAGAGATCCTGCAGCCAGATCTGGCCGCGCTGGCCGCCACGCAATACGGTCACTTGGGTGATCTCGGGTTCGATGGTCACGCCGCCCGCATTCGCCAGCATGGCTGTCAGGGTGCGGGTGGGGCGTTCGATAGGATAAACCCCTTGCGCGCCAATCGAGCCGACCAGAGACACGGTTGACCCGTCCCCGGCCACGCGACGCACCTCGACCTGCGGGTCGGGGGTTTGTTCTTCCAATTTGTTGCTGATGACGCGACGGATCGATTCCGGCGTATTGCCCGAAGCGCGGATGCGGCCTGCATAGGGCACAAAGATAAAGCCGGATCCGTCGACCTGCACTTCTTCCAGAACCGCGGCAACCTGGCCTTCGGGGCCAAGAAGGGGTTTGTCGACGTTCTCCCAGATGGTCAGCGACAGGACGTCGCCGGGACGGATCGTGTCCGAACCAAGCTGGCCGGCATTCTTGAAGCTTTCGGAAAATCCGAGTGCCGGCACCACCGCCGTGGCGCGGGTGACGCGGTCATTCACCGCAACGACAAAGGCATCGCCCTCGCGCTGGACAGATCCCGCAAAGATTTCGCGTTTGTTCGGACCCGCGCGCGGCACAAGGCTGCACGAGGAAACGATTCCCAACGCGGCCAACAGGGCGACGGAATACGCCCACCGTTTTTCCTTGAATTTCACTGCTCGGTCTCCTCGACCTTTATTATTCTGCCTGAGGTTTTTTTCCCAAGTTACCGGAATCCGTTTCAAAAATCCAGCGCTAGACCTTGTGTCCCTTACTTCACCAGACGCAAGTGTTGCCTCGGAGCCGCTGTTCCGGATTCGAGCGCGTCATACGGGTCTTCGGGGGATAGCATCATGTCAACTACGTGCCGCAGCAACTGGCGACGCCCGCGCGCCGAGTAGAAACCGCCGGACACCTGGCTGGTTTCCAAAAGATAGCGGCGGAACACCTTGTAGGCGCGGTTGTCAGGGCGGGTGGCGCCCGCGAAGAAGTCTCCGATCGGCTGATCGCTGACAAATTCTGGCTGATTATAGACGGCGCTTCCGAACACCTTGAGCGGGATCCCCCGCCACAAGACCTGTTGTCCGGCGGTGGAATTGACGGTGACGGCGGTGCGGGCTTCGTTCAACAGTTGGGCCAGCTTGCCGCCGCGCACGTAATGCACGCGGTCGCGGATGCCGTGTGCCTTGGCCAGACGCGCGATCTCGCGGCGCAGGGGGACGCGACCGTCCTCTAGCGGGTGGGCCTTGAAGACGAAGTGATGGTGACGCGGGGCGTCCTTGGCAAAACCCGCGATCACGACGTCCAGAAACTCGGTCATGGTCGTGAAGGGCGAATGTTCCTGAAAGCTGCTGTCATGTTCCAGTTGCAGCAAAGCAAGGTGATAGGGAAACCCGCCATGGCGGATGCGCCACGTGGCAATGCGACGTTCGATCGCCTGGAACGGCATCAACAGAAGGCGGCGCAGGTAGAGCTGGAATTCGCGCGTGACAGACAGTGCGCGGTGCGGCCGGAAGTTGCGGAACTGCCGGTTCCGGAACATCACGAACCAATGATACAGTGCGCCGTAAAACACGTGCTGGCGCATGTCGCCCCAGTGGCCGGGCGGCATCGGCGCCTCAAGATCGGCCCCTTCCAGCGCCTTTTCCATATCGGGGATGGTCATGCCCATCAGGCGCGAATGCCCGTTCGAGCCGCCCCGTTCATAGGTCACCCAGTAGGGCCGCAGATAGCCTTCCTCGAACACATGCACGCGGATGCCGACAGATTTGGCGTGGGCCACCGCCTTGGCGTGGATCGGGCGCACATCGCCATAAAGCACGATGTCGGTCACGTCCTTTTCGACGCAGATTTGTGCGAAGGTCTCGGGCCATGCTTCTTGCGGCTGGGTGAAGGGAATAAAGCTGGCCCCGTGAAACCAGAAGGCCCGGTCGCCCGCATTGAACCCCACCCGCCAGACCGTTGCGCCGGACCGGCGCAACATTTTGCCCAACGCATGGAAGAAAGGCCCGTGTGGCCCCTGCAAGAACAGGAAAACCCGTTTATGTCCGCTCGTGACTGCCATATTGACCTGCTTATATCTACAAGTTCTTCCACGGACGTTACCGCGTCTGTTTGGCAAAAGTAAGGCGGCTTGCGCGCGGGGACGTGGCGGGCTAGGTCTTTCAGCAACAGTCACATCAGCAGGATGAGCCCCATGTTCACAGGCATTATCACCGATATCGGCACCGTGCGCGAATTGGAAAAACGCGGCGATCTGCGCGCGCGGATCGCGACCGGATATGACACGGCGGGCATCGACCTCGGGGCCTCGATCGCCAGTGACGGCGTGTGCCTGACCGTGGTCGATCTGGGCCCCGACTGGTACGATGTGGAAATCAGCGCCGAAACCGTGTCCAAGACCAACCTTGGCACATGGGAGGTCGGGCGCCGCGTGAATCTTGAGCGGGCCCTGAAGGTCGGGGACGAATTGGGCGGGCATATCGTGTCGGGCCATGTTGACGGCGTGGCCGAGGTGATTGCCGTCAAGGACGAGGGGGACTCTACCCGTGTGACCCTGCGCGCGCCCGAGGCGCTGGCCAAATTCATCGCGCCCAAGGGATCGGTGGCCTTGAATGGCACGTCCCTGACCGTGAACGAGGTGGCGGGCTGCGATTTCGGGATCAACTTCATCCCCCACACCAAAGAGGCGACGACCTGGGGCGATGTGGCGGTTGGTCAGAAGATCAACCTCGAGATCGACACGCTGGCGCGCTACGTGGCGCGACTGGCCGAGATGTCGTCCTGAGACACTGGCAGGGGGAGGGGCGCTGCCCCTCTTGGCCCCGGTGGGGCCAATTCACCCCGAGGTATTTTTCCCAAGAAAAAGACGTTGGGGGGTAGGCTTGGGCCTACCACATGTCGCCGATGGTGAAACCGGTCTGGAACGGATCGGTCGGGTCGAGCGTATAATTCGACATCCCGTAGATCCAGCCCTGTCCGGATAGGGTGGGCACGATGGCGGGGTAGGGGCCGATCCGGCTGGTGTCCACGATGCGACCCGTAAAGGTGGTGCCCATCGGACCCGCATTGACGTAATCCTCACCTTCTTTCAACAGACCCCTGGCGTGCAGTACCGCCATCTTGGCACAGGTGCCGGTGCCGCAGGGCGAGCGGTCAAGGATGCCGCTGGCCGCGTGCGGGTGGTCGGGATCAAAGGGGCCGGTCGACAAGGTGATGGCGCCGCGCCCGTCTGTGGCAGGGTCGGTGGGCGCGCCCCAGAGGTTGGTGATGGTCGGACCAGTGAGGGTCGGGTTCTCGGGATGTGTCACGGGCAGTTGCGCGCGCGCCGCGTGACCGATCGCTTCTGATACGCGCACGATTTCGCGGCCATTTTCGGGTGCAAGGCTGATGCCTAGCGCGTCGGCATCGGCCAGCACGAAGAACATGCCGCCCCAGGCCACGTCCACGGACACTTTACCAAGCCCCGGAACATCCACCGCTGCATCCAGATGCAGAGCGAAAGCCGGCACATTCTGGAAGGTGACGCGCGTGACCTTGCCGTTTTGGCAGGTGGCCCGCACGGGGATCAGCCCCGCGGGCGTTTCAAGCGTCAGTTCCGTGACCGGTTCCCGCATGGGCAGGATGCCGGTTTCCAACAAAACGGTGGTAACGCAGATCGTGTTGGATCCGCTCATCGGCGGATATTCCGTCTGCTCCATGATGATAAAGCCGGCATCGGCCTCGGGGTGGCAGGGCGGGACAAGCACGTTGCAGCACAGCGCCGGATGGCCGCGCGGTTCCTGCAGCATCAGGGTGCGGATGTCATCGCCATTGGTCTGCATCCACCGCATCTTCTCGAACACAGTGTTGCCCGGCATATGCGGCACGCCGCCGGTGATGACGCGGCCCGGTTCGCCTTCGGCATGGGCCTCGACGGCGGTGATCAGTCTGGACAGGCGCATGGGGCGGCTCCGGTTAGGGCTGGACGGTTTCACCCTAGGGCGCGAAATCCCGTCGCGTCCAGTGCCAAGAACGGCGGGTCTGGCACTGGCATTCGGGAACGGGCTGGGGTATGCGATGGCTGACAAATTTGGCAAAGGACGCGCGCCCCATGACTTTTGAAACTCCCGGCCCGGTCGAGGCAAGCCTGCGTGACGCGATCAGCCCGATCGAGGACATCATCGAAGAGGCCCGCAAAGGCCGCATGTATATCCTTGTTGACCACGAGGACCGTGAAAACGAAGGCGACCTCGTGATCCCGGCCGAGTTCGCGGATGCCGATGCGATCAACTTCATGGCCACGCACGGGCGGGGCCTGATCTGTCTGCCGATGACGGCCGAGCGGATCGACAAGCTGGGCCTGCCGATGATGGCTGTCAACAATTCGTCGCGCCATGAAACCGCCTTTACCGTGTCGATCGAAGCGCGCGAAGGGGTCTCGACCGGCATTTCGGCGGCCGACCGCGCCCTGACCATCGCCACTGCGATCAATGAACAGAACACTATGGCCGCGATTGCCACGCCGGGGCACGTGTTCCCGCTGCGTGCACGCTGGGGCGGGGTGCTTGTGCGCGCCGGCCATACCGAGGCCGCCGTCGACATCTCGCGCCTGGCTGGTCTGCACCCGTCCGGTGTGATCTGCGAGATCATGAAAGACGATGGCACCATGGCGCGTCTGCCTGATCTGGTTACATTCGCGCGCAAGCATGACCTGAAGATCGGGACGATTTCCGACCTGATTTCCTATCGCGCGAAGCATGACAACCTGATCCGGGAAACCCGTCGCGACACTGTCACCGCCGAGGTGGGGGGCGACTGGGAAATGCGCATCTTCACAGATGAAATCCACGGCGTCGAACATATGGCGCTGATCAAGGGCGACATTTCCACGGACGCCCCCGTTCTGGTGCGGACCCATGCGCTGAACGAGTTGACAGATGTGCTGGGGCTGGGCCCGAAACCGCGCGACGAGTTCCACGACGCCATGAAAATCGTCGCCGAAGAGGGGCGCGGCGCGGTGCTCTTGTTCCGTGAGCCGCATCCGAAATTCGACTTTGGCGATGACGAGGACCGTCCCCGCATCATCAAGGACACCGGGCTGGGGTCGCAGATCCTGTCGTCTATGGGCCTGTCCGAGTTGATCCTGCTGACGGATTCACCGCAAACCCAGTATCTCGGCATTGATGCCTACGGGCTGTCGATTGTCGGCACCCGTCCGATTTCCAAGGAGTAACCCATGGCTGGCGCAGAAAAACATTATATCATGCCGCGTGCGGAGTTCGACAAACCGGTCAAGATCTGCATCGTGATGTCGCCCTATTACAAGGACATTGCCGATAACATGCTGGCCGGAGCCGTGGCCGAGATCGAAGCCTGTGGCGGCAGCTACGAGGTGGTCGAGGTGCCCGGCGCACTGGAGATCCCAACGGCCATCGGCATCGCGGAACGCATGAGCAATTTCGACGGCTATGTCGCGCTTGGTTGTGTCATCCGTGGCGAGACAACCCATTATGAAACCGTCTGCAATGACAGCAGCCGCGCGATCCAGTTACTGGGCCTGCAGGGGCTGTGCATTGGCAATGGTATCCTCACGGTCGAGAACCGCAAACAGGCAGAGGTGCGCGCCGATCCTGCGGATCAGAACAAAGGCGGCGGGGCTGCGGCTGCGGCCTTGCATCTTGTGGCGCTCACCCGTAAGTGGGGCGGCCAGCGCAAAGGCGTGGGATTCGTGCCCGACGCCGAGGAATATAAGCTCGCTGGCGAACTCAAGGACAACCCGACCGCATGACCCTTTCAGGCAACCAGAAACGCAAGATGAAATCCGCCGCACGTCTTTATGCCGTGCAGGCGCTTTATCAGATGGAACAGACCGGCCAGACCGTCGATCAGGTGCGGGTCGAGTTTCTGGATTTCCGCTTCGGTGAAGCGTTCGATGACTATGACATGATCGAAGGGGATGTCGCGCTGTTTACACAGCTGATCGGCGATGCAGTGAACCATCAGGCGCGGATCGACCAGATGACCGATCGCGCGTTGGTGGCCACATGGCCGCTGGGGCGAATTGATTCCACCCTGCGTGCCCTGTTCCGTGCCGCTGGGGCCGAACTGACCGAGGGCACCACCCCGCCCAAGGTGGTCATTACCGAGTTTGTTGACGTGGCCCGCGCGTTTTTTGCGGACGGGCGCGAGCCGCGTTTCGTTAATGCGGTGCTGGATCACATGGCGCGCGAGGCGAAGCCCGAAGCGTTCTGATGCATCGGGCGCACTTTTCCAGACAATCTTGTTAAGGTGCGGCGCGGGGGATCACCCAGTCCTCGCCCCGTGATGTCGTTACGTATTCCGGCCATCGGAAATTCAGCGGCGGATCATAGTCACAGAGCGGCGCGATCCACTCCGTGCCACCGATCCCGCCGCCGGTCCGATCGCGGAATTCGTCCTGCGCGCGCTGCAACGCACCGGCATCGCTCAAGAGATCAAGCGCGGTCATTGAAAGAACCTTGGCCGCGGTTTCAATCATCGGGTCAATACAGGCCGGATGGCCCCCAAGCGCATTCATCGCCCAGGCCGGATAGGCATAGCCCGCAGGGGCCGACAGGGCGGGACGCCCAATATAAAGGCGCACCGTGGGCGCGTGCCAGCAATACTCGGTGTAGTCGTCGGATGTGAAGTGCCGCTGGGTCGGCGGCAGCATCTGGCGCAGCGCCGCCTCGGCCTGTTCCGGTGGGGTGAGGTCCGAGATCATAGGCAGAAAGGGGGCGTCCATCGGATCAAGGCCCAGTTCGCTCTGGATTGCGCGGGCGAACTCTTTGGCAGCGTCCCCCCAGTCAGGGGCCCCCACGGTTTCAAGATTGGCGTAGGTCAGCTTGGCCATGGCGTGGTTGGGCAGACCGGGGCGCGATTTCGCCACCCAGTGCCGCCGCCACGAACAATGCGTCATCTGCGCCGCCGACTGGGCAAAATGGTCAAGGCCGCGGATGATATGGTCGGCCTCTTCTATCTCTGAAATGCGGATGAAATACTGGATCTGCGCGATCTGGGCCGGAATATTGTCGGCGGTGGCTTGTCCGTGGCTGAGGATGGTTTCGTTCATCGACCAGCTTTGACCGGGCGCCATGACATGTTCGCGCAGCGCCTTGGCCGACTGGTACATCATGACCATGGCATCGGTCGCACCGGGGGCGCGGGCGGCGGCATGGCTGGCCGGGATGGGCGAGTCGTCACTACCCGCCATCCATGTCTCGGGGTCGTCGCAGGTGAACTCATAGATCACCCCGTAGCCCACACCGCAATGCGTGTCCCAGCGCACCGTGTTGCACAGTGGCGCCATATAGAACGGATGAAAGGACAGGGCCGCATCCAGATCATCGTAATACCCGGCGGCCGCATGGATCGGCTTTGACCCGCGCAGTTTCTCGGCCGGCTCGCCGAAGAATTTCAGGCGGCCGGGAATGTTGTGCTGTTCCATGGCAGCCTTAGCGGCAAGAAATCCCCCCAGTGCCCCCATCCCGAGGGCTGAATGGGGGTCTGTATGCCCGCCCGCGTGCGGCCCCAGCCCCGGGCGCGGCATCTCACGCGGTTCTGCAGCCTGACAATTACCGGGGATGCCATCATATTCCGCATACCCGCCGATGGTCGGGCCGGGCCCGTTCTCCCACGTGGCGCAAAAGGCCGTGGGCATCCCGCCTGATCCTTCCTCGACCACGAATCCCTCGCGGCGCAGAAGATCGACATAAAACGCGGCGCTTTTGTATTCGCGCCACGCGGTTTCGCCGAAATCCCAGATCTGGCGCGTCCATTGCGACAGCTCGCCCATGCGCGATTCGACGGTGTCACAGGCGGTGGTCTTGGCCGGATGCATCGGGCACTCCTTTAAGATTTTGGATTTCCCGCAGCCTAGAGGCGACAAATCGCCGAGCGCAAGCCCGACTTCCGGGCATTGTCGGTTAAGGACGTCGGGAAACCTAAATTCAGGGAAATTGCCCTTGCCATATGCGGAAATCAGCATACCATAAGACAGAGTTAAGGGAGTTACCCTCATGCCGAAACTGATACGACTTTACATTACGCAGGTGATCGCGGGCTTTGGCCTCTCGGCGATCTTTGTCGGGCTCCTGCTTTATTTCAATGTCGCCAATCTGTGGCATCTGGTCAGCAACACCTCGGGCGGCACGGTTGCGGCCTTTATGTTGTTCATGCTGAACGGGATCGTGTTTGCCGGTGTGCAATTTTCGATCACGATCATGCGCATGGCGCAGGATGACACGCCCGGCGGCGGCAAGAAAGACGACCTGCCGGTGATGCCTGCACAATTGGTGCCGGTCAAGGTTGAGGCGCACAAGACCCTCTGAACAAGCTTACCACTCACGAAGAAAGCCGCCTCTGGTCAGAGGCGGCTTTTCTTTTGGTTTCATACGGTTGAAAGTGGCGGGCCCGCAAAACGCAACCGTGGGGTTCTCTCATTCCCGAGGACCTGTTTGCACAGGTGGGCGCCAGGTAACCAGGCCAGGACCAGGACAGAGCCAGCTCCCTCGGAATTATTTAAGGCCACCGGAATGCAACCGTATCACGAGAAGGGCAGCACCCGCCGAAGCTCTAGGTAAGGCGCATGGGCGATCACGGCAAGAGGGCGCGAGGCCGGAACAAGATTTATTTTGCTGAGGCTTGATTTTTGTTCACGAATTGTTCACGTTTGGGGCATGACTGAACTTTTACAGCCCGGACAGCTTCTCGCGCGTGGTGTCTCGCGTCACCTGCGTGGACATGGCTTTGTTTCCATTGAGGAATTTGTGCCCGCGCGCGGGTTGCGCGTGGATGTCATGGCGCTGGGGGCGAAGGGGGAATTATGGATCGTCGAATGTAAATCCAGCCGCGCCGACTTTCAGAGCGATGCCAAGTGGGAAGGTTATCTGGATTGGTGTGACCGGTATTTCTGGGCGGTGGATACCGAGTTTCCGACCGATTTGTTGCCGGACGAGACCGGCCTAATCATGGCGGATGCCTATGACGCCGAGATCATCCGCATGGCCCCTGAAAGCAAGCTTGCGCCGGCGCGTCGTAAGAAGCTGATCCAGAAGTTTGCGACTGATGCCGCGCGCCGGTTGCAACGGTTTCGGGATCCGAAGCTGCCGGCTCTTCCAGACGAGGTCTAGGCGCGGGCTCAGTCGCCGATCTTGCGGCCTGCGGCGGCGGCGGCCATGATCTCCTCGGCGATCTCCTCGGCTTCCTCGGGTGAGAAATCCATTGGAATTTCAATGCCATCCGCCTCGATAAACAGGCGGACAAACCCTTTGTCGGTAGGGCCGATCTGCAGGTTGGCCTCGATATCGCGTTCAGTGTTGATGCCCATGACGGTACTCCTCGTGTAAGGCTTTCGCCTAGCGTGAAACCAGGCGCTTGGCAAGCATCGCGCAACGGCGCAGCCCCACCAAAAACCTGGGCCGGAATGAGAAAAAAAGTGCGTTTAGGTGCTTGCATTCATCTGCGCTGGGGGCTAAATCGCCCTCAGTGCCGCCTTAGCTCAGTTGGTTAGAGCGCCTGATTGTGGATCAGGAGGTCCCCCGTTCGAGCCGGGGAGGTGGTACCACCCTCTCTTTCCCGAAAATCGCTAGTTGCCCTCTGTTTTGTGCGGTTTGTACAAAACTTTCCGGCGGTTCAGTCGATTTGCACATCCTGTTTCAACGCGCCGGTCATCTGGTCAAAGATCAGGATGCGCTGGTCGTCGGTCACAACGGCCCACCACCCCTGGCCGATGGTGATGGCGGTGGCGCTGACGCCGTGGGGCAAGGTGATCTGATCGGGCATCGTGGGGCCATCGTCATTCAGGCGGATGACAATCAGGGCGACAACCACTACAAGCCCGACAATCATGATGCCTGTCAGTCCCGTCACCAGCAGGCGCAGAAACCGCAAGTTCGCCGGTTCGACCGGTTCAGGAGTCTCTTCCATGGCAACCACCCTTGTCACGTTCCAGATCGCGGACAATCCGCCTGCGCGTCTTGATAAGGCGCTTTCGCGCGATGTGCCAGAAGAAGCGACCCTGTCACGCACGCGGCTGGCGAAACTCTTGGGCGAGGGGTGTATCACGGTCAATGGCGTGGTGGCCGACAACCCCAAGGCCAAGGTTTCCGAGGGGGATACGGTTGAGATCACCGTGCCGATTGCGGACGAATCCCATATCGGCCCCGAAGATATCCCGCTGGAGGTGGTGTATGAGGATGACGACCTGATCGTCATCAACAAGCCCGCGGGCATGGTGGTGCATCCCGCACCCGGCACGCCGAACGGCACGCTGGTCAATGCGCTTTTGCATCATTGCGGGGATAGCCTGTCCGGCGTGGGAGGCGTGCAGCGTCCGGGGATCGTGCATCGCATCGACAAGGAAACCTCGGGCCTGTTGGTGGTTGCCAAATCGGACAAGGCGCATCAGGGTTTGGCGGCGCAGTTCGAAAAGCACACGGTCGAGCGGTATTACAACGCAGTGGTTTACGGCGTGCCCGATGCCAACGACCCACGCCTGCGCGGCGTGAAAGGCGTAAATTTCGAGTCGGGCAACATCATGCGCATCACAACCCATCTTGCTCGCCACAAGACCGACCGCCAGAAGCAGGCTGTGCTGTTCCAGGGCGGGCGCCACGCGGTGACGCGGTCCCGTATTGTTCAGGCTTTCGGAAACCCGCCGGTGGTGTCGTTGATCGAATGCTGGCTGGAAACCGGCCGCACCCACCAGATCCGGGTGCACATGGCCCATGCCGGGCATGGGCTGGTTGGAGATCCCGTCTATGGTGGCCGCCGCAAGCTGGCCGAAAAGGCGATTGGCGTGGCGGGTGTCGAGGCCGTGAAAGCCTTTCCTCGTCAGGCCCTGCACGCCGCCGTTCTGGGGTTCGAACATCCCGTCACGGGTGAAAACGTCCGCTTCGAGGCCGAACTGCCCGAGGATATGCAGGCGTTGATTGGGGCGTTGCAAAGGGCTGAGTGATCAGAGCTGAGGACAGCCCCAGACCTTGGGTGGGGCGAGGGGCGGGGGCTTAATCACCCAGCGCGAAGGTTGCGCCAAAGGCAAACAGGGCGCCGCTGTTGCCGTTGAAATCCGGCGCGGGCACGACCTGCATGAACGCGTTGCGGTAGTTCACCTGAAAGGCGGGCAGGACAACGATGTCGGAACTGCCCAATGTCACGTCAAAATGACGGGCATTGTCGCCATAGTCGGCAAAACTGGCCACTGCGCCGAGCGCGACCTGTCCCACATCCCAGAACTTGCCCATGGAGACCATCGGCGAGACGTCCTCGTAACTGTTGAGAAAGGCACCTGCCGAATAGTCCAGGGTCCACAACCGGTCTTCCCAGGTCACAATCAGACCGGGGTTGAATTCGTTCCAGCTGTTCTGGCCGGGATTGGGGGGCGTCAGGTTATAGTGGTAGGACGCCAGCGGAATATAAAGCCTGTCAGGACGCAGCCCTTCGGCGGTGGCAATGGTGGCTGTCAGCGCCGTCAAAAGACACGCAATTACAGTTTTCATGGGGTTCTCCTGCCCGAAGACGTCTTGTTTACCTGCTTTTATGTCAATGAATCTGACAGAGAGACGCGGCAGTGTTGAGATGGGATTGTGGCATTTACGCGGTTTTCCTGCCGACGTTGCGCCGTTGTAACATTCCCCCTGCGCACAGCACATGCGCGTGAGCGCAATCTTGCACTACTGGAATTTCGCAGGGCGGATGTTCATAATGTCTTAAAGAAATCGTGCGAGGGGTTCTTGAAACCCCGTTAGCGCCAACCTATCTGAATGTTAACCTTTGTAACATCGTAAGGGGGGACATGATAATGAGTAACTACGCAAATCTCCCGGCCCCGACGCCGGAAGGCGGTTTGAACCGCTATATGCAGGAAATCCGGAAATTCCCGTTGTTGGAGCCGGAAGAAGAATACATGCTGGCCAAGCGCTGGGTCGAACAGGAAGATACCGAAGCGGCCCACAAGATGGTTACGTCGCACCTGCGTCTGGCGGCCAAGATCGCGATGGGATATCGCGGCTATGGCCTGCCGCAGGCCGAGGTGATTTCCGAGGCCAATGTCGGCCTGATGCAGGCAGTGAAGCGCTTTGACCCTGAAAAGGGCTTCCGTCTTGCAACCTATGCCATGTGGTGGATCCGCGCGAGTATCCAGGAATACATCCTGCGCTCGTGGTCCTTGGTGAAACTGGGTACGACCAGCGCGCAGAAGAAGCTGTTCTTCAATCTGCGGAAAGCCAAGGCCCGCATCGGCGCCCTCGAAGAAGGCGACCTGCGTCCCGAGAACGTCAAGCAGATCGCACATGATCTGGGCGTAACTGAGGCCGAAGTTGTGTCTATGAACCGCCGTCTGAGCGGGGGTGATGCGTCGCTTAACGCACAGGTCGGGGCGGCCGACGAAGGTACGATGGAATGGCAGGACTGGCTGGAAGATGAAGATGCCGACCAGGCCGCCGATTACGAGGCCCGCGACGAGCTTGAAGCGCGGCGCGAATTGCTGGCCGAGGCGATGGATGTGCTGAATGACCGCGAAAAGGACATTCTGGTGCAGCGCCGCCTGTCGGAAAAGGCCGTGACGCTGGAAGATCTCAGCGGTCAGTATGACGTCAGCCGCGAACGCATCCGCCAGATTGAGGTGCGCGCCTTTGAGAAGCTTCAGAAAAGAATGCGTGCGCTGGCCGCCGAAAAAGGTATGTTGTCCGCATCCTGAGTGATCTGCGCCCCCGCTTCGGGGGCGCAACTTTTTTCGAGGCCGGTTTGTCGCGCTGTTTCATCCATCTGCCCAAGCACCAGCTGCGCCGGGCCTCTCCTGACTCCAGGGGATTTTATGGGGACCTCTATCGTCACCTCGCCTCCGAGGGCGTGGATGTGCGGTTTTGCGAACGTGAATTTATCCGTGCGCATGAGACGTTTGAACCGGAGGCCTTTCATTTCGTGCACCAGGGCCTCGTGGTGCTGCCCAATGCGCTGAACACCGGGCCAAGCTACTTGCGCGATTTCTGGTATGCCGATCCGCGCGGGGTATTTGGGGAAAGTTCAATCCGCGACATGGTGTTTGACCCCGCCACCGTGCCCGACCACCGGGCCGAGGCCTTTTTCGGCTGGTTGCAGAAGCGGATTGCGAACAAGCGCCTGTCAAAACACACCCAACCGCAAGAGCGCGCCGCCTTCGGGCAGGGGCACGTGGCGGTGTTCCTGCAAGGGGACTCCCTTCCGGTGATGCGGGCCGCGCATATGAGCGAGGTCGAGATGGTGCAGGCCATTCTGGACGGGGTGCCGGACCGTGACATTCTGGTCAAACGCCACCCGCGCAACGAGGCGCCGGTGACATGGGCCGCGTTGCAGGACATGGCCCGCGGCACGCCACGTCTGAAACTGGTCGATGCCAACCTGCATGACATGCTGCAGGGTGCGGTCCTAAGCTGTTCGATCAGTTCGAGTGTCTCGGTCGAGGCAATGTTGCACCGGGTGCCCGCGATGGTGTTCGGGCGCACGGATTTTCACCATTGCGCCGTGACCATCGCGCGCCCCGAGGACGTCGCCGAGGGGTTTGAGCAGGCGCTCTCGACGGATTGGCCGTTCGAGCATTTCCTGTTCTGGTTCTTTCGCGGGCATTGTCTGGATGAACGCGCCCGCGACTGGTTTGGCAAGCTGAAAAAACGGATGACAAGTCTTTCGGCGTGAGCCCGCGACCTGCCTAGTTCAGGCGTTCGTGCAAAACGCGTAGCAGATTTTCTCCCATCACTTTGCGAATTTGCGCCTCGGTCAGGCCAGCATCCATCAGCGCCTGGGTCAACGCCGAGAGTTCCGACGTGTCAAAGGCGGTGCCGACCGACCCGTCAAAATCCGAACCCAGCGAGACATGGTCTTCGCCCACCACGTCGATCGCCGTCTTGATGGTTTTGGCGACACCTGCGGGGCTGTCATCACAGGTTACATCTGCCCAATAACCGATGCCGATCACCCCGCCCGTGGCGGCGATGTCCTGCATCAATTCATCGGGAAAATTCCTTTTCACAGGGCAGTTGGCATAGATTCCGGTGTGGCTGACGATGATCGGAATGTCGGTCATGTCCAGCACATCGCGGGCCACCTGCGGGCTGGAATGGGCCACATCAAGGACAAGTCCGCGCGCGGCAACCGCCTGCACGACCTCTCGGCCAAACTCGGTCAGGCCCTTGTTGCCGATCCCGTGCAGCGACCCGCCCAACTCGTTGTCAAAGAAATGCTGCAACCCGATCACCGTATATCCGGCGTCTTGCAAACCTTGCAGCTTGGACAGGTCGCCCTGCAACGGGTGCGCGCCCTCGATCCCCAAAAGGCCCGCCACGACGGTCTTGCCCGCGGCGCGGTCGGCCAGTACGGCGTCCAACTCCGCCCGCGTGGTCACCACGCGCAGCTGTCCCCCGGACCGGGCGGCGGCGTCATGCAGGCGGGCCGCCTGATAGCGGGCGCGTTCATAGAGTGACCCCCAGGTATCCACCGGCCAGAGTTGTCCCATCGCCAGAAGCGTGATGTTGTCCATCGCCTCGGCACTGTTTTCGTCATAGTTCTGACCGGCGGGCGATTTAGTGACGGCGGTAAAGACCTGAATGCCGACATTGCCCTCGATCAGGCGGGGCAGGTCCACCTGCCCACGGTCGGCGCGGTCAAGCGGATCGCGTTTCCACAGCAGGGTGTCGGCGTGCCAGTCCCCCACCAACATATCGGCATGCAGGGTGGCGGCGGCGTCGCTGACCGGATAGGGGGCATGCGGGGCCACGGGGTTGCGGGTGCTTTCCACGTATCCCGGCGCAAAGGCCAGGAAGGCCACGATGGCAACAAGTACCAGCCCGAGCAACCGCCCCAGCCATTTTCCGAATGTCCGCATGATATCCCCTCTGCATGTTGTCGAAGAAGCCTAGCGCGGGACGGGGCAGACACAAAGGCTGACGTCGCGCCCCTTGCGCAGTTGGCGGGATGGGCTAGGCTGGAGGTCTGGCAGACAGGAGCGCGATATGGCCGGAGGATGGGCGCGCGATGGCGCGGTAAACGAACAGATCGAGGCATCGATCAACGACGAACTTGCCCGCTTGAAGGCACAGAAAACACCCGTGGGCGAAAGCCTGACCCATTGTGCGGAATGTGACGAGGAGATCCCCGAAGCGCGCCGTCAGGCCGTTCCCGGGGTGAAACTGTGCATTGATTGCATGCAGGACCGCGACGGGGCGTTCAAGGCGCGCGGCGGGATCAACCGGCGCGGATCAAAGGACAGCCAGTTGAAATAAGCGGGTTGCGTTTGCTCTCCGTGCCGTATGGCCTACCTGAACAGCATCAGGGTGACACGAGGGCACATTGATGAGACTTTTTTCTGCATTTGCAATACTGGCAACTGTCGCAACCACCGCTGGCGCAACCGTTGCCGTTGATTTTTATGAAGGGGCGCCGAAGGATCGGTTTGCCATCACCAACCAGACCGGCTGTGCACTGCGCGATCTTGAACTTACGATTGATCTTGAAGGGTCAGGCGGCGCCCTGATCTTCAATGTGACAGGACAGGGGGCCGGCGTCGAGGTGTTTCAGCCGTTCGAAGTGGTTGCGGGGCGCGATGCGCTGACGGGTCTGCCAGAGGTTTTGGACGGGGACCGGCGCGTGACTCTGGCCATTGACACCTTGGGGCAGGGACAAACGATCGCCTTCACGATTGATGTGGATGACACGATCGGGGCGCGCGAAATCACGGTGACTGGTGCCGAAATTGCCGGCGCATCTGTGATGCTGCGTCAGGGCGCCATGCAGAGCGTTGCGCTATTCGACGATGCCGCAAAGGCACGCCTTGACGGCAATATGTGCCGCTCATGAAGAATGGCGGCATCGCTGTGTCGACGCCGCCATTCAGAAACTGTTTCTTGCAGGGCAAAAGGGCCGCAAGGGCAATGGGCGGCCGGTTTAGCCCTCCATCGCTTCCAGTTCGTCAATCATCTCCGAGATCATCGACAGGCCCTTGTCCCAGAATGTCGGGTCGGACGCATCAAGGCCGAACGGCGCCAGCAGTTCTTTGTGGTGTTTTGATCCGCCCGCCTTGAGCATGTCGAAATACTTGTCTTCGAACCCTTCCGCCCCCGAGGCATAGACCGCGTAGAGCGCATTCACGAGGCCGTCGCCAAAAGCATAGGCATAGACATAAAAGGGCGAGTGTACGAAATGCGGGATATAGGCCCAGAAGGTTTCGTACCCTTCCATGAAGTCAAACGCCGGGCCAAGCGATTCCGCCTGCACCGACATCCACAGCGCATTGATGTCATCGGGGGTCAGTTCGCCTTCGCGTCGCGCGGCGTGCAGCTTGCATTCGAAATCGTAGAACGCGATCTGGCGCACAACCGTGTTGATCATGTCCTCGACCTTGCCCGCCAGCAGGATTTTGCGTTGTTCCTGAGTCTCGGCGGCCTCGAGCATCTTGCGGAAGGTCAGCATCTCGCCAAACACGGACGCCGTTTCGGCCAGTGTCAGCGGGGTTGACGACAGCATCTCGCCCTGTTCGGCGGCCAGAACCTGATGCACGCCATGGCCCAGTTCGTGTGCCAATGTCATCACGTCGCGGGGTTTGCCAAGGTAGTTCAGCATCACGTAGGGGTGCACGTTGGTCACGGTGGGGTGTGCAAAGGCGCCGGGGGCCTTGCCGGGTTTCACGGCGGCGTCGATCCAGCCCTTGTCAAAGAACGGTTCGGCCAGTTCGCCCATGCGCGGGTCAAAGGCACTGTAGGCGTCCATCACCATCTTGCGGGCGGTCGGCCAATCGACGGTTTTGGTGTCTTCCATCGGCAGGGGTGCGTTGCGATCCCAAACCTGCATCCGGTCCAGCCCCAGCCATTTGCGTTTGAGTTCGTAATAGCGGTGCGACAGTTTCGGATAGGCCGCGACCACGGCGTTGCGCAGGGCCTCGACCACCTCGGGTTCGACATCGTTGGAAAGGTGGCGGCCGGTCTGTGCGGTCGGCATGTTGCGCCAGCGGTCGATCACCTCTTTTTCCTTGGCCGAGGTGTTGTGCACGCGGGCAAAGATCTTGATGTTTTCCTGGAAGACGCGGGCCAGTTCGCGGGCGGCCATCTCGCGTTTTGAGCGGTCCTGTTCGGTCAGGTAGTTGAGCGTTGCCTCGATGTTCAGGTCCTGCCCCTCCATGTCGAAGGTCAGGCCGGCAATGGTCTCGTCAAACAGGCGTTCCCACGCATCGCCCACAACGCCGAGGTCATGTAGGAATTTCTCCAGTTCATCCGACAGTTGATGGGGTTTCATTGCGCGAATGCGGCGGAACACCGGTTCATAGCGTGCGAGTTCCGCGTTTTCTGCAAAGGCCGCGGCCAGTTTGTCATCCTCCAGCCGGTTCAGTTCCAGCGTGAAGAACACCAGCGGCGTCGAGAAATTGGTCAGCGCCTCTTGGCAGTTCGACATGAATTGCGCGCGTTCGGCGTCGGTGGTCAGCTGGTAATACCGCAGGCCCGCATAGGACATGATACGGCCCGATACCTGGCTGATTTTCTCATTCCGTTGCACACATTCCAGCAGGCCTGCAGCGTCGAGATCGGCCAGCTTGCCTTCGTAATCGGCGGCAAAGGCGGCGCATTCCTTTTCGAGAAAGGCCAGATCGGCCTCAAGTTCGGGCGCGTCTTCGCCGGTGTATAGATCGCTCAGGTCCCATTCGGGCAGATCGCCAAGGTTGTCGGTGCCATGGCTGGCATTGGCGTCTCGTACGGGGAAGGGCTGGTCGCGCATGGGGGCCTCTGGTCTGGTTGGTATCATTGCTCGGATGACAGATAGGCAGACGGGGGCAGGGGGTGCAAGGGGGGGCGGTGAAATCCGGTTCCAGAGGGCGCGGAATTGGTCTAGGTCTTGGGTCAAGCGAAGGGAGAGAAAGACGATGAAATTTCTGCGATATGGCGAAATCGGTGCGGAAAAGCCCGGGGTTCTGGACAGCGAAGGGCGTGTCCGCGACCTGTCTGGCGTGGTGCCGGATCTGGTGGGCGCGGTGCTGGCTGATCTGCCCGAGGTCGATCCCGAGACACTGCCGCTGGTCGAGGGCACGCCGCGTCTCGGCGCGCCTGTGGGGCAAGTGGGCAAATACATGTGCATCGGGCTGAACTATTCCGACCATGCCGCCGAGGCGGGGATGGACCTGCCGAAAGAGCCGATCCTTTTCATGAAGGCGACCAGCGCGATTGTCGGGCCGAATGATCCGGTGGTTTTGCCGCGCGGATCTGTGCGTTCTGACTGGGAGGTCGAGTTGGGTGTAGTGATCGGCAAACCGGCGAAATACGTGACCGAGGCCGAGGCGCTGGACCATGTGGCGGGATATTGCATCGCCAATGATGTGTCAGAGCGCGCATTCCAGACCGAACGCGGTGGGCAATGGACCAAGGGCAAAAGCTGTGACAGCTTCGGGCCGCTCGGGCCGTGGCTGGTGACGCCGGACGAGGTGGGCGACCCGCAGGATCTGGCCTTGTCGCTGGATTTGAACGGCGCACGCATGCAGACCGGCAGCACGCAGGCCATGGTGTTCTCGGTGGCCGAGATCATTTCCTACCTGTCACAGATGATGACGCTGCATCCGGGCGACGTCATCGCCACGGGCACGCCGCCGGGCGTCGGCATGGGGATGAAGCCGCCGGTCTATCTCAAGGACGGGGATGTGATGGAACTGGAAGTACAGGGGCTGGGGCGCCAGCGACAAGAGGTCAAAGCGGACAGCTAACTGCCACCCTTGTGCCGCGTCTCAGGCCGAGGCGCGGTGCGCGCTACCGTTGTTCAGATGGCTGTCGAACAGGGCCGCCGAAGTGTCAAAAACATAGCGGCGGGTCTCGGGGACTTCCATCATGACCTCGTGTTCGCCATCTTTCAGCAATTCCAGCGTGCCGCCGGGCCAGCTGGCCATCCGCTGATGGATGCGGGCGGGATCGACGATCTGTTCATTGTCGCCAAGGAAGGTCGTGCAGGGCAGGTCCGGGGCAGGACGGCGCGCCAGATCGCGCATCTCGGTCAGCGCCTCGTGCAGCCAGTGCAGTGACGGGCCACCAAGGGCAAGATCAGGGTAGGTGCCGACCTGATCCTGCATGTAACGGTACATCTCGGGATCGCGGGTCAGGGTGTTGCCCTGAAATGGTTCGGCCAGAACATAGGTCTCGGGTTTGGTGCCGGGGGCCAGCTTGTGTCCCATGCCTGTGCGTTTGCTGCCCCAGGACATGGCCCAGGCGGCCGGGCGGGTCACGGCGGACATCAGGATGCCCCACATCGGTGCGCTGAACACGGCGGCATTGACCGGCAGGCCCGACATCACGGCGCGCAGGCCGATACAGCCGCCCATGGAATGGCCGATCAGGAAATACGGTTTGGGCAGGTCCAGCGCCGCTGCGGCGTCTAGCGCGGCGGCGATGTCTGTCTGGTAATCGGTGAAGGCGGTGACATAGCCCGCCGCGCGGTCGTCGATCAGCCGGTCAGCCAGCCCCTGACCGCGCCAGTCGATGGCCAGCATGGCATAGCCGCGCTGCGCAAACTCACCGGCGGCGCGACCATATTTTTCGACATATTCGGTACGGCCCGGAAACATCAGGACCGTGCCTTTTTCTTCTGCCGCGCGCCAATGGGCGACGCGGATCCGCACCCCGTCCTGTGTCATCACCCAATGCGCGGTTCCGGACTCGGGGCCCTTGGCGACATCGGCGTGGAAAGGAGCGGGATGCAGGGTCATTATGCCAGAACTCCGCCGAGTTTCATCGCCTGGCCCATGTCGCCGTCGATCGACAGCTTGCCCGACATGAAGGCGGCGGTCGGGTTCAGATCACCTTCGAGGATCGACTGGAACGTGTCGGCATCGGCGGTCATGGTGACGTCAGCGTCATCGTCGCTGGCGCGAACGCCGTCACCGTCGATGATGATGGCGCCTTCGCCTTCGATCACGAACTTCGCCGAGCCGTCAAAGCTGTCGCCGGCCAGTTTGTCTGCAAGGGCCGAAACGGCTGCGTTTACGATATCGCTCATATGTGTATCCTCCGGGGTCTGGCGCATCTGGTAATTCACAGCGCGCACGCTAATATCAACCGTGTTATGGGCATCTTGACTCAATATCTCAAACCTACCGTCGCGGCAGCCCTTTCGGCAATAGCGTTTTTGCAACCATCAGTTGCGCTATCCGCCGATCTTGACGCGTTGATGTTACAATTGCGTGACGCCGATCCCAGGGATGCGGCGCGTCTGGCTGATGAAATCCAGCTGGAATGGAGCAAATCAGGCTCGGCCACGGCGGATTATCTGCTGAAACGCGGGCGCGACGCAATGGAGCGCGGCGATACCACAGCGGCGCTCGAACATCTTACGGCGCTGGTCGATCATGCGCCTGATTTTGCCGAGGGCTGGGTGACGCGGGCCGGGGTTTATTTCCATGCGGGCCTTCTGGGGCCGGCGGTGCATGATCTGGAACAGGCGCTGGCGCTGAACCCGCAGCATTTCGAAGCGATCATCGGGCTGGCCACCTTGTTTGAAATGATTGATCGCCCGGACGAGGCCTATGAGGCCTATCTTCAGGTCAAGGCTATACATCCCGCCCACCCCGACGTAACAGAGGCCCTGCAACGACTCGCGCCTCTGGTCAAAGGCCAGACTCTCTAAGACAGCGGACCAACACCATGTCCTTACCGGGCCGGATCACGGCGGTTCTCGGGCCGACCAACACGGGCAAGACCCATTATGCCATCGAACGCATGTTGGGATATCGTACCGGTATCATCGGGCTGCCGCTGCGTCTTCTTGCGCGCGAGGTCTATGACCGGATTGTCGCCGTGCGCGGGCCGTCGGTTGTAGCCCTTGTTACGGGCGAAGAGCGGATCGTGCCGCCGCGCGCGCAATATTGGGTCTGTACCGTTGAAGCCATGCCAGAGGGTATGGGCACCGATTTTCTGGCCATAGACGAAATCCAGCTTTGCGCCGATCCTGAGCGTGGACACGTGTTCACCGACCGCCTGCTGCGCGCGCGCGGCACGCACGAAACCCTGTTTCTGGGCAGTGACACGATGCGCGGGCCGATAGCGGCGCTGGTGCCGCGGGTCGAGTTCATGCGCCGCGAACGCATGTCGACCCTGTCCTATTCCGGCAGTCGCAAGATCAGCCGGATGCAGCCACGCTCGGCCATTGTCGGGTTCTCGGTCGATAGCGTCTATGCCATCGCCGAGTTGCTGCGCCGCCAGAAAGGGGGCGCTGCTGTAGTCATGGGGGCGCTGTCGCCGCGCACCCGCAATGCGCAGGTCGATCTCTATCAGAACGGGGATGTGGATTACCTTGTCGCGACCGACGCGATCGGCATGGGGCTGAACCTTGATATCGACCATGTCGCGTTTTCCTCGACCGTGAAATTCGATGGGCGCCGGATGCGCCCGCTGGCCCCGAACGAGTTGGCGCAGATTGCCGGCCGGGCCGGACGCGGAATGAGCCACGGCACCTTTGGCGTCACGGGCGAGGCGCGGCCGCTGGACGATGCGGTGGCCGAGGCGATCATGGAGCACCGGTTCACGCCGCTGAAAAAGCTGAACTGGCGCAATGCGCGGCTTGAATTCGGCACGGTGGACGCTCTGATCCGGTCGCTGGAAGTGCCGCCCGAGGACGAATTGCTGGTCAAGGCCCGCGAGGCTGATGACCTGATGGCGCTCAAATCCCTGCAGCAATCCGCAGAGGTGGTGGCCCGTGCCAGCGATGCGAAATCTGTCCGGCTGTTGTGGGATGTTTGCCGCATTCCCGATTTCCGCGGCATCAGCCACGCTGAACACGCCAGCCTGATCGAGGGAATTTTCGGCTATCTGCACGAAAAAGGGCGTGTGCCAGACGACTGGATGGCGCGGCAGGTCAAAAGGATCGACCGGACAGAAGGCGACATTGACACATTGTCGAAACGTCTGGCCTATATCCGCACGTGGACATATGTCGCGCAGCGAAACGGCTGGGTGCATGACGAAAACCATTGGCGCGGCGAGACCAGCGCTGTAGAAGATCGCCTGTCGGATGCGCTGCACGCCAAGCTGACAGAGAAATTTGTGGATCGGCGCACATCCGTATTGCTGCGCCGGCTCAAACAGAAGGAGGCCCTTTTGGCCGAAGTGAATGACAAGGGTGAGGTGACCGTCGAAGGAGAATTCGTCGGTCGGCTCGAAGGGTTCCGTTTCATCGCGGATCAGGCGGCTGCCGGACAGGAAGCCAAGACACTCAAGCAGGCGAGCCTGCAGGCGCTTGCGCCGCAGTTCCACCTGCGCGCGGACCGGTTCTATAACGCGCCGGACACCGAGATCGACTTTACCGAACAGGGTGGTCTGATGTGGGGTGAATACGCGGTGGGCAAACTGGTGGCGGGCAGCGACCCGCTCAAGCCCGGTGTCGAGGTGTTCGTTGATGACGAGGCCGGCGCCGAGGTGGCCCAGAAGGTCCAGCGTCGCCTGCAACATTTCATCGACCGCAAGGTGGCCGCGCTGTTTGAACCGCTTCTGAACCTCAGCCGTGACGAAGAACTGACCGGCCTGGCGCGTGGCTTTGCCTTCCGCATGGTCGAGGCCATGGGCATCCTGCCACGGGGCGAGGTAGCCCAGGAAGTCAAGGATCTGGATCAGGACGCCCGCGGCGCGCTGCGCAAGCATGGCATCCGGTTTGGCCAGTTCACCATTTTCATGCCGCTTCTGCTGAAACCCGCGCCGACCCGTCTGCGTCTGGTGCTCTGGTCGCTGGCGCAGGGATTGCAGGATTTCCCCGAAGCACCACCGCCGGGTCTGGTGACCGTGCCGGCTGGCCAGTCACTGCCGCGCGGATATCACGCCATGGCGGGCTATCGTGCTGCGGGTGAACGGGCCATCCGTATCGACATGCTGGAACGTCTGGCTGACATGCTGCGCGTCGAAGACAGCCGCGGCGGGTTCGAGGGCAAGGCCGACATGCTGTCGATCACCGGCATGACACTGGACCAGTTCGCAGACCTCATGCAGGGCCTTGGCTACAAAGCCGAGAAGGGCGAGCGCGAAAAGGTCAAACAGGTCGCTGAAACCCCGGCCGGAGCATCGGATGACGTCCCCGCCGCAGTGGACGTGGCCGAAGCTGCAACCCCTTCGGAAGAGGCCCCTGCCGACGCGCCGGTCGAAGCACCGGTCGAGGACGCAGTCGCCGAGGCAGCAGCCGAACCCGCCGTCGAAACTACGCCTGAGGATACCGGCCCCGAGATGGAGGTGTTCTACACGTTCACCTGGGCGGGCAACCGTCAGGCCGGACGCGGCCCGCGCCGTGACCGTGGCCAGCAGGGCGGTGGACGCCATGACCAGGGTGACAAGCCGCGTGGCAAGGGCGGCAAGCCCAAGGGTAAAGGCCCGCGCCGCGACGCAGGCCCCAAAAAGTTCGAGGCCCGTCCGCCCCGCAAGGAAAAAGCCATTGACCCCGACAACCCGTTTGCCGCCGCGCTGATGGGGCTCAAGGACAAGGGCTGAAGAAAACGGCGGGCCGGATGTTCTGGCCCGCAGCCATTTCGGGATCCGTCGTGACCACGCCAAACCCCAAACAACGCCTTGATAAATGGCTTTGGCATGCGCGGTTCTTCAAAACCCGCACGCTGGCCGCCAAGGTGGTTAGCGGCGGCCATGTCCGCGTGAACGCCGGCAAGGTGGCCAAACCCAGCCACGGCGTAGTCGTCGGCGACGTTCTGACCTTTCCGCAGGCCCGTGACATCCGCGTGGTGCGGATCGAAGGTTTTGCCGAAAACCGCGGCCCTGCGCCCGAAGCGCAAAAGCTGTATTTGGATTTGAGCGAAGTCAAAGACAAAGTTCCGCGCTCTCCGAGATATGAGGGAAAGGGGCGTCCAACCAAGAAAGATCGGCGGCAGCTTGATCTTAAACGTGGCGTTGAACTTGATTGATCTGGTCCGGTGGATTAGGTCATTCGCTGAAAATGTGTAAATGAGACTCGTCTAATGACCTATGTCGTGACCGATAACTGTATCGCCTGCAAATACACCGACTGTGTGGAAGTCTGCCCCGTCGATTGTTTCTACGAGGGCGAGAACACCCTTGTGATCCATCCCGACGAATGCATCGACTGTGGCGTCTGCGAGCCTGAATGCCCGGCGGATGCCATCCGGCCCGATACCGAACCGGACATGGAGAAATGGGTCGACTTCAACCGGAAATATTCGGAAATCTGGCCGGTCATCATCTCCAAGAAAGACCCGCTGCCCGACGCGGAAGAGCGTGACGGCGAAGAAGGCAAGCTCGAGAAATACTTCTCGGAGGCGCCCGGAGAAGGCGGCTGAGACTGATTCGCGGCGATGACAGGTGCGGATTTCGGAGAAAACCCGCCTAAATCGTTGCGAAAACACGGAAAATAGACCGAATAAGGCGCTCCTGCTTTAATCGGGCCGTTTTTTGTGTTATATACATGTTACAGACGAAATAACTGCCTGCATGCCATCCGGGTCGCCACGCCCGCGATGGTTTTTTACGCCACAGGACGACCCGCATCGGGAACATTGCTTTCCCGTGCGTGTGGTTTTGTCTCGCGAATAACTGGGCACTCGTAAGGAAAGATTGCATGAGCAAAGCCAAGAAGAACGAATTTCGCCCGAACGACTATGTTGTTTATCCCGCGCACGGGGTTGGACAGATCGTGTCCATCGAAGAACAGGAAGTCGCCGGGATGCAGCTGGAGCTGTTCGTGATCTCGTTCGAAAAAGACAAGATGACGCTGCGCGTTCCCACCAACAAGGCGACCGAGATCGGCATGCGCGGTCTGAGCTCGCCCGACGTGGTGAACCAGGCAATGACGACGCTCAAGGGCAAGGCCAAGGTGAAACGCGCGATGTGGTCGCGCCGCGCCCAGGAGTATGAACAGAAGATCAACTCGGGCGACCTGATCGCGATTGCCGAGGTGGTGCGCGACCTGCACCGCACCGACGACCAGCGCGAACAGAGCTATTCCGAGCGTCAGCTGTATGAAGCCGCGCTGGAGCGTCTGACCCGCGAAGTTGCCGCCGTATCCGGTGGTGACGAAGCCGCCGCCGCCAAGCAGGTGGATGACGTGCTGGTGTCGCGCGCTGCCGCCGCGTAACCACCAAACACATGAGATGCGAAGGGCCGTGCCGATCTGGCGCGGCCTTTTCTTTTACGGGGTGCAGGCTTTGGGCTGCCATACCTGCCGCAAGCGTGTCTTTGCAAAGAAGAAGAGAGGGCGCGGTCAGAGGGTCAGGGCGCAGAGCAGGGCAATTTCGCTGATCTGCTGGGTCGCGCCCAAAACATCGCCCGTCTGGCCGCCGATCTTGGATCGCGCGATGAGCGCGGCGCAAAGAGCAGACAGGCCTGCAAGGCCAATCAGTATCAGCGCGAAGGGACCGGACAGCGCCAGCGCGGTCAGAGCAGCCAGCGCCGCTGCGATCATTGCCGTGGCAGTGCCGGGGCGGCCCTGCGCGTGCGAGAGGCCGAAATCACGGGCATGGGGCAGGGCGGCCATCAGCGCCGGCATCGTGGCCCGCGACAGGACTGCCGTGGCCAGCAGGGCCGGGAACCAGCCCGTTTGCGCAAGGATCAAGCTCACCGCGCCCCAGCGCCCCGCCAGGGACAGGCACAGCGCGATTACGCCATAGCTGCCGATTTGGCTGTCTTTCATGATCTCGAGACGCCGCGCCGTCTCCCAGCCGCCCCAGAACCCGTCGGCGCAATCGGCCAGCCCGTCCTCGTGCATGGCGCCGGTCAGGACCACCGTCGCCGCCAGCCACACCAGTGCGGCCAGCATCGGTGTCAGTCCGACCGAGAGCGCGGCCCAAGTCGGCAGCGCCGCGAGGCCCGAGACCACCACGCCGGCGAAGGGATAGGCCCAGGCCGCCCGCGCGCCGCGTTCGAACCGCGCCCGAACCGGCACACGGGTCAATAGAGCGATGGTCGTGGCCAGATCCTCGAACCGCAGCAGCGATGTGTCGTCCTTTGCCATGTCGGGGTCTCTTTCCTGACTTGTGGGGCGCGCCTGATCCGGTAAACAACGCGTGACAGCATAATTCAACAGGAGCGCCGACCATGTCCGCCACTTTTTCGACCCTCGCCGAGTTTCACACCCTTCTCGGGGCGGCACCGGGGCCAGACACCAAGGCGATGGGCGAGGCCGAAGCGCGCAACGGCCAGTTGACGAAACCCCCCGGCGCGCTGGGGCGGCTTGAGGACATGGCGATCTGGTATGCGGGATGGCGCGGGCGCGTGCGCCCCGCGATCGATGCCCCGCAGGTGATTGTCTTTGCGGGCAATCACGGGATTACCGCGCAGGGTGTGTCGGCCTTTCCCGCCGAAGTGACCGAGCAGATGGTACTGAACTTCGAGCATGGCGGCGCGGCCATCAACCAGCTGTCCAAGGCAGCAGGCGCGTCGCTGGATGTGATCGCGCTGTCGCTGGATACCGCCACCGCGGATTTCACCCAAGAGCCCGCCATGGACGAAGCTGGCGTCGTGGCGGCGCTGCGGGCGGGCTGGGACGCGGTCAAGACGGATGCGGACCTATTGGTCGTGGGTGAAATGGGGATCGGCAACACGACCTCTGCTGCCGCGATTGCTTTTGCCCTATATGGCGGGACGGCCGAGGATTGGGTCGGGCGCGGTACCGGCGTGGATGATGCTGGTCTCGCCAACAAGGCCCGCGTCGTGCGCGAAGGCGTCGCCAAACATGGTGGCGCAGAGGGGCTCGAAGTGCTGCGCTGTCTGGGTGGGCGGGAATTGGCGGCGATGGCGGGCGCCATTGCGCGGGCGCGGGCCATGCGCATTCCTGTGATCATGGACGGGTTTATCTGCACTGCGGCGGCGGCCACGCTTGAGGCGGCGCAGACGGGGGCGCTGGACCACGTGATTGCCGGCCATGTCAGCGCCGAGGCCGCGCATGAGGCCGTTCTGGACAAGCTGGGCAAGAGGCCGATTCTGTCGCTGGGGATGCGACTTGGCGAAGGGTCTGGCGGGGCCTTGGCCATCAATATCCTGAAATCTGCCGTGGCCTGCCATTCCGGCATGGCCACCTTTGCCGAGGCCGGGGTCTCGGAAGACTAAACGCGCAGGGGCGCGACTGCGCCCCGTTTTGCCATCGTCAGGCGCGTTTTTCCTTGTCCTGCTCCAGAAGGGTCAGAAGCGAAAGCTCCAACTCTTTTTCCAGTTCGCGGGCGCGCGCGATATATTCCGGGTTCTCGGCGGCGGAACGTTCGGGATCCCAGAGATCGGCCAGTTCGCGCAGCGTATATCGGTCATGCTGGTAAAACGCCTGTTCGGCCTGCGCCGCCTCGTAGTCGTTCAGCCCGCTGTTCTCCAACACATAGCGCCCCGCGCGCAAAGATGAGTCGAACATCTCGCGCACGATATCATTCGCCCCCGCCTGATAGAGTTGATACACATGATGCCGGTCATGGGCACGCGCCACGATATGTAACGCGGGGTGTTCGCGGCGGGCATGTTTGACAAGCCGGGTCGTCGCCGCCGGATCATCCAGCGCCGCAACCAGAACCCGTGCATTGGCCAGACCCGCCGCATGCAGAAGTTCGGGGCGCGTGGGGTCGCCGAAGAAGCCTTTGACCCCAAAGCGCCGCATCAGTTCGATCGTGCGGATATCGTGGTCCAGCACGACGGTTTTCAGGCCGACCGAGCGCACCAAACGGTTCACGATTTGCCCGAAACGACCAATCCCTGCGATGATGATGGGCCCTTGTTCGTCGATCTCGTCATCGGGGCGCAGCGCTTCGTCACCGTCGCCCAGTTTGCGCGAGGCAATGTCATAGACGATGAACAGCAACGGCGTGATCAGCATCGACAACGCCACGATGAGCATCAGGTGTTCGGCAAGATAGGGCGGCAACACGTTCTGTTGCAGCGAGAAGGAAATCAGCACAAAGCCGAATTCCCCCGCCTGCGCGAGCGACAGCGTGAACAGCATCTGATCGCGGCCCCGCAAGTTGAACGCGCGTCCGAGGATATACAGGATCACGCCCTTGATGAACATGATCCCGAGCGTCACGCCAAGGATCGGCAAGGGGTTGGCAAAGAACCCCGGAAAATCGATCTGCGCCCCCACCGTGATGAAGAACAATCCAAGCAACAGCCCCTTGAAGGGCTGGATATCGCTTTCCAGTTCATGCCGGAATTCCGTGTTGGCCAGCAGAACCCCCGCAAGAAAGGTGCCAAGTGCGGGCGACAGGCCGACCATGGTCATCAACAGGGCGATGCCAACCACGATCAGCAGGGCAAAGGCCGTATACATCTCACGCAGGCGTGCGCCGTGAATGAAATGGAAAATCGGCCCGACTAGGTACATGCCCGCCAGAACCACCGCCCCGACTGCCCCCAGCGTGACGAGCGTCACCCCCCATCCGGGCAGCCCCTCGACAAGTGAGTAGCTGGCATGGGCATCATGGCCGTGATCGGATTTGACGATGGATCCGTTGGCCGTGATCTCCATGACCTCGGGCATCGCCAGCAGCGGCAGGATGGCCAGCATCGGGATGACCGCGATATCCTGTGTCAGAAGCACCGAAAAGGCGGACCGCCCCCCGCTGGTCTTCATCAGGTTCTTTTCGTTCAGCGTTTGCAGGACGATCGCGGTCGAGGACAGGGCAAAGATCATGCCAACGGCGATCGATATATTGATCGAGAACCCGTACAGCATGGTGCCAACCATGATGGCGCCGCCGGTCAGCGCGATCTGCATCCCCCCAAGACCCAGCAATTTGTGTCGCATCGCCCAGAGAGCGCGCGGATCGAGTTCCAGACCAATCAGGAATAGCATCATCACCACGCCGAATTCGGCATAGTGCAGCAGGCTCTCGGGTTGGTGAATCAACCCCAGCACCGGCCCGATTACCACACCGGCCAGCAGATACCCCAGCACCGACCCCATCCCGAGCCGCGCCGCAATAGGCACCGCGATGACGGCGGCCAACAGGAAAACAGTTGCTTGAAACAGAACTCCGTCCATTTTCTATCCTTTTTGCGGCCGCCTCAGGTGGGCAGGGGGGCATCGCGTTTGAATTGGTCCATCACAATCTGGCTTTGCACACGGCTTACAGCTGGATGTGGCAGCAACACTTCGTGAATCAAGGTATTGAGCGCGCTCAGGTCTTCACAATAGATGCGCAACAGGTAATCCGCATCCCCCGTCAGGGTCCATGCGCTGATGACTTCGGGGCGGGTGCTGACCAGGGACAGGAAGGCGCGGCCATGTTCCGGCCCGTGCACCCCCAGCGTGATCTGGATAAAGGCCTGCACGTTCAGACCCAGTTTTCCCGGATCAAGCCGTGCCGTGTAAGACTGGATATAGCCCTCGGATTCCAGCCGTTGCCGCCGCCGACCGGCCTGGCTGGGCGAAAGATTCAGAATCTCTCCCAACTCTTGCGCCGTCAGATGGGCGTTTTTCTGCAAAGCCGCCAGCAGGCGTTTGTCCATGTGATCCAGCATTGCACGTTTTCCGCATGGTTTGTGTATTTGATGCTTAGTTTACGCGTTTCATGTGAAGGTTGCACGTCACTTTGCGCAAAATCCGTGTGCGGCCCCGCATATATTATGTGCAGCGAACATTACTTCAGCACATCACACCAAGGAGACGCGATATGGGTCCTTTCCCGCATGATGCCCCCCGGGCCGAGATTTCCGATTTCAACCCCGCCGGAACCGACGGGTTCGAATTTGTCGAATTCGCCCATCCCGAACCGCAGGAACTGCGCGACCTGTTTGCCAAGATGGGCTTTGCCCATGTGGGCAACCACAAGGCCAAGGCCGTCGAGCTGTGGCAGCAGGGCGATATCACCTATATCCTGAACACCGATCCAAACAGCTTTGCTGCGCGTTTCGTGGAAGAGCACGGCCCCTGCGCCCCGGCGATGGGCTGGCGCGTGGTGGATGCGCAAAAGGCGTTCGACCACGCGGTGGCACAGGGTGCCGAACCTTACGAGGCCGACGACAAAACACTCGACTGGCCTGCGATCAAGGGGATCGGTGGCAGCCTGCTGTATTTTACCGACCAGTATTTCGACACCTCGCCCTATAACGAGGAATTCGACTGGATCGCGACCTCGAAGCCCAAGGGCGACGGGTTCTATTACCTCGACCACCTGACCCACAATGTCTACAAGGGCAACATGGACAAGTGGTTCAAGTTCTACGGTGACCTGTTCAACTTCCGTGAAATCCGGTTCTTCGACATTGAGGGCAAATTCACCGGCCTGTTCAGCCGTGCGCTGACCTCGCCCTGTGGCAAAATCCGCATCCCGATCAACGAAGACCGCGGCGAAACGGGCCAGATCGTCAGCTATCTGAAAAAATACAATGGCGAAGGCATCCAGCACATCGCCGTGGGCAGCGACGACATCTATGGCTCGACCGATGCGATTGCCGAGAAGGGCCTGAAATTCATGCCCGGTCCGAACGAAACCTATTACGATCTCAGCTATGAGCGCGTGAAGGGTCATGACGAACCCAAGGACCGGATGATGAAGCATGGCATCCTGATCGACGGAGAAGGCGTGGTGAACGGCGGCGAGACCAAGATCCTGCTTCAGATCTTCTCGAAAACCGTGATCGGCCCGATCTTCTTTGAATTCATCCAGCGCAAAGGCGATGACGGGTTCGGCGAAGGCAACTTCAAGGCCCTGTTCGAGTCGATCGAACGGGAACAGATCGAAACCGGAGAAATTCAGGCCGCCGAATAAGGCCCGAAGTCTTCAGGGAGGTGCGCCGTCCGGCCAATGGGTCGGGCGGCGTTTTTTATACAGGGGCAGGGCGGTAGAGGCCGGGGGCGAGTGTCTCGGCCGCTTCTTTGATCTGCTCGGGCGGGGTGCCCGGCGGTAGGGGGGCGCCATAGAACACGTCATGTTTCTGCCCCAGCTTGGCAAACAATTCCGACGCATAGCGCAACGAGGCGACGGTGCGGGCAAAGCCCTCGTTGCCGCCGCTCAGGAACCGCGCGATGTTGCGGGTGCGATAATAATGGCGCGAATTGCGCATGTTGGCCGAGGCAGGCACGATTTCGACATTGCAGGCGGCGGACACGCGGGTGGTGCCGCTGCGCCATTCGGGTTCGACAAGATACCCGTTCTTGTCCTCGAACGGCACGCGCCCCGATCCAAAGATCAGCAGCGCGCCGCCGGTTTCAAGATGGGCTTTCATCTCGTGCTGCGTGGCACGGGCGCGCTGGGTGCGGTTGTTCTTGTCCACGTCCACCGGAATGATTGTGTCTTCGCCCAGAAACCGCTCGGCCTCGCGGTTGGCGACGACCTTGATGTCGGTGCGGTGATCCATCAGCGCGGCCGCATGGGCCACAAAATCAAACGTCCCCACGGGATGCGTCGAGGCGATGATCGTGGGGCCGGTTTTTGGGATATTCTCAAGACCATGGGGCGTCACCGGCGTGCCGCCGTTTTCATCCAGCAGCATCTGGATCAGGTCGCGCCCTTGTCGGCCATCCAGCCGGATCAGGATGTTCTCTACCTCGCGCAAGGCAAAGAAACTCTGGCCCGTAAAGGTGCGGTTGAAGGCGTCGATCACTGACATGGCCATCCGCAGCGCCTTGATGCGCAACGCTGCCCCTTCTGTGATCTGAAGCCGTGCACGAAGAAGGTCGTCCATGGGATTGGTTTTGTTCTTCTTTTCCAAGGTCGTCTCGTCGTTCCCGCGCAAGGTTCGGCCACGCTAGCACAAGTTATCGCGCGCGCGCATCATGAATTTGCGCGCCCGGACAGAGCAAAGACGTTTCGAGGTCTGGAAAACGCGCCGCGTTACCCTTTTGGCAGCTTCAGCACGATGTTCTTGCCGGATTTCTGATAGCGCAGCTCGGTCTCGCCGATAGCGGACACTTTGCCGCCGTCGATCCGGTCGCCGACCTGTACCTTTTTGTACCGCCCCGACGACAAACGCACCAGCGCGCGGCGGCTCGAGGCAGTGCCGTAGACGCCGATCAGGTTGACCTTGTTGAGGTTGATCGCGTTTTTGATTGTGGCCTGACGTGCCACCGACGCCTTGGACGGGATCGAGGGTGTCACACTGGCCGCAACAGGCGAAGCCACCACCGGATCGGCGGGTTTCGCGCGGTTGGCAAGCTGCGCAATATTGGCCGGGCGCTGGCGCGGTTTCAGAGACTCTTTCACCGCCAACCGCGTCGGGGTTTGATCTAGCTCCTGCTCTTCCTTGCTGGTGAACGGGCGGGCCTTGGGGCGCTTGTTGCCAAGTTCGGCGATCGACAGACCACCATTCGCGGCGCGTTCGCTGTTTTCAACAAGGTCGGTGGGGCGTGCGCGTGGGCGAAGCTCGGCAAGCCGCGCGGCCTCTTCCGACAGGATGGATTGGGCCAGTGCCTCGCGGTCAGGGAATGTGTCGGGCAGCACAGGCGGACGCCCGAGATAGACCAGCGTGCCCGAGGGTGTCAACGCACCTTCTGGGGTCGCAATTACGAGGCCACGCTCGTCCAGATCATAGGTGGTACCCACGGCGGGGGTCGAGATCTGGCGCGGCAATGACGCGTCTAGCATCAGCCCGCTCACATCCGGCAGCGCCAGCGCATCCACGCCCGGAATCGGCGCATCAATTGAAGCGATGTAAAGGTCATCCGTACCCCCGCTGGTCAGCGTCGCCGGCGGTTCGGGCGCGCGTTCCCAGATGCCGGTCACAGCATAACGCGCGCGGGCTTCCTGCTCGGTCGGGGCGGTGGGATGGGCCATGTCTTCTTCTGTGGCTTCCACCAGCGCGCTGTCGACCAGATTGCCCGCGGCATCGACGGTGCCCGTCTCAAGGGTTTCGACAGCCTCGGGGCTGACCCGCACCGTTTCAACGGGCGGTTTCTCGGCGTGGCCTTCGGGGATGGTCACGATTTCAAGATCTTCGGGCGCCGGGGCAGGCACCGTATCGCCCGGCAGCGGCGCCGGTGCGATCTCGACGATCTGGGGGGCGATTTCCTCTTCATCCGGGAAAAGGCTGCTGACCCCATCCTCAAGGAAGAACGAGGCCCAGGCCGCCACAAGGGCCAACCCGACCAACAGCAGGGCAGTCAGGATCAGGCCAAGAAAACGCGGCTTGCCCGCGACTTCGGTCTCGCGCGCACCGAACACGGTCATGCGGCGCTTTTCGGAACTCGCTGCGGCAGTCTCTGCTTTTGTCTCCGGGACCTTGGCTTTGCTTTCGGGCTTGGTTTCCGGCTCTGGTGCGGACGTTGCCTCGGGTTTGCTACGGCGGCTGAAGAAAGACGTGACCGTGCCGCCGGTCGTGCCTGTCTCTTCCTCGACCTCGTCCTCGTCGATCTTGAATCCGGCCACAAGTTTGGCCGGATCAAAACGCGGCTCGGTCTGTTCGGTCAGACGGCTTGCACTTGGCGCCGGGGGCAGGTCGGGGGCGTTGACGCCGGTCTGTGATGACGCAGCCGCACCAAGTGCCGGCGCAGCCGCAGGTGCGGCATCCGCCTCCTTGCGCGCCCGTATGCTGGCAAAGCCGGGTGTGGGATCGGCTGGGGCTTCGATAGGTGTTTCGTCTGCTCTGTCGCCGGGGTCGGCCGTGCGGGCTGCGCCTTCGTCTTCGGGGGGCGTGTCCCCGGCCTCTTGCGGCAGGGACAGCAAGGCCCCGTCATCTAGGGGCTCTGCCGCGTCCGTTGCCTCTGGGGCAGGCTCAGGCTCTGGCAAAGGCAATGGACCGGAGCCCACGATCACCACCGGGGTGGTGTCACGTTCGAGTGTGGCCCCCGCCAGAAGCGTTGTACTGGCTTGGGTATCGCCCAGGAATGCCTCGCGGGCGAAACCGGTTTCGGGGTCGGGGGTCGCAACAAAGCTGACCGGGTTGAACGCATGCTCGGCCACAAAGGACTCGGCCTCTTCCAGCGTTTCGCGGGCCACGGCGGCGACATGGGTTTTCCGACCGTCTTTGGCAAGGTCGAAACACAGGTCCTCTGCGCGGTAGGGCGTGCTTTCTTCCAGCGCGGTTTCGGCGGCAAGGCGGCGGTTGGCTTCGCTCTGGCGGCCGGTGTCCAGCGTCAGATATTTGATCTGATCATTAGGCAGGATCAGCTTGGTGCGGAAATCCGGACCATCCAGATCAACCGCCATTTGGCGCATCGCGGCCAAGTCGCCCGCCAAATCGTCCGAATCAAGCGCCACCTCGGCCAACAGGTGCCAGCCACCTTCGACACGGCGTAGCAGGCCGATCCCCTCAAACGACAGCGATAGCGCAAAATTCGGTTTCATGTTGCGGCTTTAGCACCTGGTAACAAAACAAAGAAGCATTTCCTGTGTGGCGAAAGTTTAAGGCAGCTTATTGCCGAAAGAAAGGAAAAGACGGTGACGGGCGCGCTTTGTCCCGCCAGCTTTGCTAGGGTGGGGGTCACAACAGGCAAGAAAGGGCTGCAAGATGCGGATAATATTAGGATTTCTGGTTTACTTGGGATGCGTCGTCGCGGTTGCGGCCGAAACCCCGCAAAAGGCAGGTCGGATCGTCGTGACCGGCGCAGGCCGGATCGAGGTCGTGCCGGATATGGCGGTGATGACATTGGGCGTCTCGCACGAGGCAAAAGAGGCCCGCGCGGCCATTTCCGAGGTCGCGGACAAGGCCAATGACATCCTGACCCGGCTGGACACGATGGGCGTCGCAACGCGTGATATCCAGACCAGCAACCTGTCGCTGCATCCGGTGCGGCGGCATTCGAATGATGGCAAGCCCCCCGTGGTGGAAGGGTATCGCGCGACCAACACCGTAACGGTACGGGTGCGAGACCTGTCCACGCTTGGGGAGGTTTTGACCAATGTGGTTCAGGATGGTGCAAATGAATTCAATGGGTTGCGGTTCGGAGTTCAGGAAATGGACGGCTACCACGACCTTGCGCGCCGGGCTGCCGTGGCCGACGCACAGGCAAAGGCCGCCCTTTATGCCGAGGCCGCCGGCGTCACACTCGGGCCCGTGGTTGAGCTGTCCGAAGGCGGCGGCGACCTGCCACGCCCCGTTCCCATGATGCGCGCCGAGATGGTCGCGGATGCGGCGATGCCCGTGGCCGAAGGAGAAATGACCGTGCGCGCGCAGGTCAGGATGGTCTTCGCGATTGCAGAGTAGGGCGCGGTTTCTCGGCACCACGAAAAAGGCCGCGCAGTCCTGCGCGGCCTTTTGTTGTCCCGGGGGCGGTGTCTTAGGCGTGCGCCGCGTTCAGCGCCTGGTCCAGATCTGCGATCAGGTCTTCGGCATTCTCGATCCCGATCGAGATGCGCACCACGTTCGCACCTGCGCCAGCCGCTTCCTGCTGTTCCGGTGTCAGCTGGCGGTGTGTGGTCGAGGCCGAGTGGATCACAAGGCTGCGCGTGTCACCGAGGTTGGCGACGTGACTGAACAGTTCCAGGCTGTCGACGAATTTGACGCAGGCGTCATAGCCACCTTTCAGCGCCACGGTGAACAGACCCCCGGTGCCCTTGGGGCAGATCCGCTGGGCGCGTTCGTAATAGGGCGAAGACGGCAAACCGGCATAGGTCACGCCGTCCACATGCGGGTGCGTTTCCAGCCAGGCCGCGACTTTCTCGGCATTCTGGGTGTGACGCTCCATGCGCAGTGACAGGGTTTCGATCCCCATCAGCGTGTAATGCGCCGCCTGCGGGTTCAGCGTCATGCCGAGGTCGCGCAGACCGATGGCAATGCCGTGGAAGGTAAAGGCCAGCGGGCCAAAGGTCTCGTGGAACTTGAGGCCGTGATAGGCGGGTTCGGGTTCAGAGAGCGACGGGAACTTGTCGCTGGCCGACCAGTCGAACTTGCCCGAGTCGATCACCACACCGCCTGTGACCGAACCGTTGCCAGTCAGGTATTTGGTCATCGAATGCACCACCAGTGTCGCGCCATGTTCGATCGGACGGCACAGGTAAGGTGTGGCCGAGGTGTTGTCGACGATCAGCGGCAGGCCCGCCTTGTCGGCGACGGCAGAGATCGCGTCGAGATCGGCGACATGGCCGCCTGGGTTGGCGACTGCCTCGCAGAATACCGCGCGGGTGTCGTCGTCAATCGCGGCCTCGACCGCGTCCAGATCGTCGATGTCCACGAATTTCGCGGTCCAGCCAAAACGCTTGATGGTCTGGCTGAACTGGGTGATCGAGCCACCATAAAGACGGGTCGACACCACCACGTTGCGCCCTGGCGCCATCAGCGGGAACAGCGCCATGATCTGCGCCGCGTGACCCGAGGAACAGCACACCGCCCCGACGCCGCCTTCCAGCGTCGCCAGCCGCTCTTGCAGCACGGCCACGGTCGGGTTGGTCAGGCGCGAGTAGATATAGCCCACTTCCTGCAGGTTGAAGAGCGCGGCGGCGTGTTCGGCATCGCGGAACACGTAGGCCGTGGTCTGGTAGATCGGGGTATTGCGTGCGCCGGTCGCCGGATCGGGGCGCGCGCCCGCGTGAATTTGCAAAGTATCGAAGCCGTAGCTGGGGCCTTCGGACATGGATGTTCCTCCCGTTGAAATTCCGTTGCGGAAATCTTTAGGGGGTTGGCCGCGGGGGTGCAACGCATTCAACATATTCGGGAAAATCTACCTGATCCGTGCTTTGCACCGGAACAGGGTCCGCCGTGATTGAAATGCGGGTGAAAATGGTTTATGCTGCAATGCAGCAAATCTTCTGGAAAACCGTGCCATGCGCCTGCCTGTTGGACCGTTGCCTACTTCCTTTGATCCGAGCGGTACGATTCCGCCCGCCTTGACCCCCGTTCTGGCGGGAATGCGTTTGCGCAATGCGGGGTTGGACTGGGTGATGTATGATGTGGTCGCCCTGCAGGCGGGAGAACGCGCGCTGATGTTGCGCAGCCCGGTACAGGCGGGGGCCATCGTTGTCGCATGGCCCGAGGGCCGGAAGGGCGAGATCAGCCTTGAACTCTTTGAAGATGCCGCCGCTCTGAAACGTGCGCCGGGCCGGACGCTGCGCCGCTTTGCTGTGGCGGGGCTGGGATGTTCGAACCTTGGCGCAGCGGCCTTTGCCCGGGCGCTGGCCAATATCTATGGCGAACCGGTCGGGGCGATCGTCGCGGGCTATGGGCTGGGCGATCTTTTGTCTGAGGTTTTGGGCGGCGGCGTGATCCTAGCCGCGCCCGGGCGGGTCCAGCATCTGTTGCACATGGCCCAGAAAGAGGCCGCCGAGGCTGCGGCGGATGTCGCCATTCTGTCGGCTCCGGAACAGGACATGCGCGACCATGCCGCCAAACGCGCCGATGCCGCGACGCTTGTCGCGTTGTTGCAGGATGAGGGGCGTGAAATCCTGTCCCTGTCTGGCCACAGCAAGGGGTGCCTGTCGATCTCCTTTGCTTTCGAGGTTCTGGCCATGTCCGGCGCAGGGCAGAGTCTTGAGAAGATACGTCGTGCCGATATCGTGACCCTTGGCGCGCCGATCCTGTTGCCGGAACCCTTTTCCCATGTCCGGCAATACCTTGGGGCGCTGGACCTGTTCGGCGGCCTGAATACGCACCCCGCCGCCACGTTCCACACGGTAGCGGGGGCGGGGCACCACCTGAACACGCATCTGCCCTTTGCGCTGGACCTGACCCGGGTTTTGCAGGGCGAGGTTTTCTGAGGAACGTCATGGCAGATTGACAGGGCGGGCGCCCGGACCCTTGGAGAGCAGGGGCGCGGGAAGGCCAAGCATCCGTGCCCGTCGCCGCAACCGGGCCAGCGCCTTTCGCGGGCTGACCTGACCCTGCCGCGCCAGAAGCAACGCACATCCCAGTGTAAACAGCCCCGCGAACACTACGTCCGACAGGAAATGCCGCCCAAGCGCGATGCGCATCACCGCAACAGAAAACAGCACCAGACAGGCCAAGGCGCGCAGGGACAGGCGCCAGCCTCTGTGCTGCAGGCGGGCGGTCAGAAGATAGACAGAAATCGCGCCCGCCGTGACAGAGGCCGTCTCGGCGGACACGAAAGAACAATTGCCCCCGCATTGGTTGGTGATCTCAAGGGCCGGAGTAAATTCGGCCTGCCCGCCAAACTCTTCAGTCCGGACGGGGCGCGCCCGACCCCAGTGCCGTTTCAACAGGCCATTCACCAATAGCCCCGGCGCAAGGGCAAACAGGCAGAGGATAAAAGCCATGTGTCGGCGCAGCATCAGGATGGGGTGTGACGTGACCAGCGAGATGCCCAGCTCAAGCAACGCCAGAACACAGGGGATCAGGGACAGCCCCAACAAAGCGTGGCGCACCCCCTCGATATGTGCCCGGTCCTGCAAGATGAACCCGTCCGAATAGAACAGGGCGCTGGCCCAAAGATCCGTGCCGGGAAACAGGGTGAACAGCGTGGCAGATATGCCCATCGCGATCATCCATGGACGGATCAGGCTGGGGTGGTCCAACCCAGCAAGGCCAGTGTTGCGATCGTGTATTTGGGCGTAGCGGGTCATGCCCCGCGCCTAAAAGCGTTGCGTAACAGGTCGGTGATGGTCGCGCGACAAGACCGTAACAGCGCGTGGCACGGTTGTGTTTACCGCATCCAGAATCCGTTGCGCTTGATGGTGTTACGGATCGCCTGTTCGCGGCGGGGCAGGTGGTCGCGGTCGAACAGGGCGCGCACCTTCTGGCCGCGGCCCTGATAGATCATCCGCTTCATCGCGTCGTGCTGTTTCAGTACCTTCTTGACCTTGTTGGGGGCCGTGATTTCTTCCAGTACTTCGACCACCTTGTCGCTCTCGCGGGCGTAAAGCAGCGGCAACAGGCGGTAGTGACACGTGATATCCCCGTCCAGATACCCCGCAGGCAGGGCATCGCGCCCGCCGCCGAAAGAATGGATCACCAGGGGCAAGGTCACCTGATCCAGCCACGGGTGCAGTTCCTGACAGACCAGCTCGGGCGGGGCGTCATCGCGGATCGCGGTGGCGTAGTCCGCAAACCGCTCTCCGAACAGTTTGGGGCATTTGTAAAAGAAATACCCGGCGTTGAAATAAAGATAGCGCCGCCAGTATTCGTCGGGTTGCGACAAGTCGAGCGAGCTTTCGAAGTCCAGCCCGAACTTGTCGTAAAGCGATTTCCAGGTCTCGGTATAGCCCGGCCCGTAGAGTTCAAGCTTGGGCCACGTACCCTCGACGCGCAGCGACGCCCCGGGCCGCTCGAAATCAAACGGCACCGTCATCAGGTCGCCGGTCACCAACGTGTCCGTGTCGAAAAACACGAAGGGTTCGCCCTCCGGCAAGACGGACAGCGCCTCGATCTTGTTGCCATAAACATAGGTCTGTCCGAAAAGCCGCGACTCGAAGGGGATGATCTCGGCCCCGTTTTCTATGAGGAAATCGCGCACGACATCCTGATGGATGCGCGGATCCTGCTGCCATAGCGGGCCGGGCTGGGGTTCGGCGACGATCACACGGCCCGGAAACTTAGGGGACATGGCCCGCAATGACGCGATGAACAGCACCGCCTCATATTGCAGACGTCCTGCCTGTGCCACGATCAGAATGTTGAACGGGTCGCTTTTCGACGCTTTTGTTGCCATTTTTATCAATACCCTGCACCATACCTCGCACCGACTATAGGCCGGTTATCCCCTGCAGGACAGTAGGGAGTTGCGTGATTTTCAAGCCTGTAAGGGCATATTTTTGCAAAGGATCCGTGGAATGAAAAGACTTGTCCCGTTTTTTGTCGTGCTGGCCAGTTGTGTGGTCACAATGGTCTCAGCAGACCAGACATTCACCGCCGAGGACCAGACCCCGAGCGGTAAGTTCCTGACCGCGACCGAGGTGCGCCCGATCCTCGAGATGACCAAGGGCAACTGGGTGGCCGTGCGGGAATATGATGGTAAGGATTGGCTCTACTTTACGCATCTGATTTCGTGGCGCTGCGGGTTGCACCAGATCAAATACGCGGTCAATGACGGCACGCTTGAGGCGCTGGAGATCGCGCCCTGTGATCCCAAGAACCCCAACCACATCCCGCAAGAGTCGCAGATCGCCTTGACCTATCCCCTTGGTGGCATCACCTCCGTGACGGTCGAAATCCTGTATGACGACATGCAGGTCCAGACCGAGACGTTCCAGCGCGAAGAAGTTCAGATGCCCTGAAGGGCGGAACGGCGTCGTGGGACAGCCAGTGTGACAGGATAGGGGATCAGCTTTGAAAACGGATGTCATTGCGGGCCTTTGCGCCGCTTCACTCATGCTCGGGGCTGTCGCTGGGCCTGCCCGTGCGACGGAAGAGTTCGCCGCCGAAGACCAGACACCTACGCGGAAATACCTGACCGCGACCGAGGTGCGCCCGATCCTTGAGCGCACCAAGCGTGTCTGGATCGGTGTGCGCGAATATGAAGGGCAGGACTGGCTCTATTTCACGCATCTGGTGGACTGGCGCTGCGGGCTGCATCAACTGCGCTATGCCATCAACGACGGGCCGCTCACGGTGTTTCCCCTGACGGCCTGTGATCCGGCCGACCCCGAGGCGATTCCCGACGACCAGGGTTTTTCCGTCACCTATGCCCCCGGCGGGATCGAAACAGTGACGATCGATCTTCTCTATGACGATCTTGGCACCCAGACCGAAGTTTTCACGCGTGCGGATGTTCTTTTCGAGTAATGGTCGGGTCTATTTGCGGGCACACGCATCAATGCCTGCGGCACAGAAGGTGACCAGCTCGTCCAGATGGCTGGCGGCATCGGGGCGCGGATCCCCCAGCGCGTTGACCCGCCACCGCGACGTGATCAGCGCCAGCATGGCTGATACAGAATAGACAAACCCGGCGGCAATGGTTTCGCGCGGCGTGTCGGGGTACAGCGCGCAGATCGCGTCGATAAACCTGTTTGCCGTGGGGTCGAAGCACCGCGCGGCCAGCGGGCGCCAATGCGGATCGGCCGAGATCATCGCAATCAGCCGCGCGTAGGCCACCCATTGCGGCCCCCCCGTTTCAGCCTTGTAGAGATAAGGCTCAAAGAAACACCGCATCACGTCTTCCAGCTTGAGCGGCCCCAGTTCGCGTTGCGAGGCCAGCGCGCTTAGGCGTCCGGCCGACAATTCGTCCGCACGGCGCGCCACGATCCGCGCAAAAAGGTCCTCTTTCGGGCCGCCATGATGCGTTACCAGCCCCGCCTGTACCCCGGCTTCGCGGGCGATATCGCGAATCGATGCCCCCTCGAATCCCCTTTCGGCAAACAGTCTTTCCGCCGCGTCAAGAATGCGGGCGCGGGTTTCTAACGAACGCTTGGACGGGGCGCGTTGTCGTTGTTTTTCATCGGTAAAATCTGTCTTCATGGATTTATCTTGCCTTATTTTGGTCATCTGTTCAATATAAGAAAAATTTTGCTCGGGGAGGGAGCATGACTGATACGCGCGAACAATTCGCCCTGATTGGGGCGGGGCCGATGGGTTTGGCCGCAGCCAAGGTTCTCAAGGAGCAGGATATTCCATTTCAGGGATTCGAGCTGCACTCGGATGTCGGGGGGCTGTGGGATATCGAGGCCCCGCTGTCCACCATGTACGAAAGCGCCCATTTGATTTCATCCAAGCGGATGACCGAGTTCGCGGATTTCCCTATGGATGATGCCGTCGCGGAGTATCCGTCACACAAAGACCTGACCGGCTATTTTCGTCGGTTTGCAGATCACTTCGGGTTGCGGGCGCATTACAGGTTCAATGCGCGTGTGACCCAAGTGGCCCCGCTGGGGGAGAGCGGGGAAGGCTGGCGTGTCAGTTGGCAGGATCAGGACGGGGTCCATGAAGCCACCTTCAAAGGGGTCCTGATCGCCAACGGAACACTCTCGGAACCGAATATGCCCGACTTCAAGGGCACGTTCGACGGAGAGTTGATCCACGCCAGCCAGTACCGTCGCGCCAGTCAGTTCGACGGCAAACGGGTGTTGGTGGTCGGGGCGGGCAATTCCGGCTGTGACATTGCCGTGGACGCCATCCACCACGCCACGAAAACCGACCTGTCCATGCGGCGGGGGTATTACTTCGTGCCGAAATACGTCTTTGGCAAACCTGCCGACACGTTGGGCGGGGCCGTCAAGCTGCCGATGTGGATCAAGCGGCCAATGGACAGCCTGATCCTGAAATGGTTCGTTGGCGACCCGCAGAAATACGGCTTCCCGAAACCGGACTACAAACTCTATGAGAGCCATCCGGTCGTCAACTCGCTGGTACTATACCATGCGGGGCACGGGGATCTGACCATCCGCCCCGACATAGACCATTTCGCAGGCAAGACCGTGCATTTCAAGGACGGCTCGCAGGCCGACTATGACCTTGTTTTGGCCGCGACGGGGTACAAGCTGCATTATCCGTTCATCGCGAAAGACCTGCTCAACTGGCAGGGGGATGCGCCGCATCTGTATCTGAATGCCTTTCACCCCGACCGCGATGACCTGTTCGTGCTGGGCATGGTCGAGGCCACGGGCCTTGGCTGGCAGGGCCGTCACGAACAGGCCGAGATGGTGGCCCGCTATATCAAGGGGCTGGAAACCGATAACCCCGCGGCGCGTGATCTGAGAGCCGAAAAATCCGCCGGGTTTGAACGCGCGACAGGGGGGATGAATTACCTTAAGCTCGCCCGCATGGCCTATTACGTGGACAAGGCCACCTATCGCGGTGCCGTGACCAAATGGATCGACCGCCTTGCCAAGGGAGTGCGCGCATGACGCCGGTCGATGACGTTGTTCTGAATTTCAGCCCCGGGTCCCTGATGCTGTTGAACGGCATTCTGGCAGTGGTCATGTTCTCGATCGCGATCGACCTTGTGCCCGAAGACTTCAAACGTCTGGCGCGCGGGCCGAAACCCGTACTGGTTGGGCTGGTATCGCAATTCCTGCTGTTGCCTGCGCTGACGTTCGGATTGGTCCTGTTGACCACCCCCCAGCCCTCGATTGCGCTGGGCCTGATGCTGGTTGCGGCTTGTCCGGGGGGGAATATTTCGAACTTCATTACCCATCGGGCGGGGGGCAATGCCGCGCTTTCGGTCAGCCTGACCGCGTTTTCCACCGTGGGGGCGATTTTCCTGACCCCGTTCAACATCGCCTTCTGGGGCAGCCTTTATGAACCCACCCGCGAAATCCTGCGCGCGACGTCGGTTGATCCGGTGTCGGTCGCGATCACGGTCGGGTTCATGTTGGTGCTGCCGCTGGTGTTGGGCATTACCCTGAATATCCGGCGCCCTGACATCACCGCAAAGCTGCGTACGCCGCTGCAATGGGTGTCGATGGGGATTTTCATCGCCTTCGTGCTGCTCGCGATTGCAGCGAACTGGAGCTACTTCCTGACCTATGCCGGGTTGGTGGCGGTGCTGGTGCTGTTGCACAACGGCCTTGCGCTGGGCGGAGGCTTTGCCCTTGCGACGCTGGCCGGGCTGTCGCCCTTTGACCGCCGTGCCATCACTATCGAGACCGGAATCCAGAACTCGGGCCTTGGGCTGGTTCTGATCTTCGGTTTTTTCCATGGGCTTGGCGGCATGGCCGTTGTCGCGGCCTTCTGGGGGATCTGGCACATCCTGTCGGGGATCGTGCTGGCAAAATTCATGAGCAGAACCGAGGCCGCACGATGACACGTATCCTGATTACTGGCGCGGCGGGCATGATAGGCCGCGCCCTTCTCGAAGAATTGGCCGACACGGACCACGAGGTCATTGCCACCGATCTGAATGCGCCCGCAAACCTGCCCGCTGGCACCGCGTTTCACAAGATGGACGTGACCACGGATGACCCTGCGCGCGTCATTTCCGAGACCCGGCCCGAGGTGATCGTGCATCTGGCCTCGATCGTGACCCCGCCCAGGGGGTCGACCCGAGATCTTGAATATGCGGTCGATGTGCGTGGCACCGAAAACGTGCTCGAGGCGGCGCTGGCGGCGGGCACACGGCGTCTGGTCGTGACGTCTTCTGGGGCGGCGTATGGCTATCACCCGGACAACCCTGTGCCCTTGCGCGAAAGCGATCCGGTACGCGGCAACGAGGCCTTCCCCTATAGCCACCACAAACGGCTGGTCGAGGAAATGCTGGCCGAGGCCCGCGACACCGACCCCGAGTTGGAACAGGTTGTGCTGCGGGTGGGCACCGTGCTGGGGCAGGGAACCGAGAACCAGATTACCGCGTTGTTCCACAAGCCCAGCCTTCTGGCCGTGACTGGCAGCGAAAGCCCCTTTGTCTTTATCTGGAGCCGTGATCTTGCGCGGATTCTGAAACGGGCCGCCACCGACGGGCCGACGGGGATTTTCAACGTGGCTGGCGATGGGGCGCTGGGCGTCACGGATCTGGCCCGTGCCATGGGCAAACCGGTCAAACGCATTCCGGCCTGGGTGCTGAAATCGGCCCTTGCGGTGGCCAAACCCCTTGGCCTCAGCCGCTATGGCCCCGAACAGGTGCGGTTCCTGCAATACCGGCCCGTGCTCGCCAATGACGCCCTGAAGCGTGAGTTCGGCTATGTGCCCGAAAAGACCAGCGCCGAGGTATTCGAGTTCTGGCGCGAAAGGGCAGGCGTGTGAAAACGGCGGTTATTTCGGGCGGCAATGGCGGTCTGGGCCGTGCTTTGTCTGCGGCGTTGCAGGCGCGGGGTTGGCGCGTGGTGCTGCTGGACCTTCACACTGAAGGGATGGAGGACACCCCGACGCAAATCCCGATCACCTGTGACCTGACCAATCCCGAAGCCCTGGCGCGGGCGACCAAGGCCGTGCTGTCGCGCTGCGAGTCGATCGATCTGGTGGTCTATAACGCCGGAATCACCCATCTTGGTGCCTTTGACGGGTTGGACGAGGCCGCCTTGCGTAAAGTGTTTGAAATCAATCTCTTTGCAGCCGCCAACATGGCGCAGGCCTTCCTGCAAGCGGTGCGCGACGCGCGCGGCACACATTTGGCCATATCTTCAGTTGCGGGGTTTTCGCCGCTCTATCATCGCACGGCCTATGCCGCGTCGAAACATGCGCTGGAAGGGTTGTTCGGATCGCTGCGTTCAGAAGAGCGGCCTTATGGCGTCAGGACAATCATTGCCGCGCCGTCCTTCGTGGCGACCAATACGGGCCACGTGCCTGCAGGGCAAGACGGCACCACGCGACCCGGCTCGGCGTCTGACGGATTTGACGTGATGACTCCGGACGAAGCCGCCGCCGTGATCCTGAAAGGGCTGGACAAGGGGCGCGATTTTATTCCGGTGGGGCGGGTGGCGCGGCTGAGTTACTATATCAACCGCCTCAGCCCGCGCCTGTTCCAGCGCCTGATGGAGAAAAACGTCAAGGGGCACTAGCCCCATACGCATCCGCTTATGGTCTGTTCCAACGCATAAACTGCGCGCTAACCATTTGAACTTTTAGGGAAAGTGGTGGGCGACCTTGGAATCGAACCAAGCGTGCGTCTCCGCGAGGGAGTTACAGTCCCCTGCCACACCTTGCGGCCTGTCGCCCACTTTCCAGACCTTGCGGTCTCGGTGTGAGGGGCTGATTACCGGTGCGGGCAGGGGGCGTCAACAAGAAAATTGCTTGCGGTGCACCCAGAACCGGCGCATTGGTAAATTCCCGTGGAAAACAGGACGCATGAGCGATGAAAAAACCAAAATGGGTTGTCGAAAAAGAGCAGTCAAAGCGCAAGGCCGAGGCAGAAACCGTCTGGTTGTTCGGGTTGCATGCCGTGCGCGACGCCCTGTCGAATCCGGCCCGCGAGAAACTGCGACTCATCGTGACCAAGAACGCGGCGGACAAGCTGGATGAGGCCATCGCCGAGTCGGGCATGACGCCTGAAATCGTCGATCCGCGTAAATTCTCGGCGCCGATTGATCCGCAATCCGTGCATCAGGGGGCGGCGCTTGAGGTCAAGCCGCTGAACTGGGGCAGCCTGTCGGACCGTGCCATTGCCGATGACGACCGGCCACAGCGCCTGATCCTTCTCGACCGCGTGACCGACCCGCACAATGTGGGCGCGATCCTGCGCTCGGCCGAAGTGTTTGGCGCGCTGGCCGTGATCGGCACCCGCCACCATTCGGCCCCCGAAACCGGCGCGCTGGCCAAGACCGCCAGTGGTGCGCTGGAACGTCAGCCCTATCTTCGGATGCGCAACCTGGCAGACACCATCAACGAGTTGCAGCAGATGGGGTATCTTGTGCTGGGCCTGGATGGCGAAGCCGAACAAAGCATCGAACAGGCGCTGGACGGCAAACGCGACTTGCCCGTGGCCCTTGTTCTGGGCGCCGAAGGGCCGGGATTGCGTCAGAAAACCAAGGACACCGTAGATCAACTGGTCAAGATCGACTTTACCGGTGGATTCGGCTCTCTCAACGTGTCGAATGCTGCCGCGGTGGCGCTCTACGCGTCTTTGCCGCATTAGGGGGGAAGGGCGTCGTCACTTTTTCCGGTGCCGCCCTCCCATACATGCCTGCAGCGCCCTACATGTGGGATATAAGCAGCGCCGGAGAAGACCGATTCCATACCCGACCAAAATTGCCACCTGCAACTATTGCGGAACGCGCGCCGCTCTTGTCCTCAAGGGCAAGACCCGTCACGAACTGGCTTGTTCCAGCTGTGGCGCACCGCTGCACGATCTCAAGCAGATGCCCGTGCCGGACCGTCCCCGCAAAGACCCTGAGCGACCGGTGATGAAGGCCCCGGCCTTTGCCCATGACAAGCCCCGTAAGAAACACAAAAAGAAAAGCAAGAAACGCAAGGGCTGGGCACGCTGGATGGCGGAAGAACTGTTCGACGTGGTCGAGGATATCTTCGACTGACTGGCGGAATCTTGCCGGTTTCCCACGCGCGATCACAGATGTTTTATCAGCCCTTTAAACTTGCCCGGTGATACATATCTGAAGTGCACAAGAGGCAGACATGGAACCGCTGTCTCTGACTTCACTGTCCCTCGTTCCGTAACTGGCGCCCAAGAGTTTCTTGGGCGCTTTTTCTTTTTACAGAATCCGGTTAGCGTCTGCCTATGACCTATTCCGATACCCTTCTCAAAGACGTCCTGAACCGCACCAAATCCATTGCGGTGGTCGGCGTGTCCATGAACCCTGTGCGGCCCAGCTACTATGTGGCGCGGTATCTCGGGCTCAAGGGGTATCGGGTGATCCCGGTCAATCCCGGCCACGCGGGCAAGGCTTTGTTCGGTGAAACCGTCCGGGCCAGCCTGTCCGAGATCGACACGCCCGTCGATATGGTAGACATCTTCCGCCGCTCCGAGGCCGTGCCCCCCATCGTGGACGAGGCCCTCGCGTGCTTTCCAAACCTGCAAACCGTCTGGATGCAGATCGGCGTCGAACACGCAGATGCTGCTGCCAAGGCCGAGGCGCACGGCGTGACCGTGATCCAGAACCTGTGCCCCAAAATGGAATACCAACGCCTATTCGGAGAGCTGCGTATGGGTGGCTTCAACACCGGTGTGATTTCTTCCAAGCTGTGAGGTCTTACAGAGCGCCCTTGCGCCGTGTGGCAAAGACTTCGGCGCGGGGCACCCACGTATAGCGTGTGTCCTCGGGCAAAGGCGCCCAGAACAGGTATCCGCCGTAACGCCAGCCGTCCAGAACGATCCCGTCCTGCATGGGGGCACCTTTTGCGCTCAGGATGACGGTGCTGTGTTCCACGCGCAGGTTGTCGATATTGGCAATGGCACGGTGGAAGGAAAAGCTCTTGAACCCTTCTCGGCGCAGGCGCGCTTCGAGATCATCCGCCCAATGCCAGCACAGGCCGCGTGGCCGCAGCCCCTGATTGACCTTGGTGTTATGGATCAGGGGTGGGTCGCTGACCTTGTAGGCTTCGCGTTGCTCAAGCGAATAGGCATAGGCGATCTCGGCCGCGCGCCGCGCTTCTTGCGGAGCGACCCGATTGGTACTGTCCATGGTCTGCAAGGCACGGGCCAGCCCGTCGACATCCGCGACCTTTTGCTCGGAGGGCACGCCACAAGCCGCAAGGAAAGTGATGACTAGAAGAAAAGCCCAACGCCACATGCGCGCCTCAACCTGACAGAAATCCTGTTCACTATAGGCGCGGGCGTCGCCGGTGAGGAAGCGGCTTGTCAGGTTTTGGGGCGCGCGGCCTTTTCGGCGATGCCGCTGGTGCCCTGACGCCGCGCGAGTTCGGCCAGAACTTCGTCCAGAGTCACGCCGCGCGATTGCAGCATCACCAGCAGGTGGAACAGCACATCGGCACTTTCCGAGATCAGCCCTTCGCGATTGTCTTTAACCGCTTCAATGATGGCCTCGATCGCCTCTTCCCCGAATTTCTCGGCGCATTTCTCGGGCCCTTTGGCGAGCAGTTTCGCGGTCCAGCTTGACTCGGGGTCGGCCTCTGCGCGGTCTGCGATGGTGGCGGCAAGATCGGTCAGCGTGGTCATGTGAGCCTCATCGGGATGCCGGCATTGTTCATGTATTCCTTGGCTTCCTGTATGGAATATTCGCCAAAGTGGAAGATCGACGCCGCCAGCACGGCACTGGCCCCGCCCTTGGTGACGCCTTCGACCAGGTGATCCAGCGTGCCAACCCCGCCCGAGGCGATTACCGGCACGTCCACAGCGTCGGAAATGGCCTTGGTCAGGGGCAGGTTGAACCCCGCCTTGGTGCCGTCGCGGTCCATCGAGGTCAACAGGATTTCACCTGCGCCTTTTTCGACCACAAGGCGCGCGAATTCGACCGCATCGATGCCGGTGGGTTTGCGCCCGCCATGGGTGAAGATTTCCCATTTGCCGGGGCTCACGGTCTTGGCGTCGATTGCGACCACGATGCACTGGCTGCCGAACTGCGCGGCGGCCTCGGCCACCACATCGGGGTTTGCGACTGCTGCCGAGTTGAACGACACCTTGTCGGCCCCCGCCAGAAGCAGACGGCGCACATCCTGCACGGTGCGCACCCCGCCACCCACCGTCAGCGGCACAAAACACTGTTCGGCGCAGCGTTGCACCATGTCGATCATCACACCACGATTGTCATGCGTCGCGTGGATATCGAGAAAACATATTTCATCCGCACCGGCGGCATCATAGGCGCGGGCGGCTTCGACCGGATCGCCCGCATCGCGCAGGCCGACAAAGTTCACGCCCTTGACCACACGGCCATCGGCCACATCAAGACAAGGGATCAGACGGGTTTTCAACATGGCGATGTTATCCGCTTTTTCTGGGGGCAGGGGAAGGGGCTTTGCCCCTCTTGTCCCGGATCAGGTCCGGGGCAATTCACCCCAGAGTATTTCTGCAAAGGTGAAGATCAGGCCTTCATCACGGCCAGTGCCTCTTTCAAATCAATCGCCCCGTCATAAAGCGCACGCCCCGAGATTGCGCCATTGAGGGGCGCGCCGCAGGTTTTCAGGTTGCGCAGATCGTCCAGTGACGACACCCCGCCCGAGGCGATCACCGGGATCGACACGGCATTGGCCAGATCGGCGGTGGCCTCGACATTGGGGCCCTTCATCGCACCATCGCGCATAATATCGGTATAGATAATCGCGGCCACGCCTGCGTCCTCGAAGGATTTGGCCAGATCGGTGACCATCACGTCGGTTTCCTCGGCCCAGCCCTTGGTGGCGACCTTGCCGTTGCGGGCGTCGATGCCCACGGCGACCTTGCCGGGGAATTCACGCGCGGCCTCGCGTACGAGATCGGGGTTCTCGACGGCGACGGTGCCCAGGATCACGCGGGCCAGCCCCTTGTCGATCCAGTTCGCGATGGTTTTCATGTCGCGGATGCCGCCACCCAGCTGGGCGGGCACCTTGGTCTGTTTCAGGATTTCCTCGACCGGTGCGGCATTCACCGGCTCACCGGCGAAGGCGCCGTTCAGGTCGACCAGATGCAGCCATTCACAGCCTGCCTTGACGAATTCCAGCGCCTGCGCGGCGGGGTTTTCGTTAAATACGGTTTCCTGTGCCATATCCCCGTGCACAAGGCGCACGGCGTTTCCGTCTTTGAGGTCGATGGCGGGGTAAAGGATCATGGCGGTATTCCGGTCTGAATATGAGGTCAGGCGCGGTTTGGCACGGAGTTGCCGGAAATGCAACGTGACCCCAAGTCAGGGTTGATCGAAACCGCCCCCTGTATCAGAGTTTTGCTCAGATTTCGGGAGGAAAACCATGAAAAAACTCATTCTGGCCGGTGCCGTTCTGATTGCGGGCGCCACTGTTGCGGCAGCCGATCCCGCAGCGGGTGTCTGGAAAACCGCGCCGGGTGATACCGGCGGCTATCTGCATGTGACCATTGCCCCCTGTGGCAGTGCCATCTGCGGGACCATCAAGGAAGCCTATGACAAGAACGGCAATGTCTCGCCAAATTACGAGCACAAGGGCAAGAAAATGCTCTGGGACATGAAGGCCGAGGGCAATGGTGCCTATGGCGGCGGCAAGATCTGGGCACCGGATTCGGACAAGACCTACAAATCCAAAATGTCGCTGAGCGGATCGAAACTGAACGTAAAAGGCTGTGTGGCCGGGGGCATGATCTGCCGTGGGCAGGACTGGACCCGGATCCAGTGAGTTAGAACAGCCCCATCTGCACGGGGATCACCGCATAGCCCTTTTCCAAATCGAGCGCCTTCAGGCGCTCGACTTCGTTTTGGGCCTGGTCAAGGCCGGGCAGGTAGCGGCGCTCTTTCTGTTTGGCGCTGCCATCAATCGCCCCCCATTCCCGCTCAAGGCACCAATCGCCGAACAAGGTCTGCGTCACGCGCAGAACATGATACCGTTTCTGGCGTTTGATGTGATTGAATTTCTCAAGCCTGATATGCACTTAGGGAAACCAGTTGAAGTGGCGGTTCGGGGTCGGACCTCCACTTACACACAGGCCGCCCTTCCGGTCCAGAAGGGCGGCGTTCATTCTTGCGTCAGCGTGTCTGCAGGGACACGCCCCCGGGGTCAGACGGCGCCGGTATATTCGCCGCGGGCCGGATAATCGTTGGCGATTGCGAAATCCAGTGCGCCGACCAGTTCCGAGAAATGCGGACGCACGAAGGGCATGGTCTGCACCGAGCCGTAGTACAGAGTCTGTTGCGGCGTCACCATGAACAGGCCCGGTTCCGAGAACAGGGCGGGTTCCTCGAGCCCGATCGAGGTCTTGCCCCGTGAGGTCGAGATATAAAGCCCCCAGTCACGCGCCACATCAAGCGGCAGGTCATAGGCAAAGCGCAGCCCCTTGGCTTCGATCTTGTCGGCCATGGCTTGGGTGCGCTCTTCGCCGTCCGAACTGACGGCGATACAGGACACGCCGCGTTCGGCAAAATCGGCAACGCGCTTTTCCAGCTCTTTCAGGTAGTTTGCGCAGATCGGGCAATGCAAACCCCGGAAAAAGCAGATGACCGTGCCCCGCTCGGAGCCTTCGGAGGCGAGGTCAAAAGTGCCACCGCCAAGCATTGGCAGGGTCAGGTTCGGGGTTTTCTGGCGTGGGATCAGCATCGGATTTCCTATCTGTCGATTGTGATTGATTCAGATTTTGTCAGGATTTATGGTTTGATAAATCCGAATAACCGTGCATAGAAACCGAAAATCCATGGATCGTCTAACCACACTTGTTGAGCGCTTTCACCTTTCGGTGCGCCCTGCGCCTTTGGGCCGGGCCAATCTCATCGCCTGTGCCAAAGACGGAGCCACGCCCGAGCGGGTGGTGTTTTTCGCGCGCGCGACTGAACCCCGCAGTTGCGCGGAGGCTGTCCTGTTTGCTGCCTCGGTTGATTGGGCGGGGGCTTCAAACCCTTTGCTGGCTTCACTGCCTGACAAGGTAGAACTGGACCTGCGCCCGCATCCCGAAACCGCCGCGCTGGTCGGGTTGATGCATCATGAGGCCGTGGCCAACCGGTGCGGCGCTCAGTCGGTGATCAATCGGCTGGGCGAGGCTCTGATGGTGCGTCTTCTGCGCGACCAGATCGAACGTGGCAGCACAGAAGCCGGGCTTCTGGCGGGCATGGCTGATCCGCGTCTCAGCCGCGCCATCGTGTCCATGCATGACCACCCGGGCCGTCTGTGGACCAATGCCGACCTAGCACAGATCGCGGGGCTGTCCCTGTCGCGCTTTTGCGAGTTGTTTGCCGGGGTCGTGGGGGAAACGCCGATGGGGTATCTACGACGCTGGCGCCTGATCCTGGCGCGTCAGGATGTGATGAACGGCGACCGGATCGAGCGCGTGGCACATCGCTATGCCTATGCCTCGCCCGAAAGTTTTACCCGTGCCTTTCGCAAGGCCTATGGCACCGCCCCAAGCCGTTTGCGCCCGGCACCGTCTTCTTCTTTGTAAAAATACTTCCGATGAATTGGGGGCCAGAGCCCCCAAGGGCGGATCAGGGTGTCCAGCGCAGGAAGTTGCCGATCATGCGCAGGCCCACATGCTGGCTTTTCTCGGGGTGGAATTGCATGCCAAGCATCGTGTCTTTTCCAATGATCGCAGTGACATCACCGCCATAGTTGACATAGGCGATCCGGTCTTCGGGGTGGGCGACGTGAAACTGGTAGGAGTGCACGAAATAGGTGTGGTCGCCGCTTTCGACTCCGTCAAGAACGGCGTGGGGACGTTCGATCACCAGATCGTTCCAGCCCATATGCGGCACCTTGAGGGATTTGTCTGTCGGGGTGATGCGTTCGACATCGCCCGCGACCCAGTCCAGACCGGCGGTTTCCTCGTATTCATGGCCCATGGTGGCCATGAGCTGCATGCCGACGCAAATGCCAAGGAACGGACGGCCCTTGTCTTCGACGGCCTCGACCATGGCGTCATAGATGCCTTTGTGGCCGCGCAGTTCCGCAGCACAGGCCGGAAAGGCGCCATCGCCCGGCAGAACAAGACGGTCGGCGCGGGCCACGGTATCGGCATCTGATGTGACCACGACCTCGCCACCATCTACTTCGCGCGCCATGCGCTGAAAGGCCTTTTCGGCCGAGTGCAGGTTGCCGCTCTCGTAATCAATGATGGCTGTCAGCATGTTTTACAGCGCCCCTTTTGTCGAGGGGATGGCGTCAGCCTTGCGCGGGTCGGTCTCGACCGCTTCGCGCAGGGCGCGGGCCACGGCCTTAAAGGTGGCCTCGGCGATGTGGTGGCTGTTGAACCCGTGGATCTGGTCCACATGCAGCGTGATGCCGCCATGGGTCGACAAGGCCTGAAAGAACTCGCGCACCAGTTCGGTGTCGAAACTGCCGATCTTCTGGGTCGGCATGTCGACATTCCAGATCAGGTAGGGCCGGGCCGAGAGGTCAAGCGCAGCGCGCACCTGCGCGTCGTCCATGGGCAGGTGGCACGCGGCATAGCGGCGGATGCCCTTCTTGTCGCCAAGCGCCTGTGTCAACGCCTGACCCAGCGCGATGCCCACGTCCTCGACCGTGTGGTGATCGTCGATGTGATAGTCGCCCTCGGCGCGAATGGTCATGTCGATCAGCGAATGGCGCGACAGCTGGTCGAGCATGTGGTCAAAGAAACCCACGCCGGTCTGGTTGTCATAGATGCCGGTGCCGTCCAGGTTGATCTGAACGGTGATGTCGGTTTCCGCGGTGCTGCGGCTGACCTCTGCTGTGCGCATGGTGCGTCCTCGTGGTTCGGGTTGCGCCATCTTATAGGGGGGGTGTTCTTCGGGGCCAAGAGGCGTTGTTTCGGGATTGTGGAAGGCGTGCTAATTGTGCCAGCCTGCATCCAAACCGGACGAGGACCAAATATGACCACCTGTGTATTCATCCAGATTCGCTGCAAGCCCGGGACCACCTATCGCGTGGCCGAAGGCATTGCGCTGAAGGAAATCCATTCGGAGCTGTTTTCGACCAGCGGGGAGTATGACCTGTTGATGAAGCTATATATCCCAGAGGGCGAGGATGTGGGCAAGTTCATCAATGACAACCTGCTGGATATCGACGGAATTGAAAGGTCGCTGACCACGTTGACGTTCAAGGCGTTTTAGAGCGTAATAGGATTGTGCGCCCTGCGGGCGCGCAGGTCTTGCCGGCCCCGGCGGGCCGGCGGTGTGCCTCCGGCGGAGGTATTTTCCCAAGAAAAAGAATGGGCTAGAGCGCGTTCTTGCCGTCGATCCAGACGGCACGGATGGCGCGGTCGTCGCCCATCATGATGGTAGGGAAAAGCGCCTCCCACGTGGTTTCGGCGCGGGCCGCGCGTTGGGCGATGTCGGGGGTCGAGGCGAGGTCCAGCACGACGATATCTGCCTCGAGCCCCGGTTTCAGGTTGCCGATCCTGTCTTCCATGTGCAGCGCGCGGGCCGAGCCGACGGTGGCCAGCCACATCAGTTGCGCGGCATGTAGCGAGTTGTGGCGCAAATGGGCGATCTCGTATGCGGCGGCCATGGTGCGCAGCATGGAAAAGCTGGATCCGCCACCGGTATCCGTGGCCAACCCGACGCGGTGGCCTGACGCCGTGAGCCCGCCCATGTCGAACAGGCCCGAGCCGATGAAGGTGTTCGAGGTGGGGCAGTGCACCAGACCCGCGCCGACTTCTTTCAGCCGGTCCTTTTCGCGCGGTTCAAGGTGGATGGCGTGGCCGTAAAGGCCGTTTGTCCCCAGAAGCCCATACGCCTCGTAAGTGTCGAGGTAATCGCGGGCGTCGGGGAACAGACCCTTTACCCAATCGATTTCGTCGGTCTGTTCGCTGAGATGGGTCTGCATGAGACAGTCGGGATATTCGCCCCAGAGAGCGCCAAGGGCCTGAAGCTGGTCCGGGGTCGAGGTCGGGGAAAAGCGCGGTGTGATGGCATAGGACAGGCGGTCGACACCATGCCATGTCTCGATCAGGGCCTTGCTGTCGTCATAGGCGGATTTCGGTGTGTCGCGCAGGCCCTCGGGCGCGTTGCGGTCCATACAGGTCTTGCCCGCGACAACCCGCTGCCCGCGTCGCTGCGCCTCGGAAAAGAAGGCGGTCACCGATTCGGGATGGATGGTGCAGTAGCTGGCCATGGTCGTGACCCCGTGTGCCCGGGTCAGATCGAGGTAAAGTCGCGCGATTTCAGCGGCATACTCGGCGTCGTGAAAGCGCATTTCTTCGGGAAAGGTGTAGCTGTTCAGCCAATCGATCAGGCGTTTGCCCCAGCTCGCGATGATGCCGGTTTGCGGGTAATGCACATGGGCGTCCACGAAACCGGCGCAGATCAGGTCCTCGCCATAATCCGTGATCGCAGCCTCGGGATGGTCGCGGCGCAGGGTGTCGGCCTCGCCCACGGCGGCGATCTGGCCACCCTCGATCATGACCGCGCCGCGCCTGCGGATGCGGGCGGCCTGTTCCGGGGGGGCCTCGAAAGGCGAGGTCACGAAGTCGAGCGTCTGGCCCAGCAGCAGAGATTTTTCGGACATGGCGCGGGTCCTTCCCGGAGAAGCGGCGGAAACGCGACAAACCTATCATGTGGGCAGGCCGGGGCCAGCCGGAAATTCCCATCCGGTCCTGTGCCTGTCCGAAATGCGCAAAAACCGGCGCGACGCCAAGGTTTTAGGCGCTGTCGGGACAAAGTTGCGCTTCACGTTTTTTATGGAATGTTCTAGGGTCCGGCCAGACACGACAGGAGGGTGAGCCATGAGCCAGACGACCGAAAACACACCTTCCGAAGTTCTTGACGAAGATGACGCCTACACCCTTGATCGCAAGGAAATCTCGGCGATCCTGTATGCGGTGGAGACCGGCGACAAGGCGCGGCTGACCGCCCTTATGGAGCCACTGCACGCGGCGGACATCGCCGACCTTCTGGAACAGATCAACGCCTTTGACCGTCGTCGTCTGATCGAGCTTTATGACCGCGAATTCGATGGGGAAATCCTCTCGGAACTGGATGAAGGCGTCCGCGAAGAGGTGATCGCGGTGCTGAACCCGGCGGTTCTGGCCGAGGCGGTGCGCGAGCTGGAATCCGACGACGTGGTCGATCTGGTCGAGGATCTGGACGAGCCACAGCAGGAAGCGATTCTCGAACATCTTGAAGATGCTGACCGCGTGGCCGTGGAACAGGCGCTGTCTTACCCCGAGGAATCGGCCGGTCGTCTGATGCAGCGCGAAACGGCAATGGCGCCGGAACACTGGACGGTCGGGGAATGCATCGATTACCTGCGCAGTTCCGAGGACCTGCCGGAACAGTTCTATCACGTCATTCTGGTCGATCCGCGGATGCGCCCCGTGGGCAATGTCACGCTGGGCCGGATCATGGGGGCGCGGCGCGAGGTCCTGTTGCGTGACATCAAGGAAGACGTGTTCCAGACCATTCCCGTCACGCAGGACGAGGCAGACGTGGCCTATGCCTTCAACCAGTATCACCTGATTTCGGCCCCCGTCGTGGACGAGAACGACCGCCTTGTCGGGGTGATCACGATCGACGACGCCATGATCGTGCTGGATGAAGAGCACGAGGAAGACATCATGCGGCTGGCCGGGGTGGGCGACGAATCCTTGACCGACACCGTGTCGGACACGGCGCGCCAGCGGTTTCCTTGGCTGGCGGTGAACCTGTTGACGGCGATCATTGCCTCGCTCGTGATTGCGCAATTTGAAGGCACCATTCAGAAATACGTGGCGCTTGCGGTATTGATGCCGATCGTGGCCTCGATGGGCGGGAATGCGGGCACACAGTCGCTGACCGTGGCGGTGCGGGCGCTGGCGACCAAGGATTTGACCGGCGCGAACGTCTGGCGGGTGATCCGGCGCGAGGCCTTGGTCGGGCTGGCGAACGGGCTGGCCTTTGCGGTGCTTATGGGCGGGATCAGCGTGCTTTGGTTCGGATCCATGCAGATCGGCTATATCATTGCTGTCGCGATGGTCATCAATCTGGTCGTGGCCGGACTTGCCGGGGCGATCATTCCCGTGGTCTTGGAAAAGGCAGGCGTTGACCCTGCGCTGGCATCGGGCACGTTTGTCACCACGGTGACGGATGTGGTCGGCTTCTTTGCCTTCCTCGGGTTTGCCGCCGTGATGTTGGCCTGAATCCGGGGGATCCCGCATGGAGTTGAGTGCAATCAAGGCAGCGGCGCGCAAAGCCGCTTTTGCACGACGTAAGGTGGCGTTCGACCATGTCGGGCCGGGGCAGGCAGGGCATCTTTCCGAAGTTCTGGCAGGATATCGTGGCGTGCCGCTGGCGGGGTACATGCCAATCCGCACTGAAATCAGCCCTTTGGCCGCCATGGCCGAGGCGTCGGCCCACGGGCCGGTGGGGGTGCCGGTCATTCAAGGCGCAGGTCGACCCCTCGCGTTTTCACGCTGGGAACCGGACGCCCCCCTGCGCGAGGGGCCGTTTGGTGCCATGGTTCCGGTCGAGGATGACTTTTTCGAGCCCGAGATCCTGATCGTGCCGCTGGTTGCGTTTGATGCGCGGGGCGGGCGTCTGGGCTATGGCGGCGGGTTCTATGATCGGACGCTCGAACAGCTGCGGGCGCGGCGTGCCACGCTGGCCATTGGCTTTGCCTTTGACGCGCAAGAGGCCGAGGACCTGCCACTGGAACCCACGGATCAGCCGCTGGACATGATCGTCACGGAAAGCGGTGTGCGTAGCTTCTGAGTGTCAGTTCCCTTCGAAATGGGAGCGCAGAAAGTCCCAGGCGTCGATCTTGGCACCATCGGGAAAGACGCATAGGCCCGACTGGTTGCCATTGGCATCGGATTTGATCTCGTAAACCCCGCCATTTTCCACACAAAACGTGGCCGCGGGATTGGCAAGCGTGGTGGTGGTCTTGGCCGGTTGGGCCAAGGCGGGACTGGCCGCAAGCAGGCCGGTAGCGATCAGGGCGGGCAATTTCATCTCTAGGACCTTTCTACAGATATTCCGGGGTGTTTTTGGCAAGATCAGGGGGCAGCTTGGTCATTTCAAGCTTTTTCCAAGTGTGTCGTGACGGAAGCCCATAGAACCGGGGCAGGGCGTTGCGGCGCGGTGTTCGAAAAACAACAAGGTGCCGGATCAGGCCTCTTGCGGGACTCGCCGGTTGGGGCTAGGCCATGCTCTCATGAAAATTCTGTTTCTCGGAGATGTGATGGGGCGCGCGGGGCGCGCGGCCATCAAAGCAGAGCTGCCCCGCCTACGCGAAGAGTGGCGGCTCGATTTTGTGGTGGTGAACGGTGAAAACGCCTCGAACGGCATGGGCCTGTCGGGTGATCACGCTAAGATACTGCTCGAGTCAGGGGCCGACTGTATCACGCTGGGCGATCACGCGTTTGATCAGAAGGATATGTTGCAGTTCATCCAGACCGAACCGCGGATCATCCGTCCAATCAACTATGCGCATGGCGATGTACCGGGGCGCGGCGCACGGGTGTTCGAAGCGCGCGGCGGTCGCAAGGTGCTGGTGGCGCAGGCGCTGGGACAGGTGTTCATGAAGCGGCCCTTCGACGATCCGTTTTCGGCCGTGGATGCCGAGCTGCGCAAGCATCCGCGCGGGGGGCTGGTGCAGGCGTCGATCATCGACATTCATTGCGAGGCGACGTCGGAAAAGATGGGCATGGGCCATTTCTGTGACGGGCGCGCGTCGTTGGTGGTGGGGACACATACCCATGTGCCGACCGCCGACGCCCAGATTCTGCCGGGTGGCACGGCGTTCCAGTCCGATGCGGGCATGTGCGGTGATTACAACTCGGTGATCGGAATGGAAAAGGCAGAACCGATGCGCCGCTTTGTGACCGGCATGCCCAAAAGCCGCTTTACCCCGGCGATGGGCGAAGCAACCCTATCCGGGGTCTATGTTGAAACCGACGACCGGACCGGCACGGCCACGCGCATCGAAATGGTGCGCCAGGGCGGGCGGCTCAGCCCGTCTGGCCCCGCATGAGCACCATGCAGCCATGGCGCCTGATGGCGATCCTGTGCCTTTTGGGCGCGGGCTGGGGCATGACACAGCCGCTGACCAAGATTGCCGTCAGCGAAGGCTATGAACCCCTGGGCTTGATCTTCTGGCAGTTGGCCATCGGGGCGGTGGTGCTGGGGGTGTTTCGCGCCTTTCGCGGCAAGCCGCTGGCGCTGCCGCGCGGGCTTTGGTGGTTTTTCCTGATGATCGCGCTTCTGGGTACGATCCTGCCCAACAGTTTTTCCTACCGGGCCGCGGCGCATCTGCCTGCGGGTGTGATGTCGGTCATCATCTCGCTGGTGCCGATCTTTGCCTTTCCGGTGGCGCTTTTGTTGCGGACGGACCGGTTTGGCTGGCTAAGATTCTGTGGTCTTCTCATGGGGTTGGCGGGCGTTGTTGTTTTGGCGGGACCCGACAGTCTACCGGATCCGGCCATGGTCTGGTGGGTGCCGGTGGCCCTTGTGGCGCCGCTTTGCTACGGGATCGAGGGCAATGTCGTGGCGCGTTGGGGCATGCACGAGTTGGGGCCGGGACACGTGTTGTTCGGGGCTTCGGCGCTTGGGGCCATCGTGGCGCTGCCGTTGGCGGTGATGTCGGGCCAATTCATCGACCCGCGCACCACATGGAATGCGCCGGAATACGCCCTGATCCTGTCCTCGCTGATCCATGTGAGCGTTTATACCGGATATGTCTGGCTTGTGTCGCAGGCCGGGGCGGTGTTTGCTGCGCAGGTGGCTTATATCGTCACGGGGGCTGGCGTGATCTGGTCCATGATCCTCTTGGGCGAGCGGTATTCGCTCTGGGTCTGGGGGGCGATGATGCTGATCCTTGCGGGGATGGCGCTTGTGCAGCCGCGTCAAAAAGCGTCTATTGCTCAATAGGTCAGCTTCGGACAAGGTGAGCCAAAGCGATATTCGGAACCTACATGGATTTCTTTACCTTTTCCCAGACAACCCAAGCCGTTCTGACACTGGCCACGGTCGGCGTGATGTTCGTGCTGTTCCTGCGCGAAAGCTTTCCGACCGAGGTGGTTGCCATTGCCGGTGTCGCAACCCTGCTTGTGCTGGGGGTGTTGCCGTATGATGCGGGGCTGAAGGTGCTTGCCAACCCGGCGCCATGGACCATTGCCGCCATGTTTATCGTGATGGGGGCGCTGGTCCGTACCGGCGCGCTCAGTGCCTTTACCCATATGGCCGACAAACAGGCACAGACGAACCCGAAACTGGCGATTGCCATGCTGATGGCGTTCGTCATCGTGGCCTCGGCGGTGGTGTCGAACACGCCGGTTGTGGTGGTCATGATCCCGGTGTTCATCCAACTGGCCCGCACGTTGGGTGTGTCGTCCTCCAAGTTGCTGATTCCGCTGAGTTATGCGGCGATCCTCGGCGGGACGTTGACCCTGATCGGAACATCGACCAACCTGCTGGTCGACGGTGTTGCGCGGGCACAGGGCATGGCCCCCTTCACCATTTTCGAAGTCACGCCTCTTGGTATTGTCCTTGTGATCTGGGGTATGATTTACCTGCGCTTTCTTGGGCCGCGCCTGTTGCCGGACCGGGACAGCATGGCAAATCTCCTGTCCGACAAATCAAAGATGAAGTTTTTCACCGAGGCCGTCATTCCCCCCGACTCCAACCTGATCGGCCGCGAGGTTCTGAGCGTGCAACTGTTCAAACGGCAGGGCGTGCGCCTGATCGACGTGGTGCGTGGTGATGAGTCTCTGCGGCGCAATCTTGAAGGTGTCGTGCTGGAGGTGGGTGACCGCGTGGTGCTGCGGACACGCATGACCGAGCTTTTGTCGCTGCAGCGGGACAAGTCGCTCAAGCGCGTGGACCAGGTTTCCGCGGTCGAGACCACCACAGTCGAGGTGCTGATCACGCCGGGCTGTAAAATGGTGGGGCGGCGTCTTGGCTCGATGCGGCTGCGGCGCCGGTTCGGGGTCTATCCGCTGGCCGTGCATCGCCGGAACCAGAATATCGGCCGCCAGCTGGACGAACTGGTTGTGCGGGTCGGGGACACGCTGTTGCTGGAAGGGGCACCAGCAGACATCCAGAGGCTGGCTCAGGAAATGGACATGGTGGACGTGTCGCAACCGTCCGAACGTGAATTCCGCCGCAGCCATGCGCCCATAGCCCTTGCCGCGCTAGCGGGCATTGTCATTCTTGCGGGGTTCGGTCTGGCCCCGATTTTCGCGCTGTCGCTTCTGGCTGTCGCCATCGTTCTGGTGACGCGCTGCATCGACGCCGACGAGGCGTTTTCTTTCGTGGACGGGCGTCTTCTGGCGTTGATTTTCTCGATGCTGGCTATTGGGGTGGCATTGGAGAGCTCGGGCGCGGTGACCCTGATTGTCGAGGCGGTCGCACCCTATCTCGGGATGTTGCCGCCCTTCCTTGTCGTCTGGGCGATTTACCTGCTGACTTCGGTCCTGACGGAAATGGTGTCAAACAATGCCGTCGCCGTGGTCGTAACCCCGATTGCGATTGGTCTTGCCGCCCATATGGGCATCGATGCGCGCCCGCTTGTCGTGGCGGTCATGGTGGCGGCCTCGGCGTCCTTCGCGACGCCCATCGGATACCAGACCAACATGCTGGTTTACGGTCCGGGCGGGTACAAATTCACCGATTTCATGCGCGTCGGCATTCCGCTGAACCTGTCGATTGGCCTGCTGGCGTCTTTTGTCATTCCGTTCATCTGGCCGCTATAATTCGGGTTTAGGATATCCGCCTGACTTCTGTATGCTGTTTCCAGGAAATAAATGGAAAAAGCATTGGCTTTGGCTGACATCTCACAAAAAGTCCGGGACTACTTCTCGGTTCGTCCCGACGGCTTGAGCGATCAAGAAATGCGAATGCACGTCATGGGGCGTGTCGGCTATCCATCGGCATTTCTGGTGCATCTAGGATTTGTTTTCATATTTTATGCGCTCGGGCACATGCCTATGTTTCTGTTCAACCTCGCCAGCGTGGTGATTTGGGGCTGGGCGGTTTGGATAGTCTGCGTGCAGAACCGTTTCAGCGTTGTGGCTTACATTCTTGCTGTCTTGATTGAGATTCCGTTGCACGGGGTGGTCGCGACACTTTACTTTGGCGTCGAGCCAGCGTTCTTTTTCTACATCGTGAACTCCGTCCTAATGGCGGTGATAATGCCTTTTGCACCGCGCCCTGCACGTGCGGCCATTGCCGCGCTCTTCGTCGTTGCTCTGGCTCTATCCGGGGCTTGGACGTTGCAAAATGGACCACTCACACCGATGGGACCGCGCTTTGACACGCTGTTTTTTGCTTTCAATTCAGTTTGCTTGCCGTTCCTGATGGCGACAATGATTGGGCTTTTTGAGTGGGCTGCAACGACCGCCGAGAAAGGTCTGATGGAGTCTCGGTTTCGCGTCGAAATGGCAAACCAATCACTCGAAAATGTCTCCCGTCAATTGGCCAAGTACATCTCTCCACAACTGTATCAGGCGATTTTGAGGGGGGATCAGGAGGTGCGTGTCGAAAGCAAACGCAAGAAGCTCACGGTGTTTTTCTCCGACATCGTGGGTTTCACGGAAACCACCGACCAAATGCAGTCCGAGGAGCTCACCGACCTATTGAACGAATACCTCACGGAAATGAGCCGCATTGCGCAGGAACACGGTGCAAATCTTGACAAGTTCATCGGCGATGCCATCGTGCTCTACTTTGGCGACCCTGACACATTGGGAGTCAAGCAGGATGCTCTTCAGGCTGTACGCATGGCCATCGCCATGCAGCGCCGCATGTACGAACTGCGGCAGCGCTGGCTTGATCAGGGGCTCGAGCGCCCCTTTGAAATGCGCATCGGCATAAATACCGGGTATTGCACGGTTGGCAATTTCGGGTCCGAGGACAGGATGGACTACACGATTATCGGCGGCGAGGTGAACCTTGCGGCACGGCTGGAAAGCGCCGCAGAGACGGGAGGCATTCTATTGGCGCACGAAACCTGGTCCCTTGTGCGAGACACGGTGCTGGCCGAACCTGTGGGCGAGATTTCGGTCAAGGGGTTTGCCAAACCGGTCAGGACCTACCGCGTGGCGGGTCTTTATGACGGTCTGGCAGAGAAGGGGCAAATTATCCATCATAGCGATGATGCAATCTCGCTGACGATCAACCGTGCGCTTCTGAAAGACGGAAAGCGGCAAGAGATTGTCGCGCTCCTGAGATCCGCGTTGAAGGATCTAAGCGCCGGGAAAGGGTAAGCGGAAGGAGATTAGGTTCGAGCCGAAGGTTTTGCGCGCAGTCCAAGGGCTTCCGAAATGCCGCGTGACCCGGCAATTTCTGCACTGCAGTACCGACGCGATGCCGACGTAATACCGACGTGATACCGAAGGCACTTTTGGCTTGGTATCAGAGACTTAATGATCGTTATTCAAGTGCTTCGCGCCGCCCTTGAGTGAGGGCGGCGCGCTGCGTTTACTTTTTCTTCTTCGGCGGCATCAGGTCGGTGATGGTGCCTTCGAACATCTCTGCGGCGAAGTTCACCGTTTCGCTGAGCGTGGGGTGCGGGTGGATGGTGTGACCAAGGTCCACCGCGTCCGATCCCATTTCAATGGCCAGCGCCACCTCGGCAATCAGGTCGCCCGCGTTGGGGCCAACAATACCTGCACCGATCACGCGCTCATGTTCGTCAAACAGCACCTTGGTAATACCTTCCGAACGCGCGATCGACAGCGCGCGGCCCGAAGCGGCCCATGGGAACGATCCCTTGCCCAGTTTGATACCTTCGGCCTTGGCCTGCGTTTCGGTGACGCCCACCCATGCAACCTCGGGGTCTGTATAAGCCACCGACGGGATCACGCGCGCGTCAAAGAAGCGCTTGTGCCCTGCGCAGACCTCTGCTGCGACCTTGCCCTCGTGCACGGCCTTGTGGGCCAGCATCGGCTGGCCAACCACGTCGCCGATGGCGAAAATGTGAGGCACGCCAGTGCGTTGCTGATTGTCGACCGCGATAAAGCCACGCTCGTCTACGGCCACGCCAGCTGCGGCGGCGTTGATCTTGGCGCCATTCGGGCGACGGCCCACCGCGACGAGCAGCTTGTCGAATGTATCTACCTTTTCGCCATCGGGGCCTTCCATGGTCACTTTCAGACCTGCGTCGGTGGCCTCAACGCCCGTGACCTTGGTCTTGGTCAGGATCGCCTCGTAGCGGCCCTTGATACGGTTGTGCAGCGGCTTGACGATGTCCTTGTCCGCACCGGGGATGATCTGGTCCATGAACTCGACGATGGTCACGTTCGACCCCAGCGCGTCATAGACACAGGCCATTTCCAGACCGATGATGCCACCACCCAGCACGAGCAGACGCTCGGGGATGTCCTGCAGTTCCAGCGCACCGGTCGAGTCGATCACACGCGGGTCGTCATGCGGGATGAAGGGCAGGGTGACAGGCTCGGACCCGGCAGCAATGATACACTGGTCAAAGCTGACGGTGCTCTTGGCGCCGTCATTGTCGACCTCGATCATATTGGGGCCGGTGAAGGTGCCATACCCGTTCACGACCTGCACTTTGCGCGCCTTGGCCAATCCAGCCAGACCGCCGGTCAACTGGTTGATCACACTCTCTTTCCAACCGCGCAGCGCGTCGATATCGACCTCTGGCTTGGCAAAGGTGATGCCGTGATGGGCCATGTCTTCGGCCTCGGTCATGACCTTGGCGGCATGCAGCAGTGCCTTGGACGGGATACAGCCAACGTTAAGGCACACCCCGCCGAGCGAGGCGTCTTTCTCGATCAGCACAACCTTCTTACCAAGATCGGCAGCACGGAATGCTGCCGTGTAGCCGCCGGGGCCGGAGCCCAGCACGACGACCTCGGCATGCACGTCACCCGCACCTGTTGCGGTGCCGGTCGCGGCAACGGCCTGCGGTGCGGCGGGGGCGGCAGGGGCCTCGGCCTTGGGGGCCTCTGCGGCTGCGGCGCCTTCAAAGATCATGATGACGCTGCCTTCCGAGACGGTGTCACCTTCGGCCACCTTGATCTCTTTCACCACGCCAGCGGCGGGCGAAGGCACTTCCATCGTGGCCTTGTCGCTTTCCAGCTCAATCAGCGGGTCTTCGGCGGCTATAGTGTCGCCGACCGAGACAAGGATGCTGACCACGGGAACATCGGAAAAATCACCGATATCAGGGACTTGAATTTCCATTTTAATGTTCTCCCTTACCACATCAGCTTGCGCATGTCGCCAAGCAGGGTCTTGAGCGTCACGCAGAAGCGTGCGGCCAGAGCCCCGTCGATGGCGCGGTGATCATAGGACAGCGACAAGGGCTGCATCAGGCGCGGCACGAACTCTTCGCCGTTCCAGACCGGCGCCATTTTGCTGCGCGTCAGGCCAAGGATGGCCACTTCGGGCGCGTTCACGATGGGCGTGAACGAGGTGCCGCCAATGCCGCCCAGCGACGAGATGGTGAAGGTCGCACCGGACATATCCGCCGCCTTCAGCTCGCCTGCGCGCGCTTTGCCCGACAACTCCATGAGATCCTTGGAAATCTCGACCAGACCTTTGCGGTCGGCATCCTTGATCACCGGCACCACGAGGCCATTGGGCGTGTCCGCCGCAAAGCCGATATTGTAGTAGTCCTTCTTGATCAGCTTGTCGCCATCCGGGTGGATCGACGAGTTTACTTCCCAGTGCTGTTTCAGCGCCGAAACGCTGGCCTTGATGACAAAGCTCAGAAGCGTCACGCGATAGCCGTCTTCCTTGGCCAGCGTGTCCATTTCCTTGCGGTACTTGTCCAGATCGGTGATGTCGGCTTCGTCATTGTGGGTAACATGCGGCACGTTCAGCCACGAGCGATGCAGGGCTGGGCCGCTGATCTTCTTGATGCGGGGCATCTCGACGTCTTCGACAGGGCCGAATTTCGAGAAATCCACCACCGGGATCGGCGGGATGCCCATGCCGCCCTGCGCTGCGCCACCAGCCGCCGGGGCTGCAGCGGTCGAGGATTTGAGGTACGCGGTGACGTCTTCGCGCAGGATGCGCCCCTTGCGGCCCGAGCCGTTCACCGATGCCAGATCAATGTCCAGCTGGCGGGCAAAGGCGCGCACGGAGGGCGACGCATGAGCTTTGCCAAACCCGGCATCGGTCACAACCGGCGCGGCCGGTGCCGCAGCAGGTGCTGCAGGGGCAGGGGCTGCCGCAGGGGCTTCGGCGGGTTTCTCTGCCAGGGCCTCAGAGGCGCCTTCGCCTTCGAGGATCAGGATCAAAGAGCCTTCGGACACGGTGTCGCCTTCGCTGACCTTGATCTCGACCACCTTACCGGCGGCAGAGGACGGCACTTCCATCGTGGCTTTGTCGCTTTCCAGCTCAACAATCGGGTCTTCGACGGCAATCACGTCGCCCTCGCTGACCAGAACGGTCACAACCGGCACATCCGAGAAATCGCCGATATCGGGAACTTTCACTTCAACAGTCATTGTAATGTCTCCTCATTCTTGTTGGGCGCTTGCCTTAACCGCAAAACCGGTTTCCACTTTTGCTCGGCAAGCGTCCTGTTCCCGATCACACCAGGCGCGGGTTCGGCTTGGCGCCGTCGATGTCATATTTCTTGAGTGCCTTTTCGAGCACCGATTTGGTGATGCTGCCTTCGCGATACAGGTCCACCATGGCGGCAGCGGCGATGTGGTTTGCGTCCACCTCGAAGAACCGGCGCAGGTTGACGCGGCTGTCGCTGCGGCCAAACCCGTCGGTGCCCAGAACCGTGTACCGGCCCGGTACGCAAGACCGGATCTGCTCGGCGTAGTTCTTCATGTAATCGGTGGCGGCGATAACCGGACCCTTGGCTTTGCTCAACTGCTCGGCCACGAAAGAGGTTTTGGGCTCTTCCAGCGGGTTGAGGCGGTTGAAACGTGCCACGTCCTGACAATCGCGGGCCAGTTCGTTGAAGCTGGTCGCAGACCAGATCTCCGAAGTGACGCCGAAATCCTCTTCGAGCATCTCTGCGGCCTTGATCGCCTGCACAAGGATCGTACCCGATCCCATCAGGGTCACGTGCTTCTTGGTCGGTTTCTTAACCTCTTTGAAACGATAAAGCCCTTTGATGATCTCCGCCTCGACGCCCATGGGCATGTCGGGGTGGGCATAGTTTTCGTTCATAAGCGTGAGGTAGAAGAACACGTCTTCCTGATCCTGATACATCCGCTTCAGACCATGCTGCACGATGACGGCGACTTCGTATTGGAAGGTCGGGTCATAGGTGATGCAGTTGGGGATGGTCCCGGCAAGGATATGGCTGTGGCCGTCCTCGTGCTGTAGACCCTCGCCGTTCAGCGTTGTCCGCCCGGCGGTCCCGCCCAGCATGAAACCACGTGCGCGGCTGTCGCCTGCGGCCCATGCCAGATCGCCGATCCGCTGGAAGCCGAACATCGAATAGTAGATGAAGAACGGGATCATCGGCACGCCGTGATTGCTGTAGGCGGTTGCCGCCGCGATCCAGTCGGCCATGGCGCCGGCTTCGTTGATGCCTTCCTGAAGCACCTGACCGTTGACCGATTCTTTGTAATACATCATCTGATCGGCGTCTTCGGGGGTATAGTTCTGACCCATCGGGTTGTAGATCCCGACCGAGCGGAACAGCCCTTCCATGCCGAAGGTGCGGCTTTCATCCGGCACGATCGGAACCACGTTCTTGCCGATCTGCTTGTCACGCAACAGCGTGGTCAGGATGCGGACAAAGGCCATGGTGGTCGAAATCTCGCGCTCGCCCGTGCCTTTGAGCTGGGCGTCGAATTTCTCGAGCGGCGGAATTTCAAGCTTGGGCGCGTCATGGAAGCGTTTGGGGAATTCCCCACCGAGCGCCTTACGACGGTCGGCCAGATACGCCTGTTGCGCGTTGTTCAGCTTGACGAAGGGCGCTTTGGGCAGGTCTTCGTCGCTTACCGGGATCTTGAAACGATCGCGGAAGGCACGCAGCTGATCCTCGGCCATTTTCTTTTGCTGGTGGGTGGTGTTTTGCCCCTCGCCAGCGGTGCCCATGCCATAGCCCTTGATGGTTTTCACCAGAAGGCAGGTGGGCGTGTTCTTGTTTTCAGTTGCCTTCTTGAAAGCGGTGTAGACCTTTTGCGGATCGTGGCCGCCGCGGTTGAGGCTCCAGATCTGCTCGTCCGTCCAATCTTCGACCAGAGCGGCGGTTTCCGGATACTTGCCAAAGAAATGCTTGCGGATAAAAGCGCCGTCCTTGGATTTGAACGTCTGGTAGTCACCATCGACGGTTTCATCCATCAACTGGCGCAGCTTGCCGGAGGTGTCCTTCTCAAGAAGCTGGTCCCAGCCCTTGCCCCAAAGGAGCTTGATCACGTTCCAGCCCGCGCCGCGGAAGTCGCCTTCAAGTTCCTGAACGATCTTGCCGTTGCCGCGGACCGGCCCGTCAAGACGCTGCAGGTTGCAGTTGATGACAAAAATCAGGTTGTCCAGACCTTCACGCACGGCAAGGTCGATCGCGCCGCGCGATTCCGGTTCGTCCATCTCGCCGTCGCCAAGGAAACACCAGACCTTGCGGTCGGCCATGTCAATATGACCGCGGTTGTGCATGTATTTCATGAACCGCGCCTGATAGATCGCCATGAGTGGGCCGAGGCCCATAGAGACAGTGGGGAACTGCCAGTAGTCGGGCATCAGCCAGGGATGCGGATAAGAGGACAGACCTTCGCCCGACACTTCCGAACGGAAGTTTTCAAGCTGTTCTTCGGTCAGGCGCCCTTCCATGAACGAGCGGGCATAGATACCGGGGATCACGTGGCCCTGGAAAAACACAAGGTCACCACCATGGATGGCAGATTTGCTGCGCCAGAAATGGTTTAACCCTATATCATACATCACCGCCGACGAGGCAAAGGACGCGATATGTCCGCCGTATTCCGAAGATTCCTTGTTTCGACGCACCACCGTGGCCATGGCGTTCCAGCGGTTGATGGTGCGGATGCGCCATTCCATTTCCAGATCACCCGGAAAATCCGCCTGATCGTCGGCCGGGATGGTGTTCTGGTAAGGGGTGGTTGCCGAGAATGGCAGGTTGGCCCCGGCGGCGCGCGCCTGCTGAACCGCTTTGTCCAACAAATAATGGGCCCGGTCGGCCCCGTCGCGGGCAATGACATCCTCGACGGCTTCTTGCCATTCGCGGCTTTCAATGGGGTCGATGTCTTCGAATTGGGTCGCCATGCGCAGCGTCCTCCTCCTGATTGACGTAGCGTTTCGGTCTTATAGTTTAATATTAAACCAATTGGGTAGTGTCGCTGCGTCATATCAGCCATGCACCCAGTGGGAAACTCGTAGTTCTGGGTATTTCGGCCCTAAATGACAAAAAAGGTAAATAAACTTGTCCAGCCAAGGGTTTGCGATCCGCCCAAAGGGGCAGGGTCGCTGCCAAGGCAGCGCAAGGAGTATACAGAAGAGAGTTTGGGGAAAGGACCGAAGCCGCCAGAACTGAGTCGGCGCTAGCCGTCTACGTCGTCCATATCATACTGCCCCGACAGCATGCGGCGCACGATGGACCAGCCCAGACCGATGCCCAGCACCGCAGACAGCGCAAGAATGCCGATCCATGTATTCAGGTCCGGATTTTCGAGGCTAAGCATCTTCCAATCATAAAGCACCCAGACAAGTGCGGCGACCACAGCCAGCACAAGGAACATGCCGAACCCGCCGATTGAGCGCAGCGTGGCGCGCAGGTAGATGATGTAGCCAATGGCCAGCAACAGCCCAAGCAGCACCGTCAGAGGGGTTTCGTCAACGTAATGGGCCATCGACCAGCGAACATAATTCCACTCGGTCGGATTATAGGTCATCGCCAGCAGGATGAAGGCAAACAGCCAGCGCAGGAACAGCCCCATCATGTCTCCAATCAATTTTTCTCCAATGGTTTGCGAAAAATTGCGGCTTCTGTCCAGCCCTGCGGCACATTTGCGGTTTCGCGTCGCACGCAAGGTCGCTAAAAGGGCGCGGGTTTGACCTGTGAAAGGACCGGATATGGCAAACGTCGTCGTCGTTGGCGCCCAGTGGGGCGATGAAGGCAAAGGCAAGATCGTGGACTGGCTGAGCGAGCGCGCAGATGTGATCGCGCGCTTCCAGGGCGGGCACAATGCAGGCCATACGCTGGTTATTGACGGAAAGGTCTACAAGCTGCACGCGCTGCCTTCGGGCGTTGTGCGCGGCGGCAAGCTGTCGGTGATCGGGAATGGCGTCGTGCTGGATCCCTGGCACCTGATTAAGGAAATTGAAACCGTAGTGGCGCAAGGCGTCGATATTTCGCCCGAAACGCTGATGATCGCTGAAAACACCCCGCTGATCCTGCCGATCCACGGCGAGCTGGACCGCGCGCGGGAAGAAGCGGCTTCGAAAGGCACAAAGATCGGCACCACGGGCCGCGGCATCGGCCCCTGCTACGAGGACAAGGTCGGGCGTCGCGCCATCCGCGTGGCCGACCTTGCCGATGAGGCCACGCTGGTCGCGCGCGTAGACCGTGCGCTGCAACACCATGATCCGCTGCGCAAGGGTCTGGGCATCGAAGCGGTCGACCGCGACGCCCTGATCGCGCAGTTGAAAGAAGTTGCCCCCAAGATCCTGCCCTATGCAGCGCCGGTCTGGAAGGTGCTGAACGAAAAGCGCAAGGCGGGCAAACGCATTCTGTTCGAAGGGGCGCAGGGCGCACTGCTGGATATCGACTTTGGCACTTATCCCTTTGTGACCTCCTCCAACGTGATCGCGGGTCAGTCGGCCACCGGCGTTGGTATCGGCCCGAATGCGATTGATTTCGTGCTGGGCATCGTCAAGGCCTATACCACCCGCGTGGGTGAAGGTCCGTTCCCGACCGAATTGCTGGGGCCGGATGGTGAACCCGATGCAGACGGGCAGCGTCTGGGCGAGCGTGGGCACGAGTTTGGCACCACCACCGGCCGCAAGCGGCGTTGTGGCTGGTTCGACGCGGCACTGCTGCGCCAGACCTGTGCCACCTCGGGTGTGACCGGTATTGCCTTGACCAAGCTGGACGTGCTGGACGGGTTCGAGACGCTGAAAATCTGCGTCGGATATGAGCTGGACGGCGAACGTCTTGATTACTTGCCGACCGCCGCCGATCAACAGGCGCGCTGCAAGCCGATTTACGAAGAAATGCCGGGCTGGAGCGAATCCACCGAAGGCGCGCGCAGCTGGGCCGAGCTTCCGGCGAATGCCATCAAATATGTGCGCCGCGTGGAAGAGTTGATTGATTGCCCGGTCGCGCTACTTTCAACGTCGCCAGAACGTGACGACACGATCCTTGTGACGGACCCGTTCGCCGACTGACGAAGGAAAACAAGATGGCTCTGAGCTACAAGGCAAGACGACGTTGGGCTCTGGTGGTGCTGTTGATCGGCATGCCGCTGTATCTGATCGTGGCGTGGGGCATCCTGAGCCGCCTTTCGCTGTGGCAATTGCCGACCGCTGTCGAGTTCATCATCTATGTCGTTGCCGGTTTGGCCTGGGTGTTCCCGCTCAAACCGATCTTCAAGGGGATTGGTCAGGCAGACCCCGAGGCCCCGCCGGAAGAGCAGGGTTTTTAAAGCAAAACGCGCCTCGTTCGAGGCGCGTTTCTTTTTTCAGATTTCGAAAAAATCGTCCCGCGAACAGGTGCTCTACTCAAGATGCACAACACCTGCCCGCGGGACAAAACCACCCTCAGCCGACAGCGCGGTCATCGGGTTTATAGCGGATCCGGTCAGACGCGGTGAAACGCCCACCTTCAAGCTTTTCGATCTTGTTGTCGCGCAGAAGCTGGCCAAAGCCGCGCAGGCTGTCTTCGCGGTTGAAGTTGTCTTCGTCCAGATCGCGGGCCAGGCGCATCACCATCGGACGCGAGAAGCGCGGATGGCCCTCTACGAAGGTCAGGTAGGCGGCGGCCGCTTCGAGAATATCGTGCAGCGACCGGGCGCCGGTCTGTTCGACAAAGGCACCAAAGCTGTCTGCATCCTCGGGGGCGCCGACCGGGGCAGCAGGAGCGGCGGCAGGACGCTCCATCCGGTCGGCAGACGACACGCGGCGCGGGCGAACAGGATCGCGCCGGGTGCGGTCAGTCTGTGCGGGGCTTTCGGGCGCATCAATGCGCTGTTCCGCCACCAGTTTGAGCGGGGTCGCTTCGCGTGCAGCGGTGGCAGTGGCCGGGGCGCGGGGCCGTGCAGGCTTGGCAGGGGCTTCCGTTACCGGTTCCGGGTCGGAGGCGCGCTGCAAAGGCTGCACCACGCTGGCAAGGTCGTCGCGATAGGCGCTTGAATCGTCTTCGTCCGATTTGGCGAGACCTTTCTCGGCCTTGGTCGCGGCCACGGCGGCACGCAGATGTGCAATCGCGCTGCGGCGGCGGCTGCCTTCGGGTTCGTCGAACTGCTGGTCCGCTTCGGCCAGAAGGCGCGAGACACCTTCCTCGGATGTGGGCGAGGCTTCGGCGAGATGCTCGAGACGGGGTTTGCGCAGCGGTTGCTCGGGTGCGTCCACTTCGACCGGGGTCTCGATGGCGTCAAGGCTGTCTGCCTCGATCGCAACCTCGGTGGCCGCCGGTTCCACCGGCTCGCCTTTCAGCTCGGCCTCGACAGCGGCGAGCTCGGCCAGAAGGTCGGCCTCGTCCTCGGGGGTCAGGCTGCTGGACGGGGCGGGGGCCTCCGGCAGGATCTCGGGCGCATCTTCTTCGTCGTCCTCGACCGGTTCCGCCTCGAGAAGCTGCCCCCGGGCCTTGGCCTCTTCGAAATCGGCTTTCTTCATGCGCAGGATACGGGCACGGGGTTGGACCGGCGTAACCTCTTCTTCGTCTTCGGGCAGGTCCACGGCCACGTCGACCGGCGCGATCGGATCGACCAGCGTCAGAACATCGGCGTTCTCCTCGCGGTCCTGCACATCGCCCATGACGTTGTCGGCATGTTCGTCTTCCGAGAAATCTTCATCCTCGGGCAGGGCCTCGACACGCGAAACCACGGCGCGGATGCGGCGCAGCTTGGCGGCGATGCTGTCTTCGTCGAATTGCGGATCTTCCTCGGCAGTTTCCGGCGCAAGGATTTCAGACGCGGTTTCGGCCTCGGCCTCGGCCGCGATCTCGAACTCTTCCGCATCCTCGACGGCGGTGTCGTCCAGGGCGGCTGCAATACGGGTCAGGTCAACCTCGGTTTCTGCGGCGATGTCACCGGCGACGATCTCGACCTCAGCCGTGTTCTCGGGGGCCGTCGCAGCCATGGCGTCTTCCATGGCAAGATCGGCAACCAGGTTCGAAACCGCGTCGTCAGACATGTCGTCTTCGGCAGGTGCGGGGGACTTGGCTTCTTCTACGACGGGGGTGTCTTCTGCCGCGCCAGCTTCGTCGGGGGCAGTGACCGCCTCGAGAATGGCATCGGTGACGTCTTCAACCTCTGGTTCGGCGGCTTCAGCTTCCGGTGCAACCTCGTCCGTATCGGCGGCCTCTTGCGTGTCGTCCGTTTCGGGGGGCTGGGTGATGTCGTCGGAGGCGGTGTCGGACGCCACGTCCTCGATGGCGTCTTCGGTCACAGCCGTAACAGGAGCATCCGTTGGGGTCGTCTCTGCCTCTGGCGCTGGCTCTTTGACCGGGGCCGGGGCCTCTGCCGTATCCTGGGCAGCACTCAGGACGATGGCGCCCTGATCGGTGCGGACCTGTACGCGGCGCGCGATTTCACGCTCGGCGATCCGGGCCAGCATTTCTGCATCCGGGGTCGGGGGCTCGGCGCCGAAATACCTGTCATCGGCAGCAAGGTCGCGGAAGTACTCCGCGATGGATTTCATTGTATCGAACGAGTCGTCGAACCCTTCCAGGGTACAACTGAACGTCCCATAGGAGACTGTCAAAACTTTACTGTTTGTAACCATCAGACGTGGGTCCTTTGCACTACTCGAGCTTCTGTTTACTACAATAGGCAAGACGAAAGCTGACCGATTCTGTGGAAGTCAGCGTATCATTTTGTGTCGCAAATGTGGCGGGTTTCCTGAAACGGGGTGAAATCTGGGATGTCAGCGCGGATTGTTCACAGTTTGGAACCAGTGACGCTAATTGGCGCCGGAAACTTGGGAAAAGGCGACCTTGCTCTTTGCCGCGCGCTGGCGCCGACTCTGGTGGCGGCGGATGGCGGTGTCGGTCATTGTTTACCATATGGCATCATTCCCCGGTGCGTGATCGGGGATCTCGACTCTCTGAGCGACAATCATAGGGCAAACATTCCCGAAGACCGCCTCTGGCATATCGCAGAACAGGACAGCACGGATTTCGACAAGGCGCTGCGCCATATTGAGGCGCCGCTTGTCATCGGGGTCGGCTTCACGGGCGGGCGGATCGACCACCAGCTGTCCTGCTACAGCAGCCTTCTTGGGCATCCTGACCGGCGCTGCCTGCTGCTGGGGGAAGAGGATGTCGTGTTTCTCTGTCCGCCGCAGTTCACGATAGACTTGTCAGCGGGCACGCGCTTGTCGCTGTTCCCGATGGGGGCGGTACAGGGCACATCCGACGGGTTGGAATGGCCGATTGACGGACTGGCCCTTGCGCCGGAAGGGCGGATTGCCACCTCGAACCGCGCAACGGGCCCTGTCACGGTGACCGTCGACGCGCCGAACATGCTGGTGATCCTGCCGCACAGCTGTCTGGAAATCGCGGTCAGGGCACTTGTGGCGCCATCCGGCTCATGGCCCGCTCGCGCAGCAGGACATACAACCCCGAGCAAATCGTAATCATGATCCCGAGACTGGCCAGCGTGTCGGGCAGGTCTCCGAACATGGCCCAGCCCAGAAGAGTTGCAAAGGGAATTTCAAGATACTGCATCGGCGCCAGCGTCGCCGAGGGCGCATAGCGCAGGGACCACGTCATCAGTAGATGCGCGAGCGTGCCCAAGAGACCGATGAACACCATCAGCGTGGTTTCCAGCGGCGGTATCGCGACAAGAGTCAGTTCGGGCAGGGCAAGATGCGGCCCCAGCACAAGGAACGGGACCAGCAAAACGGTGGCCATCCCGCCACTAACCGCCTGCAGCGCAATCGGATCGGTTTCCTTGGCGATCTGGCGCGTGACCAGCATGAACAGCGAAAATACCAATGCCACGACCAAGGGCAGGAAGGCGGGCCAGCCGACCTCGCTAAAGCTGGGCTGGATCACCAGAAGCGTGCCGGCAAAGCCGACGATACAGGCGATCAGACGGCGCGCGCCGACCTCTTCGCCAAGGACGTATTTCCCGAGTAGCAGCATCAGGAAGGGCATGACAAAGGCAATCGCCACCGCATCGGCAAGGGGCAGATAGCGCAGGGCGGTGACCATGGCGGCAATGCCGGTAATGTGCAGCAGGGTGCGCAGCAGGGTCAGGCGCAGGGCGCGGCGCGACATGCGCACCGTGCGGCGCGTCATCCAGACCACGGGAAAAAGGATCGCCGCCTGTATCGCGAAACGCGCCAACACCAATTGCCCCAGCGGAACGGTTTGACCGATCAGTTTGACCACCGCGTCGCCCAGTGGGGCGAGCACGCAGAAACCAAGCATCAGCGAAATGCCAAGAAGGGGACGATCATGGGTCATTCCGTGATGCTAGGCGCGATTGTTTGTGTTGGCAATCATCTTATGCGTGTTTTTTCGAGGGATGCGCCGCAAAAAAACGGGCCGGTACAAGGACCGGCCCGACAGGGAGTGAGTCCGGCCTATGGATCAGTGCCGGACATCGGGGAAGGAGAGGGGATCAGATCGCCAGATATTCGGCGCGCAGTTCCTCGTTTGCCAGAACTTCGTTGGCAGAACCGTCAAAGACGATGCCACCAGTGTCGAGGATCACGGACCGGTCGGCGAGCTCGAGTGCCCGCACCGCGTTCTGTTCCACGATCACCGTGGTGATGCCCTGTTCCTTGATGACGCGGAGGGTCTTTTCGATCTCATCCACGATCACCGGGGCAAGGCCCTCATAGGGTTCGTCCAGCAAAAGAACTTTGATGTCCCGCGCCAGCGCACGCGCGATGGCCAGCATCTGCTGCTCACCACCGGAAAGAGTGACGCCTTCCTGTTTGCGGCGCTCCCCAAGGCGCGGGAACAAGTCGTAGAGGCGTTCAATCGACCAGCCGATGGGCGGGGCGATCTGCGCCAGCTGTAGGTTTTCCTCGACCGTCAGGCCGGGAATGATGCAACGGTCTTCCGGCACCAGCCCGATCCCGGCTGCGGCGGCCTGATGGCTTTTCATCAGGTGCAGCGGCTGGTGATCGAGCCAGATTTCGCCGTGAGTGACCTGCGGGCTGTCCATCCGGGCGATCGAGCGCAGGGTCGAGGTCTTGCCTGCGCCGTTGCGTCCCAGAAGGGCCAGGATTTCCCCCTCGTGCACGTTGAACGAGATGTTCTGCACGATGTAGCTTTCGCCGTAATAGCTCTCCATGTTCCAGACGGACAGGAAGGCGGGGGCGGTTTCGGCCAGGTTATGGCCCTTGGAGAAGTCGGGTTTGACGTTCATTGGGGTCTCTCCTGATTATGCCGTTTCGCCGAGATACGCTTCGCGTACCTTGGGGTTACCGCGGATGTTCTCGGGATCATCTTCGACCAGCGGCGTGCCCTGTGCGAGCACGGTGATCCGGTTGGCCAGCGAGAACACCACATGCATGTCGTGTTCAATGATCGCGATGGTGATGTCGCGCTCGTCGCTGATCTGCTTGAGCAGGTCGATCGTGTTGTTGGTGTCGGCCCGTGCCATCCCGGCGGTGGGTTCGTCCAGCAACAACAGGCGCGGTTCCTGCGCAAGGCACATCCCGATTTCGAGACGCCGCTTGTCACCGCGCGACATCGAAGCAGCGTGCATGTCCTTTTTGTCGGCCATGTTCATCTCTTCGAGCATGTGCTCGGCTTTGTCGACGATCTCTTTTTCGGACATCATGTTTTCGATTGCATGCATCCGGAATGCGCCGTCGCGCTTGGCGAAACATGGGATCATCATGTTTTCCAGAACCGACAGATCTCCGAAGATTTCCGGGGTCTGGAATACGCGGCTGATGCCCATCTGATTGATCTCGTAAGGGGTGCGGCCCAGAACCGACTGGCCGTCGAACATGACAGACCCGGTGTCAGGGATGAGCTTGCCCACGAGACAGTTGAGCAGCGTGGATTTGCCTGCCCCGTTGGGGCCGATGATCGCGTGAACGCTGTTTTCTTTCACGCTGAGGTTGACGTCGCCCAGAGCCTGCAGGCCACCGAACCGTTTGCCAACGTCTTTGACTTCAAGAATTGCCATCTGTCAGTCTCCTTATTCTGCGGGTTCGGTTTTGGCTTTGCCGGAGCTATCCGACTTGCCGCGCGACTTGATCCATTTGCCGATGCGCTGTCCCCCTTCGACGAGGCCGCCGGGCAGGAAGATCACGACCAGCATGAAGATGATGCCGAGGGTCAGGTGCCAGCCTTTACCGATGAACGGATAGATGATGGCGACCACGAAATCCTCGAGACCATCGGGCAGGAAGGCGAACCAGCTGTGCAGGATATCCGAGTTGATCTTGGACAGGATGTTTTCCATGTACTTGATGATGCCTGCACCCAGTACCGGACCGATCAGCGTGCCGACACCGCCAAGGATGGTCATCAGAACCACCTCGCCCGAGGCCGTCCAGAACATGCGCTCGGCGCCTGCCAGCGGGTCCATCGAGGCCATCAGGCCCCCGGCCAGACCAGCATACATCCCCGAGATCACGAACGCGGCCAGCGTATAGGGCTTGGGGTTCAGACCGGTATAGTTCAGGCGGGTCTGGTTCGACTTGATCGCACGCAGCATCATGCCAAAGGGCGACCGGAAGATCCGGATCGACAGGTAGAAGGCCAGGATCATCACCAGGGCCGAGAAGTAATAGCCCACGTTGAAGGTGAATTCCCACGCGCCGATATCAAGCGTCGAACTGCTGCGCATTTCCAGACCGAACAGGCTCGGGACCGGAATGTTGCCACCTTCGGCGACCGAGCTGCCCAGGATCCGCGGATCGTCCAGCGCCAGTTGCAGGCCGGTTTCACCACCGGTGATCGGGGTCAGAACTGAATAGGCCAGCGCGAACATCATCTGCGCAAAGGCCAGCGTCAGGATCGAAAAGTAGATCCCCGAGCGGCGCAGCGAGACATAACCGATCAGCACTGCAAACAGGCCCGATACGATCACGGCCAGAACAAGTGCGGGCAGCACGTTCATGCCGATGAGTTTGAACATCCAGACCGCCCCGTAAGAGCCGATGCCAAGAAAGGCGGCGTGGCCGAAGGACAGGTATCCGGTCAGACCGAACAGGATGTTAAAGCCGATGGCGAAAATCCCGAATATCACGAAACGCTGCATCAGGTCGGGATAGCCCGCATTGAACTGCGCCATGGCAGAGCCTTCGGGGAAGGGGTTGAGGATGAACGGAGCGAACAGCGTCAGCACCACAACGATCAACAGCAGGGATGTGTCTTTTTTATTGAGGCCCAGCATGAGTTACTCCTCCATCACGCCTTTACGACCCATCAGGCCGCGGGGACGCGTCAGCAGAATGATAATGGCAACCAAGTAGATGATGATCTGGTTGATGCCCGGAATGAGGTCAATGACTTCACGCATCGAGGCAAAGCTTTCGAGGATGCCCAGCAGGAAGCCTGCTGCAACCGCACCCGGAAGCGAGCCCATGCCGCCAACAACCACGACCACGAAACTCAGCACGAGAAAGTCCATACCCATGTGATAGTTCGGTGGGTTGATCGGGGTGTACATGACCCCGGCAAGACCGGCGACCGCAGCGGCCAGACCGAACATGATGGTAAAGCGACGGTCGATGTCGATGCCCAGCAGGCCCACGGTTTCGCGGTCGGCCATGCCGGCGCGCACCACCATGCCGAAGGTCGTGAATTGCAGGAAGGCAAATACCGCCCCGATGATGATCACCGAGAAGACGAAATATACAAGGCGCCAGTAAGGATAGATGATCGTGTTCGGATCAAACCCGATGGCCGCGCCGAAATCGAACGATCCCTTGAAGGCCTCGGGGGCCGGGGTCGGGATCGGGTTCGCGCCGAAGTAGTACTTGATGATTTCCTGCAGCACGATCGCAAGGCCAAAGGTCACGAGGATCTGGTCCGCGTGCTCGCGCTTGTAGAAATGCTTGATCAGGCCGCGCTCCATGATGACGCCGACGGCCAGCATGATCGGGATCGAGAACAGGATCGAAAGCGGCACCGCCCAGTCAATCAGCGCGGCTCCCGTGGCCTCGCCGAAGATATCGTAGAGATAGGGCTGGTCCCGCATCAGCGGATTGCCGAGGAAGTCGGTTTCTCCGGGAACGGCGACCTTGTGGCTCAGGTTGAACAGCCGCGACAGAGTGACGGCACAAAAGGCGCCGATCATGAAAAGCGCGCCGTGGGCGAAGTTCACCACACCCAGCGTGCCGAAGATCAGTGTAAGCCCGAGCGCGATAAGCGCATAGGCCGAGCCCTTGTCGAGCCCGTTTAGGATTTGAAGAATTATTGCGTCCATCGTTCCCACCCGTAGGTTTTGTCTGGGGTCGCTCCGCCCGGTCAGCGGAATGAAAAGTCCGTCAGCCTGCCCAGACTTGGGCAGCACTCAAGTGGTTAACAGCTTGAATGAGGGACGGACCAAGAGATCGGTCGCGCACGATGCGCGCGCGACCGTTAGTGGCGTATCAGGCGCCCGGGTTGCAGGTGCCCAGCTCGCCGCCGAAGATCGACGGATCATAGGTAACCTGTGCAGTCGGGGTGACTTCCACGATTTCGAGAAGGTCGAATTCCGAAGTCGGGTTCTCTTTCCCGCGCACAACCAGAACGTCCTTGAAGCACTGGTGGTCTTCGGCACGATACAAGGTCTTGCCGTTGCCCATGCCGTCGAACTCAAAGCCTTCGAGTGCCTCGACCACGCCGCACGGGTTGAAGGTGCCTGCGCGTTCACATGCGTCCGCGTAGAGCATCGCCTGCACATAGCAGGTGTGTGCGGCCTGCGACGGCGGGAAGCCGTATTTGGTGCCGAACGACTTGACGAATGCTTTCGAGCCTTCGTCCTGCAGCGACCAGTGCCAGTTGGTGGAGCCGTAGATGCCTTTCACGTTGGCGCCTGCACCCTTCGCCATCAGACGCGAGTAGAGCGGAACGACGATTTCGAAGTTCTTGTTGTTGACCATCTTGTCACGCAGGCCGAACTGAACCGCGTTGGTCAGCGAGTTCACCATGTTGCCGCCATAGTGGTTCAGTACCAGAACGTCGGCGCCCGATTGCAGAACCGGCGCGATATAGGACGAGAAGTCGGTCTGCGTCAGCGGCGTTTTCACGGCGGCGACGGTTTCCCAACCCAGGGCCTCGGTCGAGGTGCGCACGGCTTCCTCGGTGGTGTAGCCCCAGTTGTAGTCCGCGGTCAGGTGATAGGCCTTACGGTCATTGCCGTAGTTGGCGGCCAGGATCGGCGCCAGAGCGGCACCCGACATGTACGAGTTGAAGAAGTGACGGAAACCGTTGGCACGTTTGTCTTTGCCGGTGGTGTCGTTCGAGTGGGTCAGACCCGCCATGAAGATGACGCCGGCCTCTTGGCAGAGCGCCTGTACGGCCACGGCCACACCCGAGGACGAACCGCCGGTGATCATCACCGCGCCGTCTTTTTCGATCATCGACTTGGCCGATGCACGGGCCGCGTCCGATTTGGTCTGGGTATCGCCGGTGACGAATTCAACTTTCTTGCCCAGGATGCCGTTGCCCTTCAGCGCCTTGGACGAGAAGGTGTTCATCATGCCGCCGTCGCCGCCACCGTTCAGGTGTTCGACAGCCAGCTCATATGCGCGCAGTTCGTCGGCGCCCTCGTCAGCGTAGGGGCCGGTTTGCGGCACGTTGAAACCCAGCGTGACGGAGCCGCCGGTCGGCTCATTTGTGTAGGCAGCAGCCGAAGACGCGGTGAAAATGGTGGGCAGTGCAACGCCTGCACCGGCCACAGCACCCGACTTCAGTACGCCACGACGAGTCATGGTTGTTTTGGACATGTAATCCTCCCGTTTTGTGAATCATGGCGTTCGGCTCCTCTTCCGCACGCCATAGGCACATTTGTGCAAATCCATTATCGGGTTTAGATGGAAAATTTCGCAACAACTGCTTTCAAAGTAACAATTTTTTTGTAAAGTAATCCACAATACCACGGTATGCATTGTAAAGAAATTTTTCCGCAATGCAGAAAGCCATTGAAAAAGCCAAGGAAAACACTATGGCCCGCGACACTTTGACAGGCAGCCGTATCCGCGAGCGGCGGGTGATGGCCGGAATGCGCCAGGCGGAACTGGCCCGCGAGGTCGGAATTTCCGCTTCGTACCTGAATCTGATCGAACATAACAGGCGCAGAATCGGCGGGAAGCTGTTGGTGCATATCGCGCAGGTGCTGGACGTCGAACCCTCACTTCTGAGCGAGGGGGCCGAGGCGGCGCTGATTTCGACCCTGCGAGAGGCGGCAGCGGACGGGGCGCAGACCAAACCCGAGTTGGACCGGATCGACGAATTCGCCGGGCGGTTTCCCGGCTGGGCCGCGTTGGTGGCGGAATCGCACCGGCGTATTTCTGCGCTGGAACGCACGGCGGCCACGCTGACCGACCGGCTGACCCATGATCCGCATCTTGCGACCTCAATGCACGAGGTATTGACCATGGTGACGGCGATCCGCTCGACTGCCGGGATTTTGGTTGATACCGAGGAGATCGAACCCGAATGGCGCAACCGGTTTCATCGCAACCTGAACGAGGACAGCCAGCGTCTTGCCGAAAGCTCGCAGCGGCTGGTGTCTTACCTTGACGGGGCAGGGGATGCGGGGGCGACCCTGACTTCGCCTATGGAAGAGGTCGAGATGATGCTGGCCGAGCACAAATACCGGTTCCCGCATCTGGAAGAAGAAACAGATGAGATTGAAAGCTTCGTGTCCGCCCAGGCCACACTCAAGACCAGCGCCTCGCGCGATATGGCCATGCAGACCCTGAAACAGTTGCGCGCCGATGCCCGCAGGATGCCGCGCGAGGAGATGCAAGAGGCTGTTGCGGATACCGGCATTGATCCGGCCGCCCTTGCGCGGCGCTTCCGCGTACCGCTTGCCGCCGTGTTCAGGCGTCTTGCAGTATTGTCCGAGGATATCCTGCCGGTCAGCATGGGCCTGATCATGTGTGACGGGGCCGGCACGCTGATCCTGCGCAAACCGGTCGAGGGGTTTCCGGTGCCGCGCTTCTCGGCGGCCTGTCCGAAATGGCCACTGTTCCAAGCCCTGAACCGGCCCTTGCGGCCGATCCGGCAAACGGTCAAGGTCACAGGTCGCGACGCGCAGCGGTTTGACTGCTATGCCGTGACCGAACCCGTTGGTCAGGTGACCTTCAACGAGGATCCCCTTTATCATGCCTACATGCTTGTGGTGCCGGTCGAGGGTGGCACGGCCGAAGGGCGCGAGGTCGGCTCGACCTGCCGCGTCTGCCCCAGCGTCGACTGCATGGGACGTCGCGAACCTTCGATCCTTGTTGATGGGATTTAGCTTGGAATTTTGCGCCATGCGGCTAAGAATGTCAGAACGCGGCTTAAGACCGCACGGGAGGGACAACTGAATGGGGAAACGCGTTCTTCTTATTGAAGACGAGCCGAACATTATTGAAGCGGTGAGTTTCATCCTGTCACGGGATGGGTGGACCGTCGCGACACATTCCAACGGGCATGACGCGGTCGAGGTGGTGCTGGCGGATCCGCCGGATATCCTGATCCTTGATGTCATGCTGCCGGGAAAGAGCGGCTTCGACATCCTGCGAGAGCTTCGTGAAACACATGATGCCGACCGATTGCCGGTGCTGATGTTAACCGCGCGCGGACAATTGAAAGACCGCGAAATGGCCGAACGGGCTGGAGCCACACATTTCATGACCAAGCCGTTTTCCAACTCGGAAGTACTCGAGGTCGTGCGCGACCTGGCGTCGGCGTGAGCGACCGCCGTTCTCCCGTTTTTCTCGAGCGACAGAGCTATCGCCGTCGCCGGCTGATTGACTCGATCCGCATGTTGCCGCTCATCGGGGCGCTGTTGTGGTTCATACCGGTGCTTTGGCCCACCGGTCCAGTGTCCGTCATTTCAACCTCGCAGGCCATCATCTACCTGTTTGGCTGTTGGCTGGCGTTGATTGTGCTTGGCTTGACCTTTGCCCGGGCGATCAAGCGGTTCGGGCTTGAAGAGTTTGACGCGGACGATGCCACGGACGAGGGGCGCTGAATGGCCACGATGAATATTCTTGTCGCGGTATGCCTTGTCTATGTGCTGTTCCTGTTCGCAATCGCCTTTCTTGCCGAACGCGCTGCGCGGCGCGGGCGCAGCCGCTGGTTGCGATCCTCGGTCATCTACACGCTGTCCCTGTCAATCTATTGCACCGCCTGGACCTTCTATGGCGCGGTGGGCAATGCCGCGCGGTCCGGACTTGAATACCTGACGATCTATATCGGTCCATCGCTGGTGATGCTTGGTTGGTGGTGGCTGTTGCGCAAGCTGGTCCGCATCGGGCGCAGCCAGCATATTACCTCGATCGCTGACCTGATTTCGTCGCGCTATGGCAAGTCGAACCTGCTGGCCGTGGGCGTCACGATTTTCGCGGTGATCGGCACCACGCCCTATATCGCGCTGCAACTGCAATCGGTCACGCTCAGCTTTCAGGTTTTTGCCGGGACGCAGCTTGATACCTCTGGCCCGGTGGACAAGGATTCAACGGCCTTGCTGGTCGCGGCGGGGCTGGCGGTGTTCACGATCATCTTTGGCACGCGCAACCTTGACGTCAACGAACGCCACCACGGTGTGGTGATCGCCATCGCGGTCGAAGCCATTGTGAAGCTGTTTGCGTTGCTGGCGGTGGGGGCCTTTGTCGTGTGGGGGCTGGCGGGCGGAGTCGGGGAAATCCTGCACAAGATCGACACTTCGGAGATCGGCCAGTGGCAATTGCAAAGCGACCGCTGGGCAACCCTGATCTTCCTGTCGGCGGCAGCCTTCCTGTGCCTGCCGCGCATGTTTCAGGTGATGGTGGTCGAGATCGACTCGGAAAGCCACCTAAGAACCGCCTCCTGGGCCTTCCCTGCCTATCTTATGGTGATGAGCCTGTTTGTCGTGCCCATCGCGGTGATGGGTCTGGAGCTGATGCCCGAAGGGTCAAACCCCGACCTGTTCGTCCTGACCCTACCCCTGGCCAGCGGCAAAGAGGGGCTGGCGATGTTGTCCTTCATCGGTGGCTTTTCGTCGGCCACCTCGATGGTGATCGTGGCGGCGCTGGCACTGTCGACGATGGTGTCAAACCATATCGTGATGCCGATCTGGCTGGCCGCGACGGGGGGTGGGGCGCAGATGTCGGGAGATGTCAGAACCGTTGTCATCATGGCGCGCCGGTTTTCCATCGCGAGCGTGGTGGTGCTCGGCTATCTCTATTTCCGCCTGTCGGGGGGCGGAACGGCGCTGGCCTCGATTGGCCTGACGTCCTTTGCCGGAGTGGCCCAGTTCCTGCCGGTGATGATCGGGGGTATTTTCTGGCGCGGGGCCACGCGTACGGGGGCCTTTGCCGGTCTCACCGTGGGATTCGTGATCTGGGCCTATTGCCTGCTTCTGCCCAGCTTTGGCAGCGGGGCGTTCCTGTCGGCAGAGACGATGGAAAACGGGTTGTTCGGCCTGTCATGGCTGCGCCCCTATGCCCTGTTCGGGATCGAGGGGCTGGACCCGCTGGTGCACGCGATCCTATGGTCGATCCTGCTCAATGCGCTGACCTTTTACATCGCGTCGCTGGTCGGGTTCCCATCGCCTCTGGAACGCTTGCAGGGCGCGCAATTCGTCAATGTGTATGAACATTCCGCCACCCCGCAGGGCTGGAGTGGGACTGCTGCCCAATCCGAAGACCTGATGATCATGGCTCAGAGGATTCTGGGCGCGCGCGAGGCACAGACCCTGTTTGAACGCGAAGCGCGGCGGCAGGGCGTATCCGGCTATCTGCCCGAACCGAGCCCCGATTTCCTGCGCAAGCTGGAACGTGAATTGTCAGGGTCGGTCGGCGGGGCCACTGCTCACGCCATGGTGGGTCAGATCGTCGGTGGGACGTCTGTATCGGTCGAAGACCTGATGGCGGTGGCGGATGAAACCGCGCAGATGATGGAGTACTCCAACCAGCTCGAGGCGAAGTCCGAGGAACTGGCGCGTACTGCCCGCCAGTTGCGTCAGGCCAACGAGAAACTGACCCAGCTTTCGGTGCAGAAAGACGCTTTTCTCGGGCAGGTCAGCCACGAATTGCGCACGCCCATGACTTCGATCCGGGCCTTTTCGGAAATTCTGCGCGACAGCGAATTGTTGGGTGAAGAAGAGAAAGTCAAATATTCCTCGATCATCCATGACGAGGCCCTGCGCCTGACGCGGCTTTTGGATGATCTTCTGGATCTCAGCGTGCTTGAGAACGGGCAGGTGAACCTGAACCTGCAACAGGGCGAGCTTCGGATGCTTCTGGATCACGCGATTGCCTCGGCCCTGACCGGAAACGAGGGCGAGACGATCAAGGTCTATCGTCGGCGTCACGAGGAAACGGTCAAATTGCACACCGATTTGGACCGGCTGAGCCAGGTCTTCATCAACCTGATCAGCAATGCCCAGAAATACTGTGATGCGCTGGATCCCGAATTGACCATTTCGGTCGCCCATACGGGCCGCGTGGTGCAGGTGGATTTCATCGACAACGGGGCGGGGATTTCCAAAGAGGATCAGGCAGTGATTTTCGAGAAATTCGCCCGCGTGGGGGAAATGAAGGCCGGGGGCGCGGGGCTGGGTCTGGCCATTTGCCGTGAAATCATGGCGCGACTTGGGGGCTCGGTCAGCTACCTACCAGGGCAGGGGGGCGCTGCGTTCCGCGTCGAATTGCCGATCCATCGCCCGCCCAAAGCGTCCTGAGCCTTTAGTTTTCCGGGGTTATCAACCTGTTGGTAACATTCAGGGGATAGGTCTGGGCAGGGTGATCCCAAACGGCAAAGGCCCATGGAAAAAGACGGTTCCCTTTCTCAGATCCTGCGGCGCAAAACCACCCGAAAGCAACCGCCGGATGCGCCGGCGGTCACGCTGGGGCGGCAGCTGGCGCTGGCGTTTGAACGCAGCGCGCGCGATGCCGTCGGGTTGGCGTTCGAGGTGGAAAACTGCCGCCACTCGGACTGTAGCATTTCCGACCTGCCCAGCCTTCTGCCGGACAAGGCGCTGTGGTGCCTTCTGGACAATGGTGGCGGGGACGTGGCCGCGCTGTCGGTGGATATGCAGGTGCTGGCCGGGCTTGTCGAGTTTCAGACGCTTGGCTGTGTGTTGAAACAACCCGCGTCGGACAGGGTGCCAACCCGTGTGGACGGCGCCCTTGTAATGGCGGTTGCGGACGAGGCGCTGTTGCGTCTGACCAAGGGCACGCCCGAGGGGGGCGAGACCGACTGGGCGCGGCATTTCCACTACGGCGCCATGGTCGAAAGTCGCCGGGCGCTGATCCTGTCGCTGATGTCGGACGATTTTCACCTGTATGACATGGACGTCACGCTGGAAGATGGAGCCAAGTGCGGCCGCGTGCAAATCGCTTTTCCTCAGCCCCGGCCACAACAGGATCACGCTGAGGAAGAGGATCTTTGCGAGGTACGGCAGGATGCTTTCCGCAATGAAGTGCGGCAGGCACAGACCGTGGTCGAGGCCGTTCTGGGCCGGATCACCCTGCCATATAAGCGCCTTTCGGAACTGGCGGTGGGGGATGTACTTGACCTGCCTGCCGACTGCCTTGGGGCGGTCACGCTCGAGGTTGAGGGCGATGTGGTTCTGACAAAGGCATCCCTAGGCCAGTTGGGCGGCTTGCGGGCGGTGCGGGTTGATTTGCCCGCGGAGGCATCGGCAGGGCAGGACGGCGAGAACCAGCCTTATGATCCGGTGCAGGAGCGTCCGCAAACACCGGATGTTGCGGCGTTACAGGATAACACGGATTTCCTGCCACCCGTCGAAGATGCTGCGCTGGACACGTCGCAGGGCGGGGCGCCCGAGGAGGTGACCGCAGCGCAGGACAGGTTTGACGACGACGGGGTCGAGGATTTCTCGGATCTGGAGGATCTCGATAATCTGGACGGGCCGGGCGACGATCTTGAATTCGACGCACCCGTGCCGCAGGCCGCCTCTGCCTAGCGTATGAAAAAAGGCGCACCCGAATGGATGCGCCCTGATGCTTGGTCTTGGGTGCCGTTTAGGACGTGGCGGCGATCATTTCGAGGCGCGGGCGCAGCTGTTCGAGATTGTAACCGGCCTCAAAGGCGGCGCCAAGGATGTCATCGACGGGTGCGGTTCCGGCCTGACCCAAAGACCAGACCACGGTCGAGCGGGTGCCCGAGGCGCAATAGGCCAGCACATTGCCCTCTGCACTTTCCAGCGCGGTACGATGGGCCGCGATGTTCTCGGGGGTCATGGTGTCATGGGTCAGGGGCAGGACGACAAAGTCGATCCCTGCCGCGCGGACCGCATCGCCAATCGCCGCGGCCTGGTGGCTGGGCGGGATTTCGGCGTCGGGCCGGTTACAGATGACACGGGTGATGCCGGCCTCTTTGAGGGCCGGCACATCCTCGACCGCGATCTGCGGCGAGACGAAATAGCGGGGGGTGATCTGGCGCATTTCCATGGGGCAAACCGTTACTCTGCAGGAACCGCTTTGTCCAGTTGGCTGCGCACCATCGGAGCCGCAAACATGCCTGCCAGCATCGCTGCAAAGAACACCCAGTGCGGCCAACCTCCATAGCTGAGCGAGGCGATCGCCGGTCCAGGGCACAGCCCGGCCAGACCCCAGCCTGCGCCGAACAGGACCGAGCCCAGCACGAGGTTTCGGCCGATCTTGGGTTCGGGCGGTGTCGGGAACTCGCCCCCGACCAGCGGCTTGCGCCCGCGGGTCAGTGCCCAGGCCACCGCCATGGGCAGGATCGCGCCGCCCATCACGAAGGCCAGCGTCGGATCCCAGCTTCCGAATACGTCCAGCCACCCCTGAACCTTGGTGGTGTCGGTCATGCCTGACACGAACAGGCCCGCGCCAAACAGGCCCCCGGCGATGAATGCAAAAATAAGACGGTTCATCAGATCACCCCCAGAATATGGCGGAACAGAACCACGGTCAGACCGCCAGCCATGATGTAGAATACAGTGGCGACCATGCCGCGCAGTGACAGGCGCGAGATACCGCATACCCCGTGCCCCGAGGTACAGCCATTGGCAATCCGCGTACCCACCCCGACCAGCAGGCCAGCCGCAATCAGCACCGCGATGTTTTCCGACGCGTGGGTCGAAAACGGGCGATAGAAAGGGTTCAGCACGATGGGCAGCAGGAACACCCCCGCCAGAAAGATCAGCCGTTCCGCCGCGGTGTTGCGCCCGGTGCCATCCACGAGGCCGCCTATGATGCCACTAGCCCCCATGATACGGCCATTGGCCAGCAGATAAACTGCGCCTCCGGTGCCGATCAACAAGCCGCCGATCAACCCCCAGATCCAGTCTACGGGAATGGAGTCCAACATTTGCGTTTCCTTTTTGTCCTTGAAAGAGAAAGCGCCTGCGGGTTCGCATCCGCAGGCGGTGGGTTTGAAAGGCCAGGTCAGAGCTTGTTGACCGGCACCTTCAGGAAGACATCGCCCTGTTCATCGGGTTCGGGCATCTGCCCTGCCCGCATGTTCACCTGCAGGGACGGGATGATCAGCTTGGGCATGGCCAGCGTCGCATCGCGGCTGTCGCGCATTTCGACAAAGGTGTCCTTGTCCTTGCCTTCGCCGACATGCACGTTCTGCGCCTTTTGTTCGGCCACGGTGGTTTCCCACGCATATTCGTCACGCCCGGGCGCCTTATAGTCGTGGCCTACGAAGATGCGGGTTTCATCCGGCAGGGCGAGGATCTTCTGGATCGAGTTATAAAGTGTTTCCGACGATCCGCCGGGGAAGTCACAACGCGCGGTGCCGAAATCGGGCATGAACAGCGTGTCGCCCACAAAGGCCGCGTCACCGATCACGTAGGTCAGGCAAGCCGGCGTGTGGCCGGGCGTATGCAGCACATCGCCGCGCAGCTGGCCGATCATGAAGCTATCGCCTTCTTTGAACAGCTTGTCGAACTGCGACCCGTCGCGCTGGAATTCGGTGCCTTCGTTAAAGACCTTGCCAAACGTGTCCTGAACAACAGTGATGTTTTCACCAATCCCGATTTTGCCGCCGACACGTTCCTGGATATAGGGCGCGGCAGACAGGTGGTCGGCATGCACATGGCTTTCCAGAAGCCACTCAACCGTCAGGTTATTGTCCTGCACATATTTGATGACTTCGTCGGCGGATTTGGTGTCGGTGCGGCCCGACGAGTAGTCAAAATCCAGAACGCTGTCGATGATGGCGCAGGACGACCCGGACGGGTCTTTCACGACAAAGGAAATGGTATTTGTCGCGTCGTCAAAAAAGGCGGTTACTTCGGGTTTCATCGGGAATCCTCCATTTGTCAGAGAACATATAATAAAAAATGCATATGAGGCAAGGCCTCGACCGCGAACTTTCCGAAAGGGTTGACATACATCAAGGCCACAGGTGGGAGAGTATGCAAGTTTTTCGTGCAATTGAAGGAAAACGCGATGATCAATATTGAAACGCAAAAAGCCGCTTTGCTTGCTCGTCTGTCGGAACTGGACAGTCGTCTGCACGCCATCGAAGCCGAACTTGACGCGCCACATTCCAAGGATTGGGAAGAAATGGCTGTCGAACGCGAAGGTGACGAGGTGCTCGAGCAACTGGGACAGAGCGGTCAGGATGAAATTCTGCGTATTCGTGCAGCACTTCAGCGCATCCGTGATGGAGAATACGGCATTTGTGTCCGCTGTGGCGACGATATTGCCCCCGAGCGATTGAATATCCTGCCCGATGCCCCACTCTGTAACGCGTGTGCAACGGCAGTGGCAGGTTGAGTTTCAGGATTTGAGGAGGATCTGAACGTGAACATTGAAGAACTGATTACCCAGGCAACCGAGCTTGAGGCAAAAATCTCGGACGCGACGGGGGATGCCCGTTACGATCTGCACCAGAAATTGCACCGGACGCTGGAAAATATCCGGCTGCACGGGGGCAAGGTGCCCGCGCATCTGCGCAATCTTGATCTCGAGCTGATCGACGAAGAGGTCGAGGACCAGTTCGATAATATGCCGATCTGATCCGCCGCGACAGCTTGCAGGATGAAACGCCCGGGGCCCCTGCCTGCGGGCGTTTTGCATTTGGGTCGGATCGGTGTAGCGGCCTGATTTGACCGCTTTTTCTTGCGTCAGGCGGATTGCTGCCTAAACTCTTCATACCCAGGGTTTGGTAAGCGGGGCAGGAGGCAGGACATGGATCAGGCAGTTCTCTACAGGGTCGAGAGCGACGTCGCCGTGCTCACCATCCAGAACCCGCCGGTCAATGCCATCTCGCATTCGGTGCGCAAAACGCTGGACGCGGCCCTTGCGCGGGCCTTGTCGGACGAAACGGTCAAGGCCGTGGTGCTGATCGGGGCAGGGCGCAGTTTCCCGTCGGGATCGGATATCCGCGAGTTTCACAAGACAGGGCAGTCCCCGACCTTGCCCGAGGTTTGCGCGCGGGTGGAAAACGCCCCTGTTCCGATTATTGCCGCCGTGCACGGAGCAGCGCTTGGCGGGGGTCTGGAGCTGGCGCTGGCGGCGCATTACCGGATCGCGCTCGAGACATCGCGCTGCGGGTTTCCCGAGGTCACGCTTGGCATCCTGCCCGGCGCTGGTGGCACCCAGCGCGCGCCGCGTCTGGTCGGGGCCAAGGCAGCGTTGGATTTGATGCTGTCGGGACGCCCGGTGCCGGTCACGGCCCCGCATGTGGCTGCGTTCTGGGACGTCATTGTTGCCGAACACCTGTTGGACGAGGCCCTGACCTTTGCCCGCAAGCTCGTGGTGATGGGGGAGGGCGCGCGCCCGACCCGGGATCGACGGGAGGGGTTTGCCGATGTCAGCGCCTATCAGGATGCTGTGACCTCGGAAGAGCAGAAAACCAGCCGTCAGTCTGAAAACGCGCCGCAACAGATCGTGCGCTGTGTCGAGGCCGCGCTTTTGTTGCCGTTCGAACAGGGTATGGCTTTTGAACGAACGGCGTTTCTGGATTGTCTTGAGACCTCGCAATCCAAGGCCTTGCGCCATGTTTTCCTGTCAGAACGACAGGCGGGCAAGTTTTCGGAATTGGCCGAGGCCGAAGCGGTCGACCTGCGATGCGTGGGCGTCGTGGGGGCGACCGGGCTTGCCGCCTCTGTAGCTGTGGTGTGTGTCCAAGAGGGGTGGGAGGTCGTGGTGGCCACCCGGTCTGAACGCGAGGCGGATTATGCCCGCAAGGAAATCACCCGTCTGTTGAACTCGGCCGCCACGCGCGGATTGATGAAACTGGCCGATGTCGCGCCCGCCCTGGCGCGGCTAAAGGTCAGGCCCGACCTCGTGGCGCTGGCTGACGCGGACCTCGTTCTGGATTGCACAAACCAGGATGCCGCGACGAAACGCGATGTCTTCGCGCAATTGGATGCGATCGTGAAAGAACGCAGCGTTCTGGTCGATGCCGGACCGACCCCATCACTTGAGGTGCTGGCGCTGGCCACCGATGCCCCAGAGGACGTGCTGGGTCTGCATCTTTATCCGCCCCTCAGGGGCTGTGCCGTGGCCGAGGTGATTGTATCCGACAGGACGTCGGCAGGGGCCGTGGTGGCGGTGCACGGCTTCCTGCGCAAGCTGGGGAAAATTCCCGTGCGCGCGCGCAACGGCCAGATCGGGCCGCGCATGTTGGCGGCGTTGCGCCGCGCCGCCGACTACATGGTCGAAGCGGGGGCGACGCCGTATCTTGTCGACGGGGCGTTGCGCGGGACGTGGATGAGGTTCGGCCCCTACCAGATGCGCGATGTCGAGGGGCTGGAACATCCGAGAGAGGCCGAGGGCGGGGCGCTTCGGTCGGCACATCGCCCTGATCTTGTGGCCCGCATGCTGGCCGCTGGCCATACCGGCGCCCGCGCAGGCAAAGGGTTCTACGTCTATTCCGGAACGCCTGCGCAGGCACGGCAGGATCCCGAGGTGATTGCCCTGATCCGTGACATGCGCAACGAACGCGGTATCACTGCGCGCCGCTTTACCGAAGACCAAATCCGCTATCGGTGTTTGGCGGCGCTGGCGAATGAAGGGGCCCGTCTGTTGCGCGAGGGGATCGCGCAGCGGCCATCCGACATTGATCTGGTGATGATCCACGCCTACGGGTTTCAACGCTGGCAGGGGGGACCGATGCAGGCGGCCGATCAGGCCGGGCTTTTGCACATGAAACGCGAGTTGGCCCGATTTGCGTCGGAAGAGCCGGATTTCTGGACGCCGGACCCGATCTTTGACGAGTTGTCTAAGAACGGACGCAGCTTCGACAGCCTGAATGGTTAAGCTGTGGGTCTACCCCAGAAAGATGCCGAGAATTACCACCATCAGGCCGATCACCGACAGGAACAGTGACCCGAGATTAAGCGGCATCACCCTTTGCACTGCCGCGCGCAAGTCTTCATCGCTCAGCCCAGCTTTGCGGGCCTTGGCCACCTTGACGATCGACAGGATCAGCCCCGCCAGCCCCAGGAAAGAAATAAGTGCGCCGCCCCAGACAAGCCATTCCATGCCGCATGTTTCCCTTGTATCACCGTTGATCCCGCCGCCTAACGGATAACGCCGCCCACCGCAAGCGGCGGCAATGCGCCGGATCATCGCATTTAATGGAAATCGGGCTCGGGTTGCGCTTGCAGGGGCAGGGACGGGGCGCTAGGTTCCCGACTTGTTTCGATACAAAAACACACCCCCCGAGGAGATCTCATGAGCGAGCATTCCCCCGACTCCAGCTATCGCGTGACCGCAGACGAACTGCGCCAGTTCATCGAGCGGTTCGAACGTCTGGAACAGGAAAAGAAAGACATTGCCGACCACCAGAAAGAGGTCATGGCCGAGGCCAAGGCCCGTGGCTATGACACCAAGGTGATGCGCAAGGTGATCGCACTGCGCAAACGCGACAAGGATGACATTGCCGAGGAAGAGGCCGTTCTGGAAATGTATAAAGAGGCGCTCGGGATGACCTGAGCGCGGCCCCGGCACCTCGTGTTACGGGGTGATCAGGGTCACACCGGGCATCCTCGAGATTTCATAGACGTCTTCGTCGTAAATGTCGGTCAGGGCATCGACATATTCCTCGGACCAGCCCGGCAGATCGAGCTCTTCTTCCAGCTCTTCCTCAAGCGCGAACTTGTCGAGAAACGCCGCGATCACGCGGCGTTTTTGAATCTCGGTCATGCCTTCATGTTCGGCAACATAGGATTCGAACCGCTCCAATCCCTCTTGCGACATGATCTCGGCCAGAAGATCGGTGCCCCCTTCAAGGGAAGTTGTCGCCTCGAGTCCGCAAAGTTCTCGCAAAAGCTGTTCCCAGATCAGCGGCGTGTCCTCGTTGCACCAGACGGTCAGCGCGATGGATGGCACATTTTCGCGAATCCGCGCGACCATCTCGCTCCAGCGCAGGGCGGTTGGGACCGAGCCTTGCGTCATGCTGTCAAGCGTTTCACCGGCCTTCGACGCGGCAAGCGCCGGCAGATAGGTCGCCTGGTTGCGGATTGCCATATGCACTTCGATCTCGTCGTGATGGAACAGGTTGCACATGTCGCGGAGGCGGTCGACGGCGGGCGGGTACATCAGGTTGTCGCGCACGGCGAGACGGGGCACGCAGAAGAAATCATCATGCGACATGACGATGCGGTCCGGATCCCGCGCGGCGGGGTCTTTCAAACCGTCAAAAAAATCCTGCCGCAGCGCGTCTGTAATCGGCGTCTGCGCAAGACTGTCCAGAAGCGTGCGCAACTGGCGGCGATAGCTGCTCGGCTTGGGTAGGGACACGCCGCGTTCCGCCAGCGCCTCCCGGTTTTTGCTCAGCGAATTCAGAAGCCTGCCTTCGTCCGTGAAATGGGTGCCGACGTGAAGAACAATCTGCATAATGTTCCGGTTTTTCTTTTTTGATTGCCTGCGCATTATATCTTCGTTTCTGGACAGTGAAACCAGTTTCAGGCAACAGGGACATTATGGAACAGACACACCCGCCCGCAGCCTCTGCGAAACCCGAAAAACGGGGTTTCCGGTTGAGTTTCGATTTCTGGTCTCTTGGGGCCCTGTTGATTGCCGCGATCGTACTGGCCCCGATTGTCGCGGTTTTCTACATGGCGTTTTTCCCGACCGAGAATATCTGGGGGCACCTGATTTCCACGACCCTGCCGCGCTATGTGCGCAACACGCTGATCCTGATGGTATCGGTCGGATTATTGTCGGCCAGCATCGGCACAGGCGCAGCTTGGCTGGTGACGCGGTACAGGTTCCCGGGCGTGTCGTGGCTGCAATGGACCTTGCTGCTGCCCCTGTCGATCCCGGCCTATGTCGGGGCCTATGCGCTGGTTGATTTCCTTGAATATGCAGGGCCTGTGCAAACCGCGATGCGCGACCTGTTCGGCTGGAAGACCGCGCGGGATTACTGGTTCCCCGAGATCCGCTCTATGGGGGCGGCCATCTTGGTGCTGTCGGCGGCGATGTTCCCTTATGTCTATATCCTTGCCCGTGCGGCTTTCCGTGAACAATCCGCTGCGGGCGAAGAGGTGGCCCGCTCTCTCGGGGCGGGGCCGTGGGGCCGGTTCTGGCGGGTCGGCCTGCCCATGGCGCGCCCCGCGATTGCGGCGGGCACAGCGATTGTGATGATGGAAACCGTCAATGATTTCGGCACAGTCGACTATTTCGCGGTGCAGACCCTGACCACCGGCATTTTCAGCGTCTGGCTGGAAAGCAACAATGCCGGCGGTGCGGCCCAGCTTTCGGCGGTGGTGCTGATGCTGGTGATCCTGCTGGTTAGCCTGGAAAAGACGAGCAGGCGCAAACAGCAGTTCTTTGCCCTCTCCACCCGGCACCGCCCGGTGAAACCCGTGTCCCTGACGGGGCTCTGGGGCTGGCTGGCCGCACTTGCCTGTCTGTTGCCGTTCCTGTTCGGTTTTGTCTTGCCTTTCGGGGTAATCCTGAACCACGCGCTCGACAATCTGGACAGTTGGGTCGAACCTTCGCTCTTGCGCGCGCTCTGGAACACATTGTTTGTGGGCGGTGTCGCGGCGGTTGTGACTGTGCTCGCAGGGGTGTTCCTTGTCTATGGCGTGCGCCTGTCGGGCAAGGCCCTGCCACGGCAGTTGTTGCCGCTGACCACGATCGGCTATGCCGCGCCGGGGGCGGTGTTGGGTGTAGGCATCCTCATCCCGCTGGCGGCGATGGATCACCGGCTGGCCGATTTCCTTGAGGCGATCACCGGCCAGTCCGTGGGCCTTCTGCTCAGCGGCACGGCTTTTGCCTTGATCCTTGCCTATTGCGTGCGGTTCTTTGCCATTGCCCAAGGGGCGGCCGATGGCGCATTTGGCCGGGTCTCGCCCAACCTGCCGCTGGCGGCACGCTCGCTGGGGCGTACGAGGGGACAAACCCTGTCCGAGGTCTATTTCCCGCTGATCCGCACTACGCTGGGCTCGGCGCTGCTGCTGGTCTTTGTCGACTGCGTTAAGGAACTGCCTGCCACCATGCTCTTGCGCCCTTTCAACTTCGAGACTCTGGCCACCCTCGTGCATGATCAGGCCAGCCTCGAAAACCTCGGCGACGCCAGCCCCGGCGCGATCATGATCATGCTGGTCGGCCTTGTCGCCGTGGGCCTTCTGGCGCGCGCCAACCGCTGATTAAATTTCCGCTTGCAGGGGGCGGTCTTTACGCTTAAATCCCCGTCCAGTGCCCCTATAGCTCAGCTGGTAGAGCAACTGATTTGTAATCAGTAGGTCCGCGGTTCGAGTCCGTGTGGGGGCACCACAAAATCACTTAAAAATCAAATATTTGCAGGCGATTTGAGGTCAAAAAGCTTCTCGATCAAGGCTTTCGTGTAAGCGCTATGTAAGCAATATCTGTCTAAAACCTTCAATGTGGTTACACCGAATGATTACACGGGTTGCTTACACGACTCGCTTCCGTGACCTGAAGAACCTATGGTGAGTGGATTGTTCAGGAAAGCTTGTGGAGTGATTTCATGTTTGTTGCTCTTGGTTGGTTGACCAGAATTCCCCTTGTGTTCTTGATTGCTCACCCCGCGCTTTCCGACGCGAACGGAGATCGAAACTTTCTGTGCCAGGAAATGTGGGCAAAGGCGGTGTTTTATGACGAACGCAAGCTCAACTGGTGAGAAACAGGCGTACTCCCAGAAGCGTCCTATATTTCCTATATTATAGAGGCGCATGGTTCTGAGGCTCATATGAAACTTGTGGGTAAACCAATGCCATTAGGCCCGTGGCCTTGCCGAAAATTCCTTGGCGGCGACATCAAATGCGCAAATGATCGTTTCTCCTACGACAGTAGTGAAGAGACGTGTGTATACCACCACTACAACGGCACCTTTATTCTCATGACCGCCGGTCGCTGCCGAGAGTTTTGATTTCCGGTTCTAACTTGTCTGCGAAAAGTCGAAGGCTGGCCAGATCATGGGGCGTGATCTTGTTTGAGACGGAATGCGCCAGCCTTCGAAGTTTAAAAAGATCGGGTTTGGTGAAGCCTTGAAGCTTTAAGGCTGGCACACCAGCCGCAATAATCATCTCCACCAGTTCACGCGCATAGGCCCTCAGATCAGCGTCTGTGGGGTTCGCGGGAAGCGTGGGCAAGATCGGGTTCGGGGTCAAGACTACAGGCTGTTGTTGCGGATCGTGATTGTCTCAGTCTCGGGAATGGCCTTCACGCGCACCTTGATTGTGCCCCCATATCCATCACCGCCAAGCACCTCATTTGATGGGGGGAGTGAGCAGTCAGATCAGACCTTCGGTATCCTCATGAAAAACGCTGAGCGAACTTTCTGGTCGTTGTCCGAACGTAGTCCTTGTGCCGCTCAAGATCCTGAGATGTTGCAGTATTCATCCGGTACTTAACGACATATTTCGCCCTGGCACGTGGGTGCAGACCGGCGCGAAAAGCGCGCATCAGCATGCGTTTTCCGCTATGCCCGATCAGGAAGGACAAGAGCCAGTTCGATCCACCGGTCGTAAAAACGGCGAGCCCTTTGATGTGGCGCAGACCAGCTGTCGGATTTGACTTGCCGGGTTCGGGCATATGAAACGAGACACCGGCCACCAGGACGCGGTCCATCCAGCCTTTGAGCATGGCTGGCATGGCTTGGTTCCAAGTCGGGTAAATGAAAATGATTGAGTTGCACCACTTCAGGTCGTCAACTTCGCGTGCGATTCTTTTGGTGTTGGCTGGATACTCGATATGGGTGATCAGATCTTCGCGTGTGATCAGCGGGTCAAAGCCCTCGGCGTAGAGATCATGTAGCCTAACCTCTGCGCCAGCGTCGGAGAGTTCTTCGACGACGATATCCTTGATCGCCGCATTATAGCTCTCCGGGTTTGGGTGGCAGAATATGACGAGCGTGCGCATAACAGTCTTCCGTGTTCAGTAAATTTGAGAAATATACCTCCCTGTTCAACAATCAGAACGAATCTCCTCTGTCAATTCCCGTCAAGGACCATCGCTCTAAGCGTTCGATCCAGTTCTTCCACCACCATGCGTACCCTGGGGTTGGCTTTTCGGGACTGCGGATAGAGCAGGTGAACGCCATGCGATGGGCTTCCGCGATCAGGCAAGAGCGGTCGCAACAACCCCGCGCGCAGATCATCGCGAACAAAGAAGGACGGTAAGTAGGCCGCCGCGAGTCCGCTCTGCGCGATGTAGCGCGCCATCCAGTAGTCATGAACACGGAACCGTGTTTCGAACCGAACGCTTGTCGTTATTGACGAGCTTTCAACCAGCCACGGTTCGGACAGGCCGTTTCTTCGCAGCTCAACGCCCGGCATACCCGTGAGGTCCTCGCAGTCCCGTGCATGAGAGAATTTTGATTGTAAAGCGGGCGCAGCATACACCGCATAACGCACCTCGCCGAGTTTGCGTGCGATCAACCAAGTGGCCGGTGGTTCTCCAAAAAATATCATACAATCAAAGTCTACCAGCCTTCGGAACAGCGTTTCAGCAGGGTAAAATTCCAGATCGAATTGAAGTGAGGGAGCCTTTCGCGCAATCGCGATGGCCGCCTCTCCGAGGATCGTGGCTCCGAACTCATGCGCGGCGACAACACGAACGCTCCCTTCGATTTTCGAATGCGCGCGCATAGCCGCGCTGATGGCCACGTCATGCGCATCAAACACTGCCGGGGCACGTTCCGCCAAAGCCTGTCCCGCCTCTGTCAGATGCAAGCCGTTCTGGGACCGCTCCATCAGTAGCAATCCAGTCTGTTCCTCCAGTCTTTTCAGCGAGGCGCTGAGCGTTCCCTTCGCCACTGAATGCTCGCGCGATGCACGGCTCAAATTGCCCGCCTGAGCCAACATCATGAAGTGGCGGAGCGCCTTTATCTCAACTTGATCTCTATCCACTGTTCACCTTTCTGAACGTAATGTTCATTTTGGTGCACTACAGCGCGCATATGAATCAAGCTAATTCTGCCTTTGAAATTTGTGAGCGTCAGATCAAAGGACTGCGTAGATGATCCCCTATGAACCGCCCAAACCTGCCGAATTCATCCCGGTCGTCGACCTGCAAGGCAGTTTTTCTCCTGACATCGCTGATCGACAAGCCGTGGCTCAGGAAATCCACAAGGCCGCGCGCGATACAGGGTTTCTCTATATCTCCAACCACGGCATCCCGGACGCTGTCCTTGATCGCCACCTGGCGCTTGCGCGCGAATTCTTTGCTCTGCCCTATGATGAGAAGATCAAGATTGACGGCACTGGCGGTTACGGCATTCGTGGATATGAAACGATGGGTGCTCAGGTTCTCGATTCCGGTGCGCCCTCTGATCTCAAGGAAGCGTTTCAGATGGGGGTGGAGATTGATCGGGATCACCCTTGGTTCGATATCGCAGGACAAGAGGTGTTCAACCGCTGGCCCGCCCGGCCCGAAGGCTTCCAGACGCATTTCGAGGACTATGCCAGTCGGATGATGGACCTTGGGCGGCACATGATGCGGATGCTGGCACTTTCGCTTGATCTCGACGAAGGGTATTTCGATGAAGGCATGGCGCAACCGTCAATGACCAGTCGCCTCATTCACTATCCCCCGCAACCCGAGGGGGCGCAGGCCAATCAGATTGGTGCGGGGGCGCATACAGACTGGGGTACACTGACATTTCTGTTGCAGGACGATGTTGGCGGGCTAGAGGTCGAGAATGCGGCCGGTGAGTGGATTGCAGCCCCGCCCATCCCCGGAACATTCGTCGTCAATCTGGGTGACATGATACCGGTTCTGACCAACGGGCTTTACCACTCGAACATGCATAGGGTGAAAAACGTTTCGGTCGGGCGCGACCGCTATTCGGCCCCCACTTTCATTGATCCGGGTTACACCTACGTGGCGGAGTGCGTGCCGACATGCTATCCCGAGACTGGAGAGCCGTTGTTTCCCCCCGTGACAGTGATCGAACACACGTCGCAGAAATACTATGAAAGCTATGGTGGCGCGGACGATTCAAAATGACAGACCAGCCAAAGGATGACCGTTACTATCTGGCGCGTGCGGTCAAAGTTGCCAAACAGGGCGTGGCCGAGGGCGGCTATGCCGTCGGCGCTGTGCTGGTCAAAGACGGCGTGGTTGTAGGGGAAAGCGCCAACCGGAATGTGCAGTCGGGGGATCCCACGGATCATGCAGAGATCGCCTGCCTCAGGGCGGCACCATCCGAGGCGATTGCTGGTGCGACGCTCTATACGACGTTGTCACCCTGTATCATGTGCGCCGGAGCGCTTGTCTGGCTCGGGGTCAAACGTGTTGTGATAGGTGATAGCACCGCATTTAGCGGCAATGAAGAGTGGCTCATGCAAAGTGGATTGGAAGTTATCGAAGCAAATGATCCAGACAGCATTTCATTGATGAAAGACCACCCGATGTTCTCGGAAGAGGACTGAGGGTCTTTTTCGTTTTTAACAAAGTCCGCTGTTGCCGCTTTCCAATTGGTTGCAAGGGGTAACCTCAGCCATTGCTCATCACGCTGCGGATTTGGTCCGTTTTCCAATCTTGAGCGGTGTGGTGCTTCGGACAGTTTAGCGGATGGCCGACCAAAAGGGCGGCGCCGAAGAATTTGCATAGGGTAGTCAGAAGACGGAAAGGTCTGGTCTTCGACGTCGCTAAGGTCCGCTGTCGCAGCTTTGTTTCAAGTTGTGCTCGCTGCCGCATTTTTAATGGTGTGCAAGGAACCGTCATTGGCTGCGGATTGAACCGATGTCCGCAGTGGGCCGTCTGCGAAGGCGGCCCATGTCTCTAGATTTTAATAGCTTCGGAGATCGCCAGAGAGTATTCAAGTTCGACGCAAAGGTATCGAACTGTGCTGTCCATTTTTGTGTGTCTAAGCAAAAGCTGAACCGCGCGCAGATTCCCGGTTTTGCGATAGATGTGCGCGACCTTCAGCTTCACTAAATCGCACCCACGAAGCTTGCTATCGATGGCAAGGTTGAACAGCGCCAGATCGCGATGGTTCTCGGCGATTTCAAGCCGCACCCGAATTGCCCAGACATGTTTTGGCATCAGCGGACGTTTCTGTCCGACAACCCGGCCCTTGTTCCAGGCCGGGCGACACGCGCGAATGGCAGTTAAGTTTGCAATGGTCACAATGGTTCCTCCCACCCGCCACGACCCACCACAGCGCCAACCAGACGTTGGCAACTCAGTTTACCATGCCCATTTGCGGGTGCGGAGAAGGTCCGCACCGAGCCCGATCTTAGCTTTGGTGAAACCCGCTGCATCCGTCGCGAAAGGTGAGAAGCGGAAGTTCGCTCCGACTGCTCCCAGTGTCAGCAATGCGAGACGAAATAGTCGTTTGAAGTTCAACGCGTGAAGATCGTGCTGATCGTCTTCTACAACAAACCGCTCAGGCGATCCGGGCGTAACACTCGGACAGTTTTGTAGCCTTTTGAAACGGTGCCTTCACTTGCGAAATCGGACATGATCTTGGCGGTCACCGACCGCGATAGGTTGGCTGCCTCGGACAGTTCCAGATTGGTAACGGGCGCGGATTTCAGAGCCGGTGTATTCTGAAAGCCCCAGCGTTGACCTGTAACGCGCAAAAGCGTCGCTGCCAGCCGTTTCTTTGGGTCGCGCAGCATGAGATCGTCCGCGGCAGCCACGGCCAATGCCTCGTTCGTCGCGGCCAATCTTGCTACAGCCAGCCAGACCTCGGGATGCCTTGACGCGATCGTGCGCAGATCCTTTACCCGAAGACGCAACAAACGGGCCGGTTCCGCTATCTTCATCTCGACGATCCGTTGCATGTCGAGCAGGAGTTCCAGTTCGCCGAACCAGTAACCCGCGCCGACAAGGTGACAGAAGCGCAAGCGTTCCTCGCCCGCTGAGATGAACATCTTCACCGTACCAGAGCCGATACCCCAGATCGTGTTGCCATCGCCGCCTGATGTGTAAACCGTGTCTCCGGGTTCGAAGTCATGCCAAATGCCGACATCGAGGATGACCGATTGCAGGTGCTCGGGTAACCCGCTGAGCCAACCCGCCAACCTCAGGTTTTCCGTGTGGATGTCTTTCATGAATCGCAGACTATCCCGATCTGGACGATTCTCTATTTCAAAAATGTTACCTTGGCGAATACGTCCATCCGAAGCCCCCATGCGTATCACCAAGGTAAATTGAAAATCTTAGGACACATCATGACCGAAACTCGATTTCCAGTTCGCCCGACCCTGTTGGCATCCGTCGGCATTATTGCATCCAGCCTGTCGCTGAGTATCCCCGGCGCCGTCCACGGGCAGGAGTACACGTTGACCGAAGAAAAGCACGCGGCGCGGGAAACGCCCTATTCGCCTTATGTGGATGAGCATTTTCCGCAGAACGTCTATTTCGGCGACACCCATCTTCATACTTCGTGGTCTGCGGATGCCGGGCTTGCGGGGGCAACGCTTGGGCCAGACGCGGCATATCGCGTGGCGCGCGGCGAAGAGGTGGTGAGCCAGAGCGGCCAGCGGTTCCGTTTGATCCGCCCGCTCGATTTTGTCGTGGTCGCCGATCACGCCGAGAACATCGGGATTGCCGACTATCTTGAACGCGGCGACCCGCTGTTGCTGGAAACGGAAAACGGCAGACGGTGGTATGAATACTTCAAGGCGGGCACCGGCATCGACGCCGCCTATGAGTGGAGCGCGGCAAATGCCGAGGGCAGAGACCCGATCGACAGTCCCGAGATGACGGTCCGCGTGTGGGACAAGGTGATCGAGAACGCCGAGCGCTATTACGAACCGGGGGTTTTCACAACGTTCATCGGGTTCGAATGGACGTCCGGTCCGGGCAGCAACAACCTTCACCGCAACGTCATTTTCCGCGATAACGCGGACCGGACACGGCAGGTCGTGCCATTCTCGGCCTTTGACAGCGACGATCCGGAAGACCTTTGGGCATATCTTGGTGACTACGAGGCGCGCACAGGTGGCCGGGTGCTGGCGATCCCGCACAATGGCAACCTGTCGAACGGCATGATGTTCATGCTGGAAACCTTTGCTGGTGAAGCCTTTGACGCGGACTATGCGTCGAAACGCGCGCGGTACGAGCCGCTTCTGGAAGTCACGCAGCCCAAGGGCACGAGCGAGGCGCACCCGCTGCTTTCCCCCGATGATGCCTTTGCCGATTTCGAACTCATGGACGCGTCGAACCTGACCGGGACGGTGCCGAAAGAGCCCGAGATGCTGAAGACAGAGTATGCCCGCGAGGCGCTGAAACTTGGCCTTACCGAAGAAGCTCGGCTTGGCGTCAATCCTTTCAAGTTCGGCATGATCGGCTCGACCGACAGCCACAACGCCATCCCCTCGACCCGCGAGGAAAACTGGTTTGGCAAGATCCACTTCGTCGAACCGTCGGATCATCGCAAGGACGGTATTTTTATCGAAAGCGCCGTCGATCCCCGGTTTTCGATCTATGACCGTGACCTGGGCGCCTCTGGTCTTGCGGCGGTCTGGGCAACCGAGAACACGCGCGAGGCGATCTGGGACGCGATGAAACGCCGCGAGGTGTTCGCCACGACCGGCTCCCGCATGCGGGTCCGCGTCTTTGGCGGGTGGGATTTCAAGGAAGACGAAGTGCACCTGCCTGACTTTGCCGAGCAAGGCTATGCCCGTGGCGTGCCGATGGGCGGTGATCTGCGCGCCGGTCCGGACGGGGCTGCGCCGCGCTTCATGGTGCGGGCGCTTCGCGACCCGGACGGTGCCAATCTCGACCGTATCCAGATCGTGAAGGGTTGGGTCGATGCAAACGGCGAGACGCAGGAGCGGATATACGACGTTGCCTGTGCGGATCGCGAGATCGTTGATGGCGCCTGCGTGGGCGAGGTCGGCAATACCGTCGATGTGGCAACCGCGACCTACACCAACACCATCGGCCGCGCCGTGTTGGGCGGATGGTGGGAAGACCCGGATTTTGATCCCGCGCTTCGGGCGTTCTACTATGTGCGTGTGCTGCAGATCCCGTCCCCGCGCTGGACCGCCTATGACGCCGTCTATTATGGGGTGGAGATGCCGGAGGGAACTGCCATGACGGTGCAGGACCGGGCCTATTCGTCGCCGATCTGGTACACACCGGGGTAACGTTCAGGGTGCCAATCAATGATAGGCTTCTGGCTCGAAGCGGACTTCGATTGCGACTTGGCGGGATGTTCGCCGAGGGCCGTTTGCGCTAATTGGCGGTAGTCGGCTAAATGTCTGTTCCGTCTGTAGAAAGCTAGTTCGCCAGTCTCTTTATTTTGCCATCGCAGCGAACGACCGCTATGCGGGCTGCGACCGCAGCATCTTGAGGCTTCTGGTTTCGTCCAGTTGACCCTTTGGCGACCAAAACGGACGGACGAATTCCGCGCTGATGCGGTGCGGATTGCGCTGACCAGCGGGCTAACACGCAGGCAGGCAGCTTCAGATTTAGGTGTTGGCCTGTCGACGCTGAATAAATGGGTGACGGCACATCGTGACACTGACGTGGTGTCGGACAAGGAACTTGACCTTGCTCGTGAGAACGAGAGGCTTCGACGGGAGAAGCGTATTCTCTAGGAGGAGAGGGATATCCTAAACTGAGGAGGATCAGGAATTGACCCGAGGGATCGAATCCCCGACAAAAGCCACGGCCTTCTTCGCGAGCCAAAGGCCATGAGTTTTCTGTTCATCGAAGAGCACGACCGTGATTTCCCGGTAAACCGTCTTTGCCAGGTTCTGGATGTCAGCGAACGAGGCCTACGGGCTTATCGCAGCCGTCCGCCCAGCCATCGGCAGCGGACCGACATGGTCGTGCTGGCTCACATCAAGGAACAGTCCCGTCTCAGCCTGGGCAGCTACAGCCGTCTACGAATGACCGAAGAACTGAAGGAACTCGGGCTGAACATTGCCACCGCCGCGTTGGTAGGCTGATGCGAGAGTGCAGCATACGGGTCGAGAGATCCAAGAAATACAAGGTGACGACCGATAACAACCACGCCTTCAACATCGCGCCGAACCTTTTGAATCGGGACTTCACAGCGAACGCGCCCAACCGGAAATGGGCGGACGACATCAGCTACGTGTGGACCCGCGAAGGATAGCTGTATCTGGCGGTAATCTTAGGTTTGCATTCCCGCCGTGTGATTGGCTGGGCTGTCAGAAACCGGATGAAACGAGACCTCGCAATCCGAGCGTTACAGATGGCCATGGCGCTCCGCCAGTCGCCCAAGGGCTGCATCCATCTTACGGATCGTGGCTGCCTATATTGCTCCCAAGATTATCAGAAGCTTCTGCGTCAGCATGGCTTCCCGGTATCGATGAGCGGCAAAGGCAAATGCTATAACAACTCGGCCGTCGGGACGTTCTTCATTACCATCAAGGCCGAGCTCATCTGGCGCAGGTCGTGGCAGACGCGCAAAGACGCGGAGTTTGCCAAATTCCAGTACATCAATGGCTTCTACAATCCGCGGCGGCGGCACTCAGCACTGGGCTGGAAAAGCCCGGTCGCTTTCGAGCGAAAGGTGGCTTAAACGAGCACTTGGGGCGGCATAAAAACGCGACAGGTCCAAATAGGCAACTGACACATTTACAGATTGCGCTGTGAGTTGTCCCCTTTTTGAGTTGAATTTAAGTAGAAAAAGCGAATTTTTAGATTTAGCCGGTTGTTTCTGTCCTCATTAAGATGGTCCAATTTTTAATGATGTATCCTTAGGCTCGATTCTGCGTTTCAGAACAAACGAAAGCCCGCCATATTGCTTGCGCCAGCGAAAAAAGGTCTATCCCTTAAATGTACCTGCCTGATTGCATCGACATGCGGCATTCTCTGGTCGCACAACCCCTCAACCTGCCGTAACTACGTGATAATCTCTTAGGTCTTCGGTCGCTTGGTCGCCATTCTCGGTCCTCCGTTTCCCAAACATAGCGGTGGACCAATTCAGTTGGGGAGGCTCAATCTCGTCATAGGCGGCGCAGGCTCGGACCGGTTGTTCCACATAGGGATTTTCGATCACGACTCTGACTGGATTCAAGACCATAACTCAGCCCGAGGGGATGTCCTACAGTTCGGCATCGGAGGTACGACCCCTAGCCAGTTCCAGGTGAACACTACACATACAGCTACAGTTGCGGGTGAGCGGTCTGGTGACGATAACGCCGAAGAAGCCTTCGTGATCTACCGCTCTACTGTGCAGATTATGTTGGCTCTGGTCGATGGGCGCGGGCAGTCCTGGATCAACCTTCAGACCGGACAGGACGTGTTCGACCTCATGGCCTGATCCGTCGTGCCCGAGCAAGCTTCTGCGCGCAGCAAAGCCCGCCTAAACTGCGGCGGGCTTTTCATACTTTGTCGTTTTGGCTCACGCCATCAGGTCATAGACCTGTCCGGCAATCATCAGGTTGATGCTGTCCTGACCGGCCCCGTCAACCAGCGCCCACATGATCTGACCCGTGGGACGATAGATGATAAAGGCTTCTTCGATGTTGTCATCGCCCGAGCGTTCGCCATCCGGGCTGGAGGTGTGGGTGGTGTTGATCTGGAACTGCGAGGCGGTCGCCGTGCCGATCCCGAATTGCAGCACATCCCCTTCGGCGGCGTTGTAGTC
>NZ_JBBPEU010000011.1:0-131869 GCF_040225985.1 Shimia fortis
TACCGCCCGCCGGCGCCGGAAACCATCATCCCGATGGAACCCAGGCCAATCATGCACTAACATTCAAACTGGACCACTTAGGTGGGGCTGATCACTTCGGAGTAGGCGGCATGCGCCGCGCGATAGCGTGCATATCCCGGTTGGCCGGACTTGCAGGCCAGCATCGTGGTGAAATGTGCGACATCGCCATGCAGAATCTGTTCAGCCAGCGCTTCGGAGGCAGAGAGCTCTGAGTGGAATACGGGAAGAGCGCCAAAAGCTGTGCGTATCTCAGAAGCTTCGGCAGCACCGTGACGATGGCCGGTGATCAGGCCAATGATGTGTTCGGGGCAGTCAAATTGTTCATTGATGCTCTGTGATGAGAAGCCCGCCTCTATCGAACCTGTAGCGGGCACGACAATCAGATCAGCCTTCGCAAGTGCCATCGACAAAGCGTCTTCAGGATAGGCCTGTGTATCGATCAGGACGATGTCAAAGCCGCGTGTCACGGCAGCAGCCAATGCATCCTCTACGCGCTCGTCTCTTGAACATTCCGCCAATTCCAACTGATGTGGCCGGAACCGGCAAGCCGCCATCGCAGCCAGCCATGTCTGTAATGTGGAAGGGTCGTGACACTTGGGGCCCCTGCAGGCTTGACTGGTGCAATCCATCACCATCACACGCTTACCCAAGGCCAGAAATCCCGACGCCAACGCCATAACTGCCGTCGTTCGACCGGACCCGCCCTTAGCTGCATGAATGGTGATGGTGTGCATACTGCATGTCCTCGTTAATTCACAGAATACTTCATTATTCATAAAATACTTCATGGTTGCAATGGGTCAATTCCTGACCCTTGCGTTATGAAGAACGAACTTGAAAATGATGCTCTGTTGGACGCGTTCAGCCGTGAACTGAGACGAGCGCGAACCGAAGCGGGGATTTCACAAGAAGAACTGGCTCATCGCGCCGGTAAGAGTATCCGGTACATTTCCTTGCTGGAAAGCCGTAAACATCAGCCGAGCTTGGCGACGCTTAAAAGTGTTTGCGAGGGGTTGGGTGTTTCGATGTCCGCGTTCGTTGCCAAAATCGAGGCTAATCTGAGTTCAAACTGATAGTGCTCAATCGCTCGTCAAAGCTCTGCTAGGACAGCACGTGCACGGAGTTATCTGCTCATGATACTTATTTCTGCAGCTATCGCGTTAGTGCTGGTCTTGAGTTTATTCTTTTGCGATAGTTCGACTTAACTTTTATTATTTAAAAATAGTTACTTATTGGAGGCGGCTTGATGGCGTCTTACACTTCTACGGGGCCAGCAGGTGTCGATGCTGAGATGACCTTCTCTGCTGTGATGGCGGCACACCTGATATCAGAACAAACTCACCCTATACTTCCGTATGGAGCGATCCCAGCCACGATTTCTCTCCAGAGGCGCGATGGCCCAGCTGGCTTTGATGACCTGGTCATCGAGTGGGTTCGAGGTGACGATTCTGGAGTTGTTTACGTTCAGTCAAAGCGTCCCATCGCCATCGGTAACAATTCAACATTCCGTTCATTGGCCCGTGCGTTGGCAGAATACGACTGCGAAGGAGAATGGTCCGCCGCAATTGTTGCTACTTCCATCACGCCAAATCTGGAGGACGTTCAGGCGCTCCTTGAATCTTCGAGATTGGCAACAAGCCACAGCGAGTTCACTTCTAGGTGGTCAGAGCCTGGCGTTCTCAATGATGCGAAGCGAACTGTGTTAGAGGGTTTTGAGTCCGCCACTGACGGCCTGAATGAAGACGCTGTGTGGAACGCTATGCGTCGCCTCAGAGTTTTTGAACATGACTTAGCACTTGGTACATCGCGTGACCGTTCGATGTGCATCCAAATGCTATCGCAACGATTAGCCAACCCTTTTGATGCTGAGGCTAGCTTTGACGCAATCCGGGCCAAGTTTCTCGCTTCCGCACATCTTTCGCCCACCTATGATCGGGTAAAGCTGGCCTTGGAAGTCCCAACTCTTGTGGTCCAGCCACGAGAACGCGACCTTAAGGCAATCGACAAAATTCATGCGGAATCCAGTAATTCAATAGTTGCAATAGATGACCGGATTGAAGGGGCTGGATGTTCAATATCACTGTTGCGTCCAGAGATTTTAAGAACACTCGAACAGTCTTTCGCTTCCCATAAAACAGTTCGACTACAAGGTGATGCAGGTTCGGGGAAATCGTCACTGCTCAAACGATACTCAGCTACTTCTAGTAAAAGCAAACTGGTGCTGAACGAACGGCGGGTTTCAGGTCGAACTTGGTCGGAAGTGACCGCTAAATGGGGGAGTTCGATATCAGCACAAGAAACAATAGATGCAATGTCTTTGTCTGGGGATTGTTTGTTGGCAATTGATGGTGCTGATCGAATGCTGCTGGATCACCGCCGTGGCGTCGTAATGGACTTGTTTCGTGCTATCGCTGGGTCACCCTTTAGAGAACGCTGGTCAATAATTACCAGCGCTCGCGACTTTGGCCCACAGGACATCATCCACAACGCCCTTTCAGAAACGAACCTCGAAACAGGTAAGGTGATCACAGTTGGGTCTCTTAAAGAAGAAGACTTAGATGCTGTTGCGAAGGCCTTTCCCAACATAGGTGCACTAGTAAAACGTTCTGATCTGGCGGGCCTCAATAACAATCCCTTCATGCTTGGGCAGTTGCTGGCAACAAAAGATGTATCGAAGGCATTGACGGAGGTTGAATTAGCGGAAGCTTGGGCCACACGTGGCTCAACGTCCACGCCGGCAGATCATCGCCGAGACCGGGCCGTAGCCCAACTCGCAGCGTCTCGCCTCTCAACGCCAACAATTGTTGCTGGTAGCGCTGATTTAGATGCGGAAGGTGTTGCGACGCTCATTGCCGAGGGAACCGTGCAGCGTCAAGTTCTGAGTGGTGGCATACAATTTTCCCATGATGTCTTTGACGATTGGGCTTTGGCACGTGAGATGGCTCGTGATTGGAGATCTTTACCAACGTTATTGAAGAAAGCCGATGAACCCTTGTGGTGGCAACGCGCGGTGCGACTTGTAGCGCTAATCAAGCTCGAACAGGGTTTGTACGATGAATGGGGTACACTCCACTCGATACTAAAGAGCGAAAAAGATCTGGACCCCGCTTGGGCACGAATTGTGCTTGCAGCGCCTTTGCATTCCGAAAGATCCGGGGAACATTTATTGAACCTAAACTCGATGCTTATGGATCAGCAAGGTAAACTCCTATCGGAACTTTTGGAAACCTTAAGGATCTTCGAAACTCGCATTGATCAGAACTACCTTGGGTCGCCTGTATTCGTAGACATGACCGAAGCCGAGCGCTTGCAAATGGCCAGCTATTTCAAAGAACCTGTTTTGCGTCCCTGGCTTGCATTTTTTCGCTGGTCGATCGGTGATTGGACAGAATGGCCCGAAAATCACATTCCGGCTCTTGTCGAAGTGTCAACGATTTGGACTCAGCACTATGAAAGACTCCCCAATTGGATTTCTAAGCGTATCGGAACTCTGATCAAAAACTGGCTATTAGCTGTTGAAGATTATGAGCACCCGAAGGGGCGTTGGCGCTATGACGCGGAGAGAGAACCTCCGTTTGCCCTTGAGCTCAGGTATGACGGCTGGGAAAAGCTTGAACGTGATCTTCAGCGAACGCTCACAATGTGTGCGGCTTCAGCCCCTGACATCCTAAAGTCTTATCTCTGTCGCTTAACAACCAACCAACATCTTCGAGCACCTCGCGAACGATTGTTGGAAGCGCCTCGGCAGCTTCCAACACTTATGCCGGAAGAATGGGTGGACATGCTGAGTGCCTCCCTTCTTCGCAGAGAGCGGCAGCGTCGAGAAGGGATTCTAGGTCCGTCTAGCTGCTTCGAATCGCCAACGTCATTTCACGACGCCGGAATCAGTGATGAATACCGTTTTTCCAACAGTTCCCCTCATCAACTGGGATGGGATCAACTGTTTGCCAACAACCCTGAAATAGCTCTAACCATGATGCATCGCCTTGAGATGCGAGCGGCCGTTTACTGGCGCAATCGAGAGAAACGGAGGGAAGGACGAAAACCGCGCCCGCTCATACTTCACCTTAATGGTGATAGGCTGCAGCTCTGGGGAGATGAAACGGTTTACAGGTGGTCAAGAGCAATACTCGGTCCTCATTCATTGGGTTCAGCATATCTTGCGTTGGACAACTGGCTTCATGAACAACTTGGAAAAGAAACCGATCTCAAAGAGCTTCTGCCGAAAATATTTCAAAACAACGGCCTTGTTTCTACAGCCGCTCCAGTGATCAACGCCGTCGCCCATTATCATAACAACCGTCCCGCACTGTCGGCTATTGCGCCGCTGTTGGCAGCTCCACGCCTTTGGAATTTCGACATTCGCCGTCATATGGATGATCGTAGCCCTACGCATCGCATCGGAGGGTTTGGGGCAGGTCAACATCATCAAGAAGCCACCGAGGAAATCTGGAAAAGATACCACGACAGAGAACCTTTTCACCTCCAACTTCTCCTGCCGTTCCACCTTATGGCGGATCAAGAAGCCCAAGCCTTTTTGCAAGAACGCCGTGTTCGTTGGGCCCTCGACGATCTAGCTGATTTCGAACACGAGCTCGAGAGTGAAATCTGGCGAGCTGAAACTCAAGGAACACTTGAACGATATCTGAGTGATGCAGACCCAAAGTCTGTTCGCGTTGATGAAACCCACGAAGCTGACAAAATTGTTGTTCGGTTGGAACCTCCGAAGGATGTTGCCGCAGAGCTAGAGACACAAAATGTTGAGCATGCACGTGCCAACTCGCTAAGCGAGTTAGCAGTTTGGGCCGAACGCTCAGCAGAAGCTGGGGAGGTTGACGATGCGTTTGAGCTTCAGGAGGCAGTAGATCGCCTAAATGAACTCGTGTCTGAAGAAGATGCACTAAGAACTGACTTCTCTGGCCGGATGATACAGGCGGCATCTGCTGGTGTAGCCTCTGTTCTGGCAACACTTGGCCCATCCGATATGATTCAAGTCGATACCGACTGGGTACGTGATCGTCTACTTAACGCGATACATCGGGTTCGGCCGAATGAGGAGGCAATGTTTCTTGTTCCAGAATCGTTGATGTCATTTGACCCACAAACGATTGCCGCGAGCGGCATTGCCGCCCTTGCTTCACGTGGGTTTGCCACGGATCTGGATACGATCGTTGCTGAATTGGCGACTCATCAACTGCATGCTGTGGAAGCTGCTACTTTAAAAGGGCTTGATTGGGATCGGCGACCTGATTTTTCTTGGCGTTGTGTAGTCGCTGCACTGGACACTTGTGTTTTCAATTCAAGCTATGAATGGGATTCTCCCAGACGAAAAAAGCGCGCGCAGAGATCAAATATTCGGCGTCACAAAAAGGCAGTTAGGTTTGTGATCGGTCGCCGGCAACTTCGTGGCCCCGTTTTGCCTCCGAAGCCCTTTCACACCCGCTTAGTTCGAACCCGGAAGGCTTGGCCTCCCGTTACCAATGCAAGATTTAGGGTTCAGACATACTATCACTGGGGAAAATTTAAGACGCTGGTCGAAACTGTTCCCTTCGATAAGTTGGGGGAACCGGAAAAAGGCTTTCTCTTCGAGTATTTCCTGGGATTGGTTGAGTGGGCACGATTGCTAAGAGATGAAGATGAGAAGCCAGGCGGCTACAGAAGCGATTTTCCTCACGAATTGGTGCACACGCTAGCCAAACAGATCGGCCGGCTTGCCGCAGTTTCGCCTGATAACGATGCTTGGAAGGCACTAACAGACCTAGAAAGATGGCAGTACAAGGGTGATTTGATCGGAACCTACCTTGATGCGGTTACCCATGATCTCATTGCAAGCGAGCGCGCCCCAGACGATCGCTTTTGGAGAGCTTGGCAGCCTGCAGCGGACTGGGTTTTGCGTAATCTTGTTCCAGAGCGCAAAAATGATGGCAGGCAAAGCTTGGGGGACGCGGTGAGAGCAGCGGGGTTCGTGGGTCCGTATATAACCCCAATTCCACCGAATTGGCCGCATTTGGAACTCCTTTTGCCGAGGATAGACGGCTGGGTAAAGGTCACGAAGCACAATGCATCGGCCGCCAATGCCGTGCTCTCAATATGCGAGCGCATGTCGTTAACTCAACTAGAAGAGTGGTTTGTTCCCTGGCTGGCATTGTATAATCATGAGCATGGGAGCGATGCCGACTTTTGGCTGTACGCTGGTTTCTCCGACAAGGCCGCTGGGTTGCTGGCCCTACTGGAAGGCCAATCCAACGGCACACGGATTCAGGTTAGAAGAATTCTATCTGTCATGGCCGATTCTGGATCAATAGCGGCACGGGAAGTATTGCCTCGATTTGCATCTCAAAGACCGCGTTAAAGGTATGATTTTAGTAAGATACAATGGCCATTAGAGGTGTTTCGCCAGGTGCACTGCGAATGTGGGCGAAGCAGACCAAAAATGCGGCATACTGACCAGGTAATTAAGCGCTGTTTTGCGCCAAAAACGTGGGGGGTTTAGATAAAAGATGGCAGCCCAATCCGGCCTTTTAGCGCTTCGCATTCCAACGTCCGTTACCAGGTTTTCTACCTGACACAATACCTACGCATCCACTTGCCATACAACCATGACGACACTACGACTGCTGTAGTCCAATCCCGATTATTTTTGAGTTTTCCATGCAGTACATTGCCAATGGCCCAGATATTCCCGAAGCACTTCTTGAAGCCCACGAAGACGGAAACGTCGTGTTCTTTTGCGGTGCCGGAATATCTTACCCAGCAAAGCTGCCAACCTTCTACGGTTTGGTGAAAGCTGTATACGACGAACTTGGGGAGGATCACGATAGCGCCGAAGCCGAAGCAATGAAGGCGTACAAATATGATACAACTCTTGGCTTACTGGAACGAAGGCTGCCTAAAGGGCGTTTGAGAGTGCGTGAAGCAATTGCTAGCGCGCTTCGACCAAATTTAGCTGGGAAGAAAGCGACGCAGACACATGAGGCGCTCCTTCGGCTTAGCAAGACACGCTCCGGCGCCACGCGGCTCATAACGACGAACTTTGATCGGGTTTTTGAAGAAGTCATAGAGACGAAAAAGACCAATACACCAACTCACGCTGCCCCACTGCTTCCAGTTCCAAAGAACAGGTGGGATGGGCTGATCTACCTTCATGGCCTTTTGGACGGCACGGGTTCCGAAGCGAACCTAAACAGTCTCGTTGCCACAAGTGGTGATTTTGGCTTGGCTTACCTCATTGAGAGATGGGCTGCGCGCTTTGTGTCTGAACTGTTTCGCAACTATACAGTCTGTTTTGTTGGGTACAGTATCAACGATCCCATTCTCCGCTACATGATGGACGCTTTGGCAGCCGATACCATGATGGGTGAAAAGACCCGAGTCGCATATGCGTTTGGAAACTATACACCAAGCAAAAAGGATCAAACCGAATCCGAGTGGGCAACCAAAAACGTAGTTCCCATCCTCTATAAAAACCGCAGCCATCACTATTACCTGCACGAAACGCTTCATGCATGGGCCAACAGCTATCGAGATGGCATCAATGGCAAGTCAGCCATTGTGGCGCGTCATGCACACCACAAACCAAGTGGAAGCACAGTGCAGGATGATTTCGTGAAGCGGATGGTTTGGGCGCTAAGCGATCCAACAGGTCTACCCGCGAAGCATTTTTCTCAACTCGATCCTGTCCCACCAATCGATTGGTTAGAGGAGTTCTCCAAACGGAGATTTGGCATTGATGATCTCCCGCGATTTGGTGTGCCAAGGAGTGATCTCTTCAACACAAGCCATAACCCAGAGTTCAAATTCAGCCTTCTGTCCAGACCTTCCCCATCCCATTTAGCCCCTCCAATGTCGCTGGTTGATCCCAATGCTGGACGTGGACCCGATTGGGACAAGGCAATGGATGCTCTAGCGAGGTGGATGGCAAGGCACCTGGAACAACCCGAAGCCCTTTTCTGGGTTATTGGACAAGGTAGCAATCTAAGCCCGCGTTTCGAATGGCACCTTAAGAGAGCTTTGGAGAATGCAAACCACCTTAACCCGACCATGCGAAAGCTTTGGGAATTTGTAGTTTCAGGGTACGCCCGATCACGCCACTACAATGGCGGTCTTTTCGGGTGGGAAGATCGCTTGAAGAAACACGGGAACACACCGTTTGTAAGGCAGGAGTTCAAGGAGGCACTGCGCCCCTCACTGAAGATATCACGTCCATATTCTTTCAGAACAGATCCTTCAGGAGATACTAGTGAAAGGATTTCTACGATTGCCAACGTTGAAGTGGCGCTGGCATCCGATCACGTTCATTCAGCATATGAGCGCATTCTGAAAATCGAACAATTCGAAGGATTTTTAGCACATATCTTGACCGACATGTCGGAGCTGCTGTCAGAAACGCTCGGGCTTATGTGCGAAGCTGAGATTTCATCCGAGCTTGACGACTACAGCTACATTCAACTCCCGTCGATTTCAGACCATGATCAAAACAAGGACTACAACGACTGGACACTCTTGGTGACCCTGTGCCGCGACGCTTGGTTGGCGACCGCAGATCAAAACAGCGAAAATGCGAAAGCGATGCTAACGATCTGGGCAAGTTCCAAGCATCCAGTATTTCGTAGGCTGGTCTTTTTTGCGTTGGCACAGAGACCTGACCTAGTTTCGTTCGAGACATCGCTGTCGTGGCTCTTGGATGACGGCGGACATTGGCTTTGGGCAACCTCCACAATGCGAGAGGTGATGCGCTTGCTGGTTGCATTCGGTCCAACTTTGACTGCTGGTCATATGCAGAGGCTCCAGGGAGCAATAGTCGAAGGACCTCCTAGGACGCGGTTCAGAGATGATATTAGCGACGAAGATTTTGAACGTTTTTCAGATCGCATGCGCTGGTTGAGATTGAAAAAACTCCTTTCAAATGGAGGAACCGCAACAGAAAACGCGGACGCTTTCATCGCGTCGGTAGAAGCGCGCTATCCTGAATGGCAATTGGCGCGTGATGACCGCGATGAATTTCCTATGTGGAGTTCCAATGGTGAAGAGCAACCAATCGAACAATCACCTAAGAACATAAAGAAGCTGGTTGAGTGGCTTCGAAACAACCCTTCATCAGAAAGTGCTCTCACCGGAGACAACTGGCCTGAGAGATGTCGCCACGACTTCAGGCGTTCGTTCTTTGCCTTAAAGAAACTGGCAAGCGAAAAGGTGTGGCTCCCTCAACGATGGGCTGAAGCCTTGTACGCATGGTCTAGTGATGAGCTTCTAGATCGTTCATGGAAACATGCTTCCTCCGTTATTGTGGGAATGCCAGACGAGTACTTTGTTGATGCTCTGCACGCGATTGCGTGGTGGGTAAGTCGAATATCAAAAAACGTTGGGCGGCGTGAAGAGGCGTTCTTTGCGATTGTTGATCGAATAATAGAAACTGGGACCAAAACCGTCGAAGCTTCTGAAGATTTTTCGCTCAATCACGCTTTAAACCACCCGGTTGGCCATGCCGCAAGTTCACTCTTGAACTGGTGGTTCTTGCGGGAGCTGGAAGATGATCAGGGACTTCCAGATGAGCTGAAGGGGCGATTTGCAGAGATGTGCAATGCTGATAATCAGCCCCTTTGGATCGGCTCGGTTATTCTTGCGCAACAAATTATCCCGTTACTGCGTGTGGATCAGGATTGGACCAAAGAGTACTTGATACCAGCGTTTGAATGGGATGCCGACGTTACAAAGGCCGCCGCGATGTGGGATAGTTTTTTGCATGCCCCGCGAATCTACCTACCACTGCTTGAATTACTAAAATCGCCATTTCTAGCAGTTCCTGACCACATTGGTGTTCTGGAAGAACCGTGCCTAAAGCAATACACGAGGTTCCTAACCTACATTGCTCTAGGCGAAGCTTCGGTCTTTAGTCCCACGGAACTTAAGGACGTATTTTCCAAGCTTCCTGCCGAATACCTCAATACTGTCGCTGAGACTTTGTTCCGTGCCTTGCAGGGAGCGGGAGATCAACAAGCTGAGTACCTGAAAAATCGAATTATTCCATTTATGAAAAGGTTTTGGCCTGGCAAACCGGAAGCACGAACACCGGAGACCTTTCGATATTTTGCGCAAATATGCGCTATTTCTGCGGGTGAGTTATCGTCAGCCTTTGAATGCTTTAGAGATCACCTGGGGCAAACAGATCACTTCGGATATCTTCTTCACCTTCTAACCGAAGGTGGTGTCGCTTCGGATTATCCTAGTGAAGTCTTGAATATTTTGAACGCCACGATTCCACAGCAGATCCAGTATTTGCTCGATGATCTGAAGCCACTTTTGGACGCGATACAGCTGGCTAGCCCGGCCCTCGCAGAAAATCCACAGTTCATTCGGCTGTCGATCCTTTCTCAACAACACGAAAACTAGAACAACAAAGGCGGCGCAACGCAGCTATATGAAGCGGCCGCAGTGAATGTCAGCTGCCCATCCAAACATGCGAGTACGGCTGGAAAGTACACAGATCAAAGCGCGTGTTTTAATGAAACACAAATCACGGTACTGCCGCTCGCCTCAGGCCTTACAGTCGACAATGAGGTATGAAGTGAGGTATGTTTTTATGTTTTTTGAAAAATATTAATAAATAACAATAAATTATAGAATTAGATATACTCCCTTCGTCTCCGCCACCCACAACTGTTTGGTTATAGATTTTCAATTAGAAATGGGCACTGGCACAATTTCGTTCCCACACATATTCCAACACCTTGCGTTTGTATCTTTTTGATCAGTCGTCCAATACTGAGCCACCCCCGAAATTCGGACACTGACGCAAACTACGATTTGTTGTCTGCTGATCTTCAACGAAGTGGAAATCAGCAGATGTCGAAACGGAAGAACCATTCGCCTGAGTTCAAGGCGAAGGTGGCGCTGGAAGCGCTGAAGGGTGAGCGGACGGTTGCTGAACCAGCAAGCCAGTTGGGCGTTCACCCGACGATGATCCACAGCTGGAAGCGTGCGCTGCTTGAAGGCGCGTCTGGCGTTTTCGAGCGTGGCGGCAAGAAAGCCCCAGAGATCGGCATCCTGCGGGTGGTTGTTCGTTGCGCTAACACTTGTCAGCGGTACACCCGATGATTACGCTGTCCCCAGTCCGTGTAGAGGTCTGCCATGATAGTTCGGAACTGTGTTTCCGCCTGCTTGGGCGGGATGTCTGCGGTATCACCTTCTCCGAACACTCCGACGATATCACCAACAGCGACATCCTTGATGCCGGTCACATCCGCTACGATGGCATTCATAGAAACCTTTCCCAAAACGGGCGCCAGTGTATCCCGGATCGCAACAGTACTGCCCTCGTGCGCGAGGCGTCTGAACCCGTTTTCATAGCCAATCGAAATACAGGCCAGACGACAATCCCTTTCCAGACGGTGCGCTCGGTCATAACCAACCGTCATTCCCCGCGGATAGTCCTGCAGGCTGACGACGCGGGCCTCGAGATCCATTGTCGGTCGAAACCCCAGATCAGGCCGCAAAATCCCGTAAAGGATCGCACCACAGCGATACATGTCGGTCGCAACATCCACTTCTGAGATCAGCGACAGGGAGCTGCCCGCATGAATCAGCATTTCACAGCGTTTCAGATCACTGTTTTCAAAGACCCACGCGGCCTGTTGCTGAAACTGATCCGAACTTTGCTTGAGATGTGTGGGATCATTGGATGGAAAATGCGAACAAATCCCATGAATATCCGACCCCAGAGTGGCAAGGATTTCGTGGCATGTGTTCTGCCCGTCCGCCGTCGAAATCTCCAACGCGTCGCGCGACATGCCCGCTGTATTCAACGCCAGATGGGCACCGGTGCGCAGTTTTCCTGCATCCAAAAGGGCGCGCAGCTGCTGCGCGGTGGTGACTGAGGCGACCTGTTCTTCGACACGATCAGCCAGCGCGCCCTCGATTTCCTGCAGTGTCGCTGCGCGCAAACGGATCAACGTGCCGTCGAACCCTGCGTCCCGAACAGCACGCGCTTCGGCATTAGATGTAATGCCGACTGTCTCTACTCCCTGCTCCCGGATCAAGGGCATGACTTGCGCAATGCCATGCCCATAGGCATCTGCCTTTAGCACCGCACAAAACCTGCGGCCGCCAGGGACAAGACCCAGCGCGATCTCCAGATTTCGCGAAATCCGGTCGCGGTGAATGGTGCACCAGGAGGTCGGGCTTGCGTCGCGCATGGTGACTACGTCTCGGACCCCAGCATGTCCTGCACAACTTGGCTGAACAGATCTACCGCGACAGGGACGAGGGCATCGGGGAAATCATAGTCGGGGTTGTGAAGTTGGGGGATATCTTCGCCAGCCCCAAGATAGAGCAAGGCAACTTTGGCCCCATCGTCGCCAAACCGCCCGAAATCTTCGGACCAGCGCATGGGTGTCGGCATCTCATGGCAGCGCTGCCCCAAGGCCCCGGCTGCGGTGCGGGCAATGCCGATGGCCTCGACATCATTCACCACGGCGCGAAACACATCATGCCACAAGATATCGACGGAAAGCCCCTCAGCGTGTTTTTCAACTATGTGCAGCGCCTCTTGCATCAGCGCGTCCATGCGCTCATTGGTCATCGACCGCAGTGTCACGCGCAACTCGCCATCCGCCGGGGCGATGCCAAAGGTTGGTTCGCCCAGATTGGCATGGGTCAAGGTCGCCAGCGAGAACGCCTCATCCCCGATGGTGCCAAAGCTCAGTTCGGGTAGGCAGTTCATCAGAGCCGCCATAGCTGGCCCCGGCGACACGCCATCCTCGGGTGCAGCGGCGTGTGAGCTTTTGCCCTCAAGAAGGATCTGCATGCCGCGTGAGGCACAATTGCCGGGCCCTTCGCGAAGGCCCACTTCTCCCATCGGACGACCGGGCACGTTGTGATAGGCAAAGGCAAAGTCGGGCCGAATTTCTGGCCAGCGTGGATCATCTATCACCGCCTGAGCACCAGCACCGGTTTCTTCGGCGGGCTGGAACAGCAGAATGACGCGCCCCTTTTGCGGACGTGTCGCCAACCGTGTCGCGACGCCCAACAACGACACCATATGGCCATCATGCCCGCACAGGTGCCCCTTACCGGGAATGGTCGATTTGTAGGGCAGGTCCGAAATCTCGCGGATGGGCAATCCGTCCAGCTCACATCTCAAGAGAACCGTTGGGCCTTTCTCGCGCCCAGCAAACTCAGCAGCAACACCATGCCCGCCCAGCCCGCGCCAAAGCCGATCTGCCCCCAGTTTGGTGAGTTCTGCCGCGATGCGCTCTGCTGTCTGAACCTCTTCACCGGACACTTCGGGCGATTGGTGCAACGCGTAGCGCAGGGCCACAAGATAGTCTAACTGTTCAGATGAAAGAGCCTGCACCTGTACGACCTCAGAAAATCTCAACCAGGCCAGCGGCGCCTTGCCCACCGCCGACACACATGGACACCACGCCCCATTTCGCGCCACGTCGGCGCCCTTCCATAAGGATATGACCCACCATGCGTGCACCGGACATGCCATAGGGGTGACCGATGGAAATCGCGCCGCCGTTGATATTCAGCAGGTCGTCAGGAATACCCAGACGATTGCGGCAGTACAGCAGTTGCGCGGCAAAGGCTTCGTTGATCTCCCACAGATCAATATCCTCCATGCGCAGTCCGTTGCGCTCTAAAAGACGGGGCACCGCGACGACAGGCCCTATGCCCATTTCGTCAGGCGCAACGCCCGCCACGGCAAATCCGCGCAAGGCGCCGAGCGGCGCAAGGCCCCTGCGGCTAGCCTCATCAGCCTCCATCACAACCAGCGCGGCCGCACCATCCGAAAGCTGACTGGCATTGCCTGCGGTAACGGTCATGCCTTCGCCCCGCACGGCAGCGAGACTGGCCAGCCCCCCTGCCGTAGTGCCCGGGCGATTGCATTCGTCGGCGGTCAGCGTGATGGTTTCCTCGAAGGTTTCCTTGGTGGTCTTGTCCGTAGAGGTCTTTGTGGCCGTGACTGGCACGATTTCATCGTCAAGCAGACCATCAGCTTGCGCTTTGGCGGTGCGAATCTGGCTCTGCAGGGCATAGGCATCCTGCGCCTCACGGCCGACCCCATATCGCTCTGCCACCAATTCGGCGGTATCCAGCATAGGCATGTAATAGGCCTCTGCCACCGACGGATCGTTATAGCGATACCCGTTCCAATGCGCGTTCTGCACAAGCGAGATGCTCTCCAGCCCTCCGGCGAGCGCGACATCCACTGCTTCGCCCTGCACCATATGCGTGGCGATGGCGATGGCGTTCAGACCCGAGGCGCATTGCCGATCCACGGTGGCCCCCGCGACGCTGTCGGGCAGACCCGCGGCTTGCACAATGTGGCGCGCGACATTGACACCGGACGACCCCTGCGTGAGCGCAGATCCGAACACAGCCTCTTCCACCTCCCCACCGCTCAGGCGCGCGCGGGCCAGCGCGGCCTGGACCGCCGGGGCGGCAAGGCTCGGCACTTCAAGGTTGTTGAACGCACCGCGATAGGCCTTGCCAATCGGTGTGCGGGCATATGAAACGATAACGGCCTGTCGCATGGGCAAATCCTCAGATGCTTTCAACGCCGCACCAGTCGGCTATAAACATGGCCGTGGCCTTGGTCACGCGGCGCATGCTTTCCAGTTCGACACGTTCGTTGAACCCATGAATGGCCTCGGCGCGCGGGCCATAGACCAGTGCGGGCGTATCGGCATAAAGGCCAAAGAACCGTGCGTCGGTTGTGGCCGTGATGGCTTCGCGCACGAGGTCTTCGCCAGTGGCAGATCGGTGCGCATTTTCCAGCGCCGCAATTGCCGAAGTGGCCTTGGCTGAACTGTCCTGTGACAGGGCGTAACCCTCGGCATGAAACCCGTGATAAACGATCTCAGGCAGCGAGTTGCGCAGGAAGTCGTTCTGCCGCGCCGCATCCAGAATGACCTGTTCAATCTCGGCCTTTGCGGCGTCAATTGACTGTCCCGGGAACAACCCCATGCGCACGTCAAACACACACCAGGCCGGGACCGAGCTTGTCCAGTCACCGCCTTCGATCTTGCCGACATTCAGATTGAGCGCGTGATCCATATGAGCGTAGTCGCTGGTCCGGTTTTCCGCCGCGTTCCAGCGGTGTTCCATATCATGCAGCGCGGTGATCAGAGGAACGGCCGCCTCAATCGCGTTGGCTCCGCTGCCGGCATAGGCCACATGGGTGGGCAAGCCTTTGAGATGCACTTGGAACCACAGGACCCCCAACTGCGCCGTGACCAAATGTTCCGAAAACGGTTCGGGGATCAGTGCGGCATCAGCGGTATACCCCCGAGCGAGACAGGCCAGCGCGCCATTGCCGGTGCACTCTTCCTCGACCACCGATTGGTAGAACACATCCGCAGCGGGCGCGAGGCCACAGGCGTTGAGCGCATCAAGTGCAAAGAGGTTCGAGGCCAGCCCGGCCTTCATATCACCGCCCCCCCGGCCATAGAGCCAGCCGTCCTCGACCCGCGGATCGAACGGCGGGGAATCCCACATGTCCAGCGGTCCGGCGGGCACCACGTCGATATGCCCGTTCAAGATCAGCGATCGACCCGCCCCGGTTTTGGACCGGTGCGTGCCCACGACATTCACGGCATCCTCATACGGCCCAATCACCGGAGAAAACCCGGGCAGGTGCTGAATCTCGGCCACGTCAATCTGCCATTGATCGAGTTCATAACCCCGGTCAGCTAACGCGTTGGCCATGAAAGCCTGCGCAGATTGCTCCTGCCCTCTGGTCGAGGGATGCGCGGTGAGGTCGGCAAGAAAGGCGACCTGCCGGTCAAAAGCGGCATCCACGGCATCGCATAAACGGGTGTTAAGTTCGGTTTGCATACATAACCTCAGAAAACGGGCAGTGTGGTATCTGGGACAATCAGGGGCGCGCCGGTCGCTTCGCGGACCTCGGCAAGGCTGATCCCTTCGGCAATTTCGACAAGTGCATAGCCTTTTGGCGTGACGTCAATGACCGCCATATCGGTAAAAATTCGCGACACACAGCGCCGCGCCGTCAGTGGCAGGGTGCATTCATTCTTGAGCTTCGGATTGCCGACTCGATCGGTATGGGTGGTCACAACCACAACCCGGCGCGCCTTTTGCGCCAGCTCAATGCCGCCGCCTACACCGGGACTGAACTTGCCCGGGATCTTCCAATTGGCCAGATCTCCCCGGCTGCTGACCTCAAACGCACCGAGCATGGTCAGATCCAGACGGCCCGAGCGCACCATGGCAAAGCTGATCGCGCTGTCGAAAAAGGCCGACCCCGGCACGGTCGAGACATAGGCCCCGCCCGCGTCAATAAGGTTCCGATCGGCCCTTTCCGGGGGCAGAGAGGGACCAATGCCGGTCAATCCGTTTTCCGTATGCAGACAAACCGGAAAATCGGCCGGAAGATGGTCGACGACCTTGGTTGGCAAGCCAATGCCCAGATTGACTACCATGCCGGGGGCAATCTCGCGCGCAGCGCGAGCAATCATACGGGTTCTAGCGCTGGACAACGGCGTATTCCCTTGAAAGCGCACCCAATTCGGTGACGTGATCAACAAACACACCGCTTGTATGAACGGCGTCCGCGTCCAGAGCGCCCAATGGTGTGACGGTTTCGGCCTCGGCAATCACGCAATCCGCGGCCATTGCCATCAGCGGATTGAAATTCCGCGCGGTTGCGACGTAAGCCAGATTGCCAAAAGTATCGGCGCGATCGGCATGGATCAGTGCAAACTCAGCGCGTAACGCCGTTTCGACAAGATGCGGCTTACCGTCCACCTCGACCACCTGCTTGCCATCTGCCAGTTCAGTGCCGATGCCGATATCGCTCAGTACGGCGCCAATCCCGGCGCCTCCTGCGCGGATTCGCTCGGCGAGGATACCTTGGGCGTTAAACTCGACCTTGATCCGGCCGCTGTTCATCAGGTCGATGGCATGGCTGTTAAGCCCCAGATGCGTGGTGATCAGGCGCGCTACCTGACCGCTTTGCAAGAGGTGATCGATGCCCATGCCCGGCTCGTTGGCGTCGTTCTTGATCAGCGTCAGATCGCGGGCGCCATGATCAACCAGCGCATGGATCAATGCCATGGGCGTGCCGGGAACACCAAAGCCGCCCACCATGACCGTATCGCTGTCTTTGATATGGGCCACGGCTGCGGCCATGTCACAGCGTTTGTCCGGCAGTCTCATGCCTCCACCTCCAGAGGCAGGCCAACCTCAGCAGCAAACGCATCAAGCGCGTCGCGTAGAATGGTCATCAGTTCAGCGATCTGCGCCTCGGTAATGATCAGCGGCGGTGCAATCAGGAAATGATCCCCGGCTGTACCGCCGCGGGTGCGACGGGAATAGATGATCAGCCCCCGTTCGTAGGCAAGGTCGACAAGGCGATCATAGGCATTCAGACTTGGGTTCAACGGTTCCATCGTGTCACGGTCGGAAACAAGTTCGAACGCGGTCAACAACCCCTTGCCGCGTACATCGCCGATGAAGGGATAGCGATCCATCAGCGCGCGCAGCTCATCCATCAGGACCTCGCCCATCGCGGCGGCATTGGCGATCAGGTTCTGGTCTTCCAACTCTTCCAGCACTGCCAGCCCAGCAGCGCAAGCCAGGGGGTTGCCCGCATAGGTGAAACCATGGGCGAAACCACCGGCATCCAGGATCGGTTCGACAAGACGCTTACCAGCGACAACAGCCCCCAGGGGTGCATAGCCCGCCCCAAATCCTTTAGAGAGCGCCACGATATCCGGGGTGATGCCCCAATGCTCGGCAGCCAGAAACTTGCCCGTGCGGCCCGCACCGGTCATCACTTCATCATAGATTAGTAGCACGCCGAATTCGTCGCAAATGTCACGAATGCGTCCATAATAGCTGTCAGGAGCAACCAAAGCGCCGGTGGACGCCCCTCCGACAGGTTCCATCAAAAAGGCCAACACGTTATCCGGTCCTTCGGCGAGAATCTTGTCGCGAAGCAGTTCAGCGTATTTCAAACCGCGCGCGTCTTCGCTCAGGTTGTCGCGGTCCAGATAGGTTGCAGGGGCGGCGATCTTGGGCATGCCCTCCAACATCGGCGCGAAAGGCTCGCGCAGCGGGTCATATCCGGTCAAATCCAGCGCCCCGAAAGTACAGCCGTGATAGGAGGGAAAGCGCGAAATCACCTTGTAACGATCGGTTTGTCCTTGCGTGACTGCATATTGCCGCGCCAGTTTCACGGCGCTTTCAACCGCCTCGGAACCACCGGAGACAAAGAACACGCGGTCCAGCCCGTCAGGTGTCATGGCGACAGTTTTCGCAGCCAGATCCTCGGACGGATGCGTGCGAAAGTGCAGCCGGTAGCCAAATGTCGCGCGATCCATCTGCGCTTTGATTTTCTCCAGCACGCGCGGGTTTGAATGCCCGATATTCGACACCATCGCCCCCGAAGAGCCGTCGATATAGCGCTTGCCGCTTTCGTCGAACAAATAGATGCCTTCCCCCCGATCCAGAAACGGGCGTGGGTTGCGGCTTTGGTAGAACAGGTAGGACTCGTCGCTCACGATGCACCTTCAATGTGTTTGCGTAGGAATTCGCGGGTTCTGTCCTGGGTCGGATTTTTGAAAAGAACGCTCGGCGGGCCTTCTTCAACCACGACGCCCTTGTCCATGAACAATACGCGGTCACAGACCGAGGCGGCGAAGTCCATCTCATGCGTAACGATGATCATGGTCATGTGCTCTTCGGCCAGCTTTTTCATTACCATATTGACCTCTTCCACCAGCTCCGGGTCGAGCGCCGAAGTGGCCTCGTCAAACAGCATCAGCTTGGGTTTCATGGCCAAGGCGCGGGCAATCGCAACCCGTTGTTTCTGGCCGCCGGAAAGCTGCGAGGGGTAATAGTCGATCCGCTCCAGCATCCCGACCTTGTCCAGTTGCTCTTCGGCCAGCTTGTCTGCTTCGGCCTGAGACAGGCCCTTGAGCAACTTCGGCGCCATAGTGACGTTTTCACGCGCGGTCATATGTGGAAACAGGTTGAAGTGCTGAAACACCATACCGACGTGCTGACGCATTTCGTTGATATGCTTTTCATATTGGCGATGCGGCAGGGTCTTGTTGACCTGCACACCGTCCAGCCAGATTTCACCACCAGTCAGCGGGTCCAGATCGTTGATCGCGCGCAGCAGCGTGGATTTGCCAGATCCGGACGATCCGATGATCCCGACAATCTGGCCACGCTCGACGTTCAGGCTGATGTCCTTGAGCACCTCAAGCGAGCCAAAGGATTTCTGGGCGTGACGGATTTCGACAAAGTGTGTCTGTTCGGTCATGATTTGCCTCTTTGGTCAGCGCGAGATGGAAATGCGGCGTTCGATCTTGCGCTGCACCCATTCCATGCAAAGGTTGATGACATAATAGAAAGCGGCGGCGAGGATGTAGAACTCGAACGGGCGATAGGTCTTGCCGATCACCCTCTGCGCCGACAGCGTAAGCTCGCTGACACCGATCACCGAGACCAGCGCGCTGTCTTTCAAGAGCGCGATCATGTTGTTGCCGATCGGCGGGATGACGGCGCGCACCGCCTGAGGAATGACCACTTTGCGCAGTGCCTGCGTGCGGCTCAGACCCAAAGTGCGCGCGGCTTCCATCTGGCCCTTGTCCACGGCAAGGATCGCAGTCTGGATCAGTTCCGAATTATAGACCGCAAAGTGCAGCCCCAACCCGATGATCCCGGCCACAAAGGCAGGCAGGTCAATGCCGATCTGCACCAGCCCGAAATAGATCAGGAACAGCTGTAACAAGAGCGGTGTTCCCATGAACACCCATTCGATCAATCGGAACGGCTGGCGAACAAGCCAAGGGGCGTAAAGAGCGATCACCGCAAAGATGATGCCGCAGACAAAGCTTAGCAAAGCGGCTGCAACCGTGATCCCGATGGTCCAGCCAACACCCAGCAGGATGATGTCCATGTATTTGGGAATAATCGAAAAATCGAGGCCCATTTGTCTGTCCTTTTCCGATCAGGTGATCTGTACTTTGCGATCAAGCCAGGCAACGCCACGGCCGACCACGTAGATGATGATCATGTAGAGAACCCCCGCGAGCAGGAACATTTCGAAGGGCTTGTAGGTCGATCCGATATAGCGCTGGGCCGTGTAGGTCAGCTCGACTACCGCAATCGCGGCCACCAGCGCGGTGGCCTTGATCAGCATGTTCAAGTTCACACCCAACGGGCGCACCATCAGGCGCGCGGCCTGCGGCAGGATCACCTTGTAGGTGGCTTGCCAGCTGCTCAGCCCCAAAGTGCGGGCCGCTTCGCGTTGCCCCTTGTCGATGGCGATAATCGCACCACGGATCGTCTCGGTCATATAGGCGCCGGCATTGATGCCCAGGCCGATCACGCCGGCTTCGAAGGCGTCCAACTGAATTCCGATCTGGGGACCGCCAAAGTAAAGAATAAAGAGTTGGATCAGCGCGGGCGTGCCGCGAAACAGGCTGACATATGCGGCTCCAAGAAACCGAAGGACCGCGAATCGCGAGAGCCGGGCAGCGGCGCCCAACGTGCCACAGATCAACCCCAGGATCGCTGTCAGAACCGACAGCAGAATGGTGACCCACGCGGCCTCCAGAAAGAAGGGATAGACCTTCAACATCAGGTCAATGTCCATGAGTCACTCCTTTTGGGTATCCGACCCGAAATCGTCCGGACGGCGCAAAGGCTGCCTCGGCACATATTGCGTAAAGTATCGGATAACTTTGGCGCCCGTGGATGGGGCAGTAAAGGATCCTCGCTCCTTCAACAGCCACCACGTTGAATATCCCCGCCGCTGTCGGTCGGCGGGGAGAGGTGTCTTAGCGAATGTCTGCGCCAATCCACTTTTCGGCGATGGCCAGATAAGTGCCGTCATCCATCATGGATTGCAGAGCAGCCTGCATTTCTTTGGCGAGCTTCGGATTTCCTTCACGGATAGCGATGCCTGCGCCAAACGGCTCCGTGGTCGGGTCGCCAAACATCTCGAACTCCTGACCCTTTTCGCCCATGGCGAGGATGGCCGCGATCGAGTCGTTGACAATGGCGTCCACACGGCCGTTTTCCAGTTCCAGCAGCAGTTCGGGCAGACCTTTGTAGGTGTTGATGTCATAGCCTTTTTCGCGCGCCCAATCTTCGTGGGTTTCGCCAAGGGTCAGGCCAACTTTCTTGCCCTCCAGATCTTCAAGGCTGGAAATGCCCGAGCCCGGCTTGCTGAAAATGGCGCGCTTGTCCGAGTAATAGGGACCAACAAAATCAACCACTTCATCGCGCTCTGCAGTAATGGTCATCGATCCGACGATGGCGTCATATTTGTTGGCCAGCAGGCCGCCAATAATGCCGTCCCACGCGGTGGTTACAATTTCCACTTCCATGCCCATACGCTTGGCAATCTCGGTGCCAATGGCCGGGTCAAAACCAACAACTTCGTTCTGATCGTTCACGAAGTTGAACGGAGGATAGGCGCCGGACATCGCAATGCGGATTACGCCTTTTTCTTTCAGCGCGTCGAGCTCTTCTGCAACTGCAGTGTTCAAGCCAAACACCGCCAGACCGGCGGCGGCAATTGCGGATTTCAAGATGGTACGGCGAAAAGTCATTTATGTCTCCCTGTGAGAATCATGCCGGGGTGTTTCCCGATCAGTGCCTGCGGGCGGACCCGCTTGTGAAAAAACTTGCATAACCCGCCAATATTGCGCAAACAGATAATAGCTACATTCAATATAGATTTTGTCTATGAGCCTTCCGCAACAACAACGCTTTCCCTGGAACCTTGACTGGAACCTTCTGCGCACCTTCATGGTTGTGGTCGAGCAGGGCGGCATATCCAAAGCCGCCGACTTTCTGGGTCTTAAGCAGCCCACCGTTTCTGCAGCCCTCAAACGCCTTGAGCAATCGACAGGCAAGCAGCTTGTCATTCGCAAGCCCAACGAGTTCACCATCACGCGACCCGGACAGGCGCTTTATACGGAATGCGCCAATATCTTTGGCACTATTTCACAGCTTCCCTCGCTGCTTGATGTCGACCGCGCCGAACTCAGGGGGCATTTGTCGATCGCTATCACGAGTTCCGTGATATCCGAGCATTTCGACGAGATCCTGAGTAATTTCGCCAAGACCCATCCACATGTCACCTATTCTTTCTCGGTGCATGAAAGTGAAGATGTGGAAACGATGGTGAACCAGAATCGGGCCAGCTTCGGAATTTGCCTACTTTCCAAGCTGCCTAGAAATCTGGACTCTGTAATCCTTTATCGAGAGTTTTTCGGCCTTTACTGCGGGGCCCGTCATCCATTGTTCAACGCCAAGGAAATCAATCCCAATGATCTGCAAGGGGAACCATTCGTCGCCTTTCAGACTGAGGCCGAGGGGGGACCCTTGCATGCCATTTCACGGCTTCGCGCACGCTTGGGCTTGGCCACCAGCTGGCGTGGTGTGTCCTCAAGCCTTAATGAAATCCGCCGTCTGATCATGGCGAATGTCGGAATTGGCGCCCTGCCCCTTCATGTGGCTAAACAGGACGTTCTTGCCGGGAGTATCCGGCAGTTGCCACCCTATGACGACCTGCCAATGGTCAACATCTACCTCATCACCAACCCGGCACGCCGCCAGTCAGATGCCGAAACCGAGTTCCTGTCGGCATGCACAGCCGAATTGGATGCGATTGATATTGAAGAACGAACCTATGGCCTGAACTGAACCTCCATTAGACACATGTTCCGTTTTCGATCAGCGTGCTCGGCCAACTCCACCAAACGAATGTGAATACACAGCAGGCATTTTTTGAAGTCGAGCTGCCACGCTCGGTCTCCTTGACAGACGGCTTGCTCGAACGCTTGCGAGACTAGTCTGCAGCGCTGTCTTACAGTGGCTCGAAGTTATGCGAACACAGCGAACGTCCGGAATGATGGGCCGCGGTGAGCCGAAAACAAATACAGCGAGTACCCGATCTAGGCCAAACTTACCAACGCCAGTGTCTATAATCGGTGCTGCGCAGTTGTGAGTGCATGATGCAGCATCCAACACTTTTGGGCTCGAAATTAGTTTTCGCCGCTGTTCAGATGTCGATCCGCTCCGCAATACTCAGAGCATCTTCCAACTCCACCCCAAGGCAACGCACTGTGCTATCGCACCGTCGTGTGGCCAAGCAGAAGTAGCAAGGCGCGAAGGTTGCCAGTCTTTCGGTAGATCTCAGCGGCTTTGGTTCGGCGCAGAGAATGAGTTCTGAGAGGCATTTCGTTCCCACACCCAGCGTTGGCTTAGGGTGAACGCGCGTGAGCCGCAATAGCAGCGTGTGAATTTCATCTGTTGTAATAGCTTTATTAAAATAAATTCCGACGAACGGAGAAAGCACGAGACAAACATAGGTTATACGGACCTCGTCTCCGCCATTACCAAATGCAAATTCGATTTTTGTCCGAGCTGAAACCTATGGCGGTTGGATCGGGCTGTTGGGGAACCGTCACACAGTCTGAAACCGGCTTGGCGTTCCTGCCGGAAACTGGGGAAAAACGGGAGTTCAATGAACCTACCTGCTGACGGAGGGATGCCGAAATCGATCGTTGCGGATTCGCGTATGCGCAGATGCGCAAGCGGAACCCCAGTTGGCCCACCGGTTCACAGGCTCGATTGGCGACCTCTTGTGTCCGCTTTGCGGCGGGGGGATGGCAAATTGTCCGGATCACAGCCCATGGCGGCCACCTGTTGTTGACAGACTCAGGATAGTTTGACTATGTGCCCGTGTTCTGGTCCGGGTGGGATTCCACCTGGTGAAAAGGGAACGAGGTGCGGCGTATGCCAAATCCTCGACTGCCCCCGCAACTGTAAGCGGCGAGCTAGCCCGGCAAAAGCCACTGTTCCTTTTGGGGATGGGAAGGCCCGGGTGGGCGATGACCCGCAAGTCAGGAGACCTGCCAGAATGATCACCCTGTCCGGACGCGGGGCGCGTCATGGGCAACGGTCCTTCCGTAGTGGTGGCATCTAGCTTCACCGTCTGCGGAGTCCACCTCCAAGGACATTCTAATATGCCTGACAAGGGCAAAAGGAGGAAAACCAAAATGGGTTTTCCAAAGGATGGGACATGAAATCCAAGTTTTACATCGCGAGCAGTGTTCTCGCTCTGTGTTACGCGCAAGGGGTCCACGCACAAGAAGATATCGATCTGGGCGAGATCGTTATTAGTGGTGGCTTCACGCCGATCGATGAGGCTGCATACGGACGTTCGGCCACCGTCATCACCGCAGAAGAGATTGAAACCCGTGGCATCCGCACCGTTCAGGATGCGCTGCGTGCCGTTCCGGGTGTGTCGGTCAGCGGGGCGGGTGACAGCTTTACCCAAGTCCGTATTCGCGGCGGCGAAGCCAACCATACGCTGGTTCTGATTGATGGCGTGCCTGCCGCTGGCGGCAATGCGCAATACAACTTCTCGGGTCTGGAAACCGCGAATATCGAACGCATCGAAGTGCTGCGCGGCCCACAATCGGTGTTCTATGGCTCCAATGCCTCGTCCGGTGTGATCAATATCATTACCAACAAGGGTGGGCTCGGGCGCGAACTGTCTGGGACGGTCGAGGCCGGTGACGCGAACTCGGCCAGCATGCGCTATTCGTATCGCGATGACCGCGGCGGTGCGGCTGTCAGCCTCTCTTATGCGGATGACAAAGGCTATGACATTTCCGGTGACGGCGGCGAGAAAGACGGCATCAAACGCGCAACAATCAACCTGAGTGGCGACTATCTTGTGGCCGAGGGGCTGAAGCTGGGCTTCACCTACAGCCATTCCGACGAAGAATATGAATACGATGCGACGAATTTCGCGGCGACGGACGCCGCCACCTATATCGTGGACGATCCGACGCTGTTTTCCGATCGCACCGAAAGGCTGGGACAAGTCTTTGCCGAGTACGAAGCCATGGGCGGGCGCATGATGCACCGGTTCTCGCTGGAAGGCAGCGAGTTTTCGAATTCCAACAATGGGGGTGCCACCTCTTCGGCAGACCGCAAGACTGCGCGCTACCTGCTGAGCTATGCGCTTGACGGTGCAACGACCACCGAGACCAACCACCTGCTGAACGTCATCGCCGAATATACCGAGCGTCGTTCGGACACCGAGCCGGGGTACAAGCCCAACCGCGCGTCCTATGCGCTGGAATATCGCGGCACGTTCGACAACGGGCTGAGTCTTCAGGGCGGCCTGCGCTATGACGACAACAGCACTTTTGCCGATGACGTCACCTGGAACATCAGCGCGGCCTACATGCTGGCATCGGGCGTGCGCCTGCATGCCTCGGCGGGTGAAGGCAGCGTCGATCCGTCCTTCTTTGAACTGTTCGCAAACTCGTTTGGCTATGTCGGCAACCCGAACCTGACACCGGAAAAGAACCAGAGCATCGATCTCGGGGTTGAAGTGCCGTTCTGGCAAGGCCGCGGCGTCTTTGACGTCACGCTTTTCGCCGAGAACCTTGAAGACGAGATCACCGACTACTTTGATCCAATCTCGGGCAACTTCACCTTCAGAAACCAGGCCGGCACGTCCAAGCGGCGCGGCGTCGAGGTGTCGAGCAACGTCCAAGCGACCGATACGCTGGACCTGCGTCTGTCCTATACCTATCTGGATGCCGAAAACCCCGACGGGTCGGTCGAGGTTCGCCGTCCCCAGCATGAGCTTATGCTGAGCGCGACCCAGCAATTCATGAACGGGCGTGGCAGCGTCAACGCAGACCTGCGTTATGTGGCTGAGAACTATGACACCCAGTTTTGGGGCGCGTTCCAGACAGCGAAATTGCCTGACTACGTAACCTTGGATCTCTCTGCCCGCTATGCGATCAACGACACGCTGACCCTGACCGGTCGTGTCACCAACCTGTTCGACGAAGACTATTCCGACGTGTGGGGCTATGCCAAACGCGGGCGTGCTGTCTATGTCGGGTTGGCCGCGACTTTCTAGGATGCGCATGCGCGGCATCATAACAACCATGGCGGCCCTGCTGATAAGCGGGGCCGCCATGGCCAACGATGCATCCGCGCCAACCAGAGATACCCCGACACGGGTTGTGTCCATGAACCTTTGCACGGACCAGCTTGCCATGATGCTGGCGGGTGAAGGACAGCTGATGTCGGTGTCGTTTCTGGCCCGTGACCCGCGCAGTTCTGCCATGGTCGACGAGGCCATGTTTTATGAAATCAACTATGGCCGCGCCGAAGAGATCTATCTGATGCGGCCCGACCTTGTGCTGGCCGGGGCCTTTTCAGGACGGGCGACGGTAGACCTATTGCGTCGGATGGGCGTGCCTGTGGCCGTGATCCCCCCTGTCCTATCCCTTGAAGAAGTGCCCGAGCGTCTTGTGGAACTTGGCACGCTTCTGGGCCGCGGCGCAGAGGCACGGGCCATGGCGGCCCGTTATGAACAAGACCTTGCAGCGTTGCGCCGCGCCATCGAGAACGGCCCTCGCGCCGTTCTCTACGAGGCGCAGGGCTGGACCGCTGGGGCCAACACTCTGACCGGGCAAATCCTGTTGGCAGCGGGTTTGCAGAACGTGGCCGCCGAAATGGGCTATGACTATGGCGGCGCCATGCCGCTCGAGGTGCTGGCGATGGCCGATCCCGATATGGTGATCTCGTCTGCGCTGTATGACGGCCATTCGCGCGCCGAGGAAATCCTGTTGCATCCGGTGGTCGAGTCCTTCCGCCGGGAAGGCGCGCGCGCCCATATGCATCACAGCGACTGGGTCTGTGGCACGCCGCATGTGCTGCGTGCTGTGGAACGCCTGATCCTAGACAGCCAGCCCTTTCGGCAAGGGGGCGATTGATGCGCCTTGAACTTGCTTTGTTTATCGTGATGTCGGGCCTGTTTGTCCTGTCGCTGACCATCGGGCCGGTGGCGGTGCCGGCCATGGACAGTCTGCGCGCCCTGTTTGATACCTCTTACGGTGCGCTAACCCTCGTGATGCAGGAAATCCGTTTGCCGCGCGCCATCCTGGCGATCCTTGTCGGGGCCGGGCTGGGACTGGCCGGGGCTGCAATGCAGGGATATCTGCGCAATCCGCTGGCGGAGCCGGGATTGATCGGTGTGTCAGGTTCCGCCGCCCTTGGCGCGGTACTTGCCATTCAAACGGGCATGTTCGCGGCATCCTCGCTGGGCTTGCCGCTGTCGGCACTGGCGGGCGCGTTGGTGGGGGTATTTCTGGTCATGACGCTGGCCGGTCCACGGGGGGGATCGCTGACGCTGATCCTTGCCGGGATCGCGATTTCGGCACTGGCCGGTGCACTCACGTCCTTGGTGCTAAACCTGTCGCCCAACCCTTTTGCCGCCAACGAGATTGTGTTCTGGATGATGGGCTCACTGGCGGACCGGTCGATGACCCATGTCTGGCTGGCCTTGCCTTTCGTGCTGATCGGGGCCTGTGTGATTGCCATCACCGGGCGCGGGCTGGATGCGCTGACCCTAGGTGAAGACGCCGCCCAGACCATGGGTATCAACCTGTTCCGCCTGCGCCTGCTTCTGGTGTTCGGCACAGCGGCCATCGTCGGTGGCACCACGGCCGTGGCGGGCGCCATCGGCTTTGTCGGGCTGGTCGTGCCGCATATCCTTCGCCCGTTGGTCGGCGCACGCCCGTCGCGGTTGCTTTGGGCCTCGGCCATCGGTGGCGCGATCATGGTTCAGGTCGCGGATATAGCCGTACGGTTGATCCTGCCGGAACGTGACCTGAAACTGGGGGTTGTCACGGCGCTGGTTGGCGCGCCACTGTTCCTGCACCTGATCTACAAAACCCGGAAGGACCTGCCATGAGCCTTCTATCCGTGCAAAACCTTGGTGTCACATTGCGTCAGCGTCCGGTCTTCCGGGACGTGTCTTTTGACCTGCACGCAGGTGAATTTGTTGGTCTGATCGGCCCGAACGGTGCCGGGAAGACCACCCTCATGCGCGCCTGCCTCGGGTTATTGCCGCATGCGGGACAGAGCTCTCTGTCCGCACTGTCGCTAGCTGAGCGTGCCCGAACGGTCGCCTGGATGCCGCAGGCCCGCGAAATCGCCTGGCCCGTCTCGGTCGAACGAATCGTGGCCCTAGGGCGCCTGCCGCATCTGCCCGCGGGACAAGCCCTGCCCCCAGCGGACAAGGTGCTTGTCGATGCAGTCATTTCCCGTCTGGGGCTTGACGCGTTCCGCGATCGCGCCGCGTCACGCCTGTCGGGCGGGGAACAGGCCCGCGCCCTGATCGCCCGCGCACTGGCACAGGACACGCCCTTGCTGATGGCAGATGAACCGATTGCCGGTCTCGACCCGGCCCATCAGATTTCCACGATGCAGGTTTTCCGCCAGATCGCAGACGATGGGCGGGCCGTGATGATGTCGATCCATGACCTGGGTCTCGCTGCACGCCACTGCACACGCCTGATCCTGCTTGCCGAAGGCGGGATCCTTGCCGATGGTGCCCCGCAGGACGTGTTGACCGCCGCCCTGGTCGCGCGCGCTTTTGGCATCACGGCCTGGCATGGCGACACGCCGGACGGCCCCGTGTTTCAACCGCTGGAGGTGGTGTGATGAACCGTGTCACCGTTTCCGAACCTTGGCTGGACATGGATCTTGGCGGCGAGATGAACGTCCTGAGCTGGGCCGTGAACAAGCCCGGTTTTGTAAAGGCTCACCGTATCCTGTGGCGCGAGGTCAAGAATGGGGATCTTCCCCCGTTCATGGATGTGCATGATTGGCTGGACCGGCAACTGGCCGCGCGACAGGCGCGAGACGCCGTGACCTTCCTGACCTCGCGCAGGATCACCGCCTTTGAAGAAACCGAAGCGACCGTGGGCCAGACCACCGCCCATGCTGTGGCCACCGTCGGCCTGTCAAATGCCGAGCACGTCGGGCAGCGCGTGGATTATTCCAAGCGGGACTGGGGCACGATCAACGTGGCCCTGCGGCTGAACCAGGGTCTGAGCCAGACCGGCCTGATCGAGGCCATGAGCATCGTCGTGATGGCGCGCACCGCCGCGGTGATGGACATGCGCTATGACCTGCCGACCGGCATCGCCACGGGCACGGGCACCGATTGCGTGGCCGTCGCCGCCCCCGAGGGGACGACCGATTTTGCCGGCATGCATACCGAAATCGGCGAGACCATTGGCCGCGCGGTCTATGACGCTGTGCAAGCGGGCGCCCGGAAATGGGGCATTGAACAGTGGGGGACCAGCAAAAGTGCTTGACCGCAACCAAGCCCTGCCCTGTCTGCCCGCACAGAGCGAAACCCGAACTCTGCCGGGTTTTCCGGTAGATTGCGGCCACTCAGAAAGGTGACACACATGGACCTGACTGCCCTGTTTGATTTTCTGGCCAAAGGAGGACCCGCGCTCTGGGTGATTTTCGGCCTGTCCGTCCTGACGATGGGCCTGTTCCTATGGCGCCTGACGGAACTCTCGCTGTTGGGGGTATGGCGTAGCCGTAAGGGTGACGAGGCAACAAAGGGCACGCCCAGCGGGCGCGTGGCCTTGGCAGCGCGGGGCGCGTTGGAAAACCCCGGTTTTGACCGCGAAATGGCGCTGAATGAAACCACACGCGTGGCCAAGCTCGAAATGATGGAATTGCGTCGTGGTGTACGCCCGCTGGAACTCGTGGCGGCGATTGCCCCGCTGGTGGGTCTGCTGGGCACCGTACTGGGCATGATCGAAGCGTTTCAGGCATTGCAAGAGGCTGGTTCGGGGGCGGACCCCTCGGTGCTTGCCGGTGGCATCTGGGAGGCGCTGCTAACCACGGCGGCAGGCATGGCTGTCGCGATCCCCGCTTCGCTTCTGTCTAGCTGGTTCGAGAGCATTTCCGAACGTGAACAAGCCCGCATGGAAGACGTCGCCGTGCGCGTCTTCAACGCGGTTCCTGCCTCTGCGCCCGCGAAAGAGAAAGCTATCGCCTGATGCTATCCCTGTCCTCACCCCGCCAGCGAAAACGCCCCAGCCTGACACCGATGATCGACGTCGTGTTCCTGCTGCTGGTGTTTTTCATGCTGGCCTCGCAATTTGGCATGGACAGGGTGTTGCCGCTTGCCGCGGGCGGGGGCAGTGGCGAATATTCCGGCCCGCCGCGTCTGGTGACTCTGACACCGGACCGGATCTTGCTGAACGGGCGAGCTGTGGAACTTGACGAACTCGTGGCCGAGGTTTCGACGCTGACACGTGACAAGGTAGACGCCATCGTCCTCAAGCCCGATGACAAGGTGTCCCTTCAACGTCTTATGGATGTGGCCACCGCGTTGAACGCGGCGGGCTTTTTCAATGTGGTGGTGCTGGAATGATCGTGGATTTCTCGACCCCCAGAAAAAAACCATCGACCGAGGCCGTGCTGCCGATGATCAACGTCGTGTTTCTGTTGTTGATTTTCTTCCTGATGACCACGCGCATTGCCACACAGGCGCCTTTCGCGGTCGTGCCGCCGGTGACAGAGCTTGAATCCCAATCCGAAAACACGCCGGTCATCTTCATGTCGGCAGAGGGGGTGCTTTTCTTCGAGGGTATCGAAGGCGATGCGGTGCTGGGTCTGCTGGAACCACGCGCAATCGCCCCTTACCCCTTGACACTGCGGGCGGATGCCGAGGTTTCGGCGAAAAATGTTGCGGCTCTTCTGGCAAGGCTGCGTGATATGGGCATCACCAGCATTAATATCGTGGGGCAAAACGGATGACGGGGGGGCTGCGCCTTTTGGCCTTTCTGGGCCTCTCTTGCGCCCTGCACGCCGCCCCGTGGATGGTCTGGGGCACCAGCGGGCAACAGGCCGCCGGTGGCGGCGGTGAGGATCAGATCACACTGTCTGCCGCCCCGCAGAGCCTTGGGGCGTTGGTCGAAAAATGGGAACGGCCTGTCGAGACAAGCCCTCAGCCCCCCGTATTGCACCCGCCGCAAATCATTCAAAACACTCAACCGGCCCAACGGTCGAAAATGCAGATGAGCCTGCCCGACTCGACCACCGCAATGCACGCGCCGGCGACCGAGGCATTGCCACGGGTCGACACCACGCCCCCGCCGCCCCCGAAACCCGCGCCGAAAAAGATCGAAAAGAAAGCGCCGAAGCCCGCCGCCGCCTCAACACCCAGAAAGGCCGAAAAGGCGAAAGGGCCCGGCAAGGCCGTGGAACAGGGCAATGGGGGCAAGGCAGCGGTCAGCACAGGCAACAGCAAGCGTGAAGCCAAGCTGTTGCACCAATGGGGCGCGCAGATCAAATCGCGCATCGAACGTCAGAAACGCGCTGCCGGTGCACGCGGCAAGGTCCGCATTCGCGTTGTTGTGCACACTTCGGGCAAGCTGGCCTCGGCGACGGTCATAAAGTCTTCGGGCGTTGCGGCTCTGGATGCTGCCGCGTTGAAGACCGCCACCCGTGCGCGCCTGCCCAATGCACCAAAGGCGGTTGCACCGGGCACACATGCGTTCACCCTTTCCCTGAATTACAACCGATAGGGTGCTTGCAGGAGCACTACCCCTTCAGTCGGATCGCGACATTCTTGGTCTGGACATAGTTCCACAGGGCCTCGCGCCCTTTTTCGCGGCCATAGCCCGATTTTCCATATCCGCCGAACGGGGTTTCCACGCCACCGGCATACCATTCGTTCACGAACACCTGCCCCGCCCGGATCCGGCGCGTCGCCGAGGTTGCGCGGTCGAGGTCGCGGGTGAACACCCCGCCGACCAGACCGTAAGGCGTGCCATTGGCAATTCTGAGCGCGTCTTCATCTGACGAGAATTTCAGGACGCACAAAACCGGACCAAAGACTTCTTCGTTGGCGATGGTCATGTCCGGGGTCACACCGGTCAGGATCGTCGGTTCAAGGAAGGCACCCGGAATGTTCATCTTGCGCCCGCCGGTGGCCACCTGTGCCCCCTGCCCCTGCGCGGCCGAAACCATGCCCGCGGCGCGGTCGCGTTGCCCTTCGGACACCATCGCCCCCATGGTCGCCGCGAACTCGGTCTGTTCGATGCCCGGTTTGACCTCAAGCGATTTTGCAACACCCACCATGCGTTCGACCAGTTCGTCATGCACGCTTTCATGTACGATGACGCGGCTCATCGCCGAACACACCTGACCCGCGTTGAAATAGATGCCCCACCGGACGTCGTTTTCAAAAGCCGCCAGATCGGCGTCATCATGCACGATCGCAGCGGATTTACCGCCCAGTTCAAGCACACACGGCACAACGTTGCGCGCAGCCGCTGTGGCAATGGCAACGCCGGTCGGTACCGAGCCGGTGAAGACGATCTGGTTGACCCCCGGATGCCCTGACAGGGCGGCCCCGGCTTCTTGTCCCAGGCCGCATAGGATGTTGACCGTTCCCTTGGGCAATCCTACCGCTTCGGCTGCGTTGGCAAACCATGCATTGCTAAGCGGTGTCAGTTCCGGAGTCTTGATCACGCAGGTGTTGCCCGTCGCCAGCGCCGCCGACAGCGACCGCGCGGTCATTTCCACGGGGTAATTCCACGGGATGATCTGGGCGGACACACCGAACGGCTCATAGGTCGTGAAATCGAAATAGTCTTTGCCTAGCGGGATCGAGCGCCCCTCAACCGTTTCAGCCTGATTGCCGTAATATTCGAAATACCGCGCAGCACCTTCGATCTCGATCCGAGATTCCCAAAGCGGTTTGCCCTGTTCAAGGGTCAGAACCTCGGCGAGTTCCTCGATATGGTCCAGAAGGTAGCGCCCCATGGCCTGCACCATGCGCCCGCGATCGACTGGGCGTAGATCAGACAGCACGCCAGACTGGTGCACCCGTTGGGCCGCCATCACGGCGCGGTCGACATCGGCGGCATCGGCCAGGGCGTGTTCGGCAATCTTCTGCCCCGTCCCGGGGTTGATCACGTCGATCCGTCCGGCGCCCCCGTCTACCCAGGTCCCGTCGATATAGTTTTGCCAATAGGTCTTCATGCAGGTGTGATCCGTTGTTCATATAGATGGTCGTAATGCGGCTTCATGCGGCGATAGACACGTTGCACGCGTTCAGGGGCCTGCGCAACTTCGATATAACGGCGTTTCTGGGGTTTCAGCCCCGTGGACCGCGCAAGGTTGGCATGGAATGATCCACCGTCCCACCAGCTATGCGCGGACGGGTCGCCCCCTGCCTCCCATGTCATGGCTTCGGGCAGGAAAGGAATATCCACCGCATTGCAAAACGCCTCGACCATGGCGGCGGGGTTTTCCAGCAGATCGTCGCTGTCGATCACTGGGGGCGGTGTGCCGTTCAGTGCCGTCAAAAGGTCGAACAAGGCGCGCTGCTCGGGAAAGCCTACTTCAAGTTCGTCAAAACCGGGCCACTTGTCATACATGGAAGAAATCGTCTTGGCCGGATCGCGGATCAGGAAGGCATGAGTGAAATGCCCAAGAAACGCGGGCGTCCACATATGATTGATATAATGCGGAAAATCCTTGAGGAACACTGGGGCTGTCACTGCGCGGGTGCGGATATCTTCCCACACGCTTTCGAGGGTCAGGCCCGGCGTGGTTTTCTCACCCTCTTTGAAACGGGGCCAGAGCGGGTCTTCACCCTGATACCACGCTTCGCCGAAGGGTTCGTGCAAACAGTCCATGTCTCCGCGCTGGCGCATCATCCATTCAAACGCGGTTGAGGTCGAGCGCGGGATGGCCCAGAGGGCAACGATCTTATGCATGAAGGCTCTCCAAGAGGGCGCTTTGGGGTGTCGCGGGCGCGATGCCGAGGTCTTTCATGATCCGCCAGTAAAGCGCGGTGTCGTGGCCGATCACGGGCTTGCCCAGCTTGGCCTCCATATCCCGCGCCAGATGAACAGGCCGCCGGGGCAAACCATCGGGTCCGCTGCGAAAGTTGCACATCCCGTTGATGAGATAGGCATCTGCAGTCGGGGCCTGCTCGGCCACGAAGGCAAAGCTCTTCTCGAACAGATCACCGTCAAAAACCCAGCGCTTTGCGTTCACCGAGTCCTGGTTCGGAAACCATCCCTGATCGACAAAGTTGCCGGCCCAAAGCACATCAAATCCGGCTTCACGCAGGAAGCCTGCAGTGCCCTGCCACCAATCGGGCCAGTGATAGGCCGCATTAAGCGCCACTTTTTCAACGTTCATGGCGCGCAGCGCCTCGACCATGGCATAGCCGGCCATGTGGAAACGGGTCTCGTACTTGTCGGACAGGTCCGCGCAATGGCGGCGGATGCCTTCCACCCCGAGACCGCTGGCATGGACCCAGTTCGAACCGACCTGCCCACAGACATCGACCCCGTTGCGCGCCATGCAATGCACGAAGTCTTCCATCATGCCGAAGTTCTGTTTGCGCTGGTCCAAACCGTGAGCATAGTCGGGCACGTGCAGCATCCAGCCATGCACGCCGACGGTTTCCGGGCTCATCCGCAGAAAATCCGAGGGCGCCGCATCATAATCAAACGGCGGACAAGTGAACCCCACCTGATGCGGGAACAGCTTGTGCTCTGGCTGCCAGCTTGCGGGCATCATGCGCGGACATCCTCGTCGGCGGAATGCGGATAACGCGGCAAGCTGTCCTTGATGTGGAGCCAACCCAAGTGCTCGGCATGGTGACAATGCAGCTGAGGTGCGTATTCGGCGGGGTCATCCAGTGACGCCGCATAAAGGTGGATTTCGCCGGGCCAGCGCGTGCTTTCAAAACTCATCTGCGTACCGCACCTGTTGCAGAACCCGCGCAGGGAAATACCCGACGACCGGTAGAAGCTGCGTTCGCCGGTCCAGGCCACCGCCTCGGGTGCAAATCCCATCCACGCCACCACCGGCGCTGAACAGGCTCGTCGGCAGCTTTCACAGTGACACAGCGCAGTCCATTTCGGCGGCGTGGACAGGCGATAGCGGATCGCCCCACAGAGACACCGTCCGGTGGTGCCCGGCTTGAGGCTGCCAGACTCGATGCTTTGCTCAACCATCTACGGCCTCGCGCATCCAGCGTTGCAGGTGCATCACCGGATGCTCCGAATTCACCCCACCGCGCGGATCGACGACAAGGGGGCCGGGTCGGTATCCGCGGGATTGCAAGCCACGCTGCACCGACTCCACAAGGTGGATGTCTTCTTCGACCGTAGTGTCGCGATCCTGCACGGCCAGCTTTCGCACCTTCGCGTCCTCGGCCCCACCCACGGAATACCAGCCGCGCCAAACCACCACGCGCCCCGCATCAATGGCACGCCAATGATAGGTGTTGAGCACATTTCCGGGATAGACTTGGAACGAGAACATGGGCCACAGGAACCAGCTCGAATATTCATGGCTGTGGGCAAATCCAGAGTTGATGTCATAGGTCATGTCCTCGACATTCTGGCACTGTGTCGTGTGGCGCAAGCACATGCCTTGCGGCTGGATGTCATAGGTCTCGGGTTTGATGACGCCGTTGGAAAAGGTCGGGTGGTTGAGGCTACAGTGATAACATTCCGAGTAGTTTTCGACCGACACTTTCCAATTGCAGGATTCAGGAATTTCCACCCACTCAATGGGTTTCAGATCGGCCCAGTTGGGCACCCATTCCTCCAACTCGGCGCGGGCGTTCGGGAACCAGTCTTCCATTGGCATCGCGTTCGGGTCGAGATTGACAAACACGAACCCCAGGAATTCTTCGGCGCGCACCTCGGTCAGGCAGACAGTCGATTTATCAAACCCTTCAACCGCCTTGATATTTGGGCCAGAGCGCAGCTCTCCCGTCAATTCGTAGGTCCATGCGTGGTAAGGGCAGACAACCACGCGGGTGGTGCCGGACCCGCTCACCAACTGGTGCGCGCGGTGTTGGCAGACGTTGTAGAACACACGGATTTTCTCATCCCGCCCCCGGATCGCGAACAGGCTTTCACCAGCGATCTCGAATGTCGCATAAGCCCCCGGCCCTGCCAACTCGGAGGCGTGACAGCCGAATTGCCACGTGCGCGCCAAAAGCCCTGCACATTCCAGATCGAACACTTGCGGATCCGTGTAATACCGCGCGGCAAGAGACTTGATGGGAAGTGTCACGTCGGCTCCTCATGATACAGGCCCAACTCGTGGCGCCTTGCGTGGAAGGTAGTGACGCGCTCAACGATTTCGTCGCTCGCCACCGCAATCACGAATGACAACAACGTCTCAAGCAGCGCGACTGTTGTCACCGATGAAGGGAAGAACTGCGGCGTGTCGCAGGCAATGACGAACCCATGATCGGCATCGCGGATGATCGGACTGGCCGGACTGTCGGAAATCGCCACGATCCGCATCCCTTGGGTGCGGGCCCGCTTGACCGCTTCGACCACTTCGGCCCTGTAGGGTTTGCAGGTGATGGCGATCAGAACGTCGCCATCGCCGGCCCAGGCCAGATCGTCAATCGCGTTGGCCCCCGCGCGCGGGATGGCGTGGAACCGGACCATACCCGTTGACGCGAGATAGGTAAAATTCCGGGCGCTGGAGTTGTTCACTCCCACCCCCAGCGTGAACACGTTGTTTGACTCCCAGATCAGCTCGGCCGCGTCTTGCAGGTCATCGGCAGAGATGCCCGAAAACGTCTCTTCGACATTGCGCAGCATCCCCTGAACCATATCAGCATAAAGCCCCCCCAGATCGCCGGATTTCCGGATGTCCTGCAGCCACTTGGCGCGCTCGGGGAAATCGGCGGCCCCGCGTCGGATGGCCTCGCGAAACGGGGCGCGAAAATCCTCGTACCCTTCAAAGCCCACTTGCCGTGCCATGCGCACAACTGTGTTGGGTTTCACATTCGCGGCCTCGGCGATTTCGCGCACGGTCGAGACCCCGACATCGCGCGGATTTTCCAGCACATAGGTCGCGGCCTTACGGGCCTCGGGCGTCAACTCGCCCAGTTCACCCGCAAGCCGTTTCAGAATCGAATTTGATACATTTGTCCCATTCATGATTGACTGTGGTATATTTGTTTGCAAATGCTGTCGAGACAAAAATCGACTCACATCAGGAAAAATGCCGTGGCAACCGAATTTCCAAATCAGGCCCGTGTCGTCATCGTAGGAGGCGGCGTGATGGGCGTCGGCCTTGCATACCATCTGGGACATGAAGGCTGGGGCGCCGAGACCGTCCTGCTTGAAAAGGCCGAACTCACCTCGGGCAGCACGTGGCATGCCGCGGGCCAGATTACGCACTCCACATCCAGCTTCGGCCTTGGCAAATGCGTTGATTACAACATCGGGCTTTATTCCGGCGGGCTGGAAGCCGAAACCGGTCAGCCAGTAACATGGCATGGTTGCGGATCATTCCGGCTGGCCTATACCGAGGACGAGATGGACTGGCTACGCCACACCCTGTCCGTGGGGCGCTCGCTCGGGTTCAACATCGAACTGGTTGGGCCTGAAGAGATTGCCAAACTGCACCCGTTCTACAATCTCGACGGCGTTCTCGGGGCTTTGCACACGCCGGATGACGGCCATGTGGATCCGACCAATGTGACCATGGCGATGGCGGCGGGGGCCCGTCAAAAGGGCGTGCACATCATTCGCCAGTGCCGCGCCACCAACATCACGCAACTGCCCTCGGGGGAATGGCAGGTCGAGACCGAAAAGGGCACGATCACCTGCGAACACGTGGTCAACGCCGGCGGCACTTATGCCCGCCAGATGGGCGAATGGTCAGGGCTGCAACTGCCCATGACATCAATGACACACCACTATTTCGTCACCGAACCCGTACCGGAGTTCGAGGCGCTGGACACCGAGCTGCCGGTGATCCGCGACGACAAAAAAGTGTCGGGATACATCCGCATGGAGCAGAAACGCGGCCTGATCGGGATCTACGAAAAAGAGAACCCGAACTCGGTCTGGCATGACCATTGCCCGTGGGACTATGAAAACTGGCTGTTTGACGCCGACTACGACCGCGTCATGCCCTATCTCGAAGAAAGCCTGAACCGGATGCCGATCTTTGCCGAGCTGGGCATCCAGCGCGAGGTGCACGGCGCGATTTCGCATCCGCCCGATGGCAACCCGCTGATCGGCCCTGCCCCCGGCGTGCGAAATTACTGGTGCTGTTGCGGTACACAGATCGGCATCGGCTGGGGGCCGGGCCTGACGCGGGAGCTTGCCCGCTGGATGGTGCACGGGGCGGCCGATATCTCGATGCGCGACTATGATCCGCGTCGCTTTGGCAGCTATGCCACCAAAGACTGGCAGGTCATCAAGGCCGAAGAAGACTATTGCCTGCGCCACGAAATTCCGTTCCCGCATTTCAACCGCCTTGCGGGGCGCCCGATTAAACCGTCCCCGCTGCACGAGCTGTTGCATGCCAAAGGGGCCGTGCACGAAGAAGTCTACGGTTTCGAACGCCCGCGGTTTTTTGCAAAAGGGATCGCGCAACAGGATCACTATTCCTTCAACCGCACGCCGGTGGATGACATGGTCGCAAACGAGGTGCGCGCCGTGCGCGACCGCGTCGGCATCATGGATGTCACGGCATTTACCAAGGTGTTGGTCAGTGGCCCCGATGCCTACGCCCTTCTGGACCGGCTGACAGCCAATCGGATGCCGCAGAAAACGGGGTCGATTACCCTGACCCACATGCTCAGCCGGGGGGGACGCATCGAACTTGAAACCACGATCGTGCGCATGGCCGACGACAAGTTCTACCTTGTCTGTGCCGCCTTCTTTGAACAGCGCCTGCTGGATCATCTGACCCACCAGAAAGCGGACGAGGACGTGACAATCACTTCGCTGTCCTCGGATTGGTCTGCCCTGTCATTAAATGGTCCACGCGCCCGCGATGTGCTGGCGGCCTGCACCGACGCCGATTTGTCAAACGCAGGTTTCCGTTGGCTGTCCGCACAGCAGATTACCGTCGCCAGTCACGAGATCTGGGCATTCCGCATGTCATATGCGGGAGAGCTTGGCTGGGAATTCCACATGCCAAACGCCGCCTGTCTTGATGTGTATAGCGCGCTTTGGGCCGCGGGCGCCCCCCACGGGATCGCGGACTACGGGTCTTTCGCCATGAACGCAATGCGGATGGAAAAAGGTTTCAAAGGCGCGGGTGAGTTGACCAACGAGGTGACTCTGGCCGAGGCCGATGTGCTGCGCTTTGCCCGCACCGACAAGAACTATCTGGGTCGTGATGCAACCCTTGATCCCAATCTGCGCTGGATCTGCGCCTATCTCGAAATCGCACCGGACGGCAAGGCGGATGGCCATGGCGGGGAAGCCGTGCTTCTGGATGGAAAAGTCGTCGGATCAACTGCCTCGGTGGCCTATGGCCCGACGGTCGGCAAGATACTTGCCTTTGCCTACCTGAAACCCGATGCGGCAAAACCCGGCACCGCGCTTGAAGTTATCATCCACGGCGCTCCGCGCCCGGCCAAGGTGCTGGGGGCGCCCGCCTATGATCCGGAAAGCCTGTTGCCGCGCACCGATAGCATCAAGGAGGCCGCAGAATGACCCTGCCCAAGACGATGACCGCCATGGTCACCATGGGACATGGTGATCTTGACCAAATGGTGCTGCATACGGACTGGCCCCGCCCCGAACCCGGACCGGATGACGTGCTGATCCGTGTAGGCGCCTGCGGGCTGAACAACACCGATGTGAACACGCGCTCGGGCTGGTATTCCAAGACCGTATCCGACGCCACAACCGGCGGGGCCTATTCCGAGGTGGGCGAGGAAGACCCCACATGGGGCGGCGCGCCGATTACCTTTCCCCGCATTCAGGGCGCGGATGTCTGCGGCACGATTGTCGCCGTTGGCGCCAATGTGGATGCGGCCCGCATTGGCGAACGCGTCATCACCGATGGCTGGTTGCGTGATCCGCAAGACCCAGAAAACATGGACAAAACCGGATATTACGGGTCCGAACGGGACGGCGGATTCGCCGAATACGCCACCACGCCCGCACGAAATGCCTTGGCAGTGACCTCTGATCTGAGCGATGCCGAACTCGCCACCTTTTCCTGTTCCTATTCTACGGCGGAAGGCATGCTGACGCGCGCCAATGTCGGCGCACATGACACTGTTCTGGTTCCCGGCGCATCCGGCGGGGTCGGTGGCGCGTTGGTACAGCTTGCCAAACGGCGTGGCGCGCGAGTCATCGCCATGGCCTCGGACGCCAAACACGACGACGTGGCCGAGCTGGGGCCCGACCGCATTCTGCCGCGGGCGCCTGACAATCTGCGCGCGACCCTCGGCGACGAGAAGATTACAGTCGTCGCGGATGTGGTGGGCGGCCCCTACTGGCCGCAACTGATCGACATTCTGGAACGCGGCGGGCGCTATACCTGCTCCGGCGCAATCGCGGGGCCGATGGTCACGCTGGACCTGCGCACCTTTTACCTGCGCGACCTGACCTTTACCGGCTCTACCGTGATCCCGCCGGAAGTCATGCCCAACCTGATACGATATATCGAGAACAAAGAGATCAAACCGGTGCTCGCCGCGAGCTACCCGCTGGCGCAATTGCGCGACGCGCAGGCCGCCTTTATCGCCAAGACCCACACGGGCAACATCGTGGTCGAGCCATGACACGTGTCATCTTTGACACGCCGCCCGCTCTGGTCCCGGCAGAGGCGATGGAATGAAAATCACCCGTATCCGCATATACAAGACCGCCCTGCCCTATGTTGGTGGCGCCTATCGCTGGGGGGCTGGCAACGTGATCGAAACCGCCATGGCCAGCGTTGTCGTCATCGACACCGACGCAGGACTACAGGGATGTGGCGAATTCACCCCCTGCGGCGAAAACTACATGGTCGCCCATTCCGAGGGCGTTGAGGCTCTCGCGCGGCTCGTGGCGCCGCGCCTTCTGGGCGAGGATCCCCGCCAACTGGGCCGGATTGAGGAGATCATGGACCACAATGTGCAGGGCCATGGCTATGCCAAGGCCCCGTTTGATGCGGCCTGCTGGGACATTCTGGGACAAGCCTGCGATCAGCCTGTCTGGATGTTGCTTGGCGGGAAGCTAACCGACGGGGCGCCCATGTACCGCGTGGCCCCGCAAAAGGATAACGATCAAACCCGCATCGAGATGGAAGGCTATCGCGCACAAGGTTACCGGCAGTTCCAAATCAAGGTCGGCGCAGACTGGCGGTCGGATATCGACCGGATCGAGACAGGTGTTGCCCTTGTGCACCGGGACGAATCCGCCATGGCGGATGCCAATCAGGGCTGGCGCGTCGACAATGCGATCCGCGTGGCCCGCGCGACCCGTCACCTGGATTTCATCCTGGAACAGCCATGCCGCACCTACGAAGAATGCCAGCAGGTCCGCCGCGTCGCCGAACAGCCCATGAAACTGGATGAGTGCCTGACCGGCATGGCGATGGCCCAAAAAATTGTCGCTGATCGCGGGGCCGAGCTTTGCTGTCTCAAAATCTCTAACCTTGGTGGTCTGACCAAGGCCCGGCGCGTACGGGATTACCTTGTCGAAAACCGGATGCCCGTGGTGAGCGAAGACAGTTGGGGCGGCGAGATCACCAGCGCCGTCGTCGCGCATTTCGCGGCCTCGACCCCTTCGGACTATCTGCAAAACACCACCGACCTTATGAATTACAACACCCGGTCCACCGGCATCGGTGGCCCGACCGCCCGACAGGGGCGCCTTTATGCGACGGATGTGCCCGGTCTGGGAGTCACGCCGGATTTCGGCAGTCTCGGGGCACCGGTCGCGGAGTATGTCTCATGAAGATTTCCCGGATATCCGTTTATCAGCGCGCCCTGCCGCTGGAACACCCTTATTGGCTTTCGGGCGGGCGGCTTAAATTCGAAGTGCTTGATGCCACGTTCGTCAAGATCGAAACTGACGCGGGCATTACCGGGTGGGGCGAAGGCACGCCCTGGGGCCACACCTATGTGCCAGCCCACGGACCGGGCATTCGGGCGGGCCTTGAAACCATGGCGCCCTTTGTTCTGGGGCTTGATCCACGCCGCCTTCTTGCGGTCGAACGCGCGATGGACATGGCCCTGCCTGGCCACCTTTATGCCAAAAGCCCGATTGACATGGCCTGTTGGGACATTGCCGGTCAGGCAGCGGGCCTGCCGATTGCCGACCTTATGGGCGGCGGATCCCGCACCCCGCGCCCAATCGCGTCGTCTGTAGGGGCCAAGACGATCGAAGATACACGCGCAGCGATCGACCGCTACCGCCAGCGCGGCTACATCGCACATTCGGTCAAGATCGGCGGGAACGTGGCGCGTGATATCGCCCGCATCCGCGATGTTGAAAACATCCGCCGTGAGGGCGAAATCGTGCTGTACGATGTCAATCGGGGCTGGACTCGCGCGCAGGCATTGCAGGTCATGTCGGCCACTGAAGACCTGAACGTCATGTTCGAACAACCTTGCGAAACGCTGGACGACATCGCGGCGCTGTCAGGGAAACATGCCGCGCCGGTGTCGGTGGATGAGGCGTTGGTTACCCTTCAAGACGCCACCCGTATCGCGCGCGACGGGATCGCCGAAATCTTTGGCATCAAGCTCAATCGCGTTGGCGGATTGACCAAGGCGGCCCGGATGCGCGACGTCGCACTTGCCCATGGCATCGACATGTTCGTGATGGCCACTGGCGGGTCAGTTCTGGCCGACACCGAGGCCCTACACCTTGCGGCCACCATACCGGATGAAAACTGTCATGCCATCTGGGCATGTCAGGACATGATCACCGCAGAGATCGCTGGCGGGCGCGGCCCGCGCAATATCAACGGACATCTGCACCTTCCCGAAACCCCCGGCCTTGGCGTGCATCCGGACGAGGACATGCTGGGCGATCCCGTGGCAGTTTATACATGAAAATCAAACGCATCACATTGTGGTCCGTCGACCTGACCAGCCACGAAACCTATTACATGGCCGAAGGCAAGACCTGCGACACGGTCAAATCGCATGTGCTTTGTCTGGAAACAGATGCCGGCCTGCGGGGCTGGGGCGAGGTGTGCCCGATCCCCCATTACCTGCCCGCTTATGCCGATGGTGTACCGGCCGCCCTGGTCGAGATGGTCCCGCACATTCTGGGCATGTCCCCGTTTGGCGTGGATGCCCCCATGCAAAAGCTGGACGAGGTGCTGCAAGGACACGCCTATGCCAAATCCATCATCGACATGGCCCTGTGGGATCTTTTCGGGCGGGCGACGGCGCAGCCGCTTTATGCCTTGCTGGGCGGGCGAACGTCCGCCGACATGCCGCTTTACCACTCGATCACCTGTATCGCACCGGATGACATGGCTACGATTGCCCGCGAGGCCTATGCCACGGGCATCCGGCAGTTTCAGGTCAAGCTGGGCGCGGATGCCAATTGGGAAGCGGATGCCGAGCGCCTGATCAAGGTGCGCGAGGCTGTTGGGCAAGGCCCGCTGGTCTATGGCGACTGGAATTGTGGCGCGACCAAGCTGCAGGCCACAAGGACAGGCCGCGCGGTGGCCCATCTGGACGTGATGTTGGAGCAACCGTGTAAAACACTGGAAGACTGTGCCGCCGTGCGCCAGGCGACCGGCTTACCCATGAAAATCGACGAAGGGGCATATGATCTGGCGTCGTTGATGCGGGCTGCAGAACTGGGCGTTCTCGATGCGGTTGCGCTCAAACTGTCCAAGTTTGGCGGCCTATCCGCGATGCGCCGCGCCCGCGACCTGACGGTGCATCTGGGGGCGGAGATCTGCGCCGAGTGCACATGGGGGTCGGATATCGTAACCGCCGCATCGCTGCATTTCGCGGCTTCGACGCCACAGCGGGCGCTGCTCAACACCTGTGACCTGTCGTCTTACGTCGGCCCACGCATCGCGCCGGATTGCCCGACACGGCAGAACGGACGCATCGCCCCACCGGAAGGTCCGGGGCTTGGCGTTGCGCCCGATATCGCAACCCTTGGAAAACCCCTGCTGGAACTGGACTGACCCATGCTAAAACTCAACTCCCAAGCCGAATGGATCGCGCGCGCCCAAACTGTGCTGCCCGCAGGGGGCTTTGGCAATTTCGACCCCGGCATTGTGATCGCGCGTAGCGAAGGCAGCCACGTCTGGGACGAAGACGGAAATGAATATATTGATTATCTGATCGGGTCCGGCCCCATGCTTCTGGGGCATGGCCACCCCGAGGTGATCGAGGCCGTGCTTGAACAATTGCCCAAAGGCATGACCTTTTTTGCCAATAACGCAAAAGGCATCGAACTGGCCGAGGCGATTGTCGACGCCGTGCCCTGCTGCGAACAGGTGCGCTTTGTCGCGTCCGGGGGCGAGGCGGACATGTACGCCATCCGGCTGGCCCGGGCCTACACAGGCCGTGACAAGATTCTAAAATTCGAAGGCGGCTATCACGGGATGAGCGCCGAGGCCCAGATGAGCCTCGCGCCCGAGAAACGCGTCAATTTCCCACAGGCCGTGCCCGACAGTGCCGGAATTCCGCAAGGCGTCGCCGAGCAGATGCTGATCGCGCCGTTCAACGATCTTGACGCCGTTCAAGCGCTTTTGAGCGAACATGACGACATTGCCGCGATCATTGTTGAACCCCTGCAACGGATCATTCCCGCCGCGCCGGGGTATTTGCAGGGACTGCGCGATTTGTGCGACCGACATGGTGTGCTGCTGATCTTTGACGAAATTGTCACTGGCTTCCGGCTGGCATATGGCGGCGCGCAGGAACGCTATGGCGTGACACCGGACATCTGCACGCTGGGCAAGATCATTGGCGGGGGCTTTCCGCTGGCCGCACTTGGGGCCAGTGCAGAGATCATGCGCCACTTCGACAAGGCCGCAGTCGGGGCTGAGAAATGGCTGATGCAACTGGGGACGCTGTCGGGCAACCCCATTGCGGCAGCGGCTGGTCTCAAAACCATGGAAATCCTGCGTCGCGACGGCACCTATGACCGTCTGCGCACCATCGGGCAAGACTTGCAGGACATGCAGCGTGACGCACTGGATGCGGCAGGAATCGCCCATCAGATTTGCGGCGACACCACCTTGTTCGACCTGTACTTCACCACGGCGGCCTGCCGCGATTACCGGTCCGCGAAACACGACGATCCGGCCCGGAACGCAGCCTATAATGCCAGCTTGCGCGCCCACGGGATATTCAAATCACCGGGCAAGCTGTACCCCTCGCTGGCCATCACGCAAGCCGATCTGGACCAGACCCGCGAGGCAGTGAACGCGGCGGTCGCATTTCTTGTCGCGTCTGGATAGGATGCTCAGACCGTGGCGGGGGCGGCTCGGACGGCCTGCGAAATGCGGTCGATCATGAACTCCATGAAAAGCCGCGTTTTCGGATCCTGCATCCGTCGATGGGTGAACAGACAGGCCATTTGAATGGGCTCCGGTGGCGTGTCTGTCGCCACCGGCACCAAGGCTCCGGATTTCAGGTGCTCGGCCACTTCGAACACAGGCTTCATCGCCACCCCATGGCCCGCCAGCGCCCAGTCGGTCAATACATCCCCGTCATCCGACTCGAAGCGGCCCGACACGCGGAACCTTTGCGGCCCGTTCGGGGTGGAAAGCAACCACTGGAATTCCGTCGCGCCGGGAAATCGCAGGTTCAGGCATTCGTGCCCATCGCGCACCAGATCTTCGCCCTCGGCCGGCATCCCCCGTTGCGCGACATAATCCGGCGCAGCACACAGCACACGCGGCACATCGGCAATCTTGCGGATGCGCAGGTTGCTGTCCTCGGGCTGACCAAGGAAAAAAGACAGGTCCAGCCCTTCGGTGGTCAGGTCAACATTGCGATCTGTCAGACGCAGGCGCACGCTGACTTCGGGGTATTCTTTCAGGAAATCCGGCACCTGTGGCGCGATCAGACGCCGGCCTACTCCCAACGGCGCCGCAATATGCAAGGATCCTTTGAGGTTCTCGGTCATATTGACGATCTGCGCTTCGGCACGCTCGACGGATTCGAGAATTTCCGTGGCGCCCCGATAAAAGGATTTACCCTGTTCCGTCGGCGTCAGACTGCGAGTCGTACGTTGGAACAACCGCACGCCGAGATGTTCCTCGAGCTGGGAAATGCGTGAAGAGGTTACTGCGGGCGACACCCGCAGATCCCGCCCTGCAGCAGACATACTGCCCAATTCGTAGACACGCACGAAGGTCCGGATGTTGTCGAAGTAGGACATTATTTCGCTTTTTTTGATACTGCTTGGCTTTTGACCGCAATACCAGAATAAAAAAGGCACGGATAGAGTGTTCGTAAATTCGAATCTTGGGAGAAAGACGCCATGTACGACCTGGCAATACTGTGGGACTGGATCGCATTTTCGGTGCGGTGGCTGCATGTCATTACCGCAATGGCGTGGATCGGCGCGTCTTTCTATTTCATCGCGCTTGACCTGATGTTGAAACCCGCAGACCACCTGCCCAAGGGCGCTTATGGCGAAGAATGGGAGGTCCATGGCGGCGGGTTCTATCACACCGTGAAATACCTCGTGGCGCCGTCTGAAATGCCGGAACACCTGACATGGCACAAATGGCAAAGCTATACGACGTGGCTGTCCGGTGCGGCGCTGTTGATGATCGTCTACTGGGTGGGAGGAGAGCTTTTCCTGCTGGACCCGACCAAGGCCGATCTGTCTCTGTGGCAGGGCATCCTGATCTCGGGCGGGTCGTTGACCATCGGCTGGCTGGCCTATGATTTTCTGTGCAAATCCCGCCTGAGCGAACACCCCACTCTCCTCATGCTGCTGCTGTTCGTGATCCTTGTCGCAATGTCCTGGGGATATAACCAGATTTTCACCGGGCGGGCGGCACTACTTCATCTGGGGGCGTTCACGGCCACCATCATGACGGCAAACGTATTTTTCCAGATCATGCCGAACCAGCGCATTGTTGTTGCCGACCTCAAGGCCGGGCGCACGCCTGACGCCAAATACGGAAAGATCGCCAAGGTACGGTCAACCCACAACAACTATCTGACCCTGCCGGTCGTGTTCCTGATGCTGTCGAACCACTATCCGCTGGCCTTTGGCACCGAATACGCATGGATCATCGCCAGCCTGATCTTCCTGACCGGCGTGACCATCCGGCATTACTTCAATACCATGCACAAAACCGGCAAGGGGCCGAACTGGACCTGGGCAGTGACGGCGCTGCTGATGGTTATCATCGCATGGCTGTCCACCGCATCGGACATGGAAAGCTATGAAGAATCCGAGACGCGCGCGTTGTCCCCCTATGAGGCAAAATATGCGGCGGCCACCGGGTTTGAAGACGCCTATTATGCGGTGACCGGCAACTGTTCCATGTGCCACGCGCGCGAACCTTCGTGGGAGGGTATGCACTGGGCCCCGAAGGGCGTGTTTCTGGAAACCGAGGCCGATGTGGCGCGTCATGCCGATCAGATCTATCTGCAGGCAGGTCGGTCCCATGCGATGCCGCCCCCCAATGCCATCGAGATGGATCAGGACGCTCGTGACCTGATCGTGGCGTGGGTGCGCGAGGTCCGCTCAGGAAAGTAACCCCTGCCCTGAGCGGCGCGAGAGGGCGCTACGCTGACGGCGTCCCTGCGCGGGCAACGTCGCGGGGATCTACCCCCGCTGCATCCCGCAGCAGTTCGTATTTCACGCGTGTGGCACTAACCTGCCGATAAAACGCGATCAGAAAGGCCGTCGGCGCCTGCAGCCGCCCCAGCCCCATGGTCGCGGCCACCACGGTGCCCACGTCCGTCTTGCCGGTCAGCACCAATCCGCCCCCCAGCAGAAGCACGGCAACTGTGCCCGCGCCGTTGACGCTGCTTAGGATGAACTTCGTCGACAGCTTCCATTTGAAAAGGGATTTGCGGGTCTCATAAATCCGGTCGAAATCCCGCCCGATCTGTTCGGCAGCTTCGGCAATATGTTCGTTCGAAATCTCGGATGTCGCCCCCCGAAGGATATGTACCCGCTCGGAAATGAGAGCATTGACGCGGCGTTGCGTGAAGAGCACGACCACAACCTGCGGCACGATCATGCAGAGCGCGATGACCCCCAACCCGGGCTGCGTGGCGACGATGAAACCGATCACACTGACCAGTGTGCCCAATTGCATCACCGGTTCGGAAAAGGCACTGCCGGTAAACTTGCCAAGGTCCTCCGCCTCGGCCGAAACCATGGTCGCCACGGCCCCCGATCCGCCCGGCACGGGATGATCCAGAAAACCTGACACGATGCGGTTGCGGATCCGGCGGATCACGTCTTCGCCCAAAGTGTTTGAAAGATAACCCGAAATCCATTTCAAGGTCAGGCTCAACAGGATGGCCCCCATCATTCCCGCGCACATCCAGAGCAGGACAGACTTGTCGATATTGCCATCTGTCAGACCGTTGATAATGTCTTTCTGATAGTTCAACGGCACGGCTGCAAGCGCCGCTATGGCCATTGAAATCAAGATCAAGAGGATCTGCTGCCGCCCGCTGACCTTCCAAATCGCCGCGTAGAGATCAAACACGTATTTTCTCCAGTTGAGTTTGGCCCGAGTTTGGTCATGCCTGCACATATTGGCAAGGAACAGGTGGGAAACGCAAAGAAATGTCACCAAGGGGGATTTTATCTGACCGCAGATGACATATCTTTGGGTTGAACGCACCGCGTAGACCCAACGAAAGGGAGGAGTTCTTAATGAAATCCATTGTCGTCGCAACCGATCTGTCTGAACGCTCTGACCGGGCGGTGCACAGGGCCTTGTTACTGGCCGCAGAACACAAAGCCCGGTTGCACGTGATTTCAATTGTGGACTCGGCCCTGCCCGACGACCTTGCCCGTCCGTTGCGTGTTTCGGTACAGGAACGTCTGCCCCGACAGATCGACGCGCTGAACACTGGCGCTGCGTATGACGTCACCGTCAAGATGGGGGATATCAGCCAGGTCCTTGGCGAATTCATCGTTGAAAAAGAGGCCGATCTGGTGGTGCTTGGCCTGCACCGCCCGCGCACCTTTCTAGATAGTCTGCGTGAAACCACCATGGAGCGGCTTGTCGCCTCGAGCACGGTGCCGGTGCTGCTGGTCAAGGATGCGGCTGATCACGCGTATGACTCGGCGCTGAGCCTTGTCAGTTATTCGCCCGCCTGTGCAGTCGCGTTGGAGTCGGCCCATGTTCTTGCACCCGAGGCCAGCCTGACAGCGCTTCATGCGCTTTACGTACCCTATGCTGGGCTGACCGGCGGCGACAAGGACTCGGAAATGGCACGTGCCGTCCTGCAAGAGGCCGAGGCAGCTTCGGCCAAATGGCTCAAGACCGTGTCGGTGCCACAGGACGCGTTTGAAACTGATATTCGCACCGGGGGCCTGCGCGGAGTCGTTCATCAGGCAATCTCGACAGACAAGCCGGATCTTCTAGCGATCGGCGCACACAGCCGCTCGGGGCTGTTTCTGCACCGGATCGGTGGCTTTGCCGCCGAACTTGTCCGCGAGCCGCCGACCGACCTGTTGATTGCACCGCCGATTTCTACGTGATCGTGGCCCCACCCGCACCGTTCAACACCAAAAGGGAAGCTGAAAATGTTTAAGAGAACCTTTGCCGCGATGGTGGCCGCCGCCAGTGTGATGATGAGCACCTCCGCCTTTGCAGGGACGGTATCCGGAACGGCTACCTATCTTGAACGCATCGCGGTCATGCCCGGCGCAGTGCTTGAGGTGAAACTGGTCGATGTCTCGCGCGCCGATGCGGCCGCGATCACGCTTTCCTATCAGCGCATGGCGCTGAAAAGGGTGCCGATGGCTTTTGAGCTGGCCTATGATGACGCCCTCATTGACGAGCGGATGCGGTACAACGTCGAGGCAGCAGTCTACGTGAAGGACAAACTGGCGTTCCGCAATACGACGGCCTATCCGGTATTGACCAATGGAAACGGAAACACGGTCGAGATCGTAATGCAGAAAATGCCCGAACCTGCCAAGGAGACCCCGCGTTTTGAAGGCACCGAATGGGAGGCCTTCGAGGTCGGGGGCAAAATGCTGATCACCGATATCAAACCAACCCTCACCTTCATGGAGGACGGAGGCGTGGCCGTTTATGCGGGTTGCAACCGCTTTCGCGGCAAGGTCGAGGTTGATCCCGATATGATGGCGTTCCCCGGCCCCATGGCCGGTACGATGATGGCCTGCCAGGACCCTTATGAAACCTTGGAAAAGACCGTTTTGAAGAACCTTGAAAAGGTGTCGGGATACGTGCTGACGGACAAGGCGCTTGCGCTGACCAACAAAAACGGCGTGACCGTAATGCGCCTGACACTCAAGGAATGATCTGCGATACCTGCGCCTAGGCCGAGAGCCGGCGCAGGATCAATTCGTCATAAAAAGTCGGGCCGCGCAGCGACTGAAAGAACCCGTTGTGGCCACCATGACGCGTCAGGATGATTTCTAGGTTCGGGTCTTTCGCCAGCGCCCCAAGATCGGCGCCGGGAACGATCGGGTCGTCAAGCGATCCTATCGCCATTACTGGCACAGGACATCCCTTTAGGTCCTCTACCCCCAAGGCATAGCTGTTAAAATAGGTGATGGCGTCAGGATAGTCGCCATAGCGCTGCATGAATGCCTCGGTCGCGCCGGTGATGGTCGGCTGCGCTATCAGCGGCGTCATGTCATAGAGGTCGGGAAAGGCACTTTGTTTGCTTCGGAATGTCCGGTGCAGTTTGCGCCGGAAATAGCGTCGTATCAGCGGGGCCGCATCGATCTTTTCCCCTACGACCGCCGGATGTACAACCGGGCTGATGGCAAAGACCCGCGCCATGTCTGGCAGCGGATCCCGTTTCAGGTGCCGTGCCACGCGCAGTGCGAAATTCCCCCCGAGCGAAAACCCCAGCAGAGACACCGGCCCATGGGGGGCCAGCCCCGTTGCATGAGCGATGGCGTTGAACACTTCGTCAAAGTGAGCCGCATGATAGGCTTTGGGGTTCAGGTTCAGTGTATCCCCATGATCCAGAAGGTTGATGCGCAGGATCGAGAACCCCTGATCAAAAAGATATCGAGATGTGGACACCACATAGGTCGACTCCACATGACCCAACCATCCATGCAGCACCAAAACCGTGCCCCGCCCTTTCGGGTTTTCCGATAACATCCCGGTGGTGCGCACCCCGTCCCCACAATCCAGAACAAGCGGTTTGGCCGCCTCGTCCATGGCCCCGCGTCCCCGTTTGCGCAGGGACATACCCGCCAGCATCGTTTGCACAAAAGCTGGGCGCAAATGGCGTGGCGGGATGTAATGCAGGTCGTCAGTTTGGGTCATCGTGTCAGATCGTTCCGGGCCTTTTAACGTAACATAGCGCCGGTGCAGGTTTTCGCCCAGTACCGCAAAGGGTGTAATTTCCAACCTTCCGACGCGTCAAGGCAGCGCAGCCCGCTGTCGCCGGATTGCAATCAGTTCAGAATCATTCTAACCAAATAGGCATTCTGGAGACAGGTTTTATGACAGATAGCTACGCCCCCCCACAAGAACGCCCCCTTGGTCAGGCCATTGGCCGCGGGCTGCGCACGAAATGCCCCAACTGCGGCAAAGGCAAATTGCTGCACAGTTACCTCAAGGTAAATGACAGCTGCTCTGAATGTGGCGAGGACTTTTCCCACCAGCGTGCGGATGACGGTCCGGCCTATCTGACAATCCTGCTTGTCGGGCACGTGCTGGGCTTTGCGCTGCATATCCTTTATGTGCAGTTCCGCCCAGAACCGCTGACCCTGGCGCTGGTGCTGACGGCAGTCACGGTATCTGCGTCTTTGTTCCTGTTACCCCGGATGAAGGGGCTTGTCGTGGCCTATCAATGGGCCAAGCGGATGCACGGGTTCTGAGCACCGCCAGGCGTCTACCTTGAGGTCACATCAAAACAAAAAAGGCGGCTTCCAAGCCGCCTTTCGTCTTTTTCAGATCTCTCGAAGATCAGGTCTCGGCTTGCATCCGCTCCAGCATCTCGCGCTGGCGCTTGCACATCAGCTTGTCCTTGAGCGGGCTGTTGGGGTCGATATCCTTAGAGCAGACCACACATTTGTCTGCGCCCGAAATCGCATTCAGGCCACCACAGCTTCCCTTGATCTTCTTGCCCATCAGCATCACGCCAAGGCTCATGCCGACCATGACGAGTGCGAACAGGATGAAAGCGAGAATGAATGTGCTCATAGGACCGATTTCCCGAAGTCAGTTGCTGGATTGCGCGGCGGCAAAGCTATTGCTTTGGAGCGTGATATAGTCACCTTCGGCGTCGTTTGCACTGCGTGAAATGAAGTAAACCGCCAAATTGTGATCATTCGCGACCTTTAGTCCGCGCTCGGCCCCAAGAACCAGCATCGCCGTGGCCCAGGCATCCGCTAGCATGGCGTTTTCAGACAACACCGTGACCGATGTCGTACGGTGTGTGATCGGGCGCCCCGTGGTCGGGTCAATAATATGGGAATAGCGCACGCCATCCTGTTCAAAGAAGTTCCGGTAATCCCCGGATGTGGCCATGCCCTTGTCGCTGACCGGCACTATCAGCTCCAGACCACCCTGCGCGCCCGGCTCGGGCGTCTCGATCCCGATGCGCCAGGGATCACCGTTCGGATTTTTCCCGCGCGCATAAAGATCGCCGCCGATTTCGACCATGTAATGCTCAACCCCGGCATCAGCCAGAACGGCGGACACCGCATCAATGCCGAAACCCTTGGCAATGGCCGACAGGTTCACCCCGACATCCGGCGCGGCCTTGGCCAGCGTGGGGCCTTCGGGGTTGAGACTCAGCAGCCGAGCCTGCCCGACGCCGGATAGCGCCTCGGCAATCGCGACATCCGACGGGATGGGATCCTCGGGCTTGCGCGGGCCAAAACCCCAGAGTTCAATCAACGGTCCAAGGGTTACGTCAAACTGCCCGCCACTGGCCACATGCACCTCGCCGGCCGCACTCATCACCTTGGCGAAGTCCGCTGAAATGGATTGGGGCAACGTGCTGGGGGAATTCGAGAAGGTCGAGACTTCGGAATTGGGATCCCAGTTCGACAGTTTTCCATTCACATCTGCCAGCGCCGTTTCGATCCCGGTCCCCAGGGCCCCCTCGTCAAGATCCACGCCAATCGCGACAACGTTATAGGTCGTGCCCATGGTTTCACCCGAGAAGCGCAAGGTCTCGGGTTTGTCTTCGAAAAAACATCCGCTTAGAAAAACAAGGGCTGCAATCGGGGTCCAGCGCATCATGTGAAGGCTCCTGTCAATCAAGGTGTCCTATGCCACCCGCCCGCATTTGAGTCAAATCGGGGCCCGCGTGGTGGCGTCGCTTGTTCAGAATTTCAGGGGTACGAAGCCCAAGGCCAATAGCCCCATCATGGCCGGCACACCAAAAAGCCAGGCACGCGTCTGCCAGCCTTCGTCCTGCTCTTTCCAGGCTTTGCGAAACCGATGGCCGCAAAACGCGACCAGCACTACAAGGATCGTGCCGGTCAATGGGGTCAGATAGAGATCACTCATTCGTTTTTTCTCCGCTCGGGGCGCCCTCGGGTGGAAAACCACTGGTCAGATCAAGATGCGGCGCTAAGATGGACGCGTTAGCGCGCTGTATGGAGGATATGACATTGGCACCAAGCTCTTACCAAGCCCCGTCCCGTGGGGACAAATCCGAAAAAACCTATAGCCAGACCAAGCAGTCAAATCTAGCCTCGTCCAGCACGACGATCGCCAAACTGCTGGCGGAAAAGGGCAGCGATGTCATTACCGTGCGCCCGAACGACACTATCGCCAATGTCGTCACCATCCTGCGCGACAAGGGCATCGGGGCCGTGGTCGTCACCGACCAGAACCGCGCAGTGAAGGGCATTCTGTCAGAGCGGGACATCGTGCGCCGCATGGCCGACACCCCAGGTCAAACCCTGCCCCAGGCAGTCGAGGACCTGATGACCAAAGAAGTCCAATCCTGTGCCCCCGGAGATTCGATGATCTCGGTCCTGCAACGCATGACCGACGGTAAGTTCCGGCACATGCCGGTGATGGAAGGTGACTCGCTCGCCGGAATGATCACCGTGGGCGATGTTGTGAATTTCCGCCTCAAAGAGCTTGAATACGAAGCGTTGCAGATGAAACAGATGATCGTCGGCTAAATGCAGGTGTCCGGCATTCGATGATGCCGGAAAAATAGAAACGGCCCGGACAGCATATCGCTGAGCGGGCCGTTTTCTTTTGGCTTTCCTGACAAACAGGGCGAACCGAGGTCCGCCCTGTTTGAAACCGTTTGTCGAAGATCAACCGCCGAAATCGTCAAGCATGATGTCTTCGCGATCCACGCCCAGGTCCAGCAGCATGTTGATCACCGATTGGTTCATGATGGGCGGACCACACATGTAAAATTCGCAATCCTCGGGGTTCGGGTGATCCTTGAGGTATTGTTCATACAGCACGTTGTGGATGAAACCGGTCAGACCGTCCCAATCATCGTCAGGCTGGGGGTCGGACAGGGCCACGTGCCAATCGAAATTGTCGAATTCCTTGGCCAGGCCGTCAAAGTCTTCGACAAAGAACATCTCTTTCTTCGAACGCGCGCCATACCAGAAGCTGATCTTGCGATCGCGGTTCTCAAGGCGTTTGAGCTGGTCAAAGATATGCGAGCGCATTGGCGCCATGCCAGCACCCCCGCCGATAAAGACCATTTCCTTCTGGGTGTCGCGGGCGAAGAATTCGCCGAACGGACCCGAGATTGTCACCTTATCACCCGGTTTCAGGTTGAAGATATAAGAAGACATCTGACCGGCCGGAATACCGGTTGAGCCTGGAGGCGGCGACGCGACACGCACGTTCAGCATGATCATGCCTTTTTCGTCCGGATAATTCGCCATCGAATAGGCGCGTTCGATCGGTACAGTGACCTTCGAGTCATACTGCCAAAGGTTAAACTTGTCCCAGTCCTCGCGATACTCTTCTTCGATGTCAAAGTCGGTGTATTTCAGCTCGTGCGCAGGGGCCTCGATCTGAATATAACCACCGGCGCGGAAGTTGACGTCTTCGCCTTCGGGCAGGTCCAGTACCAGCGCCTTGATGAAGGTCGCGACGTTTTCGTTGGAACGCACGGTGCATTCCCACTTTTTCACGCCGAACACCTCTTCTGGCACTTCGATGTCCATGTCCTGTTTCACGGCCACCTGACAGGACAGGCGATCGCCGCAGGCGGCCTCACGCTTGGTGATGTGGCTTTCCTCGGTCGGCAGGATCGACCCGCCGCCCGAATGAACCTTGACGCGACATTGCGCGCAGGTGCCGCCACCGCCACAGGCCGACGGCACGAACAGTTTCTGGTCCGCAAGGGTTTGCAAAAGCTTACCACCCGCCGGCACCGAGACGGTTTTCTCGCCGTTGATGGTGATCTGTACGTTCCCGGTCGACACCAGTCGCGAGCGCGCCAGCAGGATGATGGACACCAGGGCCAGAACGATCAGGGTGAAAAGGATGACACCCAGAGAAAAGGTTTCCATGTTTCCGCCCCCTTACAGTTTGACGCCCGAGAAGGACATGAAGGCCATTGCCATCAGACCTGCGGTGATGAAGGTAATGCCAAGCCCTTGCAGACCATCCGGCACGTCCGAATATTTCAGCTTTTCGCGCACACCCGCCATCGCGGTGATGGCCAGCGCCCAACCAAAGCCAGACGACAAACCATAAGTGGTCGCCTCGGCAAAGTTGTAGTCACGTTCCACCATGAACAGCGACCCACCCAGGATGGCGCAGTTCACCGTGATCAGCGGCAGGAAGATCCCCAGCGCGTTGTAGAGCGGCGGGAAGAACTTATCGAGGATCATCTCGAGAATCTGCACCATGGCCGCGATTACGCCGATATAGGAAATCAGACCGAGGAAGGTCAGGTCCACATCGGGGAAGCCCGCCCAGGCCAGCGCACCCGGTTTCAGCAGGTAGGTCAGCAGCAGGTTGTTGGTCGGCACGGTGATGGCCTGCACCACCATGACCGATATCCCCAGCCCCAGCGCGGTCGAAATCTTTTTCGACACGGCAATGAATGTACACATGCCGAGGAAGAACGACAGTGCGAGGTTTTCAACGAAGATGGCCTTTACGGCCAGGGAAATGAGCCCTTCCATCAGTGCCCCTCCACCGTCTGGATTTTGAATTCACGCTCTTCAACCTGTTTGGGTTTCCATGTGCGGAAGGCCCAGATGATCAGACCGATCAGGAAGAACGCCGAAGGCGGCAGCAGCAACATGCCGTTAGGCACGTACCAGCCGCCATTGTTGACAGTTTCGAAAATGGTGATCCCGAAAAGTGAGCCGGCGCCGAACAGTTCACGCACGAAGCCAACCAAGAGCAGGATCAGGCCATAGCCCAAACCGTTGCCCACACCGTCAATGAACGACGCAATCGGCGGGTTCTTCATGGCAAAGGCTTCGGCGCGCCCCATCACGATACAGTTGGTGATGATCAGACCCACAAAGACCGACAGGGTTTTCGAAATCTCGAAGGCATAGGCCTTGAGCACCTGGTCCACCAGGATCACGAGCGAAGCAATGATCACCATCTGCACAATGATCCGGATCGAGCCGGGGATCTGGTTACGCAGAATCGAGATGAAGAAGGATGCAAACGCGGTCACGAACGTTACCGCCAGCGCCATGACGAAGGCCACCTGCAGCGACGAGGTCACGGCCAGTGCCGAACAAATGCCCAGCACCTGAAGGGTGATCGGGTTGTTGTCGACCAGAGGGTCGACCAGCATTTCTTTCTTGGTCTGGCTCATCAGAGGTCTCCCGCTTTGAGTTTGGCAAGGAACGGGGCATAGCCTTCGTCGCCGAGCCAGAATTTCACGAGGTTATCGACACCCACCGAGGTCAGGGTCGCCCCCGCTAGCGCGTCAATATGATAGTCGGGGCCAGCCGGCGATTGTGCCTTTGAGACGTTGATCTGCAGATCGCCGCCTTCATCGCGCAGTTTCTTGCCATTCCAAAGCGCCTTCCAGCGGGGGTTGTCCACCTCTGCGCCAAGGCCCGGCGTTTCGCCGTGCTGATAGAATTGCAGACCGAAGATGTCGTTGCCGTTTTCTTCAAGCGCAATGAAGCCGTACAGCGTGGACCACAGGCCATAACCGTGGATTGGCAGAATGACCTTGTCGATGGCACCGGCATCGTCTTTCAGAAGATACACGACACGGTATTTCGACTTGCGACCAATCCCGGCGGGGTCATCGCTCAGGCCGACGCTCAGCTCGGGGTCGGACGCGGCGGCGATATCGTCAAATGTCGCGGCATCAAACTGGTCCGTGAAAGTGCCGGTCTCCAGTTCCAGAACCTGAGGTTCAAATGCGGCGAAGGCCTCGGCCACGTTCATGCCCGGCTCGTAAACACCCGCTACTTGCAGAACGTTGAGCTGCTTGTCACGCAGCTTGTTCGCTTCTTGCACGGGGCGCAGGTTCACGGCGGCCAGCGACACGATCATAGACGCCGCAAGGCAGAGGGCAACGGCCACGAAGATGGTCTTGCCGACCGAGTCGGGCGGCGCGGCCAGAAAACGGGCGATGGCGCCCTTGGGTTGATCAGGCGTTTGCGTATCAGACATGGCGACGCGCCCTCCGTTTGATGTTGGCCTGCACGACGAAGTGGTCGATCAGAGGCGCAAAGACGTTGCCGAACAGGATGGCCAGCATCATGCCTTCGGGGAAAGCCGGGTTGATCACGCGGATCATCACAACCATCACCCCGATCAGCGCGCCATAGATATAGCGGCCCATATTGGTGTGGCTGGCCGAGACGGGTTCGGTGACCATGAAGGCCAGACCAAAGGCATAGCCCCCCAGCACAAGGTGCCAGTACCACGGCATCGCGAACATCGGATTGCTATCCGACCCGATCAGGTTCAGCAGCAGCGAAAAGCCGATCATGCCGCCAAGGCAGCCCACGATCAGGCGGAAGTTGGCAATGCGTGTGGCAAGCAGGAAAGCCAGGCCAATCAAACAGGCCAGGGTCGAGGTTTCACCGAACGATCCCTGGACCGTCCCAATGAACGCATCCATCCAGGTGATGCCCTCGGCAGCCAGCGCCTGCACACCGTTTGCGGCGGTCACACCCAGCGCAGTTGCACCCGAGAAGCCGTCTACCGGTGTCCAGATCGAGTCACCCGACATATAGGCGGGATAGGCGAAATACAGGAACGCCCGCCCGGTCAGTGCCGGGTTGAGGAAGTTTTTACCGGTGCCGCCAAAGACCTCTTTCCCGATCACGACACCAAAGGCGATGCCCAGCCCTACCTGCCAAAGCGGGGTGCTGGCCGGGACGATCAAAACATAAAGCATCGAGGTCACAAGGAAGCCCTCGTTGACCTCGTGGCCGCGAACGGTTGCAAAGATCACCTCGATGATGCCGCCCACGACCAGAGTCGTGATGTAGATCGGCAGGAAGTACAGGAACCCGTGGAACAGGTTTCCGAACACGCCGCCCGGATCCATCGAGAACCCAAGCGCCTGCATGATCGCGATGCGCCAGCCGGTTGCGGCCTCGGGGCCCATCGCAGCCAGTGCGCTGTGCACCTGAAGGCCGGTGTTGAACATACCCCACAGGATACAGGGGATCGTCGCGATCACCACATAGGTCATGATCCGCTTCATATCCACGAAGGACCGCGCGTGCGGGGCGACCGTGGTTACCGTTTTCGGGGTATATAGCAGGCTTTCCACCATCTCGTAGATGGGGAAGTATTTCTCGTACTTGCCGCCCTTGGTGAAATGCGGCTCGACGTTGTCAAAGAAGTTGCGCAATCCCATGCATCAACCCTCCTTCTCGATCTTGGTCAGGCTGTCGCGCAGCGCCATACCGTACTCGTACTTGGCCGGGCAGGCGAACCCGCAAAGGCCAAGGTCTTCCTCGTCCAGTTCCAGTGCGCCCAACTGCTGGGCCTGATCCGTGTCCATGACCAGAAGTGCGCGCAAAAGCTGGGTCGGCAGGTAATCCTGCGGCATCAACGTCTCAAAAGTGCCGGTCGGCACCATCGCGCGGCGCCCACCGTTCAGGTTCGAGGTCAGCGGATGAAGCTTGTTGGCCAGTGCGGAAATCAGCACGGGCTGAACTGCGTATTTGTCGGGACGCGGGCGGATCCAGCCGAACACGGTCTGATCACGGTCCTCGCGGATGATCGACACCTGCCGGGCAAAGCGGCCCAGATAGGCAAATGGCCCTGTGGCGTGACGCCCTGACAGGATCGATCCCGAGATGACGCGCGGTGTCCCGGTTTCGATTTCTCCGGCGGTCAGTTCCTCGGTCGAAGCTCCCATCACGGTGCGCACAAGGCGCGGGTTGCGGGCCTCGGGGCCGGCAATCGCGACAACCATCGACGGGTCGAGGTGCCCGGTCTGCATCAGGCGACCGATGGCAATCACGTCCTGATAGCCGATGGTCCAGACTTGGTCTTCGCCCTGAAGCGGGTGCAGGAAGTGGATGTGCGTGCCTGCCAGACCCGCGGGATGCGGGCCTTCAAAGGTCGCAACCTCGACACCCGGCACATCGGCCAACGCGGCGCCGGGCGCCTGACAGAGCCATGTTGTGCCTTCGGTCAGCCGCGCCACCGTGGCAAGGCCTGCCGCGAACGCCTCGGAGGCGTCATTGATGATGACGGCGGCATCGGGCGATAGCGGGTCAGTTTCCATCGCCGTGACAAAGATCGCCTGTGGCGCCGTGCCCGGAACAGGCATCTTCGAATAGGGACGTGTGCGGAAACTGGTCCAGAGACCGGCCGCACATAGTTTTTCAGTGATGCCTTCGGCGGTATCGCCATTGCCGACACCACTGAAATCAACACCGGTGTCGGCTGCGTCGCTGACTTCAATGACAACGCTTTGCAACACGCGACGTGCGCCACGATTGACGGCGACCACCTTACCGGTGGCCGGCGCCACCATCTGGGCCGCCTCGGCATCCTTGTGGCAGAACAGGGGCTGGCCCCGTTTTACCTCGTCCCCTTCCTTGACGGCCATACGGGGCTTGAGCCCGATATAGTCGCCGCCCAGAACCGCGACATGTGCGATCGCGGGACCGTCACCTATCACCTGCTCCGGGGCACCTTCGACCGGAAGATCCAGTCCTTTTTTGAGTTTAAAGTTTTGCATTTCGCTTCGTTCTTCTCAGCCCGGCTACCTTTGCTAAGCGCCGACCCGGTACCGTCGGCGGCGCAGAATGTTCCGTCCGGGCATGGCAAAAGGCAGACCTTCGCGCCCGACGTCAGAATCTGAGGGTCTTTTAGGGGGGAATGGGGGGCGTTGCCAAGGGTATTCGGTGGTCAATTTACATTTGTGATCACTCAAAAAACGCACCCCGCCAGACTGGTGTTTTTTTCGAATTTCCGTGCGTAATTTTGGGAAACATCTCGAAACCGGCGTGTCGTTGCATGGACAAGATTTCCCCAATCTGGCGCAATTGAGGGGCAGCAAAAGGATGGGCGCATGTTGTGTGCGAAGCGATGCGTGCTGGCAGACAAGTGACGCGACGTCCTTTCAGTGCACCCATGGCCATGGCCCGTATTCCAGCCATCACTTGGCTTCCGAAAGAGGAAAGAACACTCTCAGCGGCAGTCCCACACAACTTTCTAACCCCCCTAAACTCATGGATTCTTCGCATTCGGCGCTATGCGTGCGACGACATGCAGAAAATTCAAACGCTCCTTTATTTTTGTGATCACAAAAAAACACAAACCTCACCAACCCTTTTGACACGTTTTTTTAAAGGCAACTATTTGCCCGGTCCGGAAGCAAACGTCATACGTCCTGACACCCATTTGAGGACCACAACCAGATGCAAGCCGATTACCCTTCACGTTCCCCGACCTTTGCTTCGATTTTCATTCGTGACTTTTCGCCGCTGTGAACCGCCCCAACAGCACTGCGGTTGCTGCAAGAGCGAGGTGATATGTCGCAGCCACAAAACTGTGCAAATTCAATCACATGCAAATCATAGAATGTAACACCCGCGCCACACTGCTGCGATGCAGCATTGTTTCCCAACCCCTCCAAAGATTGACATGTCCATCCGATCCTTGCAGGACTCTCCCACTGGCGCATGGGCGGCAGCGCAAATTCTCTCAGACAGGCACGCTTGCATGGTTTTGACACCTGACCTGATCCGCACCACCTATGATGCCATTCGTGACGCCACCATCCGCACCCCGATGGTCAAGGCCACACGCCTTTCATTGCATCTGGGCATTGAGCTGTATCTAAAGCTGGAAAACCTGCAGCACACCAACGCGTTCAAGGCCCGCGGCGCGCTGGCCAAGCTTTTGACCCTGAGCGATGACGAAAAGGAAAACGGCGTGATCGCCTGCAGCGCGGGCAACCATGCGCAGGGCGTGGCCTACCATGCGACCCGACTTGGCATTCCATCGGTCATCGTGATGCCCGAGGGCACCCCATTCAACAAGGTGAAGCGTACCGAGGATTTCGGGGCCGAGGTCGTGCTGCACGGGCATGGCTTTGACGAAAGCGTACAGTTCACCATGGACATGGCGCGGGATCGCAACCTGACCTTCATCCACCCCTTCGACGACGAGATCGTGGCCGCCGGACAGGGCACGGTTGCCATAGAGATGCTCGAGGACCACCCCGAACTGGATGTTGTCGTCGTGCCGATCGGCGGCGGCGGATTGATCGCGGGCATGGCAGTGGCTGCAAAGGATCTCAAACCCGAGATCGAAATCATTGGCGCACAGGCGGAATTGTTCGATGCCGCCAAGGCCCAGTTTGACATGGGCGCCACGAATTTTGGCGGGGCCACACTTGCCGAAGGCATCGCCGTGCGTGAACCGTCCCAGACCAATATGCAGATCATCGCGAAATACGTGGACCGGATCGACAGCGCCACGGAAAGCGAAATCGAAAAGGCGGTATTCGACCTGATCAGTCACGAAAAACTAGTTGCCGAAGGCGCGCCGGGCGCGGGTCTGGCCGTCATCGAGAAACACCTTGGACATTACAAGGGCAAGAAGGTGGGACTTGTGATTTGCGGAGGCAATATTGACTCGCGCCTTTTATCGACGCTGATCCTGCGCGGGCTGGTCAGCGATGGGCGCATCACGCGCTTGACCTTCGAAATCGACGATACACCCGGCCAGTTGTCAGATATCTCGCGGATCATCGGCGAAGGCGGGGCCAACGTGATCGAAGTGATCCACCAACGCATGATGCAGACCGTGGCCCTGAAACAGGCCGAACTGGAAGTGGTGATCGAGGCGCGCGACATCCATCACGTGCGCGATATCGTCACCCAGCTGCGCAATCACGGGTTCAAGGTCCGCACCGACAACGGCGTCTAGAAACGGTCCGGCCCGAACGCCGCCAGATCCATATTCGGCGCGCGCCCTGCGACCATGTCCGCGACAAGACGTCCGGTCGTGGCCCCCAGTGTGAGCCCCAACTGCCCGTGACCTGTTGCAAATGTGACGTTCGCAATTTTGTCGGACCGGCCAAGGATAGGACGGGTATCCGGGGTAAAGGGTCGACGCCCGATGCGCCGCTGCGCCCCTTCGACCTGCAATCCGGGCAAGACACGGTGCGCGCGTTTCACAAGCACATCCGCCCGTCGCCAGCGCGGGGCGGCATTTTCGCCTGCAAACTCGATGGTTCCGGCAATGGCAAGTTCGCTCTCGTAAGGTGTGATGCCAAAGCCGCCCTTGGCATAAAACACCGTGTGTTTGAGATCGACACCGGGATCGCTCAGCCCCGTGGAATACCCGATCACGCCTTCCAATTGCAGCTTGATGCCCAAATGGCGGGCCAAAGTCTTGGACTGTGTGCCCGCCGACAGCACCACCTCGTCTGCGGGCACCGTGCCGCCGTCGGAACAGGTCACGCCGGTGACGCGTCGATCTTCCCGTGTGAACCCCGTGCCCGCGACAGGTTTCACCACGCCACCACGCGCCACGAACGCGCGATGCAAATCAATGACCATGCGTCGCGGATCGGCCACAAAACTCCAGTCCCGCAGCACCGCCGCATGTTGGAAATCCGGCGCAATGGCGGGTTCCATTTCATGCGCCTCGGCGCCTGAAATCTCGTCAATGGTACAGCCCATCTCGCGCGCGAGATCAAAGGCCGCCCCCATCGTCGCCTTGTCCCGATCATCATCAAACATCTTCAGCACCGGCCGTTCGACCAGCATGTCCCGCACCTCATAGCGGCCCAACTGCGCCCGCAGATCATCCGTCGCGCGAAAGGTCAGCTTGGCCAGATCATCGGCAATGGCGCGCATCCGGAACGGGGTGGAATTCAGCGTGAACTGCGTGAACCAGGGCAGCAGGCGCAGGACGCTGGACGGGCGAAGCGAGAGAGGGGCCTCGGGATCCAGCAGCCAGCCCGGCACTTTCAGCAGCATACCCGGCTGCGACAGGGGCACGACCTCTCCTGCGGCAATGCAGCCGCAAGAGGCCCAACTGGCCCCCTCGCCCACCGCCCCCGGATCGAGAACGGTCACAGCATGTCCGTCCTCAAGCAGCGACAGCGCGCAGGAAATGCCCACGATCCCGCCTCCGATTACGACAACCTGTTTCATGCCCCAGTCCTCAGTTGTAATAGTCCAGCTCTTCCAACAAGGCTCTCGCCACGGTGACGCCGCCTTCCTGCGCCGTGGCGCGTTTGCCAAGACGCCCATCGCCGGGAACACGTGCCGTGCCATTCCCTTCGATCTCGGCGCAGATGCGCGCAATATACCCCGCAAACTGCGCATTGCCGAACCTGTCGGGGTCAATCGCGATCAGGGTGGCGCCACCTTTGACGTTAAGGGCACCATGCGCCTCACGCTCGGCATTGTCGACTGACAGGGTGCCGCCCGCAAGCGCCGCGCCCAGAACCTCGACCAGCATGGCAATCGCTGCGCCTTTGTGATCACCGAAGGGCAGCAGGCTGCGCGTTTCCAGAATGGCGTTCGGATCGGTGGTCGGCGCGCCGCTTGGGTCGAGCCCGCCGGGGCGCGGCAGGTCGTGGCCTTCGGCGGCTGCCATTTTGATATCCATCAGCGCCACCATGGAAGACGCCTGATCCCAGACGATCGGGGCCTTGCCGTCGCGCGGACAAGCAAAGGACATCGGGTTCGTGCCGAACGCCGGCCGCACCCCACCATGAGGCACCACCATGGACAGGGAATTCACCACCCCTAGCGCCACAAGACCGGCCTCGGCCAAAGGTTCGGTATCGAACCGCATGGCCCCAAGGTGGTGGCTGTTGGCGCAGGTAAAGGCCGCAATGCCGTTTTTCCGCGCCATTGCGATCAATTCGGCACGCGCCTTTTCCGCAGCAATCTGGAAGTAGCCGTTGTCGGCATCCCCGCGCAGCACGCCCGGGGCGATCCGGTCGATTTTCGGAGCGGCGGCAGGGTTGGCATAGCCCGAGGCAAAGCTCTGGGCATAGACGGGCAACATGCGCAGTCCGTGGCTGCGCGGCCCATCGCGTTCAGATTTCATGACGAGATCCGCCAAAACATCGCTGCCGTGATCATCCATCCCGGCCTTGATCAGCATGGACTTTGCGAAAGTCCGGATCTGATACAGAGATAGTTTTTCTGTCGGGATGTCGGTCATGGGAGCTCCAGTCCTGTTCAGGCGTGAATTGACCCGCACAAACGGGATACGTTCTTTGTGCGACGTCACGGCCCCCATGCCAAGCACCCGTGGCAAGAAAATTCTGATGGTGGGAAAGCTTGAGATCGTTCAGGATGAGGGCACTTTACGTGCCCTCATGCGAGGCTCTGCCTCGCGCTCCGAGGTATTTCTCGCAAGAAAAAGTAGGGGGTCAACGCATCACAAACGGATCAGGGATCGGGTCGTCGCTGGTGCGCAGCCAAACTGATTTGATCTTGGTGTATTCAAGCGCTGCCTCAAGCCCGCCTTCGCGCCCGTGTCCCGACAACCCGTGCCCTCCAAACGGGGCGATCGGGCTGACGGCGCGGTAGGTGTTGACCCAGACGATCCCGGCGCGGATCGCCCGGATCATGCGATGTGCGCGGGTCAGGTCTCGGGTGAACAGCCCCGAAGCAAGCCCATAGCGGGTGTCGTTCGCGATCCGGATGGCATCGGCCTCGGTCTCGAAATCGACCACCGACAGGACAGGGCCGAAAAACTCTTCGGTCACGCAGGGCGCTTCGGGCGCGTCAGAGCAATCAAGGATCGTGGGCGGGAAGTAGAACCCATCCCTGTCGGGCAAGGTACCGCCGGTGACAAGGCGTGCGCCCCTGTCGATGGATTGCGAGATCAGATCTTGTGCATGCTGGCGTTGTTTTTCGGTACAAAGCGGCCCGACTTCGGTCGCCATGTCGTCCGGCGGTCCGATCACCACGTTTTCGGCTTTTTCTTTCAGACGTTCCAGAAAAGCCGCCTTGATTGACCGCTGCACGACAAGGCGTGACCCGGCCACACAGCTTTGCCCCGTGGCCGCAAATATCCCAGACACCTGCGCGTTCACCGCGCTTTCGAGTTCGGCGTCTTCAAAGACGATGAAGGGTGACTTGCCACCAAGTTCTAGAGATGTCGACGCGAGATTCTCGGCCGAGTTACGCAGGATATGACGGGCCGTCGCGGGCCCGCCGGTAAAGGCCACATGCGCCACTTTAGGGTGGCTGGTCAGGACCGACCCGCAATCCGGACCGAACCCGGTGATGACATTCATCACCCCTTTGGGGAACCCCGCGCGGTCAAAGATACGGGCAAATTCCAAAAGCGGCGCCGGCGCTTCTTCCGAGGCTTTCAAAACCACCGTGCATCCCGCCGCCAGCGCCGGGCCGATCTTGACCGCGGACAGGAACAGTTGCGAATTCCAAGGCACCACAGCAGCCACTACCCCCAGAGGTTCGCGACGCAGCCAGACCTCCATGTCGGGTTTGTCGATGGGCAGATGCGCGCCTTCGATCTTGTCGGCCAGCCCGGCATAATACCGGTAGTATTCCGCGACATAGGCGATCTGGGCACTGGTCTCGCGGATAATCTTGCCGGTGTCGCGGGTTTCCAACTCGGCCAATCGGGGCGCGGCCTCGGCCACCAGGTCGGCCAGCCGCATCAACAGCTTGCCACGCTGGGTTGCCGTCATCGCGGCCCACTCGGGGCTGACAAAGGCCGTCTCTGCCGCGTCCACTGCGCGGTTCACATCGTCGGCACGGGCCTCGGGCATCAGCGCCCAGGCCTGCCCTGTTGCTGGATCAATGCTCTCGAAACGGGCGCTGCCATCGTCAAAAGCGCCGCCGATATATTGCTGGAACGTCTGCATGGTCGGTCCTTACTGAAACGCGGGCATCACATCACGAATAAAGCGTTCAAGCGAGGCTTTCTTCCGCTCGAAGCTCATCGAAGAGTCGATCCAGAAGGAATATTCGTCGTAACCCAGCGCCTCGTACTGTTTCAAACGCGCGATCACCGCGTCGGGTTCACCGATCACCAGATCACGCGCCATGGCCTCGGGGCTGTAGAAGGGATGGGCCGCGATTTCTTCGTCGGTGAGGGGCGCGATCAGACCCTGCTCGATCTCGCGCTTGTTCATGAACCACGCGCCGAAGTAATTGTAGAATCGGTTTAACTCTTCGGCGCCGCGCTTGGTGTCTTCGGGACTGTCGGACACGTAAGTGTGTTGCAGCAGCATGATCTTCGGGCGGGGCCGGTCGGGGAATTTTTTACAGGCCGCGTTGAATTTGTCCATAAGATCGGTGATTTCGGAGTCCCCCTTCCAAAGCGGCGTTACCTGCACATTGCAGCCATTCGCCACAGCGAAGTCATGGCTGTTGGGATCGCGCGCCGCAACCCAGATCGGGGGGCCGCCATCCTGAAAAGGCAAGGGTGCAGATGTGGTTTTCGGGAAGGACCAGAACTCGCCCTCATGCGTATAGTTGCCCGCCCAGAGGTTTTGAACCGCCGGCACCAGTTCGCGCATCCGCTGGCCTGCCTCCCAGGCATCCAGGCCGGGCAACATGCGTTCATATTCAAAGGAATAAGCCCCGCGCGCGACCCCCAGATCAAGGCGCCCACTGGTGATGATATCAGTCATCGCCGCCTCGCCCGCCAACCGGATCGGATGCCAGAACGGTGCGATCACCGTCCCGGTGCCAAGGCGGACGTTTTTGGTGTGATGCGCAAGATCAACGAGGTTCAGGAACGGGTTCGGCGCAATGGTGAAATTCATGCCATGATGCTCGCCGGTCCAGATGGCATGCATCCCACCGGCATCGGCCATTTTGCACAACGCAATGAACTCGTCATAAAGCTTCTTCTGATCCTGATCGGGCGAAATCCGCTCCATATGGGCAAACAAAGAGAATTTCATGGGTCAGTTCCTCTTGGATGCGACCGGGCGGACTTGGCCACGGGTCTGATTGCCGACATACACCCCGAAATTTCCCATCCGGCTTTCTTCGGCAAAGCGTGACAGCATGGTCTGCATGGCTGGATCTGCGATGGTGGACAGTGTGTCAGGGTCAAGATGTTTGAAGGTGCCGCAGGTTGGCGTGCCACCCTCCGATGGACAATGGAACGAAATATGCTGGTAGTCGCCCGCTTCGTCTTCATAAACGGAATAGATGAACCCGGGTTCGGCTGTCACACCACAGTCATCAATCAGCCGGGCAAGGGCGGCGGATGCGCCCCCCTTGCCGACCCGTGTTTCCGGCAGGCAGAAACCGCTCTGCCCGTCTTCGACAAGCAACACCCTGCCATTATGTTCGATCAGGGCCGAGACGGTCAGTTGCGCTGTGCCGCCCAGTGCCTCGGCCTCTGCCGCTGCAGTCACATAGGCGCCGTTGGCATATCCCAGCCCGGGCAAGGCCGCGTGATCAAACGCCTCGACCTTGCCGATCAGGATCAGGTGGTCGCCGGCCTCGACACGGTTGTGCATCGCACAGTCGAACCAGGCCGACACCCCGTCCAGCACGGGCGCGCCATGCGGTCCGTCACGCCAAACAACTTCGGCAAATCGGTCCTCTACGGGGCGGGCAAAGGTGTTGGACACCTCTTTTTGCCCTTCGGACAGGACGTTGATGGCAAACCCCGTAGCACTGGCGAAGATGGCAAAATTGCTTGATGTGTTCGCAATGCAGACCAGAACAAGCGGCGGGTCCAGCGACACCGAGGCAAAGGAGTTGGCCGTGAAGCCGACCGGCTGCCCTCCGGCATCCCGCGTCGTCACGACGGTCACACCAGTCATGAACGACCCAAAGGCATTGCGCAGGCTGCGCGGATCGAAGCGGCTCATGCGGTTTCCCTTTCGTCCTCGGATGTGGTCAGCCACGTATTCAGGGCAAGGTTCACGCGATCCGGGTGGGTCAGGTTGACCATGTGGCGCGCGTCGTCGATCACCACAGCATGCCCCCGTGGCGCGGCCCCAGCCATCGCACGGGACATCGCAGGAGTCGAATTGGGGTCCTCCGACCCTGTCAGGGCCAGCAGAGGGCATGTGATGCTGGGAAAACGGTCCGCGTAGGTCGCGTCGCCCCCGGCAAAGGCGGCATAGGCATCGCCATACCCCTTGGGGTCCACAGACGACAGCCAGCCAGCGACCAGATCGCGGCTGGCCTTGTCCTTGTCAGCATCCGTGAACCAGCGATCCAATGGGGCTTGGGTGTCGACGTCACCTGCACGAATAACCTCGGCACGGCGCTGCACCGCCGCGCGTGCCGCATCGTCGCGCCGGAACACCCCGTTCAACAGGGCGACCCGCCTGACTTGCGAGGGATAAGTGGCCGCATATCCGGCAGCGATCAACGCCCCCATCGAATGGCCCGCCAGATCGACCGGACCAGGGTCGAGCGCCTTCAGCACCGCGTGAAGCCAGGACACATAGTCGGGCAAAGCGGGCTCATCCGGCAGCGGATCGCTTCTGCCATGGCCGGGCATGTCCAATGCGATCACCCGCGCCCCCGATGACAACGCATTGATCTGTGGACCCCACGCTGCCGATTGCAAGCCGACCCCGTGCAGCAGGACCAAGGGCGCACCCTGCCCTGCGGTACGATAAGTCACGCACCCGAAGGGGTCAGACAGCTGCAGGGTTGTCAACGTCATGACCCAACTCCTTGAGATCCTGATACCGATCCCCGATCCGGTGATGCGGACGCCCGCCGACCGACGCCCCGAGGGCCACGACGATCTCGTCCGGGCCCGGCGCATCCGCCACAGACAGTTGAATCGTCAGATAGTGGCTGCGCCGTCCGCCGTCATTTTTGTCCATGAGTGGGATTTGCAACGGCGCATTCGCCGGGCCCCGCGTGTTCGTGAAGGCAAGGTAGGACTTTGCCCCGACCGCCTCGCGATAATGGTTGCCGAAACGCAGTGTGTGGATCAGAGCAGAGGCATGTTCCACCTCGCCGTTGACGCCGACAATTGCGGACTTGCCATAGCCTTCTACCTTGTCACCGCCTCCGGCTGCTTCAAGGATCATGCCTGTCAACATCGCGCCGAGGTCCGAGGCACACTCATGAATGCCGGGACGCAGGTCTTCGACAAAGCCCAGCCCCGCCCAGGGGCTCCTGATCACCGCAACGGCGGCGATCATTTTCAACGGCACCGGTGCGGGTTTGCCGCCCTCGATCAGCGTTTCTTCGACATGCAACAGGGTCTTTCGGATTTCCGCAGGCATTCGCGCACCTATGCTCAGTGATTCCAGTTGCCAGATTTATGGTATACCATAATATTGTATGTCAATAATTCTTGTTCCTGCCACGCGAGCCTGCTATCGCAAAGTTATGACCCATCCCGGCCTCAGCAAAATTCAGACCCCCCCCAAGACCCTGCGCGACATCGTGCAGGACCAGATGCGCGATGCCATCATTGCGGGGCATTTCAAGCCTGGTGAGCGACTGGTCGAGCGGCCCCTGTGCGATCAACTTGGGGTCAGCCGAACCGTGATCCGCGAGACCATCCGCTATCTCGAAGCCGAAGGGCTGGTCGACATCCTGCCCGGCAAAGGCCCGATCGTGGCCCGGATGAGCTGGGATGATGCCCGGCAGATCTATGACATCCGGCGCATGCTTGAGACCTCCGCTGCCATGACTTGTGCCCGTCAGATGACGCCGGATTTGGAAAACCGCCTCAGGGGGGCGCTGAAAGATTTGAAACAGGTGCTTGGATCCGATGCGCCCGCCGCCCTTTTTCAGGCGACCTCGGCTTTTTATCAGGTCATTTTTGATGGCGCAGGTCACAGCATTGCCTGGGAGGTCGTGCAACGTCTGAATGGCCGGATCAGCCGTCTGCGCATGATGACATTGTCCAGCACGGATCGCGACCAACCAGGCCCCGTGCATATGCAAGCGATTTGTGACGCCGTCACCTCGGGCGATGCCGAGGCAGCGCGGGCTGCCATCAACCGCCACCTTGACGACACAACCCGCATCGCCGAACATCTGCTTGCAGGGCAGGTATCCGAGAAGGCCTAAGCCTATCTCACGGCTGCTCTAGCCGTGAAACCCTGAAATACGGGACCGGCAGAGGGTGCGGATTTCCTCAAGCAGGCGTGCATATTCGGGCGTATCAAGCGCGGCATAATGAAAATTCTTCATCAACCCGGTGAGTTGCGTGAAAAACTGGCGCGCCTCGCCCTTGTCAGCGAATTTCGGGCGCGCGCTACACACTTCATAGATTAGCCCAAAGGTCAGTTTCTGCCGTTCCAGCGGCACCGTCGCATCCACATCGTCAAACGCGTCCTGCTGCAGATAGACCATGTCAAGGAACAGGGCGGCCTGCTGGGTGACGAAATCCTCAAGCGTCACGCCTTCCTCGCCGGTGACCTGCATCATCTGGCTGATCTGGTCGCCACGCTCCAGCAACGCCTGCATCTCTTTCACCCGCCCGACCCAGCCGGGTTTGACCTGTCGTTCGTACCAGTCGGACAGTTGGTCCTGATAGCGCGACCAGCTCAGCAGCGGATCAACGGCGGGGTAAAAGCGCTTGTAGGCCCTTTCCGAAGACAGCCCTAGAAAGCACTTGACCGTGGACAGGGTCGATTGCGTGACTGGTTCGTCAAAGTTGCCCCCCGCAGGCGACACGGTGCCGATCAGGGTCAGGCTGCCACTGTCGCCATCATTGGTACGGATCACGCCCGCGCGCTCGTAAAGTCCCTTGATCGAGCTTTCCAGATAGGCGGGGAACCCTTCTTCCCCGGGGATTTCCTCGAGCTTGCCCGAGGTTTCCCGCATCGCCTGCGCCCAGCGCGAAGTGCTGTCGGCGATCAACAGAACGTTCAACCCCATCTGGCGGTAATACTCGCCCAACGTGATGCCCGTAAAGATTGACGCCTCGCGCGCCGCAACCGGCATGGAAGAGGTGTTGCAGATAATGATGGTCCGGTCCATCAGGCTTCCGCCCGAGGTCGGATCGGTCATTTTCGGAAATTCGTTGATCGTCTCCACCACCTCACCCGCGCGTTCGCCGCAGGCCACAACGATCACGATATCGACCTTGGCATTGCGCGCAATCAGGTTCTGCAGCACGGTCTTGCCCGCCCCGAATGGTCCGGGGATGCAGGCCGTGCCCCCCCGCGCAATCGGAAAGAAGGTGTCAATCAGACGCTGCGACGTCAGAACGGGTTCGTTCGGATAGGTCCGCTGGGACAAGGCGCGCTTCAGAAGATGGCTGGGCAAAGGGCGGCGCACCGGCCACCGTTGCGACAGCGTCAGCGCATGTTCGCCACCATTTTCGTCCACCAGACGTGCCACGGTGTCATGCACCTGCGCCGCGCCTTCCTGAATCCAGACGACCTTGTACCGGCCGGGCCAGTTGAACGGTACCATGATCTTGTGGCTGAACCGCCCCTCGGGCACTGCGCCGATGCTGTCGCCGGCCTCGACGGTGTCGCCCACCTTGACCGAGGGCGCGAAGGACCATTTTGCTTGCTGGTCGATGGCGGGTACATCCACACCACGCGGAAGGAAGGTGCCATAGCTGGCCGCGACCTTGGGCAAAGGGGATTGCAGCCCGTCATATACCCGCCCCAGCAATCCTGGCCCCAGCTCGACCGACAGCATGAGGCCAGTTTGTGCAACCGGATCGCCCACCGCGACACCGGCCGTGCTCTCGTAGACCTGCACATCCGCCGTGTCGCCCCGTACCTGCAGCACCTCGGCCTTGAGCTGTTCCTGCCGTCCGCCTGGACCGGGGCGCGAAGGCAGAATGTAAACCACCTCGTTTTTGACCAGGTGCCCGGGCGTGCCGTCCGCTTCGGGCAGCGCCTGAATTTTCACAAGGTCTTCCTGAACTACAACGACGCGCGCGGTGGCAGTCTGTTCGGTTGATGTGGGGGCGTTCATGCATGCTCTCCCTGAAATCGGATTTCGCCGCGTTTGGCCATGGCCTGCGCGGCAAGGGTGTCAAATCGGTGGGCGGCGGCGGCGGGCACGCTTTGGGCCCAGCGGTCAAAAATGCTCCAGCTCAGCACGTAAATCGCGACCGCCTCGAAATCGAAAAGATGGCGGGTGGCGTGCCGTTTCAGCAGCCGATAGCTGGTTTCAAGGATATGCCGTTCCAACGCCAGAGGTTCGTCCGCCTCAAGCAGACGTTGGGCCTCGGGCAGCCAAGGCATCGCCCGCGACAGTCCAAAGGCCGTTTCGGACCAGTGCGCGGGAATGTGACGCTCCCACCGGCCCACGCCAAACGGGCCCGGCGGCGGGGTTTTCCCGTCGCGGCGCAAGCGCAGCGCCGCCATCGCCGTGCGCAAATCCATGCGTTCCAGCACAATGCGGCGCAAGGTTGGCTGCGGAATATGGGCAAGCGTGTCTTTCGCACGCTTTACCACCGCCGCCTCGGTCACATCCATCGCATAGGCATTCCAGCTCAGCACATGTTCCAGCCGCGCCAACACGGCCGCATCCTCGGGCGCGAGCGCCTTCAACCGCCGGTCCAGCCGCAGCCGCGACAGGGGCGGTTTCTTGGCGATGAACAGCCGCTCGGAACTGGGCAGGCTGCACATCAGCGCGGTATAGGCGTCGCGGTCAGACATGTTAGCGGATCACACCCTCAAGCACGGCCTGAAAGCGAGGCTGCAGGTGTTCAAGCAAGACAGACCCGACCGCCTTGTCGCTAAGGTCGAGCAACACACCGTCCCCGTCCGAACGCATCCGGATGCCTTCGCTCAGATCGTCCGCCACATGCAGGATCACATCTTCGCGCAGCATTTCTGCAGTCAGACCAAGCACATATTTGGTCAGCTTTCCGTGCTGGATATCATCGGCGTTCTTCTTGATGTCTTCGGGGGTCGCCGCCTTCTCTGGCAGGATCACCTCGACCTTGCCCTCAAGCCCGGCCTGACGCGCTGTAGAGCCGACAACCTCGAGGATCAGCTGTCGCAGCAGATCGGGATCGGCCATTTCCTGCGTCACCAGACGCTGCACATCGGCGGCAAAGCGGCGGGTGAGTTCGCTTTTCATCGACAACACCGCGTCGCGCATCGCGGTGTTCAGCGCCTCTTTGCCTGCGTTGACGTAATTGTCCGCCTCGGTATGCGCCTTGCGCAGATAAGCGGTAGCCTCTTTCTTGGCGTCGGCCACGATGCGTGCGGCCTCGGCTTCGGCCTCGGCCAGAATGCGGTCGGCCTCGGCACGGCCTTCGGCGATCCCGTCATTGCGCAGTTTCGCGATCAGTTCATCGACGCCATGTGAAACAATGCCCTCTTTCGACATCAGCCGATCCCCCCGCTGATCACCAGCGCAAAGACAAAGGCAAAGACGCCGAATCCTTCAATGATCGCCGCCGGAGCCAGCGCGAGGCCAAAGATCTCGGGCTTTTCCTTGGCGGCGTTGATGGCGGACGCACAGGCGCGCCCCTGCCAGATTCCGCAATACAGCATCGCGATCCCGGCCAGGATACCCACGCCAAACAGCCCGCCCGAGTTTTCTGGGGTCACCTCGCGGTTCAGTGTGAACATGATGACGATCCCGTAGATTACGAAGGTGGACGGAAAGGCCGAAATCCCGACGAAACGGCCATAGCCCCCGTCAGTTTCGGTCATGGCGCCGATACTGGCCTGCCCCGCAATCGCGCATCCCACAGCCGAAGCCACCGCACCCAGCGCCATCGGCGCGTAAATTCCAAGCCACCCAAGGGCCATGACAAGTTCATTCATTCCTGAACCTCCTTGCGGGCCAGCGGGCGAAAGGCAACGCCCTCGTCCGGGAGACCCCATTTGTAAAATTCGATGTAATTCAGTCGCAGCCCGTGCACGACGCCGCTCATCAGGGCGAGTCCGAAGTTGAGCGCGTGCCCCACCAGCATGATCAACAGCCCGAACAGTATTCCGGGACCTTCCATCGCGTGCATCACGCCGACAGCCAGATCGTTGAAGGTGATCGCCAGAGACGCCGATGCGAGGCCCAGCGCGAACAGGCGCATGTAGCTCAGCACATCGCCAAAAGCCCCCATGGCACCGCTAAGCGCCTTGGCCCCGTCCAGTGCCCGCCAAAGCCAGTCCACCGGCCCCTTGATGTCCCGATCGCTGGAACACAGGAAGACGGCCAGCAACCCGCCCGCAAGCGCGGCAACGGGCAGCCCCGTGTCCTGCCCGGCCATGCTGCCCCGCCACAGCATTAGTCCGGCGACAAGGGCCACAGCCCAGCCGAGATTGGCATAGGCGCGTCGTCGCCCGCGCGCGGCATAAGCCGCCAACAGGTTCGCAATCACGAGATGCAGCACACCGATCACAATCGACAGCAACATCATCGTGTCAAAGTCACCCAATGTCAGCACCTGCATCTGGCCGAGCAGTGTCTGCGGGTCGGGCGAAACCCCGAAATAGCTGCCGACAAGGACACCATAGCCAATTGTACAGACTGCAATGATGACCCCCAGCCTCCGCCAGGACCGGCGCGCAACACTTTTGCCAAGGCTGCGCCAGCCCAGAAGCAGCCCTGCCAGGATCAACAGGCCGTAGCCCGCATCCGCCACGATCATGGCAAAGAATATTGCAAATGAAATCAGCAGCATCACGGTGGGGTCCCAGCCACGGGCGCTGGGCACCTGATAGAACATGGCCAGATCGACACCGGCGCTGCGCGTGTCTGGCTGTTCCAGCAGTGTCGGAGGCAGCTCATCAGCCCGGGGATCTTCGATCGTGACAGCCAGCCCGCGCGCACGCGCCCCCGCCAGCACTGCTTCGACCCTGTCGACCGGCACCCAGCCCTGAACCGCGAACAGGCGGTCCTCTTCCAGAACCTGCTGCTCTGCATGAGCCAGTTCCGCACGGCTTTCGGCCTCGGACAGGTTTTTCCGCATCAGATCAAGATAGCGCGTGCAGGCCAGACGTTCGGCCTCCAGCGCCTCGAGCGCGATCTCGGTATCTTCGAGGTCTTCCTCGAGCTTGTGCAAGGGGCGTGCGCCGGTATGTGTGCGCGCCACGGGCAACACATCGTCGGGCGGTTCTTCCTGCGCGATCAGTACCACGTAGAGAAAACGGTGGTCGGTGCCTAGGATCGACCATGGATAGGCCACCGCGTCCAGCGCTTTACGGTGTTTGACCGGAAGGCGGTAGAACCACAGACGGTGGCCCGCCAGTGCATCATGGGGCGGGAAATCCAAATCCCACCACGGGCGCACCTCGCGGATGCGATGCGCCAGAAAGTCGCGCCGGTCACGGGTTTCGCGGATACGGTGCATCAGGCCCTGCACCTCGGCCACGAAGCGGGTCATGTCGAAATCGGGCGCGCGCCGTACCTGCCGGCGCGGATTGCCCACCTCGGCCAGAAAGCGCAGCGCGGCATAGGCATCCCTGGCCCCGCGTGCCGTGATCTCTTCGGGGGCGTCCGGCAAGGGCACCAAGGGCACAAGATGCATGCAGCCCAGCGCCTGCAGAAAATCCAGCGTGACCCGACGGTCGCCCGCATCTCCGATCAGGGTAAGTTTTTTCAACTGGGCTACTGTCATGATGCAGCCCTCTTTTTCTTGGATAGCTTCGAGCGCACGACCCCCTGAATCTGTTCGTCATTCAGGTAGATCCGGATGCGTTTGATATTCGCGCGGGTCTGCGGGATCAGGACCTTTTCGAATAGATTGACACGTTGCGTGATCGTATCCACCGCCTTTTCGAACAGCACAACGCGTTGCTCGGCCACGGCGACCCGAAGGCGGGCCTCGATCACCTGTTTCAAGAGGTCCGCTGCCGTGTCCACCCAATGCGGCTTGGCCATAGGAGAATAGGGACGGACCGCAATCTCGACACCGGAAAGTTCCGGCACCTTAACGCCGACCACGTTGACCTCGGCCAGATCATAGGCGGTCAATTCGACCAGCCCATCGAGGTCAATGTCTCTCTGAGCCAGCATCGGCAGACGTTCACCCACCTCTTGCACCAGCGCATCCACCTCGGCGCGCAGGGCTTTGGCCTCGGTTCGGGCACGGGCGCGTTCGCCCATGAGCTGCTGACGTTTCAAATCCAGCGAGGGCAGGAAACGCTCGTAACTCTGAAGCTGCGCCGCCTGACGCGCCAGAGAGGACTTATTCAGCTGCAGCCGCGCCATCGGACCCTTTCGGGAAATACTTGTCGATCAGGGATTGCTTCATCAAAAGCTGCTCGGCCTCGAAACACTCGGCCATCGTTGCCCAGCCAAGATCAAGCGCCTCTTCCAGCGGCATCGAGACATCCAGCTTCATGAACCGCTCTCGGAACAGCGCCCCGAACTTCAGAAGTTGCAGGTCATAGTCGGATAGATCAAACGCCATCGCCTGTTTCTGGGCCGCATCGCGCGATTCAGAATACAGGCGGATCATGGTGTTCATGATCTGGCCATGATCCTCGCGCGTGGTCTTGCCAATCACGTTCTGCTTGAGCCGCGACAGGCTGCCGAACGGGTCCAGCATGCCGGAATGCAGATAGAACTGCCCTTCGGTGATATAGCCGGTATTGTCGGGCACGGGATGGGTCACGTCATTGCCGGGCATGGTGGTCACCGCAAGAATAGTCACCGACCCGCCGCGGGAAAAGTCGCAGGCCTTTTCATATCGCCGCGCAAGCTGGGAATAGAGGTCACCCATGTACCCACGGTTGGACGGCACCCGTTCCTGGCTGATCCCGACCTCTTTCATGGCGTCGGCATAGGCGGTCATATCCGTCATGGCCACGAGCACACGCTTGCCCTCTTCTACCGCGAACTTCTCGGCCACGGCCAGCGCCATATCCGGAACCAGAAGGCGTTCAACCAGCGGGTCCATCGCCTGATTGACGAACATCACCGTGCGCGAGAACACGCCGGCATCTTCAAAAGCCTGACGGAAGGTGTGGAAGTCGTCAAAGATCAGCCCCAGCCCGCCAAACACCACGATATCGGCGTCGGCCTGAATGGCGATCCGGGACAGGAACGCATTGAACGGCTCGCCCGAGACCGAAAAAATCGGGATTTTCTGGCTTTCGACAAGGGTGTTGAACACGTCGATCATCGGCACATCAGTGCGGATCATGCGGTTGGGTACCGTGCGCTCGACCGGGTTGACCGACGGGCCGCCGATACTGACGCGCGGCTCGGCGCTCAAATCCGGCCCGCCATCAATCGTTTCGCCAGCCCCGTTGAACACGCGTCCAAGGATATTCCCGGAATAAGGCACCTGCATAGGGCGTCCCAGAAAGGTCGCCGTGGCCTCGGTCGAGATGCCCTTGGTGCCGGAATAAACCTGCAAGGTCACAACATCATGGTCGATAAAGATCACCTGCGCGAGGGACTTAATCCCGTCCACGGTTGCAATCATGGCAAGGTCCCCGAACCGAACCGCAACCGCGCGGTCATCGCCGGGGGGGACGCGCACCTTGATGGTGTCGCCTACGATTTCAAGAACGCGGGTATATCTGAGCAGATTTTGCGACATGGCAGACCCCTGTCACCAATGGTTTGTCCCGCCTTTTGGGGGATCCGGAGGCGAGTCGGAATGCTTTATCTCAGACTACCCTGCTGCTTCGGGTATACAAGCAAGACTTGGGGGAAGGCCCGAGTTTTCCCTGAACGGCCCCGCCCCTGCCCTGACCGCGGGCACCGCATGGGATTGCTCGACATTTTTGTGACGCGCGCCCAAGGTGACACGACGACGCGAAAAGGAGACACAGATGAATTTTAACCAGCCCCTTGGCGGAAACGAGATGCCCCGGTTCGGCGGGCTGCCGACCATGATGCGCCTGCCCCATCAGGACAGCGCGGCAGGGCTGGATGCCTGTTTTGTCGGCATTCCCATGGATATCGGCACCTCGCACCGGTCCGGCACGCGGTTTGGTCCGCGCCAGATACGCGCCGAAAGCGCAATGATCCGGCCCTACAACATGTGGACCAAGGTTTCTCCTTTCGATTCTCTCCAAATCGCAGATATCGGAGATGTCGCGATCGACACGTTTGACCTGAAAAGATCGGTGCAGATCATCGAAGAGGCGTATGACGAGATCTTAAGCCACGGTGCCATTCCCTTGACACTTGGGGGGGATCACACACTCAGCTATCCGATCCTGCGCGCGATGGCCAAGAAACACGGGCCGGTCGGGCTGGTTCACGTGGATGCCCATGCCGATATCAACGACCTGATGTTCGGCGAGAAACTCGCCCACGGTACCCCGTTCCGGCGCAGCCACGAGGAGCGTTTGATCGACCCCGCGCGAGTCTGCCAGATCGGACTCAGGGCAACCGGCTATGAGGCGGGCGATTTCGACTGGCCCCGCGAACAGGGTTGGCGCGTCGTTCAGGCCGAGGAAATCTGGTACAAGTCGCTTGCCCCACTGATGGAAGAGGTCCGCACCCAGATGGGAGATGGGCCTGTTTACCTCAGCTTTGATATCGACAGTTTCGATCCCGCATATGCCCCCGGTACCGGAACGATGGAACCGGGCGGGCTGACGTCCCATCAGGGCATTGAACTTGTGCGCGGGCTGGCGGGGCTGGACATCGTCGGTTGTGACCTGGTCGAGGTCTCGCCGCCCTATGACACTTCGGGTGCCACGGCCAATCTGGCGGCAAACATCCTGTTCGAGATGCTCTGTGTGCTGCCGGGCGTCAAGGCGCGCGGCTGATCTTGGGGCAGAGTTGACACAAGTCATGGACGGACCCTCCGCACGTCGTGGACTGTAGCCCAAACAGACAAAGCACGCAGCAAAGCAGGCCCGCGTCGGCTTGACGGAGGACGATCATGACCCAGCAATCCCAAGGCGCCAAGGTGGCGGCCCTTGTCGGCCCCTATTCCACAGGCAAAACCACCTTGTTCGAAGACATCCTTTTTGCCGCAGGTGCAATCCCGCGGCGCGGATCGGTCAAGGACGGCACCAGTGCGGGCGACACCGGCCCCGAGGCACGCGCGCGCAACATGTCGACCGAGATGAACATCGCCTCGTTCGACTATCTCGGGGATCCGTGGACGGTGATCGACTGTCCGGGGTCAGTCGAACTCATCCATGACGCGCAATGCGCCATGATGATCGCCGATGTGGTTGTCGTGGTGTGTGATCCGAAACCCGATCGCACCGTGACACTGTCGCCGCTGCTGCGTTTTCTGGATGAACGCAATATCCCGCACTTCGTCTATATCAACAAGATGGACCATGAAGAGGCGTCCGTGCGCGCCACTTTCGAGGCACTGCAAGGCGTGTCGGCACGCCCGCTTTTGCTGCGCGAAATCCCGATCCGCGACAACGACGGGCATGTGACCGGCATGGTCGATCTGGTCAGCGAACGGGCCTGGCGGTGGGAACCGCACAAGAAATCCGAGATGATCACACTGCCCAAGGACATGGTCGCAACTGAAGATGAAGCCCGCAATACCATGCTGGAAACACTGGCCGATTTTGATGACGATCTGATGATGGAACTGCTCGAGGACGTGGTACCTTCGACAGATGAGGTCTATGCCAACCTTGTGCAGGACCTGCGCGAAGACCTGATCGTACCGGTGTTCTTTGGTTCGGCCGAAAACGAAAACGGTATCAACCGCCTGATGAAAGCGCTGCGCCATGATGCGCCCAGCGTTGCGGATACCGTGGCCCGTTTGGGTCTGCCCACGTCCGGAAAGGTGGCGCAGGTGTTCAACACAGCCTTTGCCGGCAAGGCGGGCAAACTGTCGTTCGCACGGGTCTGGTCGGGCGAAATTGCCGATGGCGACACGCTGAACGGCACCCGCGTGGCCAGCGTGCGCAAACATGTCGGCGCAAAATCAGATCTGGTGGGCAAGGCCTCTGTGGGCGAGGTTGTATCGCTGGGCCGTATGGCGGACATCCACACCGGCGCGCTTCTGAGCGAAGACGGCAGCGCAACTGCTGACTGGCCCGCTCCACCGTCGCCCGTGTTCAGCGTTGCCCTGCAAACCGAACATCACGCCGACGAAGTGCGTCTGTCGGCTGCGCTGGCGCGGCTGAACGAGGCCGACCCCTCGATCAAGGCCGAACATAATCAGGACACCGGGGAACTCGTGCTGTCGGGTCAGGGGACGGTGCAGCTGCAAATCGCGCTCAAACATCTTGAGGCGGACGCGGGCCTGACCCTCACGCAATCCACGCCCGTCGTGCCTTTCCGCGAAACCATTGCCAAAGGCACCAGCCAAAAAGCCCGCCACAAGAAACAGTCGGGCGGACATGGTGAGTTTGCCGATGTCGAAATCGAAATCAGGCCGCTGCCCCGCGGCCAAGGGTTTGCCTTTGATGACAGGATCGTTGGCGGTGCGGTGCCGAAACAGTATATTCCCGCGGTCGAAAAAGGCGTGCGCGCCTTCCTTGAAAAAGGGCCCAGCGGTTATCCCATCGTAGATGTCGCCGTGACGCTCGTGGACGGCAAACACCACAATGTCGACAGTTCGGAAATGGCCTTCCAGAAAGCTGCCATCAAGGCGATGTCCGATGCCCTGCCGAAATGCAAACCCATCAAACTGGAGCCGATCCACAAGGTCAGCCTTGGGGTGCCTTCGGAATTCACGCCCAAAGTGCAACGGATCGTATCCGGGCGGCGCGGGCAGCTTTTGGGCTTTGATGCCAAACCGGGCTGGTCCGGATGGGACGAGGTGCAGGCCCTGATCCCGCTTGCGGAAATGGCCGACATCGTGACCGAACTGCGCTCGGTCAGCCTCGGAGTCGGGACGTTCGTGTCAGAATTCGACCACCTGCAACCGGCCTGACCCCCCCCGCCGGTCAGAGCAGGGCTTCGATCCGCTCAAGCGTCGCCACGTTGATCGCCACACCGCTAGCGGCGGCCGTGCGGCGTTTGCCGCCGCGCCCGTCTCCGGGCAGATGCGCCCCGTCCTGATCACGAATGGCGGCGACAAGATCGCCCATCCGGTCAGCAAACAGCCCGCCCGACGTGGCAGCGGGATCAATCGCAATGAAAAACTGGCCCGTGCGGGGCGGGCCACCCGCCGTGCCCGAGAACGGAGAGGCATGAATGCCCAGCGTTGCCCCGGTCATGGCCGCCGCCATGATCTCGGTCAAAAGGGCAATGCCCACGCCCTTGTACCCGCCAGACGGGGCCATGGACCCCTGCAATCCGACCTCGGGGTCGGTGGTAGGGTTGCCGTCACGGTCCAGCGCCCAGCCCACGGGGATGGGTTTGCCTTCACGCGCGTGTTTCATCACCTCGGACTTGGCGATTGTGCTGGCCGACTGGTCTATCAGGATCTCGGGCTGGCCATCCGCAGCGGGTGCAGCCACCGAAAACGGGTTGGTGCCGACTACGGGTTTCGATCCCCCCGACGGCGCGATGGAGGCAGGCGCATTGGTAAAGCCAAGCCCTAAAAGCCCGGCCTGCGCCAGACGAAAGGTGTGATACCCCAGGACGCCGCAATTATAGCTGTTCTCGATTGCCAGCGCCGCAATCCCCTGTTCGCGCGCCAGCGGGATCAGTCGCTCAAACCCCGCGTCAATCGCGGGATGCGCAAACCCCGTCGCCGCATCGACCTTGACCACCGCAGGGCGCGGCTGTGTCAAGACGGGGGTGGCCTGTCCATCAACCTTGCCGCATTGGACATGCTCGCAATAGATCGGGATATAGGCCAGACCGTGGCTGGCAACCCCGTCGGCCTCGGTCGCAGCCGTGGCAGTTGCCAGCGGGCGGGCGTTGGTCTCGGAAGTTCCGGCCGCCACCAGCGCGCGGAACGCCAGATCCTCGATTTCTGTGAGTGTCAGGGTACGTGTGTCCATCGGAACATCCTCAAGTCAGTCGTTATCAGAGAGGCCAGCACCGGCCCCAAGGCGGCGGCTTTCTTCGGTTGCGGGCGCATAGGTCCGGTGGGCGAAACTATCCAGAATTGCCCATGCCGCAGGATCAGGTCGCGCCCGTGTGGCCTTGGGGCCATCGGACTGCGCCGTGCCCGCTGCCATCACTCGGATTCGCGGGGCGATATCGGGCAACGCCTCTTCCATCCAAAGCGCCGCACCATCCGTAATCGCGCGAGCACCGCTACACTCGACTGTCAGCACCGTCTGCAACCGGCGCGCTGCCATAGCGACGAAGGGTAAGAGCACGAGCGGCTGCACAAGATTCACAACCGAAAAACCGTCTACCGGAATACGCGCTGCGCAATCGGACAGATGCGCCCCCTGCGCAATGGGACAGGATTCCGGCGCGGGCCTGGCCTCTAGCAAAACTGCCAAAACCCCAACCCCATCCTGACCTTGGGCACATAACCAGCGCGTCGCCTTTGCGGCCTCTTCGGCAAGGCCCCAGGAATACCCCGCCCCGCGTGCGGCGCGTTTGGCCATGGCCTCGACCTCGTTCAGGGCAAAGGTCATGGTGCCGCCTCGGGATAGACCCAGAAATCGGCGTTCGCCTCTGTCAATGCCTCGGGGTACGGGGCGCCTGCATACATGCAAATCCGGACCCAGCGGTCCGAGCGTGGATCGAAATGGGTCGCGCCAAAGAATGACAGCTTGGCGCGCAGCATATCGATGGGCAACACATCCTGCGAGATCGTGTTCGAGCGGATTTCCCCATAAGGCGCAAATTCCGAGATCTGGGCACGGCGCACGCTGTGGCGATGCTCGGGATGCATAAGCAACACCTCTGCGATTGGCGTTTCGGCGGCATATCCGGCCAATAGCATATGAAGCGCCGCCGCGTCCCGTGCAGGCGCGAGGGGTTGTTCATAAGGGGCGATAGGTTCCTCGAACCGTTCCCCAAGACGGGGTTCCAGCTTTTCCTCGGACACGTACCAGACCCGCGCGCAGTTGGCCGGTTCCTGCCAGTCGACATCCAGCGCCCAGCCGAAACTGTTTTCCAAAAGGCGTCGCACCTGTGCCACCGGCATCGCGCCGTCGATAATGTGCCGGTCCGACGCTGCATCCGCCATGCAATGACCCAGAGAGTCAACCATCGCGCCATAGGGTTCAAGGATGAGTGAGGCGACAAATTCCTGCCCTTCCTCGCTGAGATGACCCTGCGCCCAGACCATCAGGGCATCCCAAGGTTGAGGACCGGTCAGGTCTGTCTTGGCCAAATACCAATCCAAAGCAGCCAGATCACGCTTGAGATCGGTCAGTTTTCGGATTTGCACCGGATGTTCGGTGCGCCAGCGTGCGACCAGCGTTTTTGAACGCCGGAATATCTCTTGAAAGCAGGCAAGTTCGTCCTGCGATGCCGTCGGCAGGCTGCGAACCTGTGCGATGGCCTCTTCCCGCGCCATGATCCAGTTGTTGAACAGGACGGGATGGTTCACGATAAAGGGCGCCATCCCAAGCCCGGTGGAGTTCCCGATGCCAACGCGGTTGGCAATCGCAGGGTCCAGACCGATGGCGGCATCCCCTCCAACGGCGCTGGCCATGTGCTCGACCAGGTCGCGCACGAACCAGCGCGTCAGGTAGACAGATAGCATTTCAACTTGGAACGGGGCTTGCAGTTCAGCCCGCGCCGCGACCACTTCGCGATCTGCCGCGCCCAGCTTGCCCGATCCATAGACCGCCGTGGTCCGCATCAGGTATCCGACCTCTTCCAGCCGCGTCAGATCGGGCTGGCGGCCTTGGGACAGCGCCTCAACGAAATGCGCCCAAAGCCGCACCGACCGGTTGGCGCGGGACACAGACAGCTCTTTCTCGCTGACGCGTCCTGCCTCTTGTAGGGGAACATTCCGGGCCAGACGGTCGATATCCGCCGCCTCGGGGATACCATCAAACAGGGTAAAGGTCGCATCCCATGCCGTGGCGATCACCCGGTCCGACCGCAGGTGATCCGGCAGATCATGCGCAAAAGCGATAAGGGAATAGGCCCGCTCCGGCCCTGTGGCGGTATAGACCGCGTGGCCGACACCTTGGACGTCAATATCAAAGATCCGCCGTTCGAACGACCAGTTTTCACGCGCCATACGGCGGGTCAGCTGGCGCATGAAACTCAGGCGGCACTGATGCAACGAGCCCAGTCGCGACAGGTGCATGACCTCGTCCGGGGCACGCCGCGCGATCATCCCGCCACCCCTTGCTGGCCGAAGTTCTCGGCAAAAAATCGATACCAGTTTTTCCCCATCACGGCGGCGACCTCTTCGCTGTTCATACCCACAGACCTAAGGCCCTTTTCGATATTTCCAAAATCACGGTTGTCGTGGAACCAGTCCGGCATGGGCGGAAACCCGGGTTTATCGGCGGATCCTTCGCCATAGTCGATCTCTTTAGTCCAGCGCCCCACACGCATCCATTCGACCACGCTATCAGGCTGATCCTGGCACAGGTCCGTCCCGATCCCCAGATGTTCAACGCCATACTTTTCGGCCGTGCGCGCAATCATTTCGCAGAAACTATGCAGCGTGCATTGTGAGCCATCCCGCAAATGATGCGGATAAATCGAAAACCCCAGCATGCCACCATTCTGTGTGACTGCCCGGATCACGTCGTCACGCTTGTTGCGCATGGCGGGATGCCAGTCATGGGGGTTGGCGTGGGTGATGGCGATGGGTCGCTCGGACAGGTCCGCCGCTTCGATGGTTGACCGGTCGGCAGAATGGCTCATGTCCACGACCAGCCCGACACGGTTCATTTCCTTGATGACCTGCTTGCCCATGCGGGTGATGCCGCTGTCGTCGGATTCGTAACATCCCGCCGCCAGAAGGGACTGGTTGTTATAGGTCAACTGCATGAACCGTGCGCCCAGTGTATGCAGAATTTCGACCAGCCCGATATCATCCTCAATCGGCGAAGGATTCTGGAACCCGAAAAAGATGGCGGTGCGTCCAGTGGCGCGCGCCCTGTCGATATCATTGGCGCATTGGCCTTTGAGGATCAGGTCGGGGAACTGTTCGAACCAGCGGTTCCACCGTTCGAAATTCTGCACCGTTTCGCGAAAGCCCTCGTGATAGGCGATGGTGACATGCACCGCATCGACCCCGCCCTCGCGCATCTGACGAAAGATCTTTTCCGACCAGTTGGCATATTGCAGGCCGTCAATGCGCATCAGTCGGGATCCCCCGCCGCGATATAGGCCGTTTTGACCGTGGTATAGAATTCGGCTGCCGCCTTGCCCTGTTCGCGCGGCCCGTAGGAGCTGTCACCGCGCCCACCGAAAGGCACGTGGTAATCCGTACCTGCCGTCGGCAGGTTGACCGTGACAACACCCGTGCGCGCGTTGCGTCGGAAATGGGTTGCCCGCGAAAGGGACCGGGTCACGATACCCGAGGTCAGGCCGAAATTGGTATCATTCACCACGGCCAACGCCTCGTCATAGCCCTCAACCTTGATGACACTGGTCAATGGCGCAAACATTTCCTCGCGGTTGATGCGCATCGCGTTATGCGTGTTCAGAAATACGCCGGGAGACATGTAAAACCCGTCATGCGGCATCTCGAGACGCGCGCCGCCACAGGCCAGTTCGGCCCCTTCCGACAGGCCCAGCGCGACATAAGCAAGGTTCTCATCAAGCTGCTGCTGGCTGACGACAGGCCCCATCTGGGTGCCTTCTTCAAGGGCGTGTCCGACCTTGAGCGCATCAGTCCCCGCAACAAGTTTCTCGACAAAGGCGTCATGCACCGCCGCATGCACAACAAGACGCGAGGACGCCGTACATTTCTGCCCCGTACCGCCGAACGCGCCCCCAAGGGCCAGCGATACTGCGAGATCAAGATCGGCATCGTCCATTACCGCCAATGCGTTCTTAGACCCCATTTCCATCTGCACCTTGGTCAGGTTCTGGATCGCGGCTGCGGCAATACCCTTGCCCACGGGCACGGACCCCGTAAAGGAAATCGCATCCACCTTGGCGCTTTCGACAAGGCGCTGGCCGATGCCGCCGCCCGCGCCCATGACCAGACTGAACAAACCCTTGGGAATATCCTGACGGCTGATGATCTCGGTCAGGGCGACGGCCGAGGCCGGTGTTGCATTGGCCGGTTTCCAGACCACAGCATTGCCATAGCACAGGGCCGGTGCGATCTTCCACGATGCGGTCGCCGTGGGAAAGTTCCAGGGGCTGATGATCGCCACGGTGCCCACGGGTTCGCGGCGCACATCGACCTCGATCCCCGGACGGACCGAGTCCGCGTTTTCCCCGATCTGGCGCAGACATTCTGCTGCGTAATAGGTGAAGAACTGGCCAGCACGGTACACTTCGCCCTTGCCTTCAGCCAGAGGTTTGCCTTCTTCGCGCGACAGAAGCGTGCCCAGCTCTTCGGCGCGGGCCATCAGCTCACGACCGATCGCATCCAGCACCGCCTGCTTGCGCTCCAGCCCGTACGCTGCCCATTCCTGCTGGGCCACGCGGGCCCGATCCAGCGTGATCTCCAACTGATCGGGGCTCGCCTGTGTATAAAGGCCGATCAAGTCGCTTATGTCAGACGGGTTGCGGTTTTCAATTTCGGTTTCACCGGCCAGCCAATCGCCGGCAATCAGGTTTTTGTGGATCACAGGATTCTCCGGGGTCAGAGTCAGTTCACCACAGGATGGACACCCCCCCTAACATCAGTCAAACTCAAACTTCTTAATCAAACTTCAGGAATTCTGAAACGTGGCGATAAAACTCGAGATGTTGCGTTGTTTTTGCGAGGTGGCGAAGGCCGGCAACCTGTCGGACGCAGCCACGGCGCTAGTGCGCACGCAATCGGCGGTTTCGATGACGCTTAAACAATTGGAACAGGATTTCGGGCAGCCGCTTTTCGAAGGGGAACGCAAAAACCGACTGACCCCGCTGGGGGAACAGGTGCTCGCGCTTGGGACCAAACAGATCAAGCAGTTTGATACGACCATCCAGACCCTGCGCGACGCGGCCAAGGCACCGCACGGTGTATTGCGCATGGCCGCCGTGCCATCTGTTGCGGCGCTAGTTTATCCCCATGTCGCGGATTTCCTCAACGCACTCGCCCCCGAAATCCGCCTTGAACTGCGCGACATGGACACAGAACAGGTGAAAGAGGCGCTGGAACAGGGCTGGGCCGATATCGGGATCGCATCGCGTCACCTCGACATAAGCGAGGCCAGCGCAACACTGTTGTTCGAAGACAGGTTCGGTCTGGTGTGCGCCGAGACGCACGCCTTCGCGAACCGCGCTGGCGCGATCTCGCTCGCCGATCTGGACCCGGGTAAATTCCTGCGCAATGCCCTGTGCGACCGGATCGAAACGCCGTCGTTTCGCAACCGCCTGAACGATATGCCCCTGCTTCTGCACAACACCCATTCCTTGCTGGCCATGGTTCATTCGGGCCGATGGGTCACCATTCTGCCAAGGTCGGTGATGACCTTTGCTCCTGCGGGGCTGCGGTTCTTGCAGGTCCAGGACCTTCCGGATGCGCGGCAGGTCTATCTTTTTTCCAGACGCCACCTGCAACTGGGAGATATCCAGGACCAGATTTGCGCCCGTATCCGCGCGCAGGATTGGGCAGAAGACACCGACTAGGCCCGGTTGCGCGCCGCGATTCCGGCCAGAACCAAAGGTAGAAATTCGGACAACAGCGAAGGTGCATTTCCCTGCCCGGGATCAAGCCCCAGCTGGGTCAATTCGCCTTCGTGCAAGGCGATGATCATCCGGCACAGCCTGTCCAGTTGGGCCTTGTCCGATGCGAATCCCGGATCTAGCGACACAAGGATTTCTGCCAAGCGGGCCTTGCTGCCTGCGCGCGACTCCAAAAGCCGCGCGCGCGCCGCGTCGTTGCGCAGGGCATGCACGATGAATTCTTTGTTCAGGATATCCCAGCGCAACTCATCAGGGTCCGGGTCCCGCAGATGCAGGGCGACAGTGCCCCACGGATCGTCTGCGGATTTGACCAAATCCGCGATTTTCCCCAAACGGTCATAGAGCCGGTTAATGCGCTGATCGTACAACGCAAAGAACAGCGCCTCTTTGTCTTCGAAATTCGAATAGAATGCCCCCCGCGAAAACCCGGCCCGGGCGCAGATGAAGTCGATCGAACTGCCCGCAAACCCCTTGATCGAAAACGCCTCCATCGCGCCCGCGATCAGGCGGGCGCGGACCTCGGTCCGTTTCGGGCGGCGCTGGCGCGCGGGGGGCGCATCTGTATCGCTGACGTGGCGTAGGTCTTGACTCATGGTGGGCCTCGTTCAAATCTCGATACAGTATTGTATCGAATACACGGACGCAGTGAAACCTGCGATTGGGAGGACAACATGGGCAATCAAACAGACGTCATCGTTGTGGGCGGTGGCCTCGCAGGTCTTGTCGCGGCAACCGAAGCCGCCGACGCAGGCATGAAAGTCGTGATCCTGGAACAGGAAAGCGAGACCAATCTCGGAGGACAGGCGTTCTGGTCTCTGGGAGGATTGTTCATGGTCGACACACCCGAACAGCGCAGGTTCGGCATCAAGGATAGCTACGACCTTGCCCTCGCGGACTGGTTCGGCGCAGCGGGTTTTGACCGGGACGAAGACCATTGGCCGCAAAAATGGGCGCGGGCCTTTGTTGAATTCGCCACCACTGAAAAACGCGACTGGCTGCGCGGGATGGGACACCGGATTTTCCCCGTGGTGGGCTGGGCCGAACGGGGCGGCATTGATGCCTCCTCGCATGGCAATTCGGTGCCGCGGTTTCATATCACATGGGGCACTGGCCCCGGCATCGTGGAGGTCTTTGAAACCCGCGCTCGGGCGATGGCCGCCGAGGGCAAGATCACCTTCAAGTTCCGCCATCAGGTGGACGACCTGATCGTCGAAGGCGGTGCCTGCGTCGGCGTTAAGGGGTCGGTGCTGGCCCCGGATTCGGCGGATCGCGGCAAACCCACCAACCGCGATATGACCGGCGATTTCGAACTTCGCGCACCCGCCGTAATTATCTGTTCGGGCGGGATCGGTGGCAATCTGGATCTGGTACGGCAAAGCTGGCCCACGCGACTGGGCAAGCCCCCAGAAACCATGATCAAGGGCGTGCCCGCCCATGTCGACGGGCGCATGATCGGGATCACCGAAAGTGCCGGCGCCAACACGATCAACAAGGACCGGATGTGGCACTATGTCGAAGGCGTGCGCAACTGGGATCCGATCTGGCCGGACCACGCCATTCGCATTCTGCCGGGTCCGTCCTCGATGTGGTTCGACGCCACAGGCAAACGCATGGCCGCCCCCAACTATCCTGGGTATGACAGCCTCGGGTCGCTCGAGGCGATCATGAAAACCGGATATGATTACACGTGGTTCATCACCACGCAGAGCATCATTAAAAAGGAATTTGCCCTGTCCGGATCGGAACAGAACCCCGACCTGACAGGCCGCGACTGGAAAATGGTGGCAGGCCGCGCTTTTGGCCCCAAGGCCACCGGGCCGGTCGAGGCGTTCAAGGAACACGGCGAGGATTTTGTGGTCGCCGACACCCTGCCCGAACTTGTGCACAAGATGAACGGTGTGACCGGCAGCGACCTGTTGCAGGTAGACGACATCCTGCGCCAGATCGAAGACCGCGACCGCCAGGTGGACAACAAGTTCACCAAGGATCAACAGATCATGGGGATCCGGACCTTCCGCAACTATCTGGGTGACAAACTGATCCGCACGGCGAAACCGCACAAGATCCTTGATCCGAAACACGGGCCCCTGATCGGGGTGAAACTGAATATCCTGACGCGCAAGACGTTGGGCGGGCTGGAAACCGATCTTGGCGGGCGTTGCTTCCGGCAGGCAGTGGGGCGCGGTGCCGAGATCATGCCGGGGCTCTATGCTGCGGGCGAGGTGTCAGGGTTCGGCGGCGGCGGTTACCACGGCTATCGCGCCCTGGAAGGTACTTTCCTTGGGGGGTGCATTTTCTCGGGGCGTCAGGCCGGGCGGGCGGCAGCCTTGGACGTCAGGTAATCCGAACGAAGTATGGCGCGCGATCAGCGCGCCACCCACGCAAGCAAATCGTCCATGTCGGGCACGATCTCTTCGGCGGCATCGTCACAGAACAGGCGCAGCGCCTCGAGGTTCAGCTTGTTCGCGCCGACCAGAACCGGAATATCCTTTTCAAGCGCCATCGCGATCGCCGAGCGAAACCCCCGCCCGTCTGCCTCGTGTTTGCCGAACTTGTTGACGATCAGAAGGTCTGCGCCATGTTCCAACGCCCGCTCGGTCATCGATACCGCTGTTTCCAAGGCTTCAGGGTCCAGACGGCAGCCCCGCGATCCGGCCCCGAGGGATTGCGAAATCCGGATTGTGGGCCCTTGGGGCAGAACCATCACGTCCATATCACAGTGATGGTCATTTTCGCGTTCCGTGTCGACCTGCACCGTCCCGCACAAGCGCAGGCCACGGTCTGCAAGTGTCTTGGCCAATGCGCTTAGCACGAGGTTGGTTTCCCCGCGCCCCGGCGCGAGCGTGTAGGCGATCTTCATGATAGCAGTCCTTTTGTGACGGGGGCCGCGCAGGTCGGGTTCGCGTTCTGGTACCCCTTCAAGAATCGGGCCGCCCAAAAGTGCGACGGCCCGGCTTTCTGTTTTGCGACTTGGGAATATCCCGTCAGGCCATAGTGCCCTTGATGCGGATCCCGCAACCGATCATGCCAGCCAGAACACCCACCGCGACCGCGACAGACAGTTCCAGCATATCGACATAGGCCATCTGAAACTTGGCGAAGATCATCGTTTCGATCACCCCGACTAGCCCCCCGAGAATGGCTGCGACAAAGACGTTGCGGGTCATCATTCCCAGTGCCAGTCCCAAAATACCCGGCAGGCTAAGGATATTGCCAGCGATGGTGCCAAGAAGGTTCAGCATTGGATCAGCCTCCCGAGTTTTCGTTGGGGTTGAGATAGGTGCGGATGCCGTTCACGTTGATCATCGCGTCTTTCTGCGGGGTCGACATGTCCAGTTCCTCTACCACCCGCTTGTATTCCTGCAGATACCCTTCAGGCAGCTGGTGCGCGATACCCTGGTGACAGTCGATACAGGTCATGTTGGTGTCGATAGCGCGCTGGTGTTCCTTGGCTGCGCGGGTCTCTTGGATAGTAAAGTCCATGTATTCGAAGTTGTGGCAGTTCCGGCATTCACGGCTGTCGGACTGTTTCATCTTCTTCCAGGTCTGAGCGGCCATCGCCAGACGGTGATCTTCGTATTTCTCGGGGGTATCGATGGTGCCCATGAGTTCGTGATAGACGTCTTTCACCGCCATCACCTTGGCCTTGACCTTATGGTTCCATTCCTTCGGTACGTGGCAGTCCGAACAGATCGCCCGCACGCCCGAATGGTTGTTATAGTGGATGGTCTCGCGGTATTCGCCGAGATTGGTCTCCATCGTGTGACAACCGGTACAGAATTCCTCGGTGTTGGTGGCCTCCATCGACCAGTGGAACCCACCCCAGAACAGGATACCGGCCAGAAAACCGGCAATCAGGGTAAAGCCGACGCTGAGCACGGCCGAGGGAGTCCAGAACCAGTTCCAGATGCGGCGCAGAAAGCCCGGTCGCGGGTCCGGTGAGTTGGATTGTGTCATTGTTATATTCCTCGCACTGGGATCCGGCCGGATCAGTTGCTGCCGCTCGACGCTTCGAACGCATTGTCTACCAAGGCGGGGGCATCGGCCTGGGGCACATGGCACTGGTTGCAGAACCAGCGGGTGCCGGCCACGCGGTCAAGCTGATTGCCTTCACGGTCCAGATAGTGGGTCATCGAGAGGGTCGGTGCACCGCGTTCGCCGGCAGTGGTCCAGTCATGGCAGCGCAGGCACTGGTTCGCGTTGAGGTCGATCTGGTACTGGTCGATCGAATGGGGAATGAGCGGCGGTTGCTGGCGATAGTTTCTGGTGAACCGCTGCTTGTCCTGTTTGTAGACATCTTCGACCACGTTCTGGCTGTCGATATCAAAGCCGCGCAAGGTTTGAACCGTTGCCGATTGTGCAATCGCAAGACCAGCGACGGCGAACAATGCCGTTGCGGCGATGGCGCTGATAAGAGCTTGTTTCTTCATGGTTTTATACTCCGTTGCTTGCTCAGGCGGCTTTGCTGGCCCCGGATGCAGGTTGAGTTCTTTTGCGTTGCGCACGTCCCGGAACGGGCGTGTCGTCGAAACGGGTGGTGAATTTGAAAACGTCCATGGCGCAGACGTCGATGCAGCGACCGCAATTGGTGCAGTCGGGCGATAGGATCAAAGGTGTGTCCCCGTCCCCGCCGCGAAGCGCGGGCGAGATCACATGCATTTCAGGGCACACGGCGAAACAGTCCATGCAATCGTCACAGGCAGCGCGTTCCACGGCCGAGACACGCAGCACCGATTTGGCGCCAAGCAGGCCATAGAAGGTTCCGACCGGACACAGATGTCCGCACCAGCCCCGCCGAGAGACAAACACGTCGAACAGGAAGACCGCGACCACGAAAGCCCAGGCAAATCCCATCCCGAAAACCAGCCCGCGGTGCAACATGCTGATCGGATTGACGAATTCCCAGGCGATAGTGCCCGTCGCCGCAGATACGACGAGCACCATGCCGAGAACCCAATACTTGGTATTGTGTTTGGGTTGCCATCCCTTCTGCATGCCCAGCTTTTCGTGCACCCAATGCGCCCCGTCCGTCACCGGATTGATCGGGCAGACCCAGCTGCAGTAGACGCGTCCACCGATCAGCGCATAAGCCACCCCGACGATTACGGCCCCGATCAGGGCGGTCATCTCGGGCCAGTGTCCGGCGACCATGCCTTGCACAGTGATGAACGGGTCGGTCAGCGGCAGAAAATTGAATGTCAGGGATCCCGAAAGGTTGCCCTTGACCCACCAGATGCCGAACCACGGCCCCAGCAGGAACAAGGTCAGGAAAAATATCTGGCTGAACCGGCGCAGCAGTAGGAACCGGTGCGCCCGCAGCCAGCCGAATTTCTCGATCGCTTCCTGTCCGACGGGGTGCTTGGTCTTGGCGCTCATCAGTTGGACCCTCCCGTACCGGGCAGGGAGAAGGAAGGTTTGAAACCGCCTTCCATATTCGGGTCGGGCAGCGCGTCGGGCGCATATCCGCCGGGCGCGACAAGGTTGTCAGTGCCGGGTCCGGGCAGGCGATCGGGCAGGTCGATCAGGTCATCGACCAGCGGATTGTTTTCTTCCCAGCCCAGCTTGTAGTGATCCGCGGCCTCGGCCATGGCGAGACGGCGCGGCAGAACCTTGATTGCCGCCTCGCCAGGCAGGACGCAGGATTTTTCACACTTGCCGCATCCGGTACAGGCATCGGAATGCACGACAGGCATGAAGATGGCATGGTGCCCGGACCGTTCATTGTGGCGCCGCTCAAGCGTGATCGCCTCGTCAATGACAGGGCAGACGCGGTAGCAGACGTCACAGCGCAGGCCCAGCGCGTTCAGACACTTTTCCTCGTCGATCAGCACAGCAAGGCCCATATCGGCATCGTCGATATTGGTCAGGGTCTTGTCGAGCGCGCCCGTCGGGCAGGCCACGACACAGGGGATGTCCTCGCACATTTCGCAAGGCACATCGCGGGCCGTGAAATAAGGGGTGCCGGTGGCCGGCCCGTCGTAGCCCAGCTCGGCCAGTTTCAGCGTGTCATAGGGACAATCCCGCACGCAAAGGCCGCAGCGGATACAGGCCGCTAGGAAGTCATTCTCCTCCAATGCCCCTGGCGGACGGATGGCCTGCGCCGGCAGCGCCTGCGCATCCGTAATGAAATGGGACAGCGCCATGCCCGCCACCGCACAGCCCGTGGCACCGCGCGCAGCATCCTGAAGGAAGCGGCGTCGATCCATAGACTTGGGTCTGCTCTTGGCGGCGGACATTGGACTGATCCTTTCGTGTCAGGTCCGGTGGGCCGGTCTCCCGGCCCAGAGGTTTAGGGGATTAGGCGCGCTCAACCTTGCAAGCGCATTTCTTGAAGTCCGTTTCCTTGGAAATCGGACAGGTCGCATCCAGCGTCAGCTTGTTGGTCAGCTGGCCCTCGTCGAACCACGGCATGAACACCAGACCTTTGGGCATCTTGTTGCGCCCGCGGGTTTCGACACGGCTCAGTACCGTACCGCGACGGGTGGACAACTCGATCTCCTGCCCCCGACGCAGGCCGCGTTCCTTGGCATCGTCGGGGTGCATATAGACCACGGCGGCAGGGAAAGACCGGTGCAATTCGGGCACGCGGCGTGTCATCGAGCCGGAATGCCAGTGCTCCAGCACCCGACCGGTGACCAGCCACAGGTTATATTCATCATCGGGCTCTTCTGCGGCTGGCTCATAGGGCGCGAAGATGATGTTCGCCTTGCCGTCCGGCTTGCCATAGAATTTAACGCCTTCGCCTTCCTTGACATAAGGGTCATAGCCCTCGCGGAAGCGGTAGAGCGTTTCCTTCCCGTCCACGACGGGCCAGCGCAGACCACGCGCCTGGTGATAGACATCGAACTCAGCCAGATCGTGAGCCTTGCCACGGCCAAAGTCCGCGTATTCTTCGAACAGGCCCTTCTGGACATAATATCCGAAATGCTTGGCTTCCTGGTTTTCAAAACCTTCGGCGGTTTCAGACAGCGGGTACTTGTTGATCTTACCGTTCTCGAACAACACCTCGTAAAGGGTCTTGCCGCGATATTCCGGTTTCTGGGACAAGAGTTCTTCCGGCCAGACGTCTTCGATCATGAACCGTTTAGAGAATTCCATCACCTGCCAGAGGTCCGAACGCGCCTCGCCCGGGGCATCCACTTGCTGGCGCCAGAACTGGGTGCGGCGTTCCGCGTTGCCATATGCGCCTTCTTTCTCGACCCACATGGCGGTGGGCAGAATCAGGTCAGCGGCCAGCGCGGTCACGGTCGGATAAGGATCGGACACGGTGATGAAGTTGTCAGGGTTGCGATAACCCGGATAGCCTTCTTCGTTCATGTTCGGGGCGGCTTGCATGTTATTGTTGCACTGGACCCAGTGACAGTTCAGCTTGCCGTCTTTCAGCATCCGGTGCTGCAGAACCGCGTGATAGCCGGGCTTCGGGGGGATCGTGCCTTTGGGCAGGCCCCACTTCTCTTCTGAAAGGTCACGGTGCTTTTCATTCATTACGACCATGTCGGCGGGCAGACGGTGGGCAAAGGTCCCAACCTCACGTGCAGTCCCACAGGCCGACGGCTGGCCGGTCAGCGAGAAGGGCGAGTTACCCGGCTCGGAAATTTTCCCAACCAGAAGGTGCACATTGTACATAAGCGAGTTCACCCAGGATCCGCGCGTGTGCTGATTGAAGCCCATCGTCCAGAGCGACATCACCTTACGGGTCGGGTCGGCATATTGCTGGGCCAGGCGTTCCAGTTTGGCGGCGGGCACACCCGACAACTCGGACACGTATTCCAGCGTGTAGGGCGCCACGTACTCCTTGTACGCCTCGAAGTCGATTTTTTCTAACTTGCCGTGCTTGCCATCATGTGCGGGATTGGCCGCCGCCTGTTCCAGAGCGTGCTCGGGGCGCAGACCATAGCCGATATCGGTTGCGGTCTTGGTGAAATTGACGTTCTTGTTGACGAAGTCCCAATTCACCGCATCGTTCTGGATGATGTAGTTCGCGATGTAGTTCAGGATCGCCAGATCGGTTTGCGGGGCAAAGATCAGCCCGTTATCGGCCAGTTCGAAGGAACGATGCTCAAAGGTAGAAAGAACATGCACCTCGGCGCCTGGTTTGGTCAGTCGCGTGTCGGTGAGACGCGACCAAAGGATCGGGTGCATCTCGGCCATATTCGACCCCCACAGGACAAAAGTGTCCGCATGTTCAAGATCGTCATAGCAGCCCATCGGTTCGTCGATGCCGAAGGTGCGCATGAAACCGGCCACAGCCGACGCCATGCAGTGGCGCGCGTTCGGGTCGATGTTATTTGACCGCAGGCCCGCCTTCATGAACTTGGCGTTGGCATAGCCCTCCCAGACCGTCCACTGACCCGACCCAAAGATCGAGACGCCCGTGGGGCCTTTTTCCTTGAGCGTGGCCTTCCACTTCTCGGCCATCACGTCAAAAGCTTCGTCCCACGACACAGGCTCGAAATCGCCGTTCTTGTCGTAGACACCGTTCGATTTGCGCAAAAGCGGCGTGGTCAGGCGGTCCTGACCATACATGATCTTGGACAGGAAATAGCCCTTGATGCAGTTGAGCCCCCGGTTCACGGGCGCCTTGGGGTCGCCCTGCGTGGCGACGACGCGACCGTCCTTGACGCCGACCAGAACGGAACAGCCCGTGCCGCAGAACCGGCAGGCCGCCTTGTCCCAGCGGATGTCAGGTCCGTCCATTTGTGCGGCAGCGGCATTCGGCAGGGTGATCCCGGCTGCCGATGCGGTGGCCGCAGCGGCAGACGCCTTGAGGAATGAGCGGCGGGAAGTTGGCAGTGTCATGGCTATATGCTCCCGTTCAGTGAACTGTTTCAACGAGGGCGTCGGCGCTGTCGTCGAGCTCCTCGAAATGGTGGTAAGTCAGGGTGATGGTCAGCACGCCGGGGATCTGGTGCATGTCCATGATCTGGTCCGAAGCGCGCCGGGTGGGGGTGTCTTCGACGGTGATGACGATCCGCCCGTCTTCATGGGCGTGGACCTCACCCCCTTCAAAAGCGTTGATCGCGTCAATGACGGTGTCGACTTTTTCGGGCATCGTGTGGACAAGGCATCCGCAGATATTCAGCATGGGCTGGCCTCCGCTGGCTGGTGAATTTGTGTGAACTGGATCGCCCCGACTGGGCACGGCGCCACGCAGGCCCCGCATCCGGTGCAGGTTTCGAGATCGAACAGCGGCTCGGCATTCCCGCCCGGTTGCAGTCGGAACCGGATGGCCTGCTGGTCGCAATGGTCCTGACATGTGCGGCATTGCACGGCGTTGCGCGACAGGCACGCACCCGAGGCCTCGGCACGCCAAGTCCACGGCGTATCGGCGCGAAGGGCGCCGGCCTCGCAGGTATCAGTGCAGGCACTACAAAAGGTGCATTCACCCCGCGCCAGTGAGACGACCGGATATCCTTCCGCATCTTTCAGAACAATCCCCTCGGGACAGGCCCGCGCGCAATCTCCGCATTTGGTGCAGGCGTCTTCGAAGGCCATCACACCGATGGCCCCAAAAGGGCGCATCGGGTTCTGGCGGGTAAAGCCGCCGCGCAGGAATGCCCGTCTGCTGGTTTGAGAAGTCATGCCGTCCTCCTGAGAGAGAGCGTCGTCTGTCGCGCTGTTCCCTCTTTGAATAACGTCAAGACCCCTGCGACGAATTTGATCTGCGTCATTTTAGCGGTCGAATGCGTGAACTTTACAAAACTGCAAACATTTGATTTTGCGAATGTTTTTCCAAATATGCACGATTTTGCATCAGTTTTTAAACCGTTGTTTTCATATGCAAAACTTTGCTTTTCGCGACATGATCCGTAGCGCACGCTGCCCGACCTGATCCTGTCATTTTTTTGGGCCGAACCGGGGAAAAGTTTTTTCAGATTTGCGCCCCAAACGGTATTTTTCAGTGCAACTCCGGGCTGAAAAGGTGATTTCAGCACGCGACTCACAACTTTTTTTGAAAGCGTGGTAGGGCGCAAATCGCACGACCAAGACTGCATGCAACGGTCCCCGCATCGCGGTCTGAACGAAGTGTCCCCAGAGTTTGCAAGCTGCGTTGTCACGCTTTTTCACCTTATCTTTACCAAAGGTCACTTCGCGCGGCCCCCGGTTGCCCGATCCGGAAGATATCGCTAGCGTGGAAACCGCAGTTTGCGTTTCCACAAACTTTGGCCAAATTTCGTGAACGAACTCGACTTCTCGCTCCTGACCGACCTGCCACTCTTCGCGCAACTGAGCGAAGAGGATTGCCGCGCGGTATTGTCCAAGGCCCGCACGCGCTATGTCGAACGGGGTGACGACGTCTTTAGCGAAGGCGCCGAGGCGACACATTTCTTCCTGCTGTTGGATGGCCATGTACGTGTGGAACGCGTGACACCGGAAGGCGACCGGGTGATCCCGCTGCTTATCCCGCCGGGGCAATTGATCGGCATCGCGGCCGCTTTGGGCAAAGACACCTATCCCGCCACCGCTGTCGCCGCCTCGGACTGTTTCGTGCTGCAATGGCCGATGCGGCGCTGGTCAGAGTTTTCAACGACCTATCCCGGCTTTGCGACCGAGACATTCAAGACCGTGGGCTGCCGCCTGGATGAGATCAACCGCCGCGTCATGGAGCTTGCCACCCAGCGCGTCGAACAACGGGTCGCCAATGCCCTGCTGGGCATGGCCCGCAACAACGCCCGCCCGGACAAAGACGGGCTGGTGATCGGCTTCCCCCTGACCCGCAAGCAGATTTCCGAGATGACAGGATCGACCCTGCACACGGTCAGCCGGCTTTTGTCGCACTGGCAAAACGACGGCCTGCTAACCAGCACGAAAAAGGAAATCAGCATTCTCGACGTGCGCGGTCTGGAAAACCTCGCGTCGCGCAGCGCCTGACCCCCAAAGTTTCTGATCGCCTTTGGATCCGGGGACTTGACCGGTCCTACGGTACCTATTCTTGTGGTCACGCAAGGTAAACCGGAGGGTGGGAAATGGCAGTCTATCAACATCTTGAGGTCACGGAACAGGGCGAGATCACGACTGTTACAATGACCCGCACAACCCACCGCAATGCCTTGGACAAGGTATTGATGGGCGAGTTGACCCACTTCGCCCAAGCGCGGCGCTTGGATACCCGGACCAAAGTCATCATCCTGCGCGGCACCGATCACTATTTCTCGGCCGGTGCCGACCTGTCCCTGCTTGCCGACATTTCCGGCAAGACCGCCGGAGGCCACCCTGACCTTCTTGCCCAGCGGCAACTGGCCAAGATCGGCCCCGAAATGTGCAAGGCATGGGAGGAATTGCCCCAGATCACCATCGCCGCGATCGAGGGCCATTGTGTCGGCGGGGGGGTCGCGCTGGCGCTGGCCTGCGATTTCCGCATCGTGGCCGAGGGCACGACCATGCGCCTGCCTGAAATTCCGCTGGGACTGAACATGAGCTGGCAGTCCATTCCGCGTCTGGTCAGCCTCATCGGTCCTGCCCGTACCAAACGCATGGTGATCTATGGCGAGGCGCTGGACGCGCAAACCCTCACCGCATGGGGACTGGCCGAGGACTGCGTAGACGACCGGATGACGATGCAGGCCGCCTGGGACTGGGCCGAGAAAACCGTCACCCTGCCCGCGCTGGCCGTGCGAATGTCCAAGGAAGCCGTGACCGCCACGGCGTCGGCCCTGCACAATGCGGCCTCGTTCATGGACAGCGACCAGTTCCTGCTGGCCAGCCTGACGGAAGACCATGCACAGCGCGTGCAACAGGCCCTGAAGAAAAAGACCTGACCTTGGGGCGAACCAGTTAGGGCAACATCCGTTTGAGGATCGCCTTTGCCCGCGGACCATAGGGTGGATGCAGCAGCTTGACACCCGTAAACCGACCCGGTCCACGTTGTTCAAACACCGACTTCAGGTGTGAAAACGTGTCGAACCCTTCCGGACCGTGATAGGCCCCCTGTCCGCTGGCCCCCACCCCGCCAAAGGCCAGGTCCTCTTGCGAGTATTGCAATAGCGTTTCGTTGACTCCGAACGACCCAGAGACCGTATCGCGCTGCAACTGCCGGATCGTGGCCCTGTTGCGGGTAAAGCAATAGGCCGACAGCGGGCGATCCCCCGCGTTGATGTGATCGACCACCTCTGGCAGAGTGTTATAGGTCAGTACGGGCAGGATCGGGCCAAAGATTTCCTCTCGCATCAAACGGCAGGTCGGAGGCGCGTCCAGAACCAGCGTCAGCGGATATTTGAAAACACCACCGGCCTCGCTGGGCTCAGCACCCTCGGACCTCAGGATCTGTGCCCCGCCCGCACGCGCCTCGTCCACGAGATCCTGCAACCGGCGATAAAACCGTTCTGACACGATGGCGGTATAGTCGCGATCCGACACACCCGTGAAGGAGGTCGTGAATTTGTTCAGGGCCGCGTCCACGAAACGCGCGCGCTGCATACGTGGCACAAAGACGTAATCCGGCGCAATACAGGTCTGGCCCGCGTTGAAACATTTGCCCCAGACAATCCGCTCAGCGGCTTCTTCGACATCGAAATCCGGGGCCACCACGGCAGGGGATTTCCCCCCCAGTTCCAACGTAACGGGCGTCAGGTTGGGGGCCGCTGCCGCCGCGATCAACCGACCGACGTGGGTCGAACCCGTGAACAGCAGGTGGTCAAACGGCAACGCGGCAAACGCGGGCGAAAGCTTCTGTCCACCCTGAAACACAGTGACGAGATCGGGCGGAAAGGTCTCGGCAATCAGACCCGAGACCAAAGCACAAAGCTGTGGGGTTTCCTCAGACATGCAAAGCATTGCCCGATTGCCAGCGGCCAGCGCCGAAACCAGCGGCGCGATGGTCAGGTGCAGGGCGTAATTCCATGGCGACATTATCCCCACCACACCCAATGGCTGGGGCAGGATATAGGCCCTTGCCGGCAGCGACCAAAACGACACCTTGCGCTTGCGCTTTTGCATCCAGCGCCGCAGGTTTTTCCTGGCATAGTGGATGGCCCCGTGACAGCCCGCGATCTCGGCCAGCAGGGTTTCCGTTCGCGACCGGCACCCGAAATCGGCGTTCAGCGCCTCGACCAGCGCTTCGCGGTTCTCGAGGATCATCCTGTCCAGTCGCTGCAGCCGGTCTAGGCGGGTTTCAAGATCGGGAAAGCGATCCTTGGAAAAGGCGTCTTTCTGGTCGCGAAACGCTTGCGCAAGCCGATCCCCATCGTCTTGTGGCACCTCGTCAACGCTCATGGCTCCGCTCACCTTGTTCACAAGGATGTCCTTTCCACCAAGCCCCCCCCGCGTCAAGCCGTGCTGGGCCGTACCACAAGTACCGAACAGGGCGCATAGCGCGAGACACGTGCCGAGTTCGGCCCCTGCAATTTGTCCATGAGGTTGGGTTTATGCGCCCCCATCACGACCAGATCGGCCTGAGACCGCTTGATCGCGTCGAGGATCATTTCATAGGCTGTGCCCACTTCGACGATGTGCTGGACCTTGCCAAATTCAGGCAAGGTTTCCTTTACAAAGTCATGCAGCTGCACATTGGCCGTCTCGACGGCCGATTTCATCGTGCCTTCCTTGAAATATGAGCCGACGATAGACATCCCGTAATCCGGGATCACCGTCACTACGCTCAGCGCCGCGTCATAAAACTTGGCAAGGTCGGCGGCGGTGCGCAGCAGCTTGTCCTCGGACTCAAGGTGGGTCAGGTCGATGGCACAGAGAATATGCTTCATGCCGGCACTCCTTCTTCTTTACGTTTGCGGCGCATCTGCAAGAGATACACCAGCCCCAAGAGCAGGAAGGCAGGGAGATAGAATATCTCTTTCGCCATGCGGTCGGCCTCGACCTCCAGCTCGACAACCTCCCAGTCAAAGTCGATGCCCAGCTGTTCTGCCGGCCCGCCAAAGTTCAGGTTGTCGACGAAAATCTTACCGTCTTCCTCGCGGAACTCGATGCCCGCTCCGTCAAACAGGCGATCCGTGCCGCTGGCCCCGGATGGCCCAAGCGGCAACAGATACCGCGCATCGACCATGTCACCCTCAAGGTTTTCGCCCATCAAGCGCACCCGGATAGAACTGTCCGCCGCCGCGGACTCGGCCATGGTGAAGATCTGGCTGCCGGGACGTGTCTCGAATTCGGGCTGCAACTGGTTGAGGAAGAACCCTGGCTGGAACAGCGTGAACGCCACCAAAAGAAGCACCGCGCTTTCCCATATTCGGGATTTGACCATAAAGTAATTCATCGTGCCCGCCGCGAACAACAGCATCGCGATCAACGCGACGATAAAGACGAACACCGCTTGATAAGGCCCCACATCAATCAACAAGAGGTCGGTATTGAAGATGAACAGGAAGGGCAGCAAAGCGGTCCGGATCGAATAGAAGAACGCCTGGAACCCGGTACGCAACGGATCGCCCTTGGAAATGGCAGCGGCCGCGAAACTCGCAAGGCCCACTGGGGGCGTCACATCCGCCATGATCCCGAAATAGAACACGAACATGTGCACCGCGACCAGCGGCACGATCAGTCCCGCCTGCGCGCCCAGTTCGACCACGACCCCCGCCATGAGCGACGACACCACGATATAGTTCGCGGTGGTCGGCAGCCCCATGCCCAGCACGATCGAGATCAGTGCCACGAAAAACAGCATCGCCAGAAGGTTGCCGCCCGACAGGAACTCGACGAATTCGGCCATCACCTGCCCAATGCCGGTCAGGGTCACGGCGCCCACGATGATCCCGGCCACACCCATCGCAGCGGCAAGACCGATCATGTTGCGCGCGCCCACGATCAGCCCTTCGGCAATCTCGGAAAAGCCGCGCTTCAACTCGTCCAGCACGTTGTCCTGACCACGGAAATAGGCCTTGAGCGGGTTTTGCGTTGCCAAGATCACCAGCATACCGATGGCAGACCAGAAGGCCGAAAGGCCCGGCGATTTACGCTCGATCATCAAGAGATACATCAGCAGCAGGATCGGCAGGATATAGTGGATACCGGTCTTGAAGATCTCCCGAGCGGGGGGCAGGTGTTGCATGCTTTCAATGCTCATCTCAAGGTCAGGCCGCGCCGCCGCAAACCGCACCGCGAGAATGTAAAGCCCTGCCATGACCAACACGATCACCCAGACGGCAGCCCCGCCCAGAACCCCTTGCAGCGCATCGACGATCACACCGGTCAGGAAAAGGGTGCCGCCTGCAATCACGATCGAGGTCGCAATGATGAAGATCGCGCCCAGCATGAATTTCAGCGGGTGCATGCGGCTGGTGCCGGTCATGCCCATCTTCAGGGCTTCAAGGTGAACGATGTAGACCAGCGCGACATAGGAAATCGCGGCCGGTACAATCGCGGTTTTGACGACCTCGACATAGGAAATGCCGACATATTCCGTCATCAGAAAGGCCACGGCGCCCATCACCGGCGGGGTCAGAACCCCGTTGATCGACGAAGACACCTCGACCGCGCCCGCCTTGGTCGCAGGGAAACCAACCCGCTTCATAAGGGGAATGGTAAAGGTACCCGTTGTCACGACGTTGGCGATGGACGATCCGGAAATCAGACCCGTCGCCGCCGAGGCGATCACCGCCGCCTTGGCAGGCCCGCCCCGCAAATGCCCAAGCGCGGCAAAGGCCAGTTGCAGGAAATAGTTGCCCGCGCCTGCCTGGTTCAGCAGTGCACCGAACAGCACGAACAGGAACACGAACCCCGATGACACCCCCAGCGCGACGCCGAACACACCCTCGGTGGTCAGCCACATATGGCTCATCGCCTTGTTAAGCGAAGCACCTTTCCACTGCACCACTTCGGGCAGGCCGGACCATGACCCGAAGAACACATAGGCAAGGAAGAACAGGGCCACGCCCATAAGTGGGAATCCAAGCGACCGACGCGCGGCCTCGAGCAACAGGATAATACCGATCACAGACACGACGACATCGGTGGTATTGGGCGCACCGGACCGCGCTGCGACCCCTTCATAGGCATAAAACAGGTATGACGAGGCCAACGCCCCGACGATGGCAATCACCCAGGTGCCAATCGGAATGCGATGGCGAGGGCTGGATTTCAGACCCGGAAAGGCAATGAACGCCAGAAGAACGGCAAAGCCAAGGTGGATGGCCCGCGTCTGGGTGTCGTTCCATACGCCGATCCCCAGCATGAACGGCAGGGGGGACGCGATCCAGAGTTGATACACGGACCAGATCAGCGGGATATACCACAGCGCCGCCTTGCCAAAACCGTCGCGTGGCAAGCGCCCGCCGGTGTCGCTGTCGGCAATGAAATCTTCCAGATCACTGTTTTGCGGCGCGTGTTGTTTTTCTTCTGACATTGCTGGCCCCGTTTCCCGTCCCTGATGAAAAAGTACAAAAGCCTCCGGCATTCCGAGGGAACGCCGAAGGCCGAAAATTTAGTGAAGTTTCACGCGCTTATTTCCAGCCGCGCTCTTGATAGTACTTCATCGCGCCGGGGTGGATTTCCGCGGTCAGGCCATCCACGATCATTTCGCTTTCCTGCAGGCGGCCAAAGGCGGGGTGCAGTTTCTTGAAGGCGTCAAAGTTTTCGAAGACCGCCGAAACAACCGCATAGACAACTTCGTCCGGGGTGTCAGCCGAAGTTACAAAGGTTGCTTTCGGGCCCCAGGACGGAATGTCGTCGGGGTTGTTGGGATACATGCCACCGGGGATGGTCGCCGCCGCATAGGCCGAGTTATCGGCAAGCAGCTTGTCAATGCCGGCACCCGCCAGCGGGATGATCTTCACCTCGCAGGAAGAGGTGGCTTCCTGGCTCGACCCGTTCGGCAGACCTGCAGCCCAGATGGTCGCGTCGATCTTGCCGTCACACAGCGCTGCGGCCTGTTCCGAGGATTTCAGCTCGGCGGCCAGCGAAAAGTCATCGGCGGTCATGCCTTCGTATTTCATCAGGGTTTCCGCCAGAACGCGGGTGCCCGAGCCAGGGTTGGCGATGTTGACGCGCTTGCCCTTGAGGTCGGCGGTCGTCGCGATGCCCGCATCGGCACGCGCCATCAGGTGCATCGGTTCGGGGTGCACCGAGAACAGGGCACGCAGTCCCGGATAGGCCCCGTCATCTGCAAATTTGCCGGTGCCAGAGACGGCTGCGGCCTGAACGTCGGACTGTACGATGCCAAAGTCAAGTTCACCCTGACGGATGGTGCGGGTGTTGTAGACCGAACCGCCGGTGGATTCGACCGAGCAGCGGATGCCGTGTTCCTTGCGGCCCTTGTTGACCAAACGGCAGATCGCGCCACCGGTCGGATAGTAAACGCCAGTCACACCACCGGTGCCGATCGTCACGAAGGTTTGCTCTGCCGACGCCGACACACCCGCGACACCCATGGCCGCGGCCGCAACGAGGCCCAGAACTTTTTGTTTGTTGAACATATTTAACACTCCCAGTTTTTGTGTGCGCCCGTTCGCGCCAAGTGACAGCGGCAGAGTTGCGGAGGTTTTTTTGCTTGTCACCCTAAAACTAATGTTTTTTTTGCGCGATCCAGTACGCATTGTTGTCCTTGCGTAAATCCTCGTAGGACTTGATTCGGCGCCTCGCGGCGTCGCCTCCTTGCTTCACGAGCAGCGCCAGCAGGGTCTCGATGACCGCCATTGCCCCCGTGTAACATCCGAAATGATGCGTCGAAACCGTCGAAACAACAAGGGTCTCTTCGGCACGAAAATCTGTCGAGATCACATCGCTGTCGGAAATCATGATAAGTTTCACGCCTTTGTCGCGCGCGAATTTGCAGGCTTCGATGGTTTCGCGGGAATAGGGTGTGAAGGTGATCGCGATCATCACATCACCCTCGCCCGCATAGTTCAGCTCATCAATCGCGCTGTTCATGTGGCGCGGGATAAGTTGTAATGACGGCAAGGCCATACGCCCCACATAGTGCAGGTAATAGGCCAGAGCATAACTGGCACGCACCGCCGACAGATAAACCGTGTTTGCCGACAACAGCATCTCGACCACGCGGGCCATCTGGTCCGAGCTCTGCCGCTCGAGCGACCGACGGACGATGGCCATGGTATTGACCGACGCGTCCGCCTGCACCTGCCCCAGATCGCCATGGTTCCGCAGCGACTCGAGCCATTCGCGCTGATCCACGACTGCAGCGGTGGACACAAGCGCATGGCGGAAGGGTTCCCTCAGTTCGTCATAGCCTTCAAAGCCCAGCTTTTCGGCCATACGGACAAGGGTGTATGTGCTGACCCCCGCCTTGCGTGCGGTTTCCCGGATGGGGTCAAGTCCAAAGTCCGAAGGGTTGTCCACGATATACTTGGCCACCACGCGCAAACGCGGCGACAGAACGGGAATAGCTTCTTTGATCTTTGTAATCGTTCGATTTTTCAAAGTCGGATCGACCACGAATCGCACCTCTCTGCACCGACAAATCCAAAAACATCCGTTATTTTTTGGAAGTGTTGACTGGCAACGTGATTTTCTCAAGGATTTTTGCAACGTGACGTGGGGCCGTTCCACGTCTTTGGCACTTAGGAACCCAACATGACACATTCCCTGCCCGCTCATGCCTCGGTCGTCGTAATTGGCGGTGGCATCATGGGCTGTTCGACGCTCTACCACCTCGCAAAGATGGGGGTGTCGGACGCGATTCTGATCGAACGGAACAAGTTGACCAGCGGCACGACCTGGCATTCCGCCGCACAGGTGCGCGCCCTGCGCCATTCGCGCAACCTGACGCGCATGATCCAGTATTCGGTCGACCTCTATTCACAGCTTGAAGCGGAAACCGGCCAGAATGTCGGCTGGATCCAGAAGGGGTCGCTGTCGATTGCCACCAACCCCGACCGCCTGATCCATATCAAACGCCAAGAGGCCCTGGCCCATGCCTATGGGATCGACGCCACCTCGATTTCCGCAGACGAGGCCAGGGAACGCTGGCCCCTGATGAATGCCGAAGACGTGCTGGGTGCGGTCTGGTCGCCGGATGACGGGCGGGTATCGCCTTCGGATGTGTGCGCCGCTCTGATCAAGGCAGCCAAGGGGCTGGGCGCAAAACTGTTCGAGGATACGGGCGTGACCGGCATCCTGACCGAAAACGGACGCGTCAGAGGCGTGGAAACCACTCAAGGCACCGTTATGTGCGATGCAATCGCGCTATGCACCGGATTGTGGTCGCGCGAGGTGGGCGCCATGGCAGGGGCCGAGGTTCCGGCTCTGGCCTGTGAACATTTTTACCTTCTGACCAAGCCGATTGACGGCATCGTCGGCAACACCCCCACCCTGTCGGATCACGACAATCATCTCTACATCCGCGATGACTCGGGCGGACTGTTGGTGGGGTGTTTCGAACCCATGGGCAAACCCATTGCGCCCGGCGTCCTGGATGAAACCTTCGAATTCGGCCTGCTGCCCGAGGACTGGGACCATTTTGAGCCGATGATGATGAACGCCCTGCACCGGTTGCCTGCGCTTGAAACCGCCGAGGTCAAGATGCTGTTGAACGGCCCCGAGAGTTTCACGCCGGACGGCACCTTCATGCTGGGCGAAACCGCCGAAACGCGGGGGCTGTTCCTTGGTTGTGGCATGAACTCGGTCGGGCTGGCGTCGGGGGGCGGGGCCGGTATGAATCTTGCCCACGCCATCGTGCACGGGCGCACCGCTTATGACCTTGGCGAAGCCGACGCCAAGCGGTTTGCACCGGTTTTCAACAATATCGACCACCTGATGGCGCGGGCCCCTGAAATTCTGGGCACCCATTACGACATTGCCTTTCCGGGCAAACAGCTCTCGACCGCCCGGAGCCTGCGCGCCCTGCCGCTTGACACCGAATACCAAGCGGCAGGCGCGCATATGGGCCAATTCTATGGCTGGGAGCGCCCCCTTTATTTCGGCAAGACCAAAGACCCGCGCCTGACATTCGAGCGGCCGGACTGGTTCGAGAACGTTCGCGCCGAGGTCATGGCCGCGCATGAAAGTGCCGCGATTTTCGATGCCTCGCCCTTTGGCAAGATCGAGGTTCAGGGGCCGGATGCCGAAGCCTTCCTGCTACACAGCTGCGCCGGGTTCATGGGCCGCGCACCGGGATCGGTCATCTACACCTCGGTTTTGAACGAGCGGGGCACCTTCGAAAGCGACATCACCGCCCAGCGCATCGCGCAGGACCACTATCGCCTGTTTGTGGGCACCGCAGCCATCAAGCGCGATCTGGCGTGGTTCCGCCGGCACGCTGAAGGCTTTGACGTGACCCTCGCCGACAGCACCGAGGACTACGCCGTTCTGGGCCTGATGGGCCCCGAGGCCGCCCGGATCGTCGCGGACTGTGGCGCACCGGAACTCAACAACCTTGGGTATTTCAAGGTCGGACCGGCCCATATTGCAGGCAAACACGTGCGTGCCGCGCGCATGTCCTATGTGGGCGAAGCGGGCTGGGAAATCACAATGAAGTCCGAAAACGCCCCCGCGATCTATGCCGCCCTGACCGCCGCGGGTGCCCGTCCGGCGGGCCTGTTTGCCCAAACCTCGATGCGGATCGAAAAAGGGTTCTGCGCCATGGGGCACGAACTGGACAGCGACGTCAGCCCGATCGAGACCGGTCTCGATTTCGCCACACGCAAAAAAGGCGGCTTTATCGGGGCCGAGGCGCTGGCCGAACGTCGCGCAAACGGAGCCGTTCCGCAAGTCGTGTCGCTGAAGCTGGATGATGTAGCCGCCGTGCCGCTGGGGCACGAACCGATTTATCTGAACGGCGAAATCATCGGGCAAACCACGTCCTGCGCTTTCGGGTATCGTGTCGGGGCGCCTGTGGCATTGGGGCACGTGCATGGTGCCATCGCTGACGGCACCCGCGTTCAGGTCGATATCGCGCGCACTCTGTTTGACGCGACCGTGGTGATCGGCCCCCTGTTCGATCCCAACGGGTCGCGGATGAAAGGATAACCGATGACACCCCCCTATATCCTTGTCGCGCCCAACGGGGCCCGCCGCAGGCGGAACGACCACCCTGCCCTGCCGTTGACCACCGAAGAGATCGCACAGACCTCGGCCGATTGCCATGCTGCGGGCGCGGACGGACTGCACCTGCATGTGCGTGACGCTGACGGCGGACATTCATTGGATCATGGTCGCTATCGAGAAGCGATCGACGCGATCCAAGAGACCGCGCCCGGGCTGGATATCCAGATCACGACTGAAGCCGCCGGCATCTATGATGTGCCGGCGCAACTGGCCTGTCTGGAACGGGTCAAACCGGCATGGGCGTCGATCTCGGTTCGGGAAATCTCCCGCAACCCTGACCTTGCGGATCGGGTTTATGGCCTCTGTGCCGCGCAGGGGACGCGCGTGCAGCATATTCTTTATGATCCTGAAGACGCACGGTTGCTGGATCACTGGCAGGCGATTGGCGTGGTCCGTAATACACAACAAGACCGCCTTCTGGTGCTTGGGCGGTATGCCAAGGATCAAACATCGTCGCCCGCTGACCTTGAATCTTTCCTCACGGGTGCGCCCCAATCCAGCCGCTGGATGACATGCGCCTTCGGCCCCGGCGAACACGCCTGCCTTGCCCATGCCGCCAAACGTGGCGCAGATGTCAGGGTCGGGTTCGAAAATGGACTGACCGACGCCTCGGGCACACCCTGGGCCAATAACGCCGCTTCGGTCGCGGCCCTTGCCAAACAGCTTCAGGGAGACTTCTCATGAGCCATGTTTTTCCCCGACACACCAAGGCCCAACTGCCCACCGCCGTTGGCGGCGACGGCGTGTATCTGATTGACGCAGACGGCAAACGTTATCTCGATTGCGGAGATGCGGCGGTGTCCTGTCTGGGGCACTCGGACGCCGCCGTTGTGCAAGCGGTACAAGATCAAGTCGCCAAGATCGCCTTTGCCCATACGGGATTCATGACCTCGGAACCGGCAGAGGCCCTTGCGGATCTGTTGATCGCCCACGCCCCCGGCGACCTGGACCGCGTCTATTTCGTTTCTGGCGGGTCCGAGGCCACGGAAAGCGCGATCAAGCTGGCACGGCAATATTTCGTGGAAACCGGTCAACCCCAGCGCCACCATGTGATCGCCCGCAAGCAAAGTTATCACGGCAATACAATCGGCGCGCTGTCTGCGGGCGGGAACGAATGGCGCCGCGCACAGTTCGGCCCGCTTCTGGTCGAGATGAGCCATATCGCCCCGTGCTATGAATATACCGGCAAGGTCGAGGGCGAAAGTAGCTATGACTATGGCCAACGCGTCGCCAACGAGCTTGAGGCCGAAATCCTGCGACTTGGCGAAGAGTCCGTGATGGCTTTCATGGCCGAACCCGTCGTCGGCGCGACCCTTGGCGCCGTGCCCGCCGTCGAGGGCTATTTCAAACGCATCCGAGAAATCTGTGACCAGTACGGGGTTCTTCTGATCCTTGACGAGGTCATGTGCGGCATGGGCCGGACCGGTACGTTGTTTGCCTGTGAGCAGGACGGCATCGCGCCCGACATCCTGTGCATCGCAAAGGGGCTGGGCGCCGGATACCAACCCATCGGCGCCATGCTGTGCACCGACAAGATTTATGCCGCGATTGAGAACGGATCAGGGTTCTTTCAGCATGGCCACACCTATCTGGGGCATCCCGTCGCCACGGCGGCGGCGCTTGCCGTGGTGACTGCGCTGACCACCCGCGATTTGCCCGCCCGCGCGGGCGTTATGGGTGAGAAACTGCAATCGGCGCTTGAGGCAGCTTTCGGCCAGCACCCGCATATCGGCGATATTCGCGGGCGCGGCCTGTTCCGCGGGGTCGAGATCGTCGAGGATCGCGACACCAAGGTCCCCTTCGATCCGGCGCTGGGATTGGCCGGAAAGATCAAGAAGGCCGCCTTCGGAGAAGGGCTGATCTGCTATCCAATGGCAGGCACCCGCGATGGCAAACATGGCGACCACATCCTTCTGGCCCCGCCCTTTATCATCGAGGACGCCCAAATCGACGAATTGGTGGAAAAGCTGTCGCGTGCCATCACGCAGGTTTTGCCCGCCGCCTGACGGGCATACAACAAACCCGCCAGCGCGGCATGACGCGCTGGCGGTCTGAGATCACTTGTCTTCGTTCGGGCGCACCCGCGCAGCGGTCTTGTTGGCAAAGGCTTCCAGCCGTGCGCGCGCCGCCGGTTGCGTGTTCACCACACCCGCGACAACCGCCTCGGCATAGGCCGCATCCATGCCCGACATGTTGTTCAGGTGGCTGATGGCCGAACAGATCGCATAGTTGGTCAGCGGCAGGTTCTGTGCCACCTTGTCGGCCAGTTCCATCGCCTTGTCGAAACTCGATCCCTCTGTCAGGTATTGCGCCAGCCCAAGGTCAACCGCCTCTTGTCCCTGATAAACACGGCCGGTCAGGATCATGTCGATCATGCGGTATTTGCCAATCATGTCGGACACGCGGATCGTCGCGCCCCCGCCGGTAAAGATGCCGCGCTGGCCTTCGGGCAGGGCAAAATAGGTCGTGTTGTCCATCACCCGCACATGGGCGGCGCTGGCCAGTTCAAGGCCACCCCCGACAACTGCGCCTTTCAGCGCCGCGATCACCGGCACCCCGCCATATTCCATCTTGTTGAACGCCTCGTGCCAGCGCAGGCAGACATGCATGAAATCATCCGGGCTGCGATCCGCCTTCCAGTGCTCGACCAGATCCAGGCCCGCGCAAAAGTGATCTCCGGCCCCGGCCAGAACCACGGCCTTGACCCCGTTCTGGTGCGCACTGCTAAAGAAATTCACGAGTTCTTCAATTGTGGCCACGTCCAGCGCATTGCGCTTGGTCGGACGGTTCAGGGTAACGACATAGACACCGTTGTCACGGATTTCGATATCGAGGTTTTCATAGCTGTGAGAGCCGATAACTTGCGCCATGAGAGAGCCTTTTCTGTAGTTGGGGCACAATCCCGTGCCGGATCAATTTGGGGTCAGACGGTGAGGACGGCATCCATGACGCTGGCACTGCCGCCCAGAACACGCGCACGTTCCGCCGCGCAATCCGCAAGGATATTTTGGGCATAAAACAGGGCGGTATCGATTTTCTGGGTCATGAACGCCGCGTCTTCGCCTTTAGCCAGTTCCGCCTCGGCAGCGAGGGCCGACCGGCCCAGTTGCCAGGCAACCGCCAGGTTGCCGCTCAGCATCAGGAAGGGTACCGCGCTGGCGAAGGCCGCGTTGGGGTTCTGCGGCGCCGTGTCCAGCATCCAGTCCAGACAGTCTTCATACCCTGCGCGAGCTTCGGACAGGCGTGCGCCAATGGCCTGCGCCTTGGCGCTGCCCGCCGCGAGGGCCATTTCGGTGTCGGCCACCAGCCCGGCAAAGATGCGGGCCGTTTCGCCCTTATCGCGCATGATCTTTCGCCCCAGAAGGTCATTCGCCTGAATTGCCGTGGTGCCTTCATAGATCGGCAGGATGCGGGCATCGCGATAGAACTGCGCCACGCCGGTTTCCTCGATAAACCCCATGCCGCCGTGGATCTGGACACCCGTCGAGGTGACCTCCAGCGACCGTTCGGTGCAATAGCCCTTGACCATCGGCACAAGGAATTCCGCCATGTCATGGGCAAGGCGCGCCTGTTCACCGGTGCCGTGATGGGACAGGTCCAACCATCCCGCCGTGGCCATGGCCAGCGCACGCCCGCCTTCGGTCAGGGCGCGCATCCGCATCAGCAAACGGCGCACATCGGGGTGGGCGATGATCGCCACCGCATCGCGGGTGCTGCCATCCACCGGGCGGCTTTGAACGCGGTCGGCGGCATAGGCCAGCGCATGTTGATAGGCCCGGTCGGAAATGGCGATCCCCTGCACACCCACGGCAAAACGGGCTGCGGTCATCATCACGAACATGTACTCAAGGCCGCGGTTTTCCTCGCCTACGAGGAACCCGGTCGCGCCGTCGTAATCCAACACCGCCGTGGGGCTCGCGCGGACGCCAAGCTTGTGTTCGATGCTGACGCATTTCACGCCGTTGCGTGCACCCAACGTGCCATCTTCTTCGACAAAGAATTTCGGCACGATGAACAGACTAAGCCCCTTCGGCCCCTCGGGCGCACCGGGCGTGCGCGCAAGAACGAGGTGAATGATGTTCTCGCTCAGATCATGTTCACCGTAAGTGATGAAAATCTTGGTGCCGCTGACCGCATAGGTACCGTCGCCCTTGGGTTCGGCCTTGGTGCGCACACGGCCCAGATCACTGCCGGCCTGTGGTTCGGTCAGGTTCATGGTACCGGTCCAGCGGCCCGCAATCATCGGTTCAAGATAGCGTTGCTTTTGGTCATCCGAACCCGACAGCAACAGCGCCTCGACCGCGCCGTCGGTCAAAAGCGGACACAGGCCAAAGCTCATATCCGCCGCGTTCAGAATCTCGGTGGCGGCCGCGCCCACCGCCTTGGGCAGACCCATGCCCCCGAAATCGGCGGGGTGGGACAGGCTTTGCCAGCCCATTTCAACGAATTGGTCATAGGCGGCCTTGTAGGCGTCCGGCTGGATCACCCGTTCTCCGTCAAACCGTGCACCGGTTTCGTCACCGACAACGGACAGGGGAGAGATCACTTCGGCGCAGAAGCGCCCCAGACCTTCCAGCGCCGCTGCCGCATCGTCTGAGTCGATCCCTTCATACGCATCAAGAGCGGTAACGTCGCCCCAGGACGACAGATGTTGAATGTTGAAAAGGATATCCCGCACAGGGGCCTGATAAGCCATGTCCAGCTCCTTGAGCTATTGTTTCTTCATGCCAACTATAGCTTGTGATTTACAGAATCCACGTTCAATAAGGACAAAATCTTTTCCAAAAGTGACAACCAGCGTGCCAACTCCACCGATATACGCCGCGAACCCGACCCAACTGGCCACGGTTTCGTGGGCCTTTGTTGAGGACTGGATCGCGGGATTGCAAACCTGCTGCAACGCGGCGCACCTGGACTCGATCCTTGAACGCGCCGGATTGCAATCCAGCAGCGGGCAACATGCACGGCGCGTGACGCTGGATCAAATGGTGCGGCTTTACCAGATTGCCGCGATTGAGACCGAAGACGAGATGACCGGCCTCTGGAGCCGCACCATCCGTCCCCGCGCCTTGCAGCATCTTTTGACCACGATCCGCGAGTCCACCTCGCTTGCAGCGGCACTCTATCGTTATTCGACCTTCTGGAACCTCTTGCTTGACGATTACCGGTTCGAGCTGGAAACAGGGGATGCCACCACAGCACTGCACCTATTGCCGCGCGGGCGCCAACAGTCGCAGCGGTTTGGGCACATGCTGATCCTGAAGCTGGCGCATGGGTTGGCATCGTGGATGGCCGGTTACGAGGTACGGGTTCAGGCGGTCCAGTTCGGATTTGGACGTCCGCGCTTTGCGCCGGATTACAACGTCATCTTCCCCGCCCCGGTCCGTTTCGGCGCGCCGCATTCGGCCATTGTCTTTGCCGCACGCACGATTGACCCGTTCGGGCCACGCACCAACGCCGATCTGCACGCCTTTCTGGAAAGCGCGCCCCGTGACTGGTTGTTCACCGGCATGCGCGAACATACCCAATCCCTGCGCGTGCGCGAATTCCTCTACCGCACCGACTGGCAAGAGGCGTATCTCGAAAATGCCGCGCGCGCGCTCAAGGTCACGCCCCGCACGCTGATGCGCCGCCTGTCCGCCGAAGACAGTTCCTTTCAAGCCATCAAGGACGACCTGCGCCGCGATCTTGCCATCCGAGGTTTGCAGGCCGGGGACAAAAGCATCGAAGAAATTTCTCAGGATGTCGGCTTTTCCTCGTCCGCGAATTTCCACCGCGCTTTTCTCCGGTGGACCGGCGTCACCCCGAGCAGCTATCGCCAGTCGATGAAATAGGTTGCGGGCAAGGGTGCTCACGACTTTTTTTGCCAAAGGCCCTAACCCATTCTCGCGCGAGTTGCTAAGAAACCCCAATGGCGTTTTTTGACAATCTCCGCGCGACCGCGATGCCCTCTGACACCGACCCGGCCACCCCCGTGCCGGTCCGGCTTGAGATCTTTGTCCAGTCGCGGTTTTCGCAGCTCGAACTGTCCTCGGTCACGGCCGCGCTTGAAATCGCCAATGATGTGCAGCCTCGCTTTCGGTTTGAATGGAGCTTTGTCTCGGATACGCCGGGCCTGATCTCGAACCGCAACATTCTGGTGCGGGCGGAACCAGCCATCGACGGTGAATTGCTCAAGGATTGCCTGATCGTGCTGGGCGGGGCGGGTTGTGTTGCGGAGGGCTGGATGCGGCGGGTGCGCGCCATGCAAATACAAAGCCGACCCGTGGTTCTGTTTTCGGACGCCGCTACCGAATATGCCAAGCAAAAGAAGACAGGGTTCTATCCGGCCACGACCCATTGGCGCGATATTCCGATCCTGAACGAAATCGGGGACTTTGCGGATATGTCTACTCAATTAGGGGAATACACCACCGGTATTCTTACATGTGCGGGACGCGGGTTTGCCATCGAGGCCGCGTTCAACCTTGTCGCAGAGTGTCTGAACCCGCAGGAACGCGCGGAAATGGCCAGTCTTCTCATGCTGGATCGTGTGCGGGGGTTTGACCGCGAACAGCCGATCCATCAAGAACAAGGCAACACCTTCCTTGAAGGGCCCTTGCAGAAAGCCTTGCAATTGATGGAAGAAACCATCGAGGCCCCTTTGCAGATCAGCGAATTGACGCAACAAATCGGGGTTTCGCCACGACAGTTGGAACGCCTGTTCAAGATCCAGCTGAACAGTTCGCCCGCCAAGACCTATAAGATGCTCAGATTGAAAAGGGCCCGGTCTCTGATCCTCGAGACGCGGATGTCACTGCTGGATATCGCGATTGCCTGCGGGTTTTCGGGCACGTCATCCATGTCCAAAGCCTTTCGCCAGAGCTTTGGCGTGTCACCGAACCAGTTGCGGAAATAGTTTGGTGCGGGGCAATGCTCCGAGGATGCACGCCCCGCGGGTCAGACCGGCAGACGGGAACAGCAATGCCGGCCTGTATCTTCAGACAAACTGAAGAATAACGGCTGGCAGTCCCAGCATACCTACGATTATCAGCGTGGCCGACAGGGCAAGTCCTTTGAACATTGGTGCGCGCTCCTCAACAAGATTTCCTGGATGAACAGCTAGCCCTGCCTCCGCCCCCAGACATGCGGCAGCACGTCGCACCAAGCGAGATTTTCGCCTCCCTATTTTCCGGACCGCACCCAAGGTCGCGGCACATCAGATATCAAGCGTGTTTTCCTTTTCCCAACGCGAGAAATGCGACACGAAAGAGGTCCATTCCTGATGCTTCATCTTGATGTAAGAGGCTGCGAACTCTGCGCCGAGCTTATCCTTCAGGACATCGTCATCATCAAAGGCGCGGACCGCATCCAGCATGTTCAGCGGCAGGCGCGGTGCATCCTTGACCAGATGGCCCTCGGCATACATGTCGATGTCGTAACGCGGGCCGGGATCGGCTTTGGTCTTGATGCCCGACAGCCCCGCCGCGATGATTACCGCCTGCAACAGGTACGGGTTCACGGCCCCGTCCGGCAGGCGCAGCTCGAACCGCCCCGGTCCTGGCACGCGCACCATATGCGTACGGTTGTTGCCGGTCCATGTCACGGTATTGGGCGCCCATGTCGCCCCCGACAAGGTACGCGGCGCGTTGATACGCTTGTAGCTATTCACGGTTGGGTTGGTGATCGCGGCCAGTGCCTCGGCATGTTGCATGATCCCGCCAAGAAAATACCCGCCCTGTTCTGACAGACCAACCTCTCCGATCTGCCCGCCGGCGTCGCCGGCAAAGGCGTTGGTCTTGCCGTCCAGATCCCAGACCGAGATATGGGCGTGACAGCCATTGCCGGTCAGCCCCTCGACCGGTTTTGGCATGAAGGTCGCGCGGAAGCCGTGTTTCTCGGCCACGGATTTAACCATGAATTTGAAAAACGAATGGCGGTCTGCCGTCACAAGCGCATCGTCGAACTCCCAGTTCATTTCGAACTGGCCATTGGCGTCCTCGTGGTCGTTCTGGTACGGCCCCCAGCCCAGATCTAGCATGTAGTCGCAAATCTCTGCCACAACATCATAGCGCCGCATCACGGCCTGCTGGTCGTAACAGGGTTTTTCGGCAGTATCGAACGGGTCCGAAATCTGGTCGCCTTCGGGGGTCAGCAGGAAGAATTCGGCCTCGATCCCGGTTTTGACGCGCAGCCCTGCCTCGGCTGCCTCGGCTACCAGTTTCCGCAAGACGTTGCGCGGTGCCTGTGCGACCGGCTGGCTCTCCATCACACAATCGGCGGGCACCCAGGCCACCTCGGGTTTCCACGGCAGCTGAATCACCGCCGACGGGTCCGGCAAGGCCAGCATGTCGGGATGCGCGGGCGTCATGTCGAACCAAGTGGCAAAGCCGGCAAAGCCCGCCCCCTCTTCCTCCATATCGGCGATGGCCTGCGCAGGCACAAGCTTGGCGCGCTGTCCTCCGAAGAGATCGGTGTAGGACACCATGAAGTATTTAACGCCGTTGTCCTCGGCAAATTTCGCAAGAATGCTCATGTTGTTACCCCTGTCTCAAAAGCCCGGCTTACCCGGATACCAGTTGGTGCCCGCCAGAGGCACCTGCGCCATCGCAGCGGCCTCCATGGTCAGCGCGCAAAGGTCCTCGGGTTCAAGATTGTGCACGTGGTTGTGGCCGCAGGCGCGGGCCAGCGTCTGGCATTCCAGCGTGAGCACGTTCAGATAGTTACGCAGCCTGCGCCCGGCTGCCTCGGGATCAAGCCGCGCCATCAACTCGGGATCCTGTGTGGTGATCCCCGCCGGATCGCGGCCCTCGTGCCAGTCATCATAGGCACCGGTGGTGGTGCCCAGTTTTTGGTATTCCGCCTCCCATTTCGGGTCGTTGTCGCCCAGCGCGACAAGCGCCGCAGTGCCGATCGACACTGCATCGGCCCCCAGCGCCAACGCCTTGGCCACATCTGCGCCGGTACGAATCCCGCCAGACACCACCAGTTGCACCTCGCGGTGCAGCCCCAGATCCTGAAGCGCCTGAACGGCGGGACGGATACAGGCCAGCGTCGGTTGCCCGACATGTTCGATAAAGACGTCCTGCGTGGCTGCCGTGCCGCCCTGCATACCATCCAGCACGATCACATCGGCCCCGGCCTTCACCGCCAGCGCCGTGTCGTAGTAAGGGCGTGCACCGCCCACCTTGATGTAGATGGGTTTTTCCCAGTTGGTGATCTCGCGCAGTTCAAGGATCTTGATCTCGAGATCGTCCGGCCCAGTCCAGTCGGGATGGCGACAGGCGGACCGCTGGTCGATGCCTTCTGGCAGATCGCGCATGCCCGCAACGCGTTCGGTGATCTTCTGGCCCAGCAACATGCCGCCCCCGCCGGGTTTGGCCCCCTGCCCGACCACAACTTCGATCGCATCCGCACGGCGCAGGTCGTCCGGGTTCATGCCATAGCGGCTGGGCAGGTACTGATAGACCAGTTTTTCCGAATGGCCGCGTTCCTCTTCGGTCATGCCGCCATCGCCGGTGGTGGTCGATGTGCCGGCCATGGTCGCGCCGCGGCCCAGCGCCTCTTTGGCGGGGCCCGAGAGCGAGCCAAATGACATGCCCGCAATGGTGATCGGGATTTTCAGCTCGATCGGTTTCGAGGCAAACCGCGTGCCCAGCGTGACCGAGGTTTCGCATTTTTCGCGATATCCTTCGAGGGGATAGCGGCTCATTGAGGCACCCAGAAACAGCAGGTCATCGAAATGCGGCACCCGCCGTTTCGCACCGCCGCCGCGAATGTCGTAGATGCCTGTGGCAGCCGCGCGCCGGATTTCCGAATTAATCTCGTTCGAAAACGTCCAGGACTGGCGCGGTTCGGTGTTCGGAGTCTTTTCCATTGCGCTCTCCTCAGTAGGCGGCGGCGTTGTCGATGTTGAAATTGTAGAGCTTGCGTGCCGAGCCATAGCGGCGGAATTCTTCGGGGCGCGCATCGGCCCCAGCCCGCACCAGAAGCTCGGCCAACAGATCCAGATGTTCGGCGCGCATCTCTTTTTCGATGCAATCCGCCCCGAGAGATTTTACATCCCCCCGCACAAAAAGCCGCGCCTCATAGAGCGAGTCGCCCAGCGCATCGCCCGCATCGCCCAGCACAACAAGATTACCCTTTTGCGCCATGAAAGCGGACATGTGCCCGATATTGCCGTGCACCACGATGTCGATCCCCTTCATCGAGATACCACAGCGCGACGAGGCATTGCCCTTGATGTTCAAAAGCCCCCCGTGCCCTGTGGCGCCGGCGTATTGGCTGGCATCGCCTTCAATTGTCACGACGCCGGACATCATGTTTTCGGCCACACCGGGGCCAGCGGACCCTTTGACGGTGACGGACGCGTCCTTGTTCATGCCCGCGCAGTAGTATCCGGTCGACCCGCGCACGGTGACATCCAACGGCCCATCCAGACCGCAGGCCACGGCATGACTGCCGCGCGGGTTCTCGATGACATGAGGTTCATTCGCACCGGTCTTGGCGGCGGTCTGTAGGGTGGTATTGACCTCGCGCAGGGCGGTGTCTGACATATCCAGAGTGACAGTCATGGCTCAACGCTCCCAGAAATAGACAGTGGCAGGTTCGGGCTCCCAGACCTTTGCGGTCTCGATGCCGGGCAGGTCCGCAAAGGCGCGGTATTCGCTGGCAAAGGCGACGTAATCGTCGGTTTCGGCCATCACGGCGGGTTTGCAGGCGATGGGGTCACGGACCACGCCAAAGCCGTCTTTGGTGCCCGTAACGAAGGTGAAGAACCCGTCCAGATCGGCAATCGTGTCTTCTAGCGCCTCGCCCAGTGTCGCGCCGTCCGCGATGCGGGACGAGATATAGGCGGCACCGACCTCGGTGTCGTTTTCCGAACGGGTGAGCACGCCCTTTTTCGCCAGCTTGCGGCGCATCTGGTTGTGGTTCGACAGCGATCCGTTGTGCACGAGGCACTGGTCCGGTGCCGTCGAAAAGGGATGCGCGCCCATTGTCGTCACGGCGGATTCAGTGGCCATGCGGGTATGCCCGATGCCGTGACTGCCACCCATGTCGCGCAGGCCAAACCGGGCCGCGACCTCTTCTGGCAGTCCAACCTCTTTATATATTTCCATCGACCGGCCCGATCCCATGAAGCGCAGCCCCCAGGATTCCAGCAGTTCGACCGCGCGGGCCTCTGCCCCGTCGGGGACGGTCACAACGGCGTGGGTGTCCACGACCTTAAGTGACACCGGCGCGCCGAGCTCTTTGGCGAGCTTTGTGTCCAGCGCGTCAAATGCCGCCTCGGGCGTGGCGGATTGCACCGTGATCTTGACCGTGGCAGCGCTCTCGCCGCCATAGATTGCGATGCCTGCGCTGTCAGGGCCGCGGTCGGTCATCGTGATCAACATGTCGGTCAACATGTCACCCAGGCGCGGGTGTAGCGCGTCCTTTTTCAGGAACAGGCCAACGATACCACACATAGGTTCCTCCATTCGCTTGTTGAGGCCTCAGGGGCCGATGAAACAAGTCGTAAATGGGCGGGACGTAACTGGAAGAAAATATTTCTTAAGGGGAAATTTTATTTCCCAAAAGGCAATTAATGATGAAAAATCCACCAATTTGCGCGCGACCCGCGCACCGTTGCCGAATTATCGGGCAATCATGAATCCCGCAGCTTTTGCGGATAGGTGATGATCGACAGGAATCGCGATGGCAGTTCAAGGATCTCTTCGGGCCCATGCGGCGCGTCCGCATCGAACAAAAGCGTGTCGCCCGGTGCGAGGTCATAGCGCGTGTCCCCGTGGCGATACCGCACCCGCCCTTCAAGCACATAAAGCATCTCGATCCCGTCATGCTGAAACGCGGGGAAGCGGTCGCTCTCGCTGGTCAGGGTAATGAGGTAAGGCTCGACCACGACGCCGGAGGTGTTCGCACCGATATGACCCAAAAGGTGATACTGATGGCCGGCACGGGTGCCTTCGCGTTCGATCTCGACACCTTCACCGGCTTTCACATGCATGCAGCCGCGCGTTTCCTCGTACCCGGAAAACAGCTGTACCAGCGGCACACGCAAAGCATCTGCCAGAACAGAGAGGGTATTGAGCGAGGGGGAAATCACGCCGTTTTCGATCTTGGACAGCATCCCGACAGAAAGGCCCGTCTTGGCCGCAAGATCTGCCCCCGTCATGCGTTGCCGTTTGCGCAGATCGCGGACCTGTCGGCCAATCGCAACTTCGAGGTTCTTTTCCCGCGTGTCGCGCACCGCGTGCGGGTTCTGTGTCAAAGCCCGTTCGACCATTGCTTCTCAGGCTCCTCCTTTGTGTCGCGCGTCCTAGTCCGAGGGAAACTCGAAATCCGGCAACTGGCAAAACGCCTCTCTCAACGCCACGCCCCAACCGTTCGAGATGGTCTCGAAATAGGGATCGTCCTGCTGGATGCGAAACAGGCGCCCGTTGCGGAGGCTGCCCGCCTTGTAAACGTGCACGTCCAGCGGCAGGCTGACCGACAGGTTCGCCTTGATGGTTGAGTCAAACGAGACGGTCAGCAGTTTGATCGCCTCTTCAAACCCCATCGCAGGGTCATAGGCGCGGATCAGGATCGGGCGGCCATACTTGGTTTCGCCGATCTGGAAAAACGGCGTGTCAAAGCTGGCTTCGATAAAGTTGCCTTCGGGATAGATCAGGAACAGGCGCGGTTCGCCCTCACCGATCTGCCCGCCAAGGATCATCGTCGCGTTAAAGGTTGAATCGGCCTGCTGCCCAGCCATCGCATGGGTCGCGATCACCTCTTTCAACACCCCCCCCACAAGTGACGCTACCTGAAACATCGAGGCCGCTTCGAGGATACCGGGGTTACGCGCGCCTGGTTCTTTGCTGCGTTCTTCCAGCAGGCTGACCACGGCTTGTGTCGTGGCAAGATTGCCCGCCGTCATCAGCGTGATGGACCGTTCGCCGGGCACCTCCCAGGTGAACATCTTGCGGAAAGTCGAAATATTGTCGACGCCGGAATTGGTGCGGGTGTCAGACATGAACACCAACCCTTTTTCCAGCATCAGGCCCACGCAATAGGTCATGGCATCTCCTTATGTGGGAAACTTTCAATCAGCCTATTGCTGGACTTGCAAGGTGACATGCAAACTTTCCTGCCCTGCCCCCTGTCGGATCCCGAGGATCGGTGCAGCATCCGTGTAATCGCGGCCGGTGGCGACACGGACATAGCGCGCATCGGGGCAGATTCCGTTGGACACGTCGAACCCGATCCAGCCCAGACCTTTGGTCCATATCTCGCACCAAGCGTGGCTCGCATCCTGTGTCACCTGCCCGTCCATCAACAAGTAACCACTGACATAGCGTGCCGGATAGCCCAACTGGCGTGCGGCGGCGATCATGATATGGGCGTGGTCCTGACAGACCCCGTGCCCTGCGGTCAACGCCATCTCGGCGGTGGTGTCGCTGTCGGTGCGCCCCGTTTCGTAGGTCACCTGATCCGCAATCCGCGCAGACAGGGCGTGCAGCCGCGGAATGTCGTCAAATCCTTCGGTTTCCTCGCGAATGCTGGCCGCAAGATGGCGCACATTGTTGCCGGGGGCGGTCAACGCCGTGGCGTCCTCGAACAGCCAGAGCGGGGCAAAGCCAGAATGGCTGCCCACCACCCCGTTGCGGTCCTCGACCTCGACGACACCGCGACTGACGATCTCGATCCGGTCCGTGCCGGGATCGACCTTGACCAATTCGGTGTGGTTGACGAACTGGTCTTCAAACATCAACTGTTTCTGCCCGCCAGTGATTTCCGTGTCCCATGTCAGGACGGACTGTCCGTGGCCCGTGCGCGGGACAAGCCGCAATTGCTGCAGCGCGTAGTGTACGGGCGCGTCATAGCTGTAGGTGGTGATATGGGTGATCGACAGTTTCATGAGCTTACTCGTAGAACCGGAAATCCTGTTCGATCAACTCGGACAGGTGGTTGGTGCCGGAAATGAAATCCCGCAGGAATTCGTGCAGGCCATCCTGAAAGATCATGTCGATGGTGCGGTCCCTGAGACAGGCGCACATGTAATCGGACTGGGGTTGGCTGGTCTGGCGGGTGCCGTATTCCTGCTCTAGCTGGGCAAGGTTTTCACCGATTTCTTCATAACAGAAGGCCAGCGACCGCGGCATCCTTGGGTCGAGGATCAGAAACTCGGCAATGCCAAGCGGCGTGGTTTCCCCTGCGTGCAGCCAGCGGAAAGACCGCTCTGCCGAGACCGAACGCAGGATCACCTCCCACTGGGCATTGTCGATGCGTGTGCCGACAAAGGCCGCCGAGGGCAAAAGCAGATAGTATTTTACGTCGAGAATGCGCGCGGTGTTGTCCGCGCGTTCGATGAAGGTACCCAGATTGGCGAAGGAAAAAATATCGTTTCGCAGCATGGTGCCGTGCAATGCCCCGCGCACCACCGAGGTGCGATACCGGATCGTGGCCAGCACGTTGTGCAGGTTTCGCTCACTGACCGGGCGGGCCAGCTCCTCTTGCAGGGTCATCCAGCATTCATTCGTGGCCTCCCAGACCTCGCTGGAAAGCGCCGTGCGCACGCCGCGCGCATTTGACCGCGCCTGTGCAATCGTGGCCATCACGCTGGACGGGTTGTCACTGTCGCGCAGCAGGAAGTTGATGACATGACCGGCGGTATAGGCATCGTATTTCGCCTCGTAAGCGAGGTTCATGCCGGCGGTCGTCATGATCGACTGCCACTCGTTTGACCCGTGCGAGGATTGCGTCAGCGCCATGCGCCAGCCCGCTTCGAGCAGGCGGGCAGTGTTTTCGGCCCGTTCGAGATAGCGGAACATCCAGAACAGTCCGCCGGCGGTTTTTCCCAGCATCATCTTCTAGTCCCCCAACACCCAGGTGTCCTTGGTGCCGCCCCCTTGGGACGAGTTCACCACCAGCGACCCCTTTTTCAGCGCCACGCGCGTCAGCCCGCCGGGTGTGATGTCGATGCGGTTCGGAGACACCAGAACAAAGGGGCGCAGGTCTACATGGCGCGGCGCAAGGCCAGCCTTGGTCAGGATCGGCACGGTCGACAGCGCCAGCGTCGGCTGCGCGATATAGTTCGCGGGGCGCGCGCGCAGCTTTTTCTCAAAGGCGGCCAGTTCGCGTTTGCTGGCCGCGGGGCCCACAAGCATGCCATACCCGCCCGACCCGTGCACTTCTTTCACCACCAGTTCATCAAGGTGTTCAAGCACATAAGCCAACGAATCCGCCTCAGAACAGCGCCATGTCGGCACGTTTTTCAGGATCGCCTGCTCGCCTGTGTAGAACTCTATGATATCAGGCATGTAGGAATAGAGCGCCTTGTCATCAGCAATCCCCGTACCCGGCGCATTGGCCAGCGTAATATTGCCTGCATGATAGACATCCATGATGCCCGGCACACCCAACAGGCTTTCTGGATTGAAGGTCAGCGGGTCGAGATAGGCATCGTCCACGCGCCGATAAAGCACGTCAATCGGCTGATACCCTTGGGTCGTGCGCATCGCGACGCGCCCGTCCTCGATCCTCAGATCATGGCTTTCCACCAGTTCGGCGCCCATCTGATCGGCCAGAAAGGCATGTTCGAAATAGGCCGAATTGTGAATGCCCGGCGTCAGCACAGCGATCACGGGCTTGACGTTCGGCGACTCGGCGGGGGCACAATCCGACAGCGACCGGCGCAGCAGTTGCGGATAACTGGACACAGGGCGCACTTTCATCCGCGTGAACAGTTCCGGAAACATTTGCAGCATGGTTTCGCGGTTTTCGAGCATGTAGGAGACACCCGACGGCGTGCGGACATTGTCCTCGAGCACGAAAAATTCATCCGGCCCTGTCCGAACCAGATCAACGCCGCAAATGTGGGTATACACCCCGCCGGGCGGATCGGCCCCGATCATTTCAGGGGTAAAGCTTTCGTTTCCGGCAATGATTTCACGCGGGATCCGACCCGCGCGCAGGATTTCCTGACGGTGATAGATGTCGTGCAGAAAGGCATTGATCGCCCGCACACGCTGTTCAATGCCGCGCTCGAGCCGCGCCCATTCCCTCCCCGAGATGATCCGTGGCACGATATCGAAGGGGATCAAGCGCTCATCCGCATCCTCCTGCCCATATACGTTAAAAGTGATGCCAATCCGCCTGAAAAACGCTTCGGCGTCGCGGGATTTGCGCAAAAGCCGCTTCAGGTCGTCTTCTCTGAACCAGTCGTGATAGGCCGCATAAGGATCGCGCACCGTATCCGGTCCGGTCAGCATTTCGTCAAAGGGAGGGTCCGTGGTCATAGAGCCAGAGTCCACTTGCCGACACCAAGAACAAGCGCCCTACAGCGGGAACAGGCCCCGCATCGACCTGCACAACCGAAACCGCCCAAAATGCAGGCACATTGCCAAAAAAACACCCGCACAGATAAGCGCCCTTGCGCACAGCTCAGGTCGCCTTGCGGATTTCACCCGTATCCAGCACTGGCGCGGCGTCGATATCTTCGGCGTCCAACATGGCCGCGACCCGCTCGAGCGCCGCGATCAGGCCGGCCTGCTCCCAATCCTCCATATCGGAAAATTTGCGGACAAACCTTTGCTGCAAGGGATCGGGGGACTCGACAATCGCCTGACGCCCCTTGTCGGTGATCATGATGTTTGTCTGGCGCCGATCCACTTCGGACCTCTCGCGCACGACCATGCCAGCCCGGACCAGCTTGTCGACCAGAGAGGTCACCGTGGCCTGCGTGATGCGCATCTGTTGGGAAATGGCGGTCGCGGTGCACGGGGCCCTTTCGGCCACGATTTGCAAGGCGCGCAATTGCGGCGCGGTCAATCCAACCGATTGCGCCAGTTCGCGACCAAAAAGCTCAGTCGCGCGCAGGATCCGGCGCAGGGCAATCAAACTGTCGTCTACACGTGTCATGGCACCGTTTTCCCAGAATCCGAACCGGAAATCAATCCACGCACCCAAACAACCTTACTTAGACCTTCTAAAATAAAAGCCTTGAAGAAATACGAAATTCAGCGCCACCTTAAACGAAAAACACGCAAAAACTCACCTCACTCACAATTATTTACTTTGATCTTGAAAGTAGATGTAGAGCCATATACTTAGATAAGCGAAGCAATCAAAGGGAGCAGCACCCATGAAACATGCGTTAGAGTTTTTCCGCAAAGCCACGCCCGCCCTGCGCGAGCCGGTCGCCGAGGACGGCGCGGACATCTGGGAGCTGGTGCGCAACTGCAAACCGCTTGATGAGAACTCGATGTATTGCAATCTGATCCAGTGCGACCATTTCCGCGACACTTGCGTGGTCGCAGAGATCGACAGAGAGATCGCGGGTTGGGTGTCGGCCTATGTGCTGCCGCACGACCCTGAGACCCTGTTTGTCTGGCAGGTGGCCGTGTCAGAAAAGGCGCGCGGCACCGGACTGGGCTCCCTTATGCTGACCGCGCTTTTGGGACGCAAAGCCTGCGCAGATGTGCAGCGCTTGCAAACCACGATCACGGCCGACAACGATGCATCGTGGGCGTTGTTCCGCAAATTCGCCAATACGATGGACGCCAAGCTCGAGTCCCAGGCCTACTACACGCAGTCGCTTCACTTCCGTGAACGCCACCGGACCGAGCACCTTGTGACCATCCCGCTTGAAGAGCAGATGCAGAAGGCGGCCTGAAGGTCGTCTGGCAAAATGTGGCGTCCGCCTCTTCTTTTCCCCCCAATCCCAAAAGGACTTGTTATGCCGACTGATACGTCAGCCGAAATTTCTGTTTTCAAACGCCGTGAATCCAAGGCCCGCAGCTATTGCCGAGGCTTTGACACGGTCTTCACCAGCGCCCAAGGATCGGAAATGACCAATGCCGAAGGGCGCAGCTATATCGACTTTCTTGCCGGCTGTTCTTCGCTGAACTACGGCCACAACGATCCCGACATGAAGGCCGCACTGGTCGATCACATTACCAATGACGGACTGGCCCACGGGCTGGACCTGCACACCGACACCAAGGCCGAATTCCTGAAAACATTCGAGCGTCACATCCTTGGACCCCGCGCCATGGACCACAAGGTGATGTTCACGGGACCCACGGGGGCAAACGCAGTCGAGGCCGCGATGAAGCTGGCCCGCAAGGTGACAGGACGTACCAATATCATCGCCTTCACCAACGGATTCCATGGCGTCACGATGGGCGCGCTGGCCGCAACGGGCAACGGCTATCATCGTGGCGGTGCCGGCACGCCGCTCAGTGGCGTGACCCGCATGCCTTATGATAGCTATCTGCCGGGCGGCGCAGATACCGCCGACTATCTCGAGGCCATGCTGGCCGACGGATCCAGTGGCGTAGATGCTCCTGCGGCGATCCTGCTGGAAACGGTGCAGGGCGAAGGCGGGCTGAACGCAGCCAGCGCGGCGTGGCTGCAACGCGTGGCAAAACTGGCCAAGGACCACGGCGCATTGTTGATCGTCGATGACATCCAGGCGGGCTGTGGCCGGACCGGCACATTCTTTTCCTTCGAAGAGATGGGCATCGCACCGGATATCGTGACCATGGCCAAGTCCGTTTCGGGATATGGTCTGCCAATGGCCATGATGCTTGTCCGTCCGCAATATGACGTGTTTGGCCCGGCAGAACACAACGGTACATTCCGTGGCAACACCCATGCCTTTGTTACAGCGAAGGTCGCGATTGAAAAGTTCTGGTCCGATGACAGCTTTCAGACCGAACTGGCCGAGAAAGAGGCGTTGGTCCACCTGCGGCTGGCCGAACTGGCCGCGATGGTGCCCGATGGCGAAATCAAAGGGCGCGGGCTGATGCAGGGGGTCGATGTCGGCTCGGGCGATCTGGCTGGCCAGATTTGTGCCCGCGCGTTTGAAAAGGGTCTGATCATCGAAACCTCGGGCAACGAGGACCAGGTGGTCAAGGTGCTCGCGCCGCTGACCACGTCGGAAGAGACCTTCCATAAAGGGTTCGACATTCTGATCGAGGCCGCGCACGACGTGCTCTCGAAACCAACCACGCTGGCTGCGGAGTAACACAGATGATTGTCAGAGACTTCAACAAGATCCTGAAAGACGAAAAAGACCGCGTGGTCTCGGACGCGCAATGGACATCAGTGCGGATGCTTCTGGCCGATGACGGAATGGGGTTTTCCTTCCACATCACCTTTCTCGAAGCGGGATCTGAACACACGTTCGAATACAAAAACCACTTTGAAAGCGTCTATTGCATGCAGGGCAAGGGATCGATCACAGATCTGGCCACCGGTGAGACCCACCAGATCACACCAGGGGTCATGTATGCGCTGAATGAACATGACCGCCACGTCCTGCGCGCCGAAGAGGAGCTTGTCATGGCCTGTGTTTTCAACCCACCCGTCACCGGGACCGAGGTGCACCAGGCCGACGGCTCTTACGCAATACCTTCCCAATAAACGAGGCCCGGGGCACTCCCCGGGGAGCACCTTCATGGCTTACCCAAACCATACTGTTGAAAAAATCGGCGGCACTTCGATGAGCCGCCTTGATGAACTGAGCGAGACGCTGTTCGTCAGCAAAGGGACCGCGGACGATCCCTATCACCGGATCTTCGTAGTCTCAGCCTTTGGTGGCATCACCAACAAACTGCTGGAACACAAAAAAACCGGTGCGCCGGGAGTCTATGCTCTATTTTCCAATGATGACAATGACCACTCGTGGCTGGGGGCCCTGACCCACGTTGCGGATGCGATGACCGAGGCCCATAACGCGGTTCTGTCTGAAAGCGCCGACCGATCTCTGGCTGAGGATTTCGTGCGCGACCGCATCGAAGGCGCACGCAGCGTGCTATTCGACCTGCGCCGCCTGTGTTCCTATGGCCACTTCCGGCTGTCCGCACATATGCAGATAGTCCGCGAACTGTTGTCGGGGCTGGGCGAGGCGCATTCAGCTTTTGTCACCAGCCTCTTGTTGCAGCGCAAGGGTTTGAATGCCCGTTTTGTCGACCTATCAGGCTGGCGCGACGAAACCGAATGCACGCTTGACCAACGCATCGCGGGGGCGCTTGAAGGCGTGGACCTGTCGTGCGAACTGCCGATTGTTACGGGTTATGCCCAGTGCAGCGAAGGATTAATGCGGGAATATGACCGGGGTTATTCCGAGGTCACCTTTTCGGCCATCGCGGCCCATACCGGCGCCAGCGAGGCGATCATTCACAAGGAATTCCACCTGTCCTCGGCCGATCCCGGACTGGTTGGTAACGTGGTGCGCAAGCTGGGCCATACGAATTACGATGTGGCCGACCAGTTGTCGAACATGGGCATGGAGGCGATTCACCCCAACGCGGCCAAAACGCTGCGGCAGGCCGACATTCCGCTGCGCGTCACCAATGCGTTCGACCCCGGAGACCCCGGCACCCTGATCGACGACACCCCGACAGAAGCACCGGCGGTCGAAATCATCACCGGCCTGAACGTCGTGGCACTTGAACTGTTCGAACAGGATATGGTGGGCGTCAAAGGGTATGACGCCAACGTGCTCGAGGCACTGCGGCGCCACAACGTGCGGATCGTGTCGAAATCCTCGAATGCAAATACCATCACCCACTATGTCGAGGCCCCTCTCAAGGCCGTGCGCAGGGTGGTCACGGATCTTGAGCAACAATACCCGTCGGCAGATATCAGTGTGCGCAGCATGGCCATTGTCGCTGCTATCGGCCGCGACCTGTCGGGGCTGCGCGCCTTCAGCCGCGGGCTTGTGGGCCTTGAAGAGGCCGGAATTCCGGTGATTGCCGCCCAGCAGACCCCGCGTAATGTGGACATCCAGTTTGCAGTGGCCCGCAGTGACGCGGACGAGGCGATCAATGTCCTGCACCGCACCCTCGTAGGCACACCAACTGAGATGGAAGCCTTGGACAAGGCAGCGTGAGGTGAGTGTGGCCGGGCGTAGAGACTTCCGAGCCGCGGCCACAAATCTCTGAACACCTCTAATGCCGGAATTTTCTCTCTTGGCCGACACGGCCAACATGACAAGATCGGGGCGGCCTATTTTTCAGGACCGCCCGACACAGGTTGACACGCATTTCAGTCTGTTGGCCTCTTGGCCGCCTACGAAGAGAGGCTCACCGCGCCCACGCGGTGGCATTTTCATGACGTCCTGTTCTGCCAGATCTACCCCGAGGGAAAATGCGGGCCAGCCCTCAAGAACCAGGTTGATCTTCAGGATCATCAGCGTCGCCAGCGTTATAGGAGGTCCACCCCCAACAAGGAGAAACGCGAACAGGTTTGCAAAAAACCCTGCAAGATTCGCGGTCAGAGCCCGACGCTGCCCATTTTGGCAAAACCGAGGCAAATATGAACGATAATCCGTCCGCCAAGCTCTTCGCAGAACCCGCCAATTGGCCGTTTGTTCCGCCCTTGTTGTCCACCGACGCCGCCGCCCTGTTGAATATCAAGCCCGCAACTTTACACAGCTGGCGTGCCTTAGGCCAAAACCCTAAACATTAACCCCCGATGTATCTGCGCCCAACCCAGGGTCGCCCACACTATGATGAGTTTGGCGGCCTGCGAGCGTGGGCCGCGAGCAAGCTTGGGAGGGCGTATCAGTTCAATGATCAATGCATGGATTTCTTTTCGGGAGGTCTGCCCGTTTTTTCCCGAAGGCACCGGCAGCATTCAGAGCCGGATCGACGTTTTTAGAACGTCAGTTCACACTGGACCGGGAGAGGGTCCTGCGCGGTAAGGCGCCGGCCTTGACCCAATTCGAGCGCATCCATGACCTTGATGTGTACCATTCGAGACAGTCGAGGCGGACCGGGCCGAGCGATTTTCCTTAGAAACCTTTTGGCGTCCCAAACTCACTCGAAACAACTCTGAAATCTCCGTGCGTCAGGACGGAAAGCGGAAGTTCGCTGCGATTTACTTGGGCGCCAGGCGTCTAGGAGAACCCGGCCATTCAACATAAAACGTCTGACGACAGACAGTCAAAACTTCTCGTGGCTAGATTTGAGGGAGTCACGCGAGTTCGATGGCCGAGAGCTAGCAAAAAAGGTGTACCGGGTAGAGTTGGGCAGACCGAGGATCGCACGAAGACCACAGCCTATTCGGACACCTATCGGACACAAACAAAAAGGCCTCGAGCGCATATAAGCACTTTGGAGCCTTGTTTTATTGGTTGCGGGTGCAGGATTTGGCCTACACTGAAAAATTGTACGGTTGAGCACCTCCACTTAACAAAGTCTGAGAAAAAATGGTCTTTCCCTTCGGACGGGAACCGTTCAGTCTCCGCGACTGCGAGATTTAATGGTGTTGTTGTTGGAAGCGACGTTCAATATCCCACCCGAAGGGTGTTCTTGCTGCGCGACCGCATTGCTGCTCCGAGCCGATAGAGACAAATGCAGAGCTTCGCGTGAGCGGATGTGGACAACGCGTTGCCGCCATTGGCCATCGCGAAGGCGGGCCAATCCTGCCGTTCGATGGGATTTCATACGCCCTCAGCATTACTTCCTTGGCAATGACCGGGGCGTAACGACGTCGCCCCAGATCGACCCTTTGGAAACTGGTTGTTTCGGCCAATGCACTGCGCCGCCGCAGGGCGGCTCATCTTCGTTATCGACAATTTCTTAGGCTGCATGTCGGCTGGAGGGCGGCAAGATATCCGCAGTCCCAGTTCGTTCTCGATGCCTTGGAACAGGCGCATCCAGAAAAAACCGGGGCGGCGGTTCAGTCGACACTGCTAGAACCGTTTTGTGACCCCCACCAGCCCGCGCCTGTCCGTTTCGTTGAAGTTGACCTCGGCAGAAAGGTTCCAGCCGCTTTTCAAACCAACGTTAAACCCGATGATGCCGGAATATTTGTTCTTGTTTTCGAATACCCCGGAATAGCGAACAGCCAGATCATCCCCGTCCCCGAACAAATTCCGAAGCCTGGCAACGCCGTCCACGACGTTTTTTAGATCCAGATACGTCACACCAACATAAGGGCTGAACTGATGGCCCGGTCCGAACTCGAAACGCTGCCCGACACGCAACCCTACGGTAGTAGATGTCACGGAACTATCTACGCTGTCGCTATAGGACCATGTGTGTGTCGCCCCCAAAGTTCCGAACCAGTTACGGTATCCATAGACACCCAACATACCAATAGACAACGTATCTGAGTTCACGTTGGCGCCAAAGGGCTGTTCAACAGATCCACAGGGGCCAAACGTACAGCCCAATAGCGCTTTGGCCACAACCCGTTCTGCAGGCGGCAATGACCCTGATCCTCCCCCACTGAAGTGGTCCGCCCCTATAGTTGGGAAACGGAGGATCAAACATGGGAATCAAACGACACAAGCCGGAAGAGATTGTCAC